>NZ_JAEKFF010000008.1:0-1000758 GCF_016650715.1 Pseudomonas sp. TH39(2020) | reverse complement strand
CGCTGGTTGGAATGCTTCAACGCTTCGGTAATCGCCACCGACAGCATGTTGCAAAGATTCGCCAGCAAGTCGTTATGGGTCGCGTGGGCAATCCGGCTGTGGAAATCCAGGTCCGGTTGCAACAGCGCTTCGGGGGTCGGTGCGGCCTCCATGCGTTGGTAGGCTTCACTGATGGAGGCGATGTCATCGTCGGTGGCGAACTGCGCAGCCAGCGCAGCAGCAGCCGGTTCGATGATGCTGCGCACACTGGTCAGCAGGCTGAAAAACTCATTCTGCGGGCTGCTTTGCATCAACCAGTGCAGCACGTCCGGGTCGAGCATGTGCCATTCCCGGCGCGGTTTGACCACGGTGCCAACCCGCGGTCGGGAATACACCAGGCCCTTGGCGACCAACACCCGAGTGGCTTCGCGCAGCACCGGCCGGCTGACCGCGTACTCTTCGCACAGCAGGGCTTCGGCGGGCAGTTTGTCGTCCGGTTTGAAACGCCCGGAAACGATCTGCATGCCCAGTTCCTGGACGATGCGCGAGTGCATGCTTTTGCGGTCGGAGAGTTTGCGGTAATCCATGGGGAGCGGCGCGATCCTGTGTGATGGGGTGGCGCGCATGATAACAGGCGTGGCACGATCTTGAGGCAGGTGCAAATAAAGTGGGAGCGAGCCTGCTCGCGAAGGCGGGGTGTCAGACAACGAAGATGTCGAATGATAAACCGCCTTCGCGAGCAAGCTCGCTCCCACAGGGGATTGATGTGATTAGTGGGAGTGGCGAGGCACTTCAGAGCCGCGGCAACCGACCAGAAAGTCGAAATCGCAACCCTGATCTGCCTGCAACACATGGTCGATGTAAAGCTGACGATAACCGCCCACGATAAGGTTTTGCGGCGGTTGCAGATCCGCCATGCGCGCCGCCAGTTCCGCGTCCGGAATGTCCAGATGCAGACGCCCGCTTGCGCAGTCGAGCTCGATCCAGTCACCTTCCTTCACCGTCGCCAAAGGCCCACCGGCTGCGGCTTCCGGAGCGACGTGCAACACCACCGTGCCATATGCCGTACCGCTCATGCGCGCATCGGAAATACGCACCATGTCGGTCACGCCCTGGGCCAGCAGTTTGGCTGGCAAGCCCATGTTGCCGACTTCGGCCATGCCCGGATAACCCTTTGGGCCGCAGTTCTTCATCACCAGAATCGAGTTGGCATCCACATCCAGTTCCGGATCGTTGATCCGCGCCTTGTACATGTCAAAGTTCTCGAACACCACGGCGCGGCCGCGATGCTGCATCAACTCGGCGGTGGCCGCGGATGGTTTGAGCACTGCACCCAGTGGCGCCAGGTTGCCGCGCAACACACAGATGCCGCCGTCGGCGCGGATCGGGTTGTCGAGGGTGCGGATCACTTCATCCTGGCCGTAGATCGGCGCGTCCTTGGTGTTCTCACCGAGGGTCTTGCCGTTGACGGTCAAAGCGTTCGGATGCGGAATCAGGTTGGCTTCACCGAGGCGGCGCAATACGGCCGGCAGGCCACCGGCGTAATAAAACTCTTCCATCAGAAAGCGCCCGGACGGTTGCAGGTCGACGATGGTCGGCATGCCGCGACCGATGCGGGTCCAGTCATCCAGTTCCAGATCCACGCCAATGCGGCCGGCGATGGCTTTCAAGTGGATCACCGCGTTGGTCGAACCGCCGATGGCCGCGTTCACGCGGATGGCGTTTTCGAAGGCTTCCTTGGTGAGGATCTTCGACAGCTTCAAATCTTCACGCACCATCTCCACCGCACGCATGCCGGACATGTGCGCCAGTACATAACGGCGCGCATCCACCGCTGGAATCGCCGCGTTGTGGGGCAGGGAGGTGCCGAGTGCTTCGGCCATGCAGGCCATGGTCGAGGCGGTGCCCATGGTGTTGCAGGTGCCGGCCGAGCGGGACATGCCGCCCTCGGCCGCGAGGAAATCGTCAAGGGTGATGGTGCCGGCCTTGACCTGCTCGCTGAGCTGCCAGACCACGGTGCCCGAGCCGATGTCCTGACCCTTGTGCTTGCCGTTGAGCATCGGCCCGCCGGTGACGACGATCGCCGGTACGTCACAACTGGCAGCACCCATCAACAACGCCGGTGTGGTTTTGTCGCAACCAGTCAGCAGCACAACACCGTCAATCGGGTTGCCGCGAATGGCTTCTTCGACATCCATGCTCGTCAGGTTACGGGTGAACATGGCGGTTGGACGCAGGTTGGATTCGCCGTTGGAGAACACCGGGAACTCCACCGGCCAGCCACCGGCCTCGATCACCCCGCGTTTGACGTGCTCGGCAATCTGGCGGAAATGCGCGTTGCACGGGGTCAATTCCGACCAGGTGTTGCAAATGCCGATGATCGGTTTGCCGTGGAACTGGTGGTCGGCGATACCCTGATTCTTCATCCAGCTGCGGTACATGAAGCCGTTCTTGTCGGCGGTGCCAAACCATTGGGCGGAGCGCAGGGTGGGTTTCTTATCAGACATGATCAGTTCTCTTATTGTATGACTATATTGTTCGAGCTGAGGCGTAACATAAGCTCAAAACGGGCCGTTTGGAAGTGTTGTTGCATAAATAGTATTACTATATAGTCCATCTCAACGGAGGGATTGCCCTGGCGGTTTTCCGCGAGAGGCGTCCCCCGAGGTTCTATAACAACAACAATCGGAGACCGATCTCATGAGCCAGGAACTGCGGCTTATTCGTCGCATCACGCTGAAACTGATTCCCTTCTTGATCCTGCTGTACCTGATCGCCTATGTGGATCGCTCCGCCGTAGGCTTCGCCAAATTGCACATGGGCGCCGACCTCGGCATCGGTGACGCGGCTTACGGGCTGGGTGCCGGGCTGTTTTTCATTGGCTATTTCCTGCTGGAAATCCCCAGCAACCTGATGCTCGAACGCTTTGGCGCGCGGCGCTGGTTCGCGCGAATCATGATCACCTGGGGCGCCATCACCATCGGCATGGCGTTCGTCCAGGGGCCGCACAGTTTCTATGTGATGCGCTTTCTGCTCGGCGCGGCGGAAGCCGGGTTCTTCCCGGGCGTTCTGTACTACATCACTCAATGGTTTCCTGTGCGCCATCGCGGCAAGATCCTCGGGTTATTCATCCTTTCCCAACCCATCGCCATGTTGATCACCGGCCCGGTGTCCGGCGGTCTGCTCGGCATGGACGGCGTTCTTGGTCTGCATGGCTGGCAGTGGCTGTTCATCGTCATCGGCACCCCGGCGATCCTGTTGACCTGGCCGGTGCTGCGTTGGCTGCCGGACGGTCCGAAACAGGTGAAGTGGATGGACCAGGCCGAAAAGGACTGGCTGACCGGCGAGCTGAGAAAGGATCTTGAGGAATACGGCCAGACCCGCCACGGCAATCCGTTGCACGCCCTCAAGGACAAACGTGTGTTGTTGCTGGCGCTGTTCTATCTGCCGGTGACCCTGAGCATCTACGGCCTGGGCTTGTGGCTGCCGACCCTGATCAAGCAGTTCGGTGGCACGGACCTGGTGACCGGTTTTGTGTCATCGGTGCCGTACATCTTCGGGATCATCGGGTTGCTGATCATTCCGCGCAGTTCCGACCGTTTGAATGATCGTTACGGCCACTTGGCGGTGCTTTACGTGTTGGGTGCCATCGGCCTGTTCCTCAGCGCCTGGCTGACCGTGCCGGTGCTGCAACTGGCGGCGTTGTGCCTGGTGGCCTTCGCGTTGTTTTCCTGCACCGCGGTGTTCTGGACCTTGCCGGGCCGCTTCTTTGCCGGCGCCAGTGCCGCGGCCGGGATTGCCTTGATCAACTCGGTGGGCAACCTCGGCGGCTACATCGGTCCGTTCGTGATCGGCGCGCTCAAGGAATACACCGGCAACCTGGCCTCGGGCCTGTATTTCCTTTCGGGTGTGATGGTGTTCGGGTTGGTGCTGACCGGTGTGGTCTATCGCCTGCTGGAACGCAAGCACGTACTGCCGGCCGATCAGTTCGCTGCCAGCGCCCGAGGCGCTACCCGCACCTGAGAATTCACACCTATCAACTGTGGGAGCGAGCCTGCTCGCGAAAGCGGAGTGTCAGTCAGCCTTACTGTTGGATGTGACTGCCTCTTCGCCGGCAAGCCGGTCTCGCTCCCACAGGGTGCGATGCCGACTTCAAGATTGTTTACAGGAGAAAATCATGCGTTTAGTTCAGTTCGAATTGAGTAACGGCGAGCGCCGGGTGGGCGTGGTCGAAGACGGTCTGGTGCGCGAAGTGCAGGACGCGCGCACGGTTCGCGACCTGGCGTTGGCCGCGATCGAGGCCGGCGTCAATCTTGAGCAGCAGGTGAAAACCCTGGGCCTGGGCGTCAGCCATGACTATGCAGAACTGTTGGCCACGTTGCGCATCCTGCCACCGCTGGATCACCCGGACCCGGCGCACATGCTGGTCAGCGGTACGGGGCTGACCCATTTGGGCAGTGCGTCGGCCCGGGACAAGATGCACCAGCAAGTCGGCGATGAAGCCGCGATGACCGACACCATGCGCATCTTCAAATGGGGCGTGGAGGGCGGCAAACCGACGACAGGGCAGGCCGGTGTGCAACCGGAATGGTTCTACAAGGGCGACGGCAGTATCGTCGTGCGTCCGGGCCATCCGTTCCCGCTGCCACCGTTCGCCGAAGACGCGGGGGAGGAGCCGGAGCTCAGCGGCCTCTACGTCATCGGTCATGACGGCAAACCGTATCGACTCGGTTTTGCCGTGGGCAATGAGTTCTCCGATCACGTAATGGAACGCAAGAATTACCTTTACCTGGCCCACTCCAAATTGCGCAGTTGCAGTTATGGCCCGGAACTTCGGGTTGGTGAATTGCCGGAGCATCTGGCGGGCACCAGTCGCATCCTGCGCGACGGCGAAGTGCTGTGGCAGAACGAGTTTCTCAGTGGCGAGGCCAACATGTGCCACAGCCTGGAAAACCTTGAGTACCACCATTTCAAATACAGCCAGTTCCTGCGCCCTGGCGATGTACACATTCACTTCTTCGGCACCGCGACCCTGTCCTTTGCCGACGGCATTCGCACCCAGCCGGGTGACGTGTTCGAGATCAGTCAGGCCGAGTTCGGCGCCCCGTTGATCAACGGTATTGCACCGGTTGAAGCGGCGTTCGAGCCCGGCACCGTTGGCACCCTTTAAGGAGATAGGCATGACCCGAATTCTTGGTCACAACTACATCGGCGGTCAGCGCAGTGCGGCCGGCACTATCATCTTCAAAAGCGTTGATGCCAGCACTGGCGATAACCTGCCTTACAGTTTTCACCAGGCTACTTTTGAAGAGGTCGACCGTGCAGCATTGGCGGCGGCTTGCGCCTATCCGGTCTACCGCAGCCTGAGCGCAGCCAAACGTGCCGAGTTCCTTGACGCCATCGCCGATGAGCTGGACGCCCTCGGTGATGACTTTGTCGCGCTGGTCTGCCGTGAAACCGCGCTGCCTGCCGCACGCATCCAAGGCGAACGCGGTCGCACCAGCGGCCAGATGCGCCTGTTCGCTAACGTGCTGCGTCGCGGTGATTTCTACGGTGCGCGCATCGATCAGGCGTTGCCTGAACGCAAACCGCTGCCGCGTCCGGACCTGCGTCAGTACCGCATCGGCCTCGGACCGGTCGCCGTGTTTGGCGCCAGCAACTTTCCCTTGGCGTTCTCCACCGCCGGTGGCGACACCGCTTCGGCATTGGCCGCTGGCTGCCCGGTGGTGTTCAAGGCCCACAGCGGCCACATGGCCACGGCCGAACTGGTCGCCGATGCAATCATCCGCGCCGCAGAAAAAACCGGCATGCCGGCCGGCGTGTTCAACATGATTTACGGCGGCGGAGTGGGCGGAGCGCTGGTCAAGCATCCGGCGATTCAGGCGGTCGGCTTTACTGGTTCGCTGAAGGGTGGCCGAGCGTTGTGCGACATGGCGGCGACACGTGCGCAGCCAATCCCGGTGTTCGCCGAGATGTCGAGCATCAACCCGGTGATCGTCTTGCCGCAGGCGCTGGCCGCTCGGGCAGAAAGCGTCGCCCGTGACCTGACCGCTTCGGTGGTTCAGGGGTGCGGTCAGTTCTGCACCAACCCGGGGCTAGTGATCGGCATTCGTTCGCCGCAGTTCAGCGCGTTTGTGCAACAGGTGGCGGGACTGATGGGCGATCAACCCGCGCAAACGATGCTCAATGCCGGAACCTTGAGCAGCTATGGAAAAGGCTTGCAAAAACTCCTCGCTCATCCGGGCATCGAGCATCTGGCCGGCCAGGCACAGCAGGGTAATCAGGCCCAGCCGCAACTGTTCAAAGCCGATGTCAGCCTGTTGATCAATGGCGACGAAGTGCTGCAGGACGAAGTGTTCGGCCCGACCACGGTGTTCGTCGAAGTTGCCGATCAGGCGCAACTCAGTGCCGCGTTGAACGGCCTGCACGGGCAACTGACGGCGACGATCATTGGCGAGCCGGCGGACTTCGAGCAATTTGGTGAGCTGACGCCAATGCTGGAACAGAAGGTCGGACGGATCCTGCTCAACGGCTACCCAACCGGCGTCGAAGTCTGCGATTCGATGGTCCACGGCGGTCCCTATCCGGCGACGTCCGATGCACGCGGCACGTCGGTCGGCACCCTGGCTATCGATCGGTTCCTGCGCCCGGTGTGCTTCCAGAACTACCCCGACAGCCTGTTACCGGAGCCGTTGAAGAACGCTAATCCACTGCGCATCCAACGCCTGGTGGATGGCCAGCCGTCCCGCGAAGTCCTGTAACTGATCATTCCCATGCTTTGCGGCATTGGCGTCTCGTCACAACTAAAGGGGGAACTTGCTCGCCTCGTTCCCCCTTGCTCTGCCTGCCTCCAACCAACACAAACAGGTCGTTGCCCGCAGCAAGAGACCAACCGCTCATAAAGGCAAAACGATGATCGAGTTGAACCAAGTCACCGCCTATCAACAACAGACCCAAGTGTTTGATCGGATCTCACTGAAAATCGGTTACAACGAACGCGTCGCCATCCTCGGCCCTAATGGGGCAGGCAAAAGCACACTGTTGAAACTGATGACTCGGGAGATCCACCCCGTCGACAAGCCAGGCAGCTATCTCAAGCTGTTTGGCGATGAAAGGGTCAACCTTTGGAGCCTGCGCAGCAAGATCGGCTTTGTCTCGCAGGACCTGCAGGAAGATTACACCCCTTATACCTCGGCGCTGAATGTTGTCATCTCAGGTTTTTTTGGCGCTATAGGTGCACATGATCATATAAAACCCACTGATGATCAGGTCGCACTGGCACGAGATCTCATGGCAAAACTGGGCATGTCTGTCGATGAACAACACATGTTTCAGCGCCTGTCCACGGGGCAAAAACGCCGCCTGTTACTGGCCCGCGCGCTGGTTCACGATCCGCAGGCATTGATCCTCGATGAGCCCACCAGTGGCCTCGATATGGGGGCGAGTCTGGGCTTGCTGAAACTGATGCGCAGCTTTTGTGGCGAAGGTCGGGCGATGATTATTACCACTCACCACATTAACGAAATAATTCCCGAGATTGATCGCGTGGTGTTGATCAACGAAGGGCAAGTGGTAGCCGATGGTCCCAAGAGCGAGATTCTGACCAGCGATAACCTTTCGGATCTGTATCAGACCGACCTGGAAGTGTCAGAGCAATATGGCTGGTATGGATGCTGGCACAGTTGAGGAGACCGTGGGTCATCCTCGTTTCCTGGCTACAACTGTCCCAAGTCAACAAACAGCGTGTCTTGGAATTCGATATCAAAAGTGTATATTGAATTCAAAATTCAATAAGTGCAGGAGAACGAAATGAATAATCCCATCGATCGCACGCTACAAATCCCTTTCCAAGGCCCTACTTTGTTGGGAACTCCGCTTCTTAACAAAGGTACGGCGTTTGACCTGCAAGAGCGTGACGCCTTGCATTTGCGAGGGTTGCTTCCGCAGCAGGTCGAAACGATCGATCAGCAGGCCCAGCGCGCTTACCAGCAGTTCCAGGGTTGCGCGACCGATCTGGACAAACACATCCTGTTGCGCTCGATTCAAGACTCTAACGAAACCCTGTTCTATCGGGTGGTCGATGACCATCTCGATGAAATGCTGCCAATTATCTACACGCCCACCGTCGGTAAAGCCTGTCAGGAATTCTCCCGTATCTACCGCAGCCATCGTGGATTGTTCATCAGCATTGCGGACCGCGAGCGCATCGACGAAATCCTCAACAATGTCACCAAGGACCATGTAAAGGTCATCGTTGTCAGTGATTGCGAGCGCATCCTGGGGCTTGGCGACCAGGGTGTCGGCGGCATGGGCATTCCCATCGGCAAGCTGTCACTGTATACCGCTTGCGGTGGCATCAGTCCGGCCTACACGCTACCGGTGGTTCTCGACGTGGGGACTAATAATCCGCAGCTGCTGGCGGACCCCTTGTACTTCGGCCTACGGGAAGAGCGCATCCGCGGGGCTGAATATGATCAGTTCCTGCAGGCTTTTGTGGAGGGCATACAACGTCGCTGGCCCGAAGCGATTTTGCAGTTCGAAGACTTTGCCCTGACCAATGCCATGCCATTACTGGCGCGCTATCGCGATCAGCTGTGTTGCTTCAACGACGACATTCAGGGCACCGCCGCCGTGACCGTCGGTACCTTGTTGGCGGCCTGTAAGGTCAAGGGCCAGCGCCTGTCCGAACAGACGGTCGCCTTTGTCGGTGCTGGATCGGCTGGGTGCGGCATTGCCGAGCAGATCATTGCTGCCATGCAGTTGGAAGGACTGAGCGAGCCCCAGGCACGCAGCCGGGTGTACCTGCTTAACAGCAAAGGTTTGCTGACCGATCGCCAGCCCGACCTCTACGATTTCCAGCAACGCCTGGCTCACCCTAGCGAGTCGCTGGCGCACTGGGACTTTAGCGGTGACTGGCCGTCGCTGCAGGAGGTAGTGAGCAACGCCAAACCCACTGTGTTGATCGGCGTATCCGGCAAGGCAGGTCTGTTCACCCAGCAGATCATCGAGACGATGCATGCCCATTGTCCGCAACCGATTATCATGCCGTTGTCCAACCCGACCTCGCAGATCGAAGCGCATCCCAAGGACATCCTGCAATGGACCGAGGGGCAGGCTTTGGTGGCCACCGGCAGTCCGTTTTTGCCGATCGAGCTGTTGGGCAAAACCTTCCCCATTGCCCAGTGCAATAACTCCTACATCTTCCCCGGTATCGGCTTGGGGGCGATCGCCAGCAAGGCGACGCGCATCACTGACGGTATGCTGATGGCCTCGGCCCAAGCGCTGGCCGAGAGCGCCGGGGCAGGGCAGATGCTGCCTGCGTTGCGCGATGTCCAGGCCGTGAGCAAGCGCATCGCGTTTGCCGTTGGTATGGCAGCCCAGCGCGACAGCGTTGCCCCGCCCATGTCCGAGGAGGCATTGCAGGCAGCCATCGAGCAGCATTTCTGGCAGCCGGTTTATCGACAATACGTACGACGCCCCGAGTAAACCTTGAGTCAAAAAGAATCCCGCCAATCTGGCGGGATTCAGGTTGCTGACAAAGCCCCTGGCCGAAAGGCCGGGGGCTTTTGTTGTGCGCCGAGCATGGGCACAATCTTGCGGGGGAAAGTCCCGCCGTAAGCTAACAACTCATGCCACGTAGTCGAAAGCGATCAAATTTCAGGATGCGCTTGAGGTGGGCTGACAGCATTCGAACTTTTTAAGTTCGTGGCGAGAGCGCTGATACGCGGGCGTTGGTGTAATGCGCCGAGCCTTGCCAACGCGCTCCTCAGTATGCCCATGACGCTATTGGGATGAGATGTGATGATCGACTGATTCAATTCACCATCCGCGAGCCGGCGAATCGCGTCGGCCACCTCTTCAGGTTCCGCTCCAAGAGTCGATTTCACATACTTGATGATCACTACAGACACCCCGATGCTAAACAAGATGGCCACCGCGCTGGCGAGGATCATCAACAGCGCGAAGGCGCTGGCGGCCGTTTGCACGCTGTCCAGCCTTTCCTTGATTGACGCCTCTTCGAAATCTGACAAATCTCTCGGCTGCGCCGTCCTGATTACCTGCATCAAGGGCCGTGGACTTTCGGTTATTTCTTAAAGGCCTTGTTCTCCACCAAGCAATTGCCACCGTCGATGACAAGTACCTCCCCAGTGATGTAACTGGACTCAGGTGACGCAAGAAAGGTAACAGCTGCGGCGACCTCTTCTGGACGACCGGACCGACCGATCGGGACATACCGCCCTGCTTCCAACTCATCAGGAGTGCTCGAACCTGTGGCAATCCATCCGGGTGCGACCGAATTCACTGTGATTCCGTACCCCGCAACCTCAAGGGCCAGGCTCATGTTCATACCTATCATTCCCGCTTTAGCAGCAGCGTAAGCGGCTTCTCCCGGATTGCCGGCCCGAGTACCAGTAGTGGAGCTGATATTGACGATACGGCCATAGCCCCTGCGCCGCATCCCCGGCAAAACTGCACGGGTCAACAGAAAAGCAGTTGTCAGGTTGCGTGTAATTGAAAGATTCCAGGTTTCCAAACTCATACTCGCTACATCGGCAAAAGGCTCTGGGTGGCCTTGCGCGGCCATGCCGGCATTGTTCACGAGAATATCGATCCGCCCCCAAACTGATTCAGCCCAACTCGTAAACTCCAGTACTTGAGACTCCTCACACAGGTTTGTCGAACGGCCCTCGGCTTCAAATCCCGCAGCACGTAGTTCGGCCACTCGATCATTTATCCGAGCGCTGCTACCGGTGACGATCAACTTGACGCCCAAGCTGCCCAGACGTTTCGCAATCGCGATGCCAATTCCCTGTTCACTGCCGGCTCCACTGACTAGCGCTACCTGACCATTCCAATCCGCAACCATCACGTTAGCTCCTATCGATGAATGTCGTACTTTCACATTTTCGCTTTAACCGCATACGGACGTGCCTTGGTAGGACGCTTACGATACAGGGGCGCGGCCTATGAAGGCCGTCCCCTATGCCGACTCTTGAAAGATTCATGTCTTTGAATCGCGGATGGAAAAGCCGGCCGTCTGTGCTTTCCTCAAGGAGGGCTACAGCCGACCGGGGTGCCGCTAGACCAGCGTCAGCGATAGTGCAGGCAAACCTCCAATCTGCCCGTCCACCTGCCCGGGGCCTTCGGCGAAGTACATACCGGTGTAGGACCCCGTCGTGATGACGAACTCCCGGGGCAACTTCAATCCCTGGCGGGTGTGATGGTTGACCAGCCACGGCAGCAGTCGTCGAGGATCGCCCGCCGGGTTGGCGACCGCCGCTGGCACGATGCTGTTGCCGCCCAACGTCAGTTCGAGCTCAGGATGAACGAAATCGAAACCTGCTTCGTAAGGGACGAATTCGCCAATCACCAGGGCGCCATGGTTAAGCAGGTCTGCCAATTGGGTCAGGGGTTCGATCCGCGGCCAAGCGGCAAAACGACTGGAAACGATTTCGATGGTTGCTGCCATTTCACCAATGCCGGCCATGACCTCATCTTCGCTGTACGCCTGATCACGAGGGCTGAAGGCACGGTTGAAGCGAAAGGCGATTTCCAATTCCAGGCCAACCGGCGCGTAAGCGGCACGATCGAACCGGCTGGCAGATGGAAACAGGCAGTCCCGTGGCAGCGGTGAGCCCTGGATCGGTCCGGTATGGGATTTCGAGCCAATCTTCCAGCCGCCGGGTTCGACCCCGCGCAGGCGAAAAATCTCCTTCTGAGTAAGGTAGGCGGCGGCCATATCGGCAGGGTACAAGTCGTTGTCGAGCTCGCGCAACGAGCTGCGCTGTCGTTGCGCGTCGACGAGCAGTTGCGCCAGACGCGAAGGGTTGAATGTTGTGTTCAAGGTGTTCGCTCCATTGTTCAAGACCCCGCCCGCAGGCGGGGGGGTAGCTGCAAGTTATTTACTGATGACAGGTGCGGTTTGCGCATCAGTTGTCGACGGCAGGGGCGCTTTCACATACTCAAACTTGTTCTGAGGCTTCATGCGGAAGGACAGAATCACGCCAATAGCCAGCAGGATGATGCTGACCAGGAACGGCAGCTGCCAGTTGCCGAATTTGTCGATCAAGAATCCGGCCGCCACTGGACTGACGATAGCCGCCATGGCCGACCCCGTGTTCATCATGCCGCTGGCGGTACCGCAATGATCAGGCGCGATGTCCATCGGGATAGCCCACATCGGGCCGATCGTCATCTCGGAGAAGAAGAAGCCGATGGCCAGGCACGCCAGGGAAATGTGTATATCCTTGGTGAACATCAGCGGTACCAGGGACAGCAGCGTCAGCCCGAGGCAGATCGCGACCATCAGGCTGCGTGCCTTGTTCAGATTTTTGGTTCGGGCGTAGATGCGGTCACTGACGATGCCTCCCAAGGTGTCGCCAACGACACCGCCAAAGAACACCGTGGAGGCGAAGATCGCGGTGCCCTTCAGATCAAGGCCCATGTTCATGAAGTACATCGGTACCCAGCTCAGCAGCAACCAAAGCGTCCATCCGTAGCAGAAGTAGACGATCGTCACCGGCGCCATGCGTTTGAACAGACGTCCCCAGGCCAGAGGCTCCTTACTCTTGACCTTGGGTGGCGGCAACACAGCCAGCTCTTGTTGCGAGATGCGCGGATGATCCTTTGGCAGCTCCGTGAAGACCAACGCCCAGACCGCCACCCAGACGAAGCTGATGCCCGCGCAGACGTAGAACGATTCTCGCCAACCATAGGTCGCCATGACCGCGATCATCGCCGCCGGGGCCAGGGCATTGCCAAGACGCGCGAAGGCATGGGTGATGCCTTGTGCAAATCCGCGTTTCTCCTTGGGTACCCAACGTGACATCGCCGCCGTTGCTGCAGGAAAGGTGGCACCTTCGCCAAGGCCAAGGAGCACCCGCGCGACGATGAGGGAGACGAAGCCACCCGCGAGACCGGTCAACACGGTAGCGCTGGCCCAGATCAGCCCGCACACCACCAGCGTGCGCTTGGCGCCGAACCGGTCGCTGACCCAGCCGCCGATGATCTGAAATACCAGGTAGGGATACGCAAAAGCAGAGAAGACGATGCCAATCTCCGTTTTGGTCAGATTGAATTCCTTACCGAAACCGACCGCTGCCGTACTGACATTGACGCGGTCCAGGTAGGTAATGAAATACATGGCGCACAGCATGAATAGCACCACCGTTGTGGGGCGCAGACGTAAAAACTTCATGTTCTATCTCCAGTTTCTTATTGTTCACGCTGACAAACGCGATGATTCGGGATAGTTAGTCGGATCAGGGGAGCTGCGGCAGATGCCGCAGCTCCTTTCACATCATTCGCGCCGCAGTGGCACGGATTGCCCTCCCAGGTAATCCATGGCCGCCAGTACGCCACTGGACTGCAGTTTCACCCCGGCCATTTGCAAGCCCATTTCGCAGCCGGTCAGTGTGGCCATCAGCATCAGATCATTGCAGTCACCCAAGTGGCCGATGCGGAACATGCGGCCTTTCATCTTGCCCAGGCCCGTTCCCAAGGACATGTCGAAGCGCTCGTAGATGGTCTTGCGTACGACATCGGCGTCGATGCCATCGGGTGTCATCACGCCGGTCAACACGGGGCTGTACACGCTCGGATCGGCGCACTGGATTTGCAGGCCCCAGGCATTCACGGCTGTGCGGCAGGCATGGGCGAGGCGGTTGTGGCGGGTAAACACATTGTCCAGCCCTTCGCCGAGGATCATGTCGAGGGCCTCGGACAATCCATACAACAGGTTGGTGTTGGGGGTATACGGCCAATAGCCGGTCTTGTTCATTTCAACGATTTCGTCCCAGGCCCAGAAACTGCGCGGCAGACCTGCTGTTTTGCTGGCCTCCAAGGCTTTTGGGGACAGGGCGTTGAAGCTGATGCCCGGCGGGAGCATGAGCCCTTTTTGCGAACCGGAGACGGTGACGTCTACACCCCATTCATCATGACGATAGTCGGCTGATGCGAGGCCGGAAATGGTATCCACCAACAGCAGCGCCGGATGACCGGCGGCGTCGATGGCCTTGCGAACGGAAGCGATATCCGAGGTCACACCCGTGCTGGTTTCGTTATGCACGACGCAAACTGCCTTGATGCGGTGACTGCTGTCGGCGCGCAGATGCTCTTCGATCATTTGCGCATCAACCCCACCGCGCCAGCCTTCGATTCCGGGCCGGCCGATAAATTGCGGCTTGAGGCCCAGGCTCAGTGCCATTTTTTGCCAGAGGGTGGCGAAATGGCCGGTTTCAAACATCAATACTTCGTCGCCAGCGCTCAGTGTGTTGCACAGCGCCGCTTCCCAGGCGCCGGTGCCTGAGGCGGGGTAGATAACGACAGGATGACGGGTCTTGAAGATCTTTTTGATGCCCTCCAGCACTTTAAGCCCCAGCTCTCCGAATTCCGGGCCACGGTGATCTATGGTGGGATAGCTCATGGCTCGCAGGATGCGATCCGGAACCGGGCTCGGGCCAGGGATTTGCAGAAAGTGACGGCCGGCGGGGTGGAAATCAAGCTTCAGCATAGGTGACTCCTTGTTGTTGTATTTTGAATTCAAAATACGTTAGCACGTCATCTTGCTGTGTCAATCGTAATAATTGCGCTAATATTCGGCATTAACCGGGATGTTTTTGAATAAGGCATGGCTTTCAAGCGATGCTGATGAGGATTTTGAATGCAAAACATTGAAGAGTTGGGGGCGCTCGCCAGCCCTCGATTGATGCCCAAGGTTGAACGCCAGCGTTTGCACGACATGGTCGTGGAACACCTGCGCAGCTTTATTACCGAAGGCGTACTGGCACCCGGAAAGAAACTCAACGAGCGCGAGCTCTGCGAAACTCTGGGCATTTCCCGCACCCCTTTACGCGAAGCGTTGAAGGTGCTCGCCGTCGAAGGCCTGATCGAGATCAACCCCAACCGCGGTGCGAGTGTTGCGCGCATGTCGGAACTGGAAATTCGCGAAACCTTCGAGCTGATGAGCGGGATTGAAGCCTTCGCTGGCGAGCTGGCCTGCGAACGCATCACGCTTCAGGAAATCGAGGAGATCAAAGCGCTGCACTACGCCATGGTGGTCAGCAAGAACCAGAACGACTTGCCGGGCTATTACCAGCGCAACCGCGCCATCCACGATCTGATCAACCTGGCCGCACGCAACTCGGCGTTGCGCCAGGTGTACCTGTCATTGAATCGTCGTATCCAGGCGCTGCGTTTTCTGTCCAACCAGCAGGCTCCGAAGTGGGAAAGGGCGTTGCACGATCACGAAGATATGATCGAGGCTTTACAAGCGCGAGACGGCAAACGATTGAGCAGCATCCTTCGTCACCATCTTCTGGAGAAACGCGACGCCATCATGCTGATGGTTCGCGATGACTCCGAACATCCAGACTCCATTCGCCGCTAGGGAGCCGAATCATGGCGCTTGATCTCGACGCTTTGCTGGCGGCCTGTGCCGATCGCCTGCCGCAGTTGGAGCAGCAGCGCCTGATGCTCTATGCCGGTGCCAATATCCCCAGCGCCCGAGCGATGGCGGCCTATAGTCCGGCGCTCAGTGCATACCCGGCGATGGGGCCAACTCACTGTAAGGAACAGCCGGAAACCGAGCTGGTCAGCGAGCTTGAAATTCGTGCCAGTCAGGCCGCCATGACGTTGTTTAACGCGGCATGGGCAGAAGTCAGGCTGGCCAGTTGTACGTTGGCCAACCTGGCCATTTTTCATGCTTACTGCCAACCGGGCGATCGCGTGCTGGCACCGGCTGCCGAGCATGGTGGTCATTTGAGCCAACGCCGAGGTGGCACTCCGCAAATGGCTGGCCTGGTGGTCGAGGATCTGCCGTTCGATCGCACCGCTTGCCGGCTTGATACCGCACGCGCCGTCGAGTTGATCGAGCAATCCAGGCCCAGGCTGGTGGTGTTGGGACGCAGCATCATGATCAAGGCCGACGATATTGCTCCCGTCGTGCAAGCGGCCCGCACCGTGGGCGCCAAAACGCTATTTGATGCTTCTCATGTATTGGGGTTGATTGCCGGAGGTACGTACCCCAACCCGTTCGACGCGGGCGTTGATCTGATCAGCAGCTCCACTTACAAAACCTTGCCCGGACGGCCCCAAGGGCTGGTGCTGGGACGCGACCCGCGAGACGCGCAGCCGCTGCGTGATCTGCTCGACACGCGGATGCTCGCCAATTACGACGCGGGGCGACTGCCATCATTGTTGGTTACCCTGACCGAAGCCCAGGCCAATGGCGCCGAGTACGCGGCCAAAATCATCGCCAACAGCGCCGCATTGCACCGGTCACTGCGCAGCATCGGAATGCCTGTCCTCGCGGCCAACAGCGGCGAAATATATACCCATCAGCTGTTGTTACCGTTAGCAAAAAGCGTCGATCCGCGGGTGGTCATGACCGCATTGCAGGCTCACGGCATCCTCATCGGTACGTGCGTCGACCCATCACTCGCCGGCCATCAGGCACTGCGACTCGGTACTCAGTTCATTACCCGACAAGGTCTGGAAGCGACGCACATGTCTGAAGTGGCGCGGCTGCTCGCTCAAGTATTGCAGGTGTCGCCGTGCGGACGTTTGCAAGCGTGTCCAACCGCGGAGACTGCGGCCTCCTCACAACAAATCCGGGAGATGCTGGCGAGGTTTCCCCTAATATCAACGGCTTTCAGTTGATAATGTATATTGAATTCAAAATGCAATATCGGTGACACTAGCGGCCTTCACAACAATAAGTATTCCATTCCTGTGACGGAACCGAGGACGCTATGACCGATTTCCTGCGTAGAGGCACCCTGACAATCGCGCCGCAATTGCTACGTTTTATCGAAGACGAAGCGCTGCCTGACACGGGTCTGGACAGCAACGTTTTCTGGAACGACTTGGATCAACTGGTCCACGACCTCGCACCTCGCAACCGTACGCTGTTGCAAAAGCGCGATCTCCTGCAGGCGCAACTGGATGCTTGGCACCGTAACCATCCGGGGCCGGTGCAGGACAAGTCCACCTACCGCAGCTTTTTGCAATCGATTGGTTATCTGCAACCTGTGCGGACAGCCGTTACCGTGACCACCACCAATGTAGACAGCGAAATTGCCACCCAGGCAGGTCCCCAGTTGGTGGTTCCGGTAATGAATGCGCGTTACGCACTCAATGCGGCGAACGCCCGTTGGGGCTCTTTATACGATGCGTTGTACGGTACAGATGCCATTGCCGATGAAGAGGGCGCGCGTAAGAACGCAGGGTACAACGCGGCGCGCGGGCAGAAAGTCGTGGCCTATGCCCGCGCGTTTCTCGATCGGAGCGTGCCATTGGCGTCGGGGTCTCATGCCGACTCCACGCGCTACAGCGTCGAAAATGGCCAACTGCGAATCGCTTTGGCGGGCGGTACGACAACCGGGCTGAAGCATCCGCAGCAGTGGGTGGGTTTTCAGGGTGATGCAGGCTCGCCAAGTGCAATTTTGCTGTTGAACAACGGCCTGCACATCGAGATCCAGATTGATGGGGCCAGTACTATCGGAGGCACCGACGCCGCGCAGATCAAAGACGTCGTATTGGAAGCAGCGCTGACCACCATCATGGATTGCGAAGACTCGGTGGCGGCGGTCGATGCCGCTGACAAGGTCGTGGTGTATCGCAACTGGCTGGGGCTGATGAAGGGCGACCTCACCGAAACCCTGCAAAAAAATGATCGCTCCGTGATTCGCCGTCTCAACCCTGATCGCAAATGGACTCGAGTCGATGGCTCTTCCCTGACATTGCCAGGACGCTCGCTGATGCTAGTGCGCAATGTCGGACACCTGATGACCACTCCGGCACTGCTGGACATTGAAGGCAGAGAGGTACCCGAAGGGATTCTGGACGCCGTGGTTACCAGCCTTGCGGCGATGCATGATCTCAAGCATCAAGGCAATTCCCGCACCGGCAGCGTCTACATCGTCAAACCGAAAATGCACGGTCCCGAGGAAGTAGCCTTTACCGGTCAGTTGTTCAGTCGTGTCGAGCAGATGCTCGGGCTGCCGGCGAATACCTTGAAAATGGGCATCATGGACGAAGAGCGGCGCACCAGCCTTAATCTCAAGGCGTGCATTGCCCAGGCCACCGAGCGATTGGTGTTCATCAACACGGGCTTTCTTGATCGCACGGGTGACGAGATGCACACCTCCATGGAAGCCGGCCCGATGATGCGCAAAGGTGAAATGAAATCCAGTTCATGGCTCAAGGCTTATGAGCGCAATAACGTGCTGGTTGGCCTGGATTGCCAGCTGCAGGGCAGGGCGCAGATTGGTAAGGGCATGTGGGCCATGCCGGATCTGATGAGCGCCATGCTGGAGCAGAAAGTGGCGCACCCCTTGGCCGGTGCGAGTACGGCATGGGTGCCGTCACCTACAGCCGCCACACTGCACGCGATGCACTATCACCAGGTTGACGTCACATCTGTGCAGAGCCGGATAGCGCAGGATGCAGCCGCCAGTGAGATCACTGAACTGCAGGACCAGTTGCTGGAGATACCCGTGGGCCGCGTCGGTGATTGGGATCAACAAGCGATTACCGAGGAATTGGAGAACAACGCACAAGGCCTTTTAGGCTATGTCGTGCGTTGGGTCGATCATGGGGTGGGTTGCTCGAAAGTGCCCGATATCCATGAAGTCGGACTGATGGAGGACCGAGCGACCTTGCGGATATCCAGCCAGCATATGGCCAACTGGCTCAGGCACGGCGTGGTGAACCGCGAGCAAGTCATGGCGGTACTTGAACGGATGGCGGTGGTCGTGGATGCACAAAACGCTGGCGATGCTGCGTATCAGCCTATGTCGAAGGACTACGACGGTTCGCTCGCGTTCACGGCTGCCTGTGCGCTGGTTTTTCAAGGGACCAGTCAACCCAACGGATATACCGAACCATTGCTGCACCGTTTCAGGCAGTCACGAAAGGAGTGAGCGCTGCGAAGAGACGGTAGTGGGCCCCTTGTGTAAGGGGCTCGTTCAAGGAGCGTTACAGGTGGGCCGATCTGATGGCTTCGATCAGTTGTCTTAGTCCTGGGTGGAGCTGCCGGCGACTGGGGTAATACATAACCATAGGTTCACTGGTGGTGGCCCATGACGGCAGTACCACCTCCAGACGTCCATCAGCTATTTGCTGCGTCACGCGAAGTTCCAGGCAGTAAGCGAGGCCCAAGCCATCGATTGCGGCGTCCAGGGCGATATCCGTTTCATTCACAATGACTGGGCCGGGCACATCGATTTCACACGCGTCGTCGCCGTCGCCGAGTTCCCACTTGTAGATTGAGTTATCGCCAATCCGGATTCTTATGCATTCGTGCTGCAGCAGATCCTCCGGCTTTTCCGGCCGTCCGCGTCGCTCCAAGTACACCGGGGAGCCCACAACAACCCATTTCAAAGGTTTGGTCAGTGGCACAGCGACGAGGTCCTGAGGAACAGTCGCACCGTAACGTATGCCGGCGTCGAAGCCTGCCTTGATGATGTCGACCATGTTGTCGTCGACAATGATTTCAAGCTTGATATCGGAATAGGTTTGGCAAAATCGGGCCAAAATCGGCCCCAACAACAAGCGCGAGGCGTCACGGGGCACATTGAGTCGCAACCTTCCCATGGGGGCATTGCGATACTGCTCCAGTTCACCCATGGCCGCTTCTATTTGCCCGAATCCTTGTTCCAGACCTTCTACCAGCGCACTGCCGGCAGCTGTCGGCACCACGGAGCGACTGGTGCGGTTGAGCAACTTGACGCCCAATCGATTTTCCAGATTACGCATGGCATGGCTCAGGGCTGAAGTTGATACGCCCAGTTCCGCCGCTGCCAAACGAAAACTTCGGCGTCGGCAGATGACGGAGAAGACATTCAAATCAGCTAGATCGGCTCTTGATAACGCAGGCATTAGGCGAGTTCTCGTGACGGGTTCATGAGGACGTGTGGAATGGCGCCTCATCGGCTCATTGAATTTTACTCAACGATACTTGCGTTATGATCATCTTGCACGTTAATCGTTGAATCTTGCCTTCTGTTTTATCCAATACCGCGAGTGTCTATGTCCCACGTTGATAGCAAACTGCTTGATGAATCTTCAGGCGATGAAGTGGTGTCGCCCCAGCAAAGTCGCACAAGTCAACGTCTTGCTATCCTGGCCCTCGGTGTGGGTGGATTCGCCATTGGCACTGGCGAGTTCGTGATTATGGGTTTGTTGCCTGATGCGGCAAAAGACCTCGCTATTTCCATTCCCGAGGCCGGTCACCTTATAAGCTTCTATGCCCTGGGCGTGGTCATTGGTGCTCCATTGCTGGCCGTTGCGGGAGGGCAATGGGCCCGTCGCAATTTCCTGATTGGACTGATGGCGGTTTTCGCGATCGGCAACTTTGCCAGTGCGCTGGCCCCGTCCTATCAGTCGATGCTCATTGCTCGTCTGCTCACAGGCTTTCCCCACGGCACCTATTTTGGCGTGGCAGCGTTGGTCGCTGCTGGTTTGGTGGCGCGCGAGCGTCGAACGCAAGCGGTAGCCATGGTGCTGATGGGCCTGACGTTGGCGACATTGCTCGGCGTACCGGCAACGGCGGCGGTGGGGCAGTGGTTTGGCTGGCGGACTGCCTTCTTGGTCGTAGGTGTCATAGCGCTGCTCGCTGCGGGATTGATCTGGCGTTTTGTGCCGTTCGCTCCGGGAAATCGATCGTCCAGTCCTCTGCGTGAGCTTTCAGCGCTCAATCGCGGTCAGGTCTGGCTGACGCTCCTCATCGGCGCAATCGGTTTCGGCGGGATGTTCTCGGTCTTCAGCTATGTAAAGCCGACCATGATCGAGCTGACACATTTGCCCGAGGCTGTTGTGCCGATGGTGCTGGCTTTGTTCGGTGCAGGAATGGTTGTCGGCAATCTTATCGGCTCCAGACTCGCCGACCGGGCGCTCTTGCCCACGATCGGTGGACTACTCGTCTGGGCGACTGCGGTGCTGACACTCTTTGTTTTCACCGCCAGCAACCCATGGCTGGCTCCGATCAATGTGTTCCTGGTAGGCACTTTGATTGCTTTGGGCCCTTGTTTGCAGACTCGCCTGATGGATGTTGCAGGAGAAGCTCAGACGCTGGCGGCAGCCTTGAATCATTCGGCTTTCAATGCGGCCAATGCGCTGGGTGCATGGCTGGGCGGGGTGACCATTTCCGCCGGTTTTGGCTGGGCCTCTACAGGCTGGGTGGGCGCACTGCTGGCATTAGGGGGGCTGGGTGTTTTTGCGGTTTCCATGATGTGGGCGAGCGATACGGACAATCGCGTAGCCGTTTGAGGGCGCAATTGTTTTTCTCTTGTAACGCCGTAAATCGGCTCTAAACCAGGATTTCAAATGACTCATCCTGCATTGACTCCAGGCGCTGTGGCGGTGATTACCGGCGGTGCGGCCGGAATCGGCCTGGCGGCGGCCAAGCGCTTCGCTCGACAAGGGCTGCGCATCTGTATTGCCGATCTCGGGGCCCAGCGTCTCGCAAAAGGTGTCGAAGAAGTTTGCGTATTGACTGCGAACGGCATTCAGGACGTTTTTGCTATTGAAACGGACGTCAGTCGTGTCGAAGACCTGCTCCGCCTGCAAGCGGTTGTTCGAGATCGCTTCGGCGGTACGGATGTATTGATGAATAACGCGGGTATTCAGCCCGGTAGCGGGATGTTCGGTTCTGCGCAAAATTGGCAGCGCGTCCTGGGCGTTAACTTGTTGGGTGTGATTCACGGCACGCAGGTGTTCGTACCCGAAATGATTAAGCGCGGTCGTCCGGGCCTCGTGATCAATACGGGTTCCAAGCAGGGTATTACGACCCCGCCCGGTGATCCTGCGTACAACGTTTCGAAAGCAGGTCTTAAAGCGTTTACCGAAGCGTTGCAGCATGAGCTGCGTAACACCGTGGGCGGACGGATCAGTGCGCATCTGTTGATCCCAGGCTTTGTGTTCACCGAGTTGTCTCGCAATGGCCGTAGCGAAAAACCCGCCGGCGCCTGGACGCCCGAGCAGACCGCCGACTTCATGATGGAGCGACTCGAAGTGGGAGATTTCTACATCCTTTGCCCGGACAACGACGTCCCTCGGTCATTGGATGAGCAGCGCATTCTTTGGGCCGCAGGCGACGTTGTCGAGAATCGCCCGGCACTGTCGCGTTGGCATCCGGACCATGCTGCCGCATTCGACGCGTTCATCAAACGACAGGGCTGATACAGCCTGGAAACGTTTGTCGGTGCTGCCCGAACACTCCGTTTTACCGATGAATTCACGCTGGCGGCATCCGTCGGGCGTCCCGCATCAATGAAGAGGACTGAGCCATGAAAGTAGGTTTCATAGGGTTGGGGCGCATGGGCGCCGGTATGGCCGCGAATCTCGTAAAGGCCGGCCATGACGTGACCGTTTTCAATCGTAGTCGTGCGAAGGCGGATGAGGTCGTGGCACTAGGAGCAAGGGTTGCCGCGACCGTGGCCGAGGCCTGCCAGGGCGAGGTCGTCATGACGATGCTCGCTAATGACGATGCCGTCGAGAGCGTGGTCTACGACGAGGGCGGCGTGCTCGCGAGCTTGGCTGAAGGCACGATCCACATCTCCGCGAGCACGATCAGCGTCGCCCTGTCTCGCCGGCTTTCAGAGAGCCACGCATCAAGGGGGCAGCGCTATGTCGCGGCGCCGGTTTTCGGACGTCCGGAGGTTGCGGCCGCTGGTCAGCTCTTCGTCGTTGCGGGCGGCACCGATGATGCGATCCGTGACGCCACGCCGCTGTTCGATGCCATCGGCAAGCAGACGGTCATCATGTCCGACACGCCAAGCCTCGCCAATCTGGTGAAGCTCAGCGGCAATTTCCTGATTGCTTCGGTGATCGAATCACTCGGCGAAGCAATGGCGCTGGTCGGGAAGGCGGGTATCGACCGGCACCAATATCTCGAGCTGCTGACGTCCTCGCTGTTCAATGTCCCGGTTTACAAGATCTATGGCGGGTTGATCGCGGCGGAGCAATTCGAACCGGCGGGCTTCGCTGCGCCACTCGGACAGAAGGACATCCGACTGACGCTCTCCGCCGCCGAGGAACTGTGCGTTCCCATGCCGCTCGCTAGCCTCCTGCGTGACCGGTTCCTGACTCTGATGGCGCATGGCGGTGAGACGCTGGATTGGTCGGCGATCGGCCAGCTGCCCGCGAAAGATGCCGGCGCCCGTCAGGATTCCTGAACATACCTTGGAGATTCCACAGTGGAACAAATTGAAATCGGCTCGTCCGGACTGAAGACGTCGCGCATTGGCCTCGGCACATGGGCGATCGGCGGATGGAAGTGGGGTGGCACCGACGAACGGCAGGCCATCGCCACCATCCGCTCGGCGGTGGAGCGTGGCGTGACGCTGATCGACACCGCGCCGGTCTATGGCTTCGGTAATTCTGAAGAGATCGTGGGCAAGGCGCTCGCCGGTGGGCTGCGGGACAAGGTGCAAATCGCGACCAAGGCTGGCCTCGTTTGGAAAGACGGCAAGGTCTATCGCGATTCCCGGCCTGCGCGTCTCACCCAGGAAGTCGAGGATTCGCTGCGGCGGCTTGGCACCGACGCTATTGACCTCTACCAGATCCATTGGCCGGATCTGGAGACGCCGTTCGAGGAAACCGCATTGGCTCTCGAAAAGCTGCGCCTGGCAGGCAAGATTCGGGCGATCGGCGTCAGCAACTTTTCGCCGGCGCAGATGGATGCTTTCCGCGCCGTTGCCAGGGTCGACGCCGTTCAGCCGCCGTACAATTTGTTCGAGCGGGAGATGGAGTCCGACGTGCTTCCGTATGCCAGCAAGACAGGCCTTACGGTCCTGAGCTATGGCGCGCTCTGCCGCGGGCTTCTCTCCGGCAGGATGACCGTAGCCACCACGTTCGACGGCGACGATCTCCGAAAAGTTGATCCGAAATTCCAAGGCGATCGCTTCCCGCACTATCTCGCCGCCGTGGATGAACTCGCCGCCCTGGCGCGGCAGCGCTTCGGCAAATCCGTGCTCGCGCTCGCCGTGAGGTGGGTGCTCGACCAGGGGCCGACTATCGCGCTGTGGGGCGCGCGCCGCCCGGATCAACTCGATCCGATCGGCGAGATTGATGGCTGGCAAATCGACGAGGCGAGCAAGCGCGAGATCGACGCTATTCTCGCGCGCTACATCAAAAATACGATCTCGCCCGCCTTCATGGCCCCGCCACTGACGCGGCCTGACCTCGGGCTCGATGTTGCCCGAGCTTGTCAACAGGCCTTGGCAGGCCGTTGAAAAAACCGACTCCAACAGCCCCAACCCGCCAGATTTGATGTTTTTCAAACGTCAGACCTGGCGGGTTCCCATTTTCCTCTCTGGTAGCCCATGAGCCAATTACCACCAGCAAGTCCGAAGCAACCTGCAGTCTTTGCGCAGGTGAGTGCGACACCCCGGCAATTGCACTGGTGCAAAATTTTGCCTAGCAGATGGGCGAGCGTTGGGTTGATCGCGGTACTGCTTGCAATCAGCGGCTTTGCAGTGTGGTCCTCAATAACCACCGGACGCCTGGGGCAGGAGGCAATCGCCTGGAGTCGACTGTCCGACCATTACACATCGGCAGGGGTTGCAGTGGCAGCAGCCAAGTCTCTGGGGCATAAGTATCGGCTGGATCCCAATCCGAAAGTGCGTCATGAGTTCAACAATGTCGTAACGCAGCTGACCAATGCGCTCGAAAATGTTCACCGTTCAGGATCGCCTGAGGACCGCAGCCTCGTCGAAGGTGTTCGCACGGCGCTGACCCCTTACCTGGAAAGCATCAATAAGTTGTTCGACGCAGTCGATCGTGGCGATGACACGCAGGTGCGCTGGATCGACAACGAAGAGGCTGGCCCGAGATTCGAAAAGATTGAAAAATCCGTCCAGCAAGCCTCGGACAATTACCGTTACGAGTCGATTGTGGCGCTGGAGAAACTTCGCACCCGGGAATCGTTCAACGCCACTACCACCCCAATCGTTTTTATCGCCGGACTGATCCTCGCGGGCCTGTTTGCCACGGTGCTGCAGCGCACTCGCTTCGAGCTCGACAGCCAACGCAAAGCTGCACTGCACGCTTCGCTGCACGACAAACTCACCGGACTGGCCAACCGGACGCTATTGGCCGACCGTTTCGAGCAGGCGATTCGTTTGGCTCGGCGCAACGGGTCAACTACGGGCCTGTTGCTGATCGACCTTGACCGATTCAAAGAGGTCAACGACACCCTGGGGCACTATTACGGGGATCGCTTGCTCGACCAGATTGGCCAGCGGCTGCTCAATGAGGTACGTGAAATCGACACTGTCGCCCGACTGGGAGGCGACGAGTTTGCCATCCTGCTTCCCTCCGTGGACGGCCTGGATGGGGCTTTCCAGGCAGCACTGCGGCTACACACCGCGATCACTGCAACGTTTGAGATCGACGGCGTCGAGCTCGATGTCGAAGCCAGTTTCGGGGTGGTCGTTTCCGGCCTGCACGGTGACGATTCTTCGACGCTAATGCAACGCGCGGACATCGCCATGTATGCAGCCAAGAAGCAGGGCATGGGCATACTCACCTACGACCCGGAATCGGATCGTCGATCTCCAGAACACCTGACAATTCTCGGAGAGTTGCGTCGAGGTCTGGATCGCGGCGAGTTGTTCCTGGACTACCAACCCAAAGTGAGTCTGAACACAGGGAAAGTCACCGGTGTCGAGGCGCTGGTGCGCTGGCAGCACCCGGTACGCGGCCTGGTACGTCCGGATGAGTTCATCCCCTGCGCCGAGCTCACCGGGATTATCGGCTCGTTGACCTACTACGTGCTGAACCTCGCTCTCTCCCAGGTGCGGGCCTGGGCTGACGCCGGAATAAACATACCGGTTGCCGTCAACATTTCTGCGCGCAACCTGCTGGACGACAAATTGGTCTTTCAGATTGTCGAGCTGCTTGAATGCCACCAACTGTCCCCGAACATGCTCGTGCTCGAAGTGACCGAGTCGGCCATCATGCTCGATTCCCAGGCTGCTCGTACGATTCTGATGCGGCTCCATACCATGGGCATCCGTATCGCCATCGATGATTTTGGTGCGGGCTATACCAGCCTGGCTCAGTTGAAAGATCTGCCCATCAGCGAACTCAAGATCGACAAATCTTTTGTACTGGCCATGCAAAGTAATAAAGCCAACGAGCTGATCGTACGAAGTGTTGTCGACCTTGGACACAACCTTGGTATGGAGGTCATCGCCGAAGGCGTAGAAACAGCCCACGTACTCAATGCCTTGGGTAGATACAACTGCGACATCGCCCAGGGCTTTCACCTCTGCCGACCGATAAGCGCCGAAGCCTTCACGCGATGGTATGAAGAGCGAGAGTGCGCGAAGTATTAACCACCTTTCTTGCTATTTCAGGCACCCAATGATCCATCACCCGATGACTGCTTCCGGGTCGAGCGGCGGTTCTCACGAAATGTCCAACAGGTCATTTTTCAACTCATTCTAAGTCTGGGGCGGATGCGCTCTTTTAGGTGAACAGCATGTCCCTTCGTAATATGAATATTGCCCTTCGGGCGTCCCTCGGCTTTGCCCTGATTGGCGGCTTGATGCTGATCCTGGGTGTATTTGCCTTGACTCAAATGAGCAGGATTCGTGGCGCCTCCGAGGTCATCACCTCGAACAGTTTGCCGAGTATCAAAAGCCTCGGCGAGCTCGGCCAACTCACCGTGCGCCTGCGCGTGCTGTCCTACCGTTTGTTGGTGAACCGTGATGCGGATGCCCTGCAGAACACCATGGACCAGTACAAAACGCGCAGCCAACAGATTCAAGACGTTCAGGCGATTTACGAAAAACTGATTGCCAGCCCCGAGGAACGTTCGGTCTACGATGAGTACCTGCAGTTGCTAGAGCAGTTCTACCAGATTGTAGGTCGGATGCAGACCCTGTCGAACAACAATCAGGTGGACGAGATAAGTAACCTGCTCAATACCGATATGGCGACCAACTCCGATGCTATCAACAGCGTTCTGAGCCGCCTGCTGGACATGAATACGCAGCAGACTCTCGTTACCAATCAGCAAGCTGCCGACCAGTACGCTTCGGCCTTTAACCTGGTGATCACTCTGTTGGTTATCGCCACCGGCCTGACGTTGCTATTCGCCTGGCTGCTGACCCACAGCATCACCAAGCCAATCGCCAATGCCCTGAGCGCCGCCGAAGCCATTGCCGAAGGCAACCTGACGCGGCCGATCACGGTCGATGGCGAAGACGAAGCTGGCCGTCTGCTGCTGGCGATGTCCAAAATGCAGGACAAGCTGCGCGACACCCTGCAGCGGATTTCCGGTTCTGCCACACAACTGGCGTGCGCCGCTGAAGAGCTCAACAGCGTCACCGACGTAAGCGCCCGCGGCCTGACCCAGCAGAACAACGAAATCGAACAGGCCGCCACCGCGGTCAACGAAATGACCAGCGCCGTGGAAGAAGTCGCGCGCAACGCCGTCAGCACATCCGAAGCCTCGAAGAATGCCACCACCTCCACTGGCGATGGTCGTGGTCTGGTACAGGAAACCGTCATCGCCATCGAGCGCTTGAGCGCCGATGTGCAAAGCACCGCCACCCTGATCGGCGACCTGGCTATCGAATCTCGCGACATCGGCAAGGTGTTGGACGTAATCCGTGGCCTGGCTGACCAGACCAATCTATTGGCGTTGAACGCCGCCATTGAAGCCGCTCGTGCCGGTGAAGCCGGTCGTGGTTTCGCGGTGGTCGCGGACGAGGTGCGTGCCCTGGCGCATCGCACCCAGCAATCGACCAGCGAGATCGAAGGCATGATCGGTAGTATCCAGACCGGCACCGAGCACGCAGTGGATTCGATGCGTAACAGCACCAAGCGCGCCGAGTCGACGTTGAGCATCGCCCGCGGCGCCGGCATGTCCCTGGACACCATCAACAGTGCCATTGTCGAAATCAACGAACGCAACCTGGTGATCGCCAGCGCCGCCGAAGAGCAGGCGCTAGTGGCCCGCGAAGTGGACCGTAATCTGGTGAACATTCGTGACCTGTCAGTGCAGTCGGCGACCGGGGCTAACCAGACCAGTGCGGCCAGCAACGAGCTGTCGCGGTTGGCGCTTGATCTGAACAATATGGTTGGGCGATTTCGCCTGTGAGCCGCTGATCGGTTCTCATGCAGTTTGGACTGCACCCCAAAGGTTGGACAAAGCCGATGGGGTGTTCAGACTATCGTCAAGAGCGGGCTGACGCCTCACCTGGAGATGTGAGGTGTGGTAACTCTGGCCTCTTTGCATAGCGCTGTGCCAAGACGGCACAGACCATAAGTTGTATTTGATGAAACAGCATCAGCGGAAGAATAAGCACGCCGATGCTGCTGCCGGCGAATAGAACCTGTGCCATGGGAACTCCGGTGGCCAGGCTTTTCTTCGAGCCGCAAAAAAGGATGGTGATACGGTCTTCCAGGTTGAAGCCCAGCCATTTACCCAACTGATGGGCGACCAGCAGTGCTAGAGCCAGAAGCAGGCCGCAACCGAACATTACGCCCAGCAGTTTCAGGGGCGGGACCTGCTGCCAGAGTCCACCGATCACGGCTGAGCTGAACGCGGTATAAACTACAAGAAGGATGCTTCCCTGGTCGACGTTCTTCAGCCAACCCTTGTTACGGTTCACCCAGTCACCGATCCAGCGACGGGCAATCTGACCAGCGATGAAGGGCAGAAGCAGTTGGATGCTGATCTTGCGTATGGCCTCGATCGTTGAACTCCCGTCGCTGTGCACGCCCATCAGCAGGGCGACCAGTACTGGGGTGATAAATATGCCCACCAGGCTGGAGGCGGCACTGCATATCGCCGCAGGGATGTTGCCCCGGGCCAGGGAGGCGAAGGCGATGGCCGACTGCACGGTGGCGGGCAGGACGCAGACGTATAGGAAGCCAGCATAGAGTTCAGGTCCGACCATCGGCAACAGTACCGGTTTCAGGGCAAGTCCGAGCAGCGGGAACAGTCCAAAGGTGCAGATGAATATAAGCAGGTGCAAGCGCCAATGGCCGGCGCCTGCAATCACAGCGCTGCGAGATAGTTTAGCGCCGTGCAGGAAAAACAGCAGGGAGATGGCAATGTTGGTGATCCAACTGAAGGCGACAGCCACCTGCCCCTGTGCGGGTAACAAGGTGGCGGTAGCGACGACGGCGATCAGCGTCAGGGTGAAGTTATCCGGGAGCAAGCGTGAGCGGGCCATGGGTTTATCCAATAGTTGTCATTGAGGCTCCGGCTACCCTAACCCTGGCTACGGGATGCCGATTAACGCAATAGGGGCAAAAAATGCCTACAAACGGTCAAAATCAATGGCGCGAGCGCCAGATTCCCCAACTGCAACAATTACCCCGCCCCTTGTTTGCCCGCAATGAGTCGCTGGTTGGCGCGGTGGGTACACCGCGCCACACCCATGCCTGGGTGCAGCTTTCATATGCCATCCGGGGCGTGTTGCATGTGCACACCGCTGAAGGCAATTTCGTGGCGCCCCCGCAGCGCGCGATCTGGATATCGGCAGGGACGGAACACGAGGTGTTCAGTTCCCCTCATACCGAGATGCGCAGCCTTTACCTGAATGACGTCACCTCGAGTTGTGGACTGTGCGGTTGTCGGGTCATCGAGATTGATACTCTCACGCGGGAGCTGATTCGGCGCTTCTGCGAGCTGCCAGTGGAATATGACGAGAAAGGTGCGGACGGTCGCCTGGCCCAAGTGCTGTTCGACCAGTTGCAGGTGGCCCGTGAGGTCAGCCTGTCGTTGCCCCTTCCCAGTGACCCGCGACTTCTCCGCTTGTGCCGGGGCTTGCAAGAAGCACCCGATGATTCCCGTACCCTTCTGGAATGGAGTCAGGACCTGGGCGCCTCGGAGAAGACGCTGAGGCGGCTGTTTCTGCGCGAAACTGGCCTGACGTTTCGCGCTTGGCGTCAACGCCTGCGTCTGCTCGGGTCATTGGAAGCCCTGGAACAGGGACAGCGCGTGACCCAGGTCGCCCTTGGCTGCGGTTATGACTCCACCTCTGCCTTCATAGCGGCATTCCGGCAGCACTTCGGCGTGACGCCGGGGGATTTCTTTCAGCACTAGCCTGAAGCACTCGCATCGGCGGTTGCTCGTTGCTCGTTGCCCGATTCGCCTCGCGTGAGCCCACCAAATGCCTGTTCGGCATAAAGGCGCCTGTGTTGTGCCGGCGCACCTATCCTTTTCTCATTTTCTTTAAATCCGCAAACGAGCGTTGAATATGGCTCAACGTTTCGTGCAGTAAAGCTAAACGGAAACTCATGTAGCGCCGTGTACCATTAAAAAAAATTCAACGATTGATGGTTTGCTGAGTGAGCTTTCTGTGTTTCACCTCTATCTGGGCCTGGCCTATCTGTATGTCCTGTGGCGCTTCGTTATCCCGCTACCTGTCTCGACAGGCTGGCGGATCCTCCTCGCCCTCGTGGTTCTAGTTGTCTCCAAGTACCACCTGATCCAGATCTGGGTGTTCGGGACAATGTTCTCCCCAGAGATTCCCCGTTGGGCTGTTCTGGTGGCAAGTTGGGCGTTCTGCTCATTTGTTCTGCTGTTCGTGTTTGTTGCCATCGCGGATCTTGCAAAAGTACTGCTGTCGATACTCCGACTGCGTACTGCCAGAAAGCTGGTAAGTGCGCACAGCCGGTATGTGATTGCGTTGGTCGCTTCGCTGCTGTCAGCGTTGGGGGTTTATCAGGCCGTACAGGTTCCTGATGTGCGCAACGTGGAAGTCAGGATCAAGAACCTGCCGCACTCCCTGGATGGGCTTCGGGTCGTTCAACTGACTGACCTGCATATCAGCCGGCTTTTTCACGCGCCCTGGGTGTCGCAGGTGGTGGCTCGAACCAACGCTCTGAACCCGGACTTGATCCTGATCACAGGCGACCTCATCGATGGCACGACAGCTGCCCGACGCCAGGACGTGGCGGCGCTTGGTGGGCTGAAGGCCGCTCTGGGCGTCGTCGCTATTCCCGGAAACCACGAGTACTACTTCAACGAAGCTCAGTGGCACTCCGAGTTCGAAAAGCTGGGCATGCGCATGCTGGAGAACGAGCACGTAGTCATTGGATCGGGCGATGAAGAGCTTGTCGTCGCCGGCGTTACGGATGAGGCCGCTCCGGCATTTGGCATGCCCGGCCCGGACCTGGACGCGGCGCTGGTGAATGCTCCCGTAAACGCTCCTGTGATTCTCCTGAAACACCGCCCCTCCGGCGCCTTGCGCTCGGCTAACGCTGGCGTTGGGCTACAACTCTCCGGGCATACGCATGGAGGAATGATTCGAGGTCTCGATCAGGTAGCTCGATACGCCAATGAGGACTTCGTTTCCGGGGCATACACGGTCGGGGAGATGCTGCTTTACACCAGCAATGGCACGGGGCTGTGGAACGGCTTTCCGATTCGCCTGGGTGTGCCAGGGGAAATCACCCAATTCACTCTTCGGGCGGGTTCGCCCACTCAGTCTTTCTAGAAGATGTTTCCTGTACATGAGGTGTCTATGAGTCACGAACAACCGATGATCAAACTCTCCGATGGAAACCAGATTCCTCAGCTCGGGTTGGGTGTCTGGCTGGCCAGCCCGGAGGAGGCTCGCGCTGCGGTGAGTCATGCGCTGGAGGTTGGATACCGCCACGTTGACACGGCTGCCGTGTACGAAAACGAGGAAGGTGTGGGCGCAGGGATTCGCGATTCAGGGGTGGACCGCGCCGAGGTGTTCGTCACCACCAAGATCTGGAACGCCGCCCAGGGTTTCGATGCGGCGGCCAAGGCATTCGACGAGAGCCTGGAGCGCTTGAGGCTGGATTATGTGGATCTGTTGCTCATCCACTGGCCGGCTCCTTCGCGGGACCTGTTCGTGGATACCTGGAAAGCACTCATCCAGGCCAAGGAGCAGGGCAAGGTGCGCTCCATTGGTGTCTCGAACTTCAATCCCGACCACCTGCAGCGGCTGATCGATGAAACAGGCGTCGTGCCCGTCCTGAACCAGATCGAACTGCATCCTTTCTTCCAGCAGAGTGATCTGCGCCGTTATCACGACGAGCTCAACATCCGCACGCAGTCCTGGAGTCCGCTGGGTCAAGGCCTGGTGCTCACCAATCCAGTGATTTGCGAGATTGCTGCCAAGCACGGTCGCACCGCCGCGCAGGTAATCATTCGCTGGCATTTGGATCTTGGCCTGATTGCAATTCCAAAGTCGATCACCCCGGCGCGGATTGGCGAGAACTACAGGGTCTTCGACTTCAATCTGGATGCCGAGGATATGGCTGCGATCGCCAAGCTGGACACCGGACTGCGCGTGGGACCGGATCCTCTCGATCGCGCCTGATCATCTCTGCATGACAGCACCGGGCAGCGGCAGCCAGTGCTCTGGTTTCACAACCGGAGAGAGATTTACAGGTAGCAGCTTCTCTCGTAACGATCGGAAGCATCCTTCGAAATCCGCACCATTTTGGAGATTGAAAATGCATCGGGCGCCCAAGGCTGGTGCATTTCGCCGGCGTCGCAGGGACGCTGAGTTTTCCCGCCGCCTGCCTCCCTCGCGGACCTGACCGTCCATTCGGCAAACACTGCATTCTGGCCCGGTCTGGCACGTTGTATGCAAAATTCAAAATGCAAAAATTAACGTTCATTCAAAAATAATGTCGTTCACAACCTGATAGGGTCATTCAAAAAATGCGGGATCACACAAACAAGGTATTGCCGGTATTGCTGGCAGGACTACTTCCATTGTCGGCCAATGCTGCAGGCGCGCAGTTCAATGTCATGGACGCCTCGATTGGGGACATTCACAAGGCGATGCAGGCAGGTAGTCTCACCTGCCGCGGATTGGTGCAGCAGTACCTTGATCGCATCAAGGCCTATGACAAACAGGGCCCCGCGCTGAATGCGATTCTTTATCTGAACCCCAATGCGCTGGAACAAGCCGATGCCCTGGATAAGCAATTCAAGCAGACCGGCGAAATGGCGCCGCTGCATTGCATTCCGACGGTGCTGAAAGACAACTACAACACAGCCGATATGCCGACCACGGGCGGTTCGGCTTCCCTGGCCGGCGCCCAACCCAAGCAAGATGCCTTCGCGCTGAGCCGCTTGCGTAAAAGCGGCGCCTTGGTTCTCGCTAAAGCCAATATGCAAGAGTTCGCCCTTGGCGGGGTATCGATCAGTTCGCTTGGCGGCCAGGTAAAGAATCCCTATAACCTCCTGTTGACACCGGGCGGCTCGTCCGGCGGCACTGGCGTTGCGCTGGCTGCCAACTTCGCTACGGTTGGAACCGGATCGGATACCGTCAATTCGATTCGCTCGCCCGCTTCCGCCAATAGCCTGGTCGGGATCCGGCCGACCCATGGCCTGATCAGCCGGGCTGGCATCCTGCCGGTCTCATTCACCATGGACGACGCAGGCCCGTTGACCCGCTCCGTGGCCGACGCCGCCGTGATGCTGGACTCGATGGCGGGCTACGATCCGGCCGATCCGCTGACAGCGCTCGGTGTCGGCAAGACCCCGAAAACCTACACGGCATCGCTCAATAATAAGGCGCTCAAAGGCGCGCGGATCGGTGTGCTGCAAACCATGTTCGGCACCAAGCCGGAGGATCAGGAAGTCAACCGCGTCATGGCCAACGCCATCGAGGTCCTGAAAAAGCAAGGTGCGGTCATCGTTCCGGTGAGCGCCCCAGAGATGGACAGCGACAAACTGAATGCCGAGCTGGACGTGCAGAAGTATGAATACAAAGGCGTCATCAATACTTACCTGAAGGCGCTCGGCACGGCCACACCTGCGCATTCGCTGGACGACATCATTGCTTCCGGCAAACCGCATCAATCCCTGAATAAGTTCCTGCTGTCGGCTCAGAGTTATGAAAACGGGCTGGCGGATCCGGATTACAAGGATCGGATGGTCAAGATGGACGCTCTGAAGGTCAGCCTTGCCAATCTGATGGCGGAAAATCATCTCGATGCGATGGTCTACCCACACCAGAAACGCTTGCCGGTGCCGATCGGTGAATTTAACCAGACCGATCGCAACGGCATCCTGACCGCGCTCACCGGGTTTCCGTCAATCGCGGTTCCTGCCGGATTTTCTACGCCTACGGCCGATGCGCCGATGGGCGTGCCAGTCGGCATGGAGCTGATCGGGCGCCCCTGGAGCGAGGGTCAACTCATCGGCTACGCCTACAGCTTCGAGCAAGCCGCCAAGGCCCGCAAACTTCCGACATCGACGCCGCCACTGGCAATGCGTTGAGTAACGCAAGGCTTTTGCCAGGTTGATCCACGGTAAGCACCGGCTCGGCAGAGTGTTGCCGAACCGGTGTGCGGCCGATTGGTGGGGTTGATAGGCTCAAAGGCTTTTTTCATCTGCTATCTGCACAAAAGCAAACGCCCCGAATAATTCGGGGCGTTTATCTCAAACCACCTTCAGCGTGTTTTCACATAGTCTGGATCGAGCGTTTTTTATATGGAACGCATCGTCAATTACGCGCGCTATGCACCATGTGCAGAGTGATTTTGCGGACCTCGGCCTTGCTGACCTCGATATGCGCCTTGAGCAGGCGTTGCGCCTCTTCAGAGCGGCGGTGCAGGGTGGCGTTGAGGATCTGCGTATGTTCCGCGTAGGTGGTGTCGATGCGCGCTGGCTGGGTGAAATCCAGACGGCGGATCACACGGATCTTGTCGCCAATCTCTTCATGAATCCGGGTCATCTGTGCATTGCCTGCCAAAGTCAGCAGCCGCTGGTGGAAGTGCTCGTCCATCTGGATCAGTTGATGGGCGTCATAGCAACGCTGGTCAGGTTCAATGCTCCAGATGGCCAACAACTCCTGGAGCGCCTCCTGCTGGCCGGGAGCGATGCTTTCACACAGGCGCTTGACCGCCGTCTGCTCCAGGACGATGCGCACGTCATAGAGTTCTTCGAAATAGGTGAAGTCGAATGGCCGGACCTGCCAGCCAGCCCGAAAGTGCACCTCCAGATAATTCTCCTGCTCCAGACGAAACAACGCCTGCCGCACGGGTGTGCGGCTGGCGTTCATGCGTGTGGCTATTTCCCCTTCGCTGAAACGGTCCCCGGGCAACAGGCGAAACTCGAAGATGTCCTGCTTGAGCTGGGCATAGATCCGTTCGGCGAGACCTTCCCGGCGTTCTTTGCCGGGGGCTTGGGAAGCAAGTTGCATGTTCAGTCCTATTGACGATTCAATTGGTGTTCCACCCAATGGCAAAAGACCAGGGTTTGGGTATCACTGGATGCAGGCCCGATGAACTGCACGCCCACGGGCAGCCCCATGGGACCGAAGCCAGTAGGCAAATGCAGGCTGGGCAGGCCTAGCACGCTCCAGGTTCGTGAAAACAGCGGGTCACCGGTACGCTGCAACCCGACGTCGGCTTCGCCACAGGCGCTGGGCGTCATTAATAGATCACAGTCGGCGAACACTTGGCAAAGTTGCGCGCGGGCAGACGCGACAAGGGCGTGATTGTAACGGTTTTGCGGGTAGCCGACCTCTTCGCCACGCACCAGCATCTGCCGCAGACTTTCACTGAGCAGCTCAGGATGATTCACACGCTCGTCGGCCAGCGCCTTGAATGCCTCGGCGCACATGATGTCGTCGTGCACCTTGGCGAGCTGGTCGAAGGTGTCCGGCAGGCGCACGTCAACGACCTGCACACCGGCCTTGATCAGGCGTTGCCGAGTGTCTTCGAGTGCCTGGCGTGCCGCCGGGCTCGCCGAGTCCCAATACGCTGTGCGGCACAGGCCGATACGGGGTTTGCTGTCCAGGCGCAACTGTCGCCATTGCGCAGCATCCGCCATCACAGAAGTGAGCAGCGCGACATCCGCCACGCTGCGCCCGAAGCCACCGACTGTGTCCAGGGACTCGCTGAGGCTTTTGACCCCGGCGCGGGGAATCAGACCGAAACCGGGCTTGAAACCGACGACGCCGCAGTAGGCAGCAGGGCGAATAATCGAGGCGGCGGTTTGCGTGCCCAGCGCCAGCGGCACCATTCGCGCGGCCACGGCGGCAGCCGAACCGCTGGACGATCCGCCGGGTGTGTGCAGCGGATTATGCGGATTGCGCGTCGGTCCCGGAGTAAAGGTGGCGAATTCCGTAGTGACGGTCTTGCCCAGCACGATCGCTCCGGCTTCTCGACACAGAGCGACGGCAGCGGCATCGTTGATGGGCTGATGGTGTTGGTAGATCGGCGAGCCATAGCCGGAAGGGAAATCCCGGGTGTCGAACAGGTCTTTGACCCCGAGTGGCAGGCCGTGCAGCGGCCCGCGCAACGGACCACGATCCAGGGCTCGGGCCTGCGCCAGCGCGGCGTCGTCATTGTAGCTGCGCCAGGCAAGCACCTCTGGCTCGCGCTCGGCGATGCGTTCGAGGAAGGCCATCATCAAGTGCTCGGCACTCAAGGTGCGCTGTTGCAGCAGTGTCGCTGCTTCGCTGGCGGTCAGTTGCGTCGGGTCATCCATACGGTTCATGTTCATGCCTGGCACCAATCGAGGATCATCCGGCGATACAGGTCGTGAGCCTCTTCGATGCGGCTGACCTCGCAATATTCATCGGTCTGGTGCGCCAGATGGGTTTCGCCGGGGCCGAGAATCAGCGTCGGCGGATTGCCCAGCGGCGCGAGGAGGGCGGCGGCATCGGTGAAGTAGGTGACCGTCCCCGGTGTCTGGGTACTGTCGCACAGTTGCATGACTCGCTGCACCCAGGTTGATTCGGGCGAGGTGTAGACCGGCGGCAGGTCGATCATGATCTCCAGCGCGATGTCGTCGCCGACAGCTTTCTGTATTGCCTGCTGCACGGCGGCATGGGATTGCCCGGCGACGCTGCGGATATCGATGGTCAGCTCGGCGGCATCCGGCACCGAATTGACGTTGAGCCCGCCGCTGATCAAGCCGACGTTCAGGGTCGGGCTGCCCATTTCCGGGTGTGCCGGGCAATGGAAATCGAAGGCTTGCAGGGACAGCGCGGCACGGGCGATTTTGTACACCGCGTTGTCGCCGTGTTGAGGCATCGAGCCATGGGCGGTGATGCCCTTGGCCTTGGCTTTCAACCACAGCGCGCCCTTGTGGCCGGCCAGCGGATTATTGTAGCTCGGCTCAGCCACCAGCAACGCACCCGCAGGTTTGAGCAGGCCTGGCTGGGCAGCCATGTGAAATGCGCCTTCACAGCCGGTCTCTTCACCGGCAGTAATGATCAGGGTGACGCCGGCAGTACCCGAGATCTGTTCGCTGCAGTCAAGGGCGGCGCAGACGAACGCGGCGACTCCGGCCTTCATGTCGCTGCTGCCGCGTCCGTAGAGTTTGCCATTGACGATATCGCCGCCGAACGGGGCCTGAGTCCAGGGCGCATCGCCCAAGGGCACCACGTCCACATGGCCGGTGAACGCCAAGGGCAGTCCCTTGCTCGGGTCGCCGAGGCTGGCGATCAGGCTGGCCCGACCGGGTGACAGTTCTATCAGGGTACAGGTGAAGCCATGGGGCTCCAGCAATTCGGCCAGGTATCGGGTGCAGCTCGATTCATCGCCCGGCGTGTTGATGGTGTTCATCCGCACCAGCGCCTGGGTCATTTCTACAGCGTTAAATTGCAAGGTCATGAGTGATGCTCCAAATAAGGATCAGCCGAAGTAGGCGGCCTGGACTTCTTTGTCTTCGCTGAGGCTGCGGGCGTCGCCCTGGGCCACCATGCGTCCCTGGGAAAGCACGAAGCCGTAGTGGGAAATCGCCAGGGTCTGGTGCACGTTCTGCTCGACCAGCAGAACGCTGATGCCCAATTGGCAGATGTCGGCGATGATCCGGAAGTTCTCTTTGACATACAGCGGGGACAGACCCAGGGAGGGTTCGTCGATGATCAGCAGGCGGGGTTTGGCCATCAGCCCACGACCTATGGAAACCATGGCCTGTTCGCCACCGGACATGGTGCCTGCCAATTGCTCGCGACGCTCTTTCAGGCGCGGAAACAGCTCGTACACTTCGTCGGCACGCCTGGCGATTTCCGCCGCATCGCTCACCTGATAGGCGCCCACGCGCAGGTTTTGCGCCACGCTCATCTTCGGGAAGATCTTGCGCCCCTCGGGAATGCAGGCGATGCCCTTGGCGATGATGCGGTGTGTCGGCAGGCCCAGCAGCGATGCGCCATCGAAGGTGATGTCGCCGCGATTGGGTGGTGTAAGGCCGAGAATTGATCGGATCAGCGTGCTCTTGCCCGCGCCATTGGCGCCGAGAATGCACGTGATACGGCTTTCTTCCAGCTCCAGGGACAGGTCATGGATGACGTCGATGCGGTCATAGGCCGTGGCAATGCGTTGAACGCTCAATAGGGGCATTGACTCACTCCTTGCCCAGGTAAGCGACCTGGACCTCTGGGTCGTCGATGATGTCGGCGTAGGTGCCTTCAGCGATTTTCTTGCCGTAGTTGAGCACCACGCAGCGTTCGGAAATACGCTGGATCAGATTCATTTCATGCTCGATCAAGGCGATGGCGAACGGGGCGACGCTCTGCCGGACCTTGAGGATGTCGTCCATCAACTCGTTGGTTTCCTCATGGGTCATGCCCGCCGACGGCTCATCGAGCAACAGCAGGCGCGGCTCGCTGATCAGTGCCCGGCAGATTTCTACCCGACGCCGGTCCAGCATGCTCAGGTTGACCGCAGGCTGCCAAAGCTTGTCGGCCAGCGCAGCGTTGAAGGTCTTCAGCAGGTGATGCACACGCTCGACCATTTCGCCGTGCTGGCGCTTGAAGGCCTGCCGGCGGAACAGGTTGAACCAGAGGCTTTCATCGAGGTTGCGGGTGTTGCCAATGACCACGTTGTCGAACACCGTCAGCGGCAACGACAGGCGCAGGCGCTGAAAGGTACGGGTAATGCCATGGCCGTAGACGGTCTGTGGCGAGCGGCCGCTGAGGTCCTCGCCGCCGAAGCTGACGCTGCCCGCGCTGGCCTTGTACAGGCCGGTGATCACGTTGAAACAGGTGGTCTTGCCGGAGCCGTTGGGGCCCAGCAACGCGAGGATTTCTTGTGGCGCGATATCCAGGTCCAGGCCGTCCAGGGCGGTCAGGCCGCCGAAGCGCATGGTCAGGCCGCGTGTCTGCAACAGTGGTTTCATGATTCACGTCCGGGAAAGAATTTGCGTACCTGACGAGGCAGCAGCCCCTGAGGACGAAATAGCAGAATGGCGATCACCAGCAGGCCGTACAGCAGGAAGCGATACTCCTGAATCGACTGCAGTTTCTCCGGCAGGATCATCACGATGGCCACTGCTGGAATGATCCCCCACGGATTGCCGATGCCACCGAGGATCACAATCGACACCAGGATCAGCGAGTCGCCGAAAGTGAAGTTGTTGGGCGCCACGTATCCGGTCATCAGACCGTAGCTGGCACCTGCGACACCGATCAGAAAATTACCGAACACAAAGGCCATGACCTTGGTGCGGGCGATGCGGATGCCGAATGCCGAGGCCGAGACTTCATCGGTGCGCACCATGTCCATGGACACGCCCAGCCACGAGCGTTCCAGGCGACGCACCAGCCAAAAGGCCAGGCTGCACAGGATGAGCGCCAGGATCACGAAGTTGGCGTAGAACGAAATCTCGCTGTCACCCCACTCCATGCTCTCGCCCAGATCCCGGCCGAACAGGGTCATGCTGGGAATGCGCACACCCTGCGGGCCGCCGAAGGTGTCATTGACCTCCATGAAGGTGCGAAACAGGATGCCGAACGCGATGGTCACCAACGCTGCATAGTGACCGCGGGTGCGCAATACAGGAAGGATCAGCAGCGAGCCCAGCGCCGCCGCGAGCAGCCCGGCGATCAGTATCGCCAGCAGGTCCGGCATGCCACTGTGCAGGGCCAGCATGGCGGCGGTGTAGCTGCCGATGCCGAAGAACGCCGCGCCGGCGAAGTTGACGATCCCTGCGTAACCGAACTGCACGTTGAGACCCAGGCAGGCCACGCTATAGATCAATACCGTGGCAAGCAGCAGCAACGCGAAGTGATCTTCATGAAACACCGCGAGCAAGACCAGCACACCAACGATACAACCCATGCCCAGCAGTTGCGGATAGCGCCCGGCGCTGAGGCCCAACGGGCGGGCGATGCCCAGGTGTCGGGAGACACCGAGCAGTACCGCGATGACGATTCCCAGTACAAGAATCTCAATCTGGCTTTCGGCATGCAGCAAGGCCCAGCCTGCGAGAAAGCTCAGGGCCAAGGCCGTGATGAGCAACGGTCGTGAAGTATTGGACAGAAATTTGATCATGCTCAGACTCGCTCACTGCTGCGTTCGGCGATCAGGCCGGTAGGCTTCCAGGCCAACAGGATGATCACCACTAAAAAGGCGAACACATCCTTGTAGGCACCCTGGAAACCAGGAATGAAGTGCGGCAGGGCGACGGCGCCGAAGGTCTGCAGGGCGGCGAACAGAAAACCACCGAGGATCGCACCGTAGAAGTTGCCTAGGCCGCCCAGGATCGCCGCGCAGAAGCCGATCACGCCCAGCAGCAGGCCCACGTTGAAGTTGATTTCGTTGTAATACAGGCCGTTCATCATCCCTGCCATGGCTGCCAGGGCCGAGCCCAGAGCAAAGGTCACCAGCACGATGCGTTCGAAGTTGATACCCATGACCCGTGCCGTTTCGCCATCCTGAGCCACGGCTCTGATAGCCAGACCCAGCTTGCTGCGGTTGATCAACTGATGGACGCCAAAGATAGTCAAGGCACCGGCCAACAACAGAATCGCGCTATCGGCGCGCACTGCCAGGTTGCCAAGATGCCAAGTGTCGGACGGCAGCAATTGCGGAAAGGGCTTGGAATTGGAGCCGTCCGGATAGAACAGACGGATGCACTCACGCAGCACCAGACCGAGCATCAGGGTGATCAGCAACAAGTTGATCGGAGGGGCGTCACGCAGCGGCAGGATCAGAAAACGTGCGACCAGCGCGCCCAATGCAGCCGTCACTGCCAAGGCGGCCACCAGCATGATCAACAGTTGTAGCCAGGGGTTTGCGATGCCGACCGACTGTGCCGCGGCGAACGCACTGAGTCCGGCGAACCCGCCGACCATCAACACATCGCCATGGGAAAACTTGATCACATCGAGCACCCCGAAAAACAGGGTGAAGCCCACCGCGACCATCGCGTAGATCATTCCGAGCATCAGCCCGTTGATCAGGTATTGACTGAGTATTTCCAGATTCATTGGAAGGTCCGGATCGTAAAGGGTCATGGCTCCGACACGGGGTCGGAGCCGGATCATGCAAGGCGCCGGTTACAGATCTTTCAGGGTGCGTTTGCCGCTGGCGTATTCGCTGTCCTGCCACGGCACCCATTTGCCGTCCTGCACCACATAGGAAGTGATCAGCGGCACGATGTTCTGCCGGTGGTCATCGAAGGTCACCGGGCCGATCATGGTGCTGGCGTCCTTGGTGTGGTTCAGCTCCTCACGAACCTTGCGTCGGTTCGGGCCGACCTTGTCGATGGCGTCCATCAACAAGTTGGTCGCCACGTAGGCGAACGGGCCATAGGCTTCGGCGGGCTGTGCGTATTTCTGCTCGCCATAGGCTGCGAAGAACGCAGGGCCGGCCGCCAGTTTCTCCCACGGAGCGCCTTCGATGAACGACAGCGAACCTTCGGCAATGGGGGCGCCGACACCTTCGATGTAGGAATCGGACTTGATCCCCGACGTGCCTTCGAGCTGGGCATCGATCCCAAGCTTTTCCATCTGTGAACGGATGCGGATGCCGATCGGGGTCAGGCCACCGAAGTAGATGACCTGCGGCTTGAGTTGTTTGATCTGGGTAAGTTCGGCGGTGAAGTCCTGCTGATCGGCGGTGACTCCGAACGTACCGACAATCTTGCCGCCGGCTTTTTCCAGCGCCTGGCTGAAGTACTGGTTATGGCCTTTACCGTAATCGGTGGTGTCGTGAATCACCGCGAAGGTCTTGTAGCCGTGGTCGACCATGAACTTAGCGGCTTCCTGGTTCTGGTTGATCATCGTGCCGTTGACCCGATGCACTTCCTTGAAGTCGTTGGCGTAGGTGATGTCCGGCAGCACCGCACCCCAGACCACCACTGGCAGGCTGAACTTGTGATAGACGTCGACGGCACTCATGGCCACGGCCGAGCAGTAGTGGGTGATGCCACCGATGATTTCCTTGTCCGACGCGATCTTGGTTGCGATCTGCACGCCGACGTTGGGCTTGCACTCATCGTCCAGCGATACCAGTTCGTACTCATACGGGCTGTCGGCCTTGGCGTTGTGTTCCTTAACCGCCAGGTCGCTGGAATTGCGACCACCCAGACCGATGGGCGAGGTGCCGCCGGTCAAGGGGCCGACGAAAGCAATTTTCACCACATCCTTGGCCAACGCGAATGGCGCGGCGAGCAGGCAGGCAGAAAAGAGAGCGGGCAGCACAACCACTTTGATCTTGTTACTCATGACGTCTCCTAAGACGATCCTGCCGGCGAATGTCGGCCATGATAAGAAAATACCATCTTGTATACATGATGGTTTTTCGCAGGAAGCAACAAGGATGCCATGAATGCAATCGGGCCCTAGAGGACAGGAATCCTGGGATTTCAGAGGTGAATAAGCGGCAATTTGGTGCAATTTTAATGAGCGCGCACTCGGGTGGTGCGCAGGATGCCCAAGGGAAATCTTCGCGCTCGCCGGCCCCTTTTTGGCCTATCGCGCCCTGTTCATTGAGGTCATCCCTGTTTGAGCCAGCGTGTGCAGTTGCTCATGTACGCGGGCTTCATGCGTTGGCACGCTTCATGCCTCGATTATCAGGTAATTTTCAATAGTTGCGAATTGCAAATAAAAAGCATCTGAACACAAGACTAGAAAGCCCGAGGAGCAGAACATGTACAAATCCAGCTTGGCGCTTGCCGTGGCCGTTGGGGTGTTGGCCCAGCAAGCCGGTGCTGCCGGTTTCATCGAAGACAGCAAGGCTTCCGTGAGTTCACGTACCTTTTACTACAACGCTGATACCCGCGAAGGCACTGCAAACGATCAAAAAGAAACCGCCGAAGGTCTGAAATTCGATTACACCTCCGGTTTCACAGAGGGTCTCGTCGGTTTTGGTATCGACGCTCAGGCGTTAGTCGGCATTCACCTGGACGGCGGCAAAGGCCACCATCCAGACAACAACAGCTTTTTCCCAAGCGACAGCGACGGTTCGGCGGTAGATGAGTGGAGTCGTGCAGGTGCGAACGTGAAGGCTCGTATCTCCAAGACTGAAATGCATTTGGGTAGTGCCTTGGCGCCGCAACTGCCGATTCTGTTGGCGAACGACAGCCGCCTCCTGCCAGCGACCTACGACGGTGGCATCATCACTTCCAAGGACATCGATAACTTCACACTGGTTGCCGGTCAACTCGAGCACTCTGCAGGTCGCGCAACGAGCAACAGTACTGGTTTGAGCGTCGCCGGCGGCACCCAGGACAGCAATCAGTTCCGTTTCGGCGGCGTTGACTGGAAGGCCACCAAAGACCTGACGTTGCAGGCTTATCACTCCGAATTGCAGGACTACTACAAACAGAACTTCTTCGGTCTGATTCATGTGTTGCCGATCGCCAACGACCAGTCCTTCAAGACTGACCTGCGTTATTTCGACAGCAGCTCCGACGGCAAGAATGGCACGACGGGCTACCTGTTCAATAACAACGGCGGCTACGCCAAAACTCCGGGTGAAGTCGACAACACCACCTGGAGCGCGATGTTCACCTATACCCTGGGTGGCAACGCCTTCCTGGTTGGCCATCAGCGTGTCAGTGACGACGGCGGTTTTGTGTACCTGAACCAAGGCAACGTTGTCGATGGCAATGGTAGTAACGAAGGCAACGGTGGCCCTAGCTTCTATCTGTTCACCGATAGCGTGGTCAACAGTTTCGTTCGTGCCGGCGAGAACACTACGTTTGGTCAATACACCTATGACTTCGCTTCGCTCGGCGCCCCTGGCCTGAAAGCGTCGGTCTCATACTTGCGTGGTCAGGACATCAAGGCTACCAACGGCGTAGGTCCAGACCAGACCGAGTGGGAACGCGACTTGCGTGTGGATTACGTGATTCAAACTGGCGCGCTCAAAGGGTTCGGTACGACGCTGCGTCACGGTACTTACCGTGGCGACACCAACATTCCTGCGCAAGACCAGACCCGTTTGATCTTCAACTACACCTACAGCTTCCTGTAATAAACCCCGAAATTGTTGGAGGTCCAGCGGACCTCGGTGTTGCCGTAGGCCGCGCTCGACCGCGTAGCGGTCGCAACATTCTCAAGCGTGCGCAATAAGAGGCCTCGCACTGAAGCGAGGCCTTTTTCGGACAATGAGGAAACTATCTTGAAGTTGATTGATTCGATTACTCAGTTCCATGGCGAACTCCGGCAAATCCGCCGTGACATCCATGCCCATCCCGAACTCGGCTATGAAGAGCAGCGCACCTCTGATCTGGTGGCGCAGAAGCTGACGCAATGGGGCATTCCAGTATTGCGCGGCATGGGCGGAACCGGCGTGGTCGGTGTCATCAAGAACGGCGACAGCCCCCGTGCAATTGGCTTGCGCGCCGACATGGATGCACTGCCGATGCAGGAGCTCAATACGTTTGCCCACGCATCCCGGCATGAAGGCAAGATGCATTCATGCGGTCATGACGGACACACAACGATGCTGCTGGGCGCCGCGCATTACCTGTCGCAGCACCGCAATTTTGACGGCACGGTGTATGTCATTTTCCAGCCGGCGGAAGAGGTCGGTGCCGGCGCCAAGCGGATGATGGACGATGGGTTGTTTACCCTGTGCCCGATGGACGCGGTATTCGGTATGCACAATTGGCCCGGACATCCGACCGGCACCTTTGGCGTGAGGATCGGGCCGACCATGGCCTCAGGCAATCATTTTGAAGTGATTGTCAAAGGGAAGGGCGCGCATGCCGCGCAACCGCACAAGAGCATCGACCCGGTCATGGTCGCCGTGCAAATAGCACAGAGCTGGCAGACTATCGTTTCGCGCAATGTCAGCCCGATCGATTCCGCCGTGTTGTCGGTCACGCAAATCCACGCCGGCAGCGCGACCAATGTGATTCCCGACGAGGCGAGCCTGCTTGGGACGGTGCGTACCTTCACCGTCGAGGTGCTGGACTTGATTGAGCGGCGCATGAAAGAGATCGCCGAGCATACGGCCGCCGCATTCGACGCGCAGATCGAATTCAGGTTCACGCGCAATTATCCGGCACTGGTGAACCACCCGAAAGAAACGGCGCTGGCGGTCGAAGTGATGCAGTCCATCGTGGGCATGGACAACGTCGACCCCCAAGCTGAGCCCACCATGGGCTCGGAAGACTTCGCATTCATGCTGCAGGCCAAGCCGGGCTGCTATGTCTTCATCGGCAATGGTGACGGCACGCATCGCGATGCGGGACATGGGTTGGGGACCTGCAATCTGCATAATCCCAGTTACGACTTCAATGACGAGCTGCTGCCGATAGGGGCGACCTATTGGGTTCGTCTGGTCGACGCCTGGCTCGGCAAGGCAGAATAAGAGCCTGATCGGGCGGAATTTCAATGATTGAAATTTACAGATAACTCAAATGTTTGAATGGGAGAGCAGCATGCCAAAGGCGCTATATCCAAGGCTGGAACACCTGAACTTTCACCTTGATGTCTTGAGCGAAATGGCCAAGGGCGTCGCGTCCGACCTCTATGAAGCCGAATGCGGCGTCACCCTGCGCGAGCTTCGCGTGCTGCGTTTTGTCGACCTGCAGCCGGGCATCTCCCTCGGTCCACTGATCGCGCTGACGTATCTTGAACAGACGTTGGTCTCGAAGCTGGTCACCGCGCTGGCCAAGCGTGGCTTGTTGACGCGCTCGACCGGCACCGTAGATGCGCGCGTCACCCACCTGCACGTGACAAAAGAAGGCCAGGCCATCGTCCGGAAGAGCGACAGGATCGGCAGGGAATTCGACCAGCAGTTGATGTCGGTGCTGTCGCCGGACGAGAAGGAAGTGCTGTTTCGCTGCATCCGCAAGCTGACCGAACATGTCGAGGAGGGGGGCGAATGGACGCGTCCGCCGACCGCGCGCACGAATTGAATGTAGCGCCAAGTCTTTACACCGCACATATCACTTTCCACCGAGAGCCCGTTATGAATGACCATTTTGTCTTCAATGCAGGGAATGTCGTTTTACAGTCCGGCATCACATTCAGGGATGCCAAGCTCGCCTATCAGACTTACGGCAAACTGAATGCCGCAAAATCGAACGTCATTCTGTACATGACCTCTTTTGCCGCGCATCACTATGACATCGAGTGGATGGTTGGTCCCGGCAAGGCGCTGGATACCGACAAGTACTTTGTGATTATCCCGAACCTGTTTGGTAATGGGCTGTCGTCCTCGCCCAGCAATGCCAGTGAGCCCTTTAACGGAAGCCGCTGGCCGAATTTTACGATCACCGACAGCGTCAGAGTTCAACACCAGATGCTGACGCAACACTTTGGCATCGAGGTCTTGCACATGGCGTGCGGCTGGTCGATGGGCGGCGTGCAGGCTTATCACTGGGCAGCGCTGTATCCAGCCATGGTCCAGCGGCTCGTCGTGCTGTGCGGCGCGGCAAAAGCCTCGCCGCATAATCAAGTCTTCATCGAAGGGGTGCGCGCCACCCTGACGACCGATCCGGCTTTCCAAAACGGCACTTTCGTCCAGCGTCCCGAGCGCGGTCTGCGTGCCATGGGCCGCAATTATGCCGCCATGGCGATGTCGCAAACGTTTTATCGCGAGGAAGTGTGGCGCCAGGCCGGTTTCTCCTCGCTCGAAGATTTTCTGGTGATGTCGTGGGAAGCGAATTTCCTGAGACGCGACGCCAACAACCTGCTGTCGCAGCTGTGGGCGTGGCAGCACGCGAACATTGCTGCCAACTCTGTGTACAACGGCGATTTCCATGGGGCGCTGAAAGCGATTACCGCAAAGGCTTTGATCATGCCGGGCACAACCGACCTGTATTTCCAGGTGGAAGACAATCGCCTCGAAGTGGAACAAATGCCCAATGCCACACTGCTGCCAATTCAATCGATCTGGGGCCACCGCGCCGGCCTGCCGACTGCCAATGTGGAAGACGCCGCGTTTATTTCCACGGCAATCACCCGGTTGCTTCAAGACTGACGCTGGTTAGCATCGCACATGCGGCGTAAGGGGGCAGCGCATGCGCTGCCCCCACTTTGTTACGCCGTGCCGAACGAAAAACCACGCCCCGGTGCCGCCGCCAACAAGGCCTGCGTGTATTCATGGCGCGGCGCCAGGAATACATCCTCGATCAAGCCTTCCTCGACGATCTCACCACGCCGCATCACTATGACCCGGTCGCAGATCTGGCTGGCCACCCGCAGATCGTGCGTGATGAACAGGATGCCGATCCGCAACCGGCGCTGGATGTCGTCAAGCAGTTCGAGGATTTGCGCCTGGACCGAGACATCGAGGGCGGACACAGCCTCGTCGGCGATCAACACTTGCGGCTCGCACGCCAGCGCCCGTGCGATCGAGATCCGTTGCCGCTGACCGCCCGAAAATTCGCTGGGGTAGCGGTGCAGCGCATCGGGTTTCAGGCGTACCAGCGTCATCAATTCTTCCGCGCGTTGCCACGCCTGGGCGTACGGCACGCCGAAATTGAGTGGTCCTTCGATGATCGAGTCGCCCACCGTCTGACGTGGATTGAGCGAGCGGTAAGGGTCCTGGAAGACCACTTGCACGCTGCGCCGGAACGGATACAGGTCACGGCCGCGAGCGTTGGCCACTGATCGACCATCGGCGAAGATATCGCCGGTGGTCGGCTCGATCAGCCGCGCAATGCAGCGCGCGACCGTCGACTTTCCGGAACCGGACTCGCCCACGATGCCCACCGTTTCGCCCGGCAACACTGTCAGTGACACGTCGCTGGCCGCTTTTACCTCACGCTTGCGGCCTGGCCAGGAACCCGTCAAATACGTCTTGCCGATCGCGCGCGCTTCGAGCAGCGGATAGGCTTTCTGCACTGGCGGTCGGGCGCGCGGCACCAGCCCGGGGACGGCGCTCAGCAGCATGCGGGTATAAGGTTCACGCGGCTGCTGCAGTACCTGCATCTTGGGACCCTGCTCGATCATGTCGCCCAGCCGCAGCACGACGACCCGGTCGGCGATTTCGGCGACGACGCCGAAATCGTGGGTGATGAACAGCACGGCGGTGCCGCTTTCGGTCTGCAATTCACGGATCAGCTTGAGGATCTCGGCCTGAGTCGTGACGTCGAGCGCCGTGGTGGGCTCGTCGCAGATCAGCAACGCCGGCTTCAGGATCAGCGCCATCGCGATCACGATGCGTTGACGCTGGCCGCCTGACAACTGATGCGGGTAGGACGCGTAGATACGTTCCGGTTCCGGTAATTGAACGTGTTCAAAGATTTCGAGGATGCGCCGGCGCCGCTCGCTGGCGCGACTGTGGCTGTGTTGGGCGAGCATTTCGTCGACTTGGGCGCCGCACGTCATGATCGGGTTCAGGGCCGTCATCGGCTCCTGAAACACCATGGCCATCATTTCTCCGCGCATCTGGCGGATACGCATCGGGCTTGCCGTCAGCACGCTTTCGCCCAGCAGTTCGATATCGCCGTTCAGCGTCTTCAGCGTCGCCGGTAACAGCCCCATCACTGCCTGCGCGATCACCGATTTGCCCGAGCCGGACTCGCCCAACAGGCATACGATCTCGCCCTGTTGCACTTCGAGTGAAATATTGTGCACCGCATGCGAACGGTCGGCGCCGGCCGGCAGCGTAATCGTCAGCTGCTTGACGGCGAGGATGGTCGCGGCGGGTATGTGCGTGTTTACATTCGTATCGCGCATGGCTTCAGCTTCCTCGCTTGTTGAATTTCGGATCGAGCGTATCGCGCAATCCGTCGCCCATGATGTTGACCGCCAGCACCGTCAGCGCCAGGAAGATACCCGGGAACAGCACGGTGTGCGGATACTGGTTGAATTGCATGCGCCCATCGGCCATCACATTGCCCCAGGTCGGAATGTCCGGTGGCAGGCCCACGCCCAGGAACGACAGGATCGCTTCCACCAGGATTGCGGATGCGCATACATAGGTGCCCTGTACGATCAACGGTGCGATCGCATTTGGCAGGATGTGACGCCACAGAATCTTCAGGGTCGGCGTGGCCAGCGAGATGGCGGCCTCGACGTACGGCTCCTCGCGGATGGTCAGCACAATCGAGCGCACCAGGCGCGCTACGCGCGGAATTTCGGGAATGGTAATGGCGACGATCACCGTGATCAGGGTCGGCCGCCATAGCGCCATCAGCGTTATCGCGAACAGGATGCTGGGAATCGCCATCACGCTGTCCATCGTGCGCATGATGATGTCGTCGAGGCGACGGAAATACCCGGCCGCCACACCGACCAGGCCGCCGCAGGCGAGTGCCAGCAGCGCTACCGAGATTCCAACCGACAGTGACACGCGTGCGCCGTAGACGACCCGGCTCCAGGTATCCCGTCCCAGGCTGTCGGTACCCATCAGGAAGAAGTGTTGCAATGTCTCGCCGGACAGGTCGGTGAATTCGGCTTGCACGCCGGGCAGGAGGTTGGCGCTCGACGGGTCCATTGCGGTCGGGTCGATCGTGCCCAGCAACGGCGCGGCGAGCGCCGCCAGCACAAGCAGCAGCAGCGCGCTGCCTCCCAGCCGCACCGACCAGTTGCGCAGGACGAGGCGCCACAGCGGTGTGCGCGAGCGTGTGGTCGGCACTGCCTCAAGGTTGGCCAGGATAGTACTCGGCGCGGCAATGGCCATCAGGTTGTGAGGCTTGGCGTGATTCTCGGTCATGTCCATAGGGTCCCCGCTCAATAACGGATGCGCGGGTCGAGCAACAAGTAGCTCAGGTCGACCAGCAGGTTGATCAGCACGTACACCACGGAAAAGAGCAGCGTGATGCCTTGTATCAGCGGGAAATCGCGCGCCAGAACGGCATCAACCGTCAATTGCCCGAGCCCCGGGATGGCGTACACGGTTTCAGTGACCACCACGCCACCAATCAACAAGCCGACGCCAATGCCGATCACTGTGACGATTGGTACGGCGGCATTGGCCAGGGCATGGCGGATCAGCACACGCATCTCGGAGATACCTTTGGCGCGGGCGGTGCGGATGTAGTCTTCTGTCAGCGCTTCGGCGACGGCTGCGCGCGTGACGCGGGCAATCAGTGCGAGGTAGACGATCGATAGCGTGATTGCAGGCAGGATAAGGTGTGCGAGCCAGGGACCGAAGCCGTCGCTCAAGTAGGCATATCCCTGCACCGGAAGCAGTTGCGCATGCAAGGCGACCGCCCAGATGAGGATGTAGCCGACCACGAACGACGGTACCGAAAACCCCATGACGGAAAACCCCATCAGCATTCGGTCCAGCCAGCCGCCGTGGCGCCAGGCTGCGATCACGCCGAGCGGTACCGCGAGCAGCAGCGTGAGCACCAGCGTCAGTGCGGATAAGGCCAGAGTTGGCTCGATGCGATGCGCGATCAGGCTGGTCACCGGCTGCTTCATGTAGTACGACTCGCCCAGATTGCCTTGCAGGATCTGGCTGCTCCAGTTGAAAAACTGCACCGGCAATGGCCGGTCCAGCCCGAGGTTAGCGCGCACCAGCGCGATGTCCGCGCTGGTGCCGTTGTCACCGACCAGGGCCGCCGCCGGATCGCCCGGCGTCAGGCGCAGAATCATGAACACGATGAGACCGACAATGACCAGGACCGGCAGCGTCGACAGCACGCGCCGGAAAAGAAAGAAAAGCATCTCGTTTTGCTCCCAGGCCGATTGACAAATAATGGGGTGTCACCCGCAAGGCGGCGACGGCCCGCCGCCCGCGGTCGTGCTTAAATTTTCTGGATGTTCCAGAACACGTTGACTGGGGCCTTCACGACGCCGCTGACCACGCCCTTGCGGATCACCGAATACAAATCGAAGTTACCCAGTGGTGCGAAGAGTGCGCTCTCGAACGTTTCCAACTGGATCGCAGCAGCGATTGTCTTGCGCTGCGCCGCATCGGTGGCGACCATGAATTCGCCCTTCAGTCGCTCGAGCTTGTTGTCAGTCGGCCAACCGAACCAGCCTTTCTCGCCATTGCCTGTCAGCGGCGCAAAGTACATCGGGTTCATCGTGTCGCCGGGTACCCACCCGGTCATGAACAGGTTCCAGCCACCCTGGTCGGCCGGCGCCTTGCTGGTGCGGCGTGTTACCAAGGTGTTCCAGTCCATCGCCTGCATGTCGACATTGAAGCCGGCCTGCTTCAGCAGTTGCGCCATGACCGGCGGGAATTTGTTGAGCACGGCGAAGTCGGCCGGATACAGCAGCACCACCGGCTTGCCGTCATAGCCTGCTTCCTTGAGCAACGCCTGAGCTGCCGCAAACTGCGGCTTTCCGGTGAAGTAGGCAGTTTCGCTCGACGCCAGCGCCGAATCGCAGGGGTAAATCGAGGTGCAGCCGCGGTACAGGTCCTTGTTGACCAACTGAGCCCGCATCAGCGCTTCCTGGTTGATCGCCATGATGGCGGCCCGGGCGATCTTCGGGTTGTTGAATGGCGCCACCAGATGGTTCAGGTGTAAGTCGACGAGTGCGGCGGGAGTCGGTTTCACCAGCTCCAGCTTGGGATTGTTTTTGAACGCCGCGTACTGCTCGGCGGGCATCCATTCGATCATGTCCACTTCGCCGTTCGCAATCGCATTGGCCTGAGTCTGGGCGTCCTTGAGGACAAGCCATTCGACCCGGTCGACATAGACATGCTTGCCGCCGGCCGTGCCCGAAGCCGGTTCATTGCGCGGCACATAGTTTGGGTTCTTGAGGTAGACGATCTTCGCGCCCGGGCGATACTCGTCAAGCTTGAGGATGAAGGGGCCGGAGCCGGTGTAGTCGGTAATCTGCTGGTCCGGCGGGGTATCGGCGACTTGCTTGGGCATGATGAATGCGGCACTGCCGGACGGCTTGCCGAGCGCCTCGAGGATCATCGGGAACGCTTGGTTCAAGGTGATGCGAAAAGTCTTGGCATCGATTGCGTCGAAGGAGGCCATTGCCGCGAGCAATTTCTGCCCGAACACGTCGCGCTTGCCCCAGCGCGTGATCGACGCGATGACGTCGGTCGAGGTGACCGGCTTGCCGTCGCTGAAAGCCAGGTCCTTGCGCAGCGTGAACGTCCAGGTCTTGGCGTCCGGCGAGGTGGTGTAACTGTCCACCATCTCCGGTTGCACCGAGCCCTCTGCGTCCACGCCGAACAATGTGTCATAGACCATATACCCGTGGTTGCGCGTGATGAACGACGTGGTCCAAATCGGGTCAAGGATCTTCAGGTCCGCTTGGGGAACGATGCGCAACACCTTGGAGTCATCTTGCGCGTACACCATCGTTGCAGCGCTCGCCACCAGTGCTCCCGCTACACACATTTTCAACCATCGCTTCATCATGCTCCACCTCGTAAAAATGTTAGAAAAAATGATTCGAGCCTTGCGCTATCCGATGATGCTTTTTATTTGCAAATTGCAACTATTGAAAATTAATTATTAATCGAGGCATGAAGCGTGCCAACGTGTGTAGCCCATGCGCATGGGCTACAGGGCGCTGTCTCACGCAGTAATAACGTCAATGATCAGGGCGTCATAGACCAAAAACGGGCAGGCAGGCGCGAAAATGGTGCATGGCGGAAGATGGGTGTGACGACGATGGGCATCAGGGGATGTCGCTTGAAAGCTTCCAGACGTTTGGATTCCGAATAAGTACCTTTGTGCTTCGCAGCGATCTGGTCGATGTGGCGATCAATGAGTTGATGAAAGACGATGCCCAAAAAGGTAGGGCGGACTGGCTGAAGGTGATTGCATGAGTCGCAGCCTTGAGCGAGTCCGCCATCCAGTCGTCAGTACCCGGCAGCAGCTCCATTTCCCCTCGGGTCAAATGCACCTTCGAATGATCCGTTAACCAGCCGAACCGCCGCACCCGCGTGGCCCATGGTTTCGGAGAACGGAGCCAATATTTCCATTTCGTGCCCTCGAGCCCTGAGTACATTCAGTACCTTGTCGTCGAAGCGTGCCTCCATTTTCAACGTGTCGGAACTTTCACCCCAGGTACGCCCCAGCAACCAGCGCGGCGCCGTCACGGCTTGCTGCAATGGTTGACCGAATACGGCATAGCGACTGAACACGGCAGCTTGCGTCTGCGGTTGGCCATCACCGCCCATGGTGCCGTAAACCAGGGTGCGTCCATCCTTCAGGCGTGCCGCTGCAGGATTGAGGGTATGGAAAGGTTTCTTTCCCGGTTTCAGGCTCAAGAGGTGGTCCGGATCCAGGCTGAACGAGGCACCGCGGTTCTGCCAGTTCAGGCCCGACTCCGGCAGCACGATACCGCTGCCGAACTCGTGATAGATGCTTTGAATGAACGACACCGCCAGCCCGTCGTTATCGATCACACCCATCCAGATGGTATCGCCGGGGCCTTTGCCTTCGCCCCAGGGCGCGGCTTTCTGCGGGTTGATTTGTGCCGCGAATGCTTGCAGGTAGGCTGGACTGAGGCAGCTTTGCGGATTGATCGTCATGTGGTCAGGGTCGGTGATATGGGCGTCGCGTACAGCAAATGCCAATTTGGTGGCTTCGACCAGGGTATGGATATGGTCGGCCCCGTCCGCAGAGAAGTCATTCAGACCAGCATGGTCGGCAATGCCCAGGATCAATTGCGATACCAGCCCTTGGCTGGGTGGTGTCAGGTTGTAAACGGTGCCGGCGCTGTGAGCCAACTCCAGGGGGAGCACTCGCTTGGCTCGGTAGTTGGCCAGATCCTCGCGGGTGACCGGTGAACCCACTGCGTTCAGGTCACGGGCGATGGAGTCGCCCAGCGTACCTCGGTAGAAGCTGTCCAGGCCTGTTTCGGCGAGTGTGCGCAAGGTGACTGCCAGGCGCGGCTGTTTGAACAGGCTGCCTGCTTCAGGCGCAGCACCGTTGTGTAGAAACGTTTCGGCGAACCCCGGGATGCTTTGCAGTTCGGCTTGTTTGCTGGAAGTGGCCAGGTGCTGCGACGGGGTGGTGGGGATCCCGGCGCTGGCGTAGTGGATGGCATCCTCCAGCAGGCGCGGTAATGGGGTTTGTCCACCCAACTCAGCCGCTATGGCCAGCGCTTCCTGCCAGCCACCAACAGTGCCCGCGACGGTGAGTGCTGCGTCGGCACCGCGTGTCGGGATCTTGCTCATGCCGTCGTAGCGGGCGAGGGTCGCCAGGCTACCCGCCGGACCGCTGGCGTCGATTGCGAGTGGCGCGCCTTGCGCTGGCACGATCAGCCAGAAACCGTCGCCGCCCAGGCTGTTCATGTGCGGGTACACCACGGCGATCGTGGCAGCCGCTGCGACCATGGCTTCGATGGCGTTGCCGCCTTCGCGCAGCACTGCCAGGGCTGATTGTGCCGCCAGACTATGGGGGGCTACTGCAATGCCGCGGGCAGCAAGTGTCGTGTTCAACATACGATTTTTCCTCGTTATTAAGACTTCAGCGAGTGCTTGGCGATCCAGTTGGCGCGCATGCGTTTGAGCACGAAAAAGGCGAGTAGGGCGGTAATGATGTCGAAGCTGATGGCAACGGCGAACACCGGGTACCAGCTATCGGTACTTTGGTGCAGCAGCGCCGCGACCGGGCCACCAAAAATCGAACCGATCCCTTGCGCCATGTACAGGAACCCATAGTTGGTGGTGGCGTGACGAGTGCCGAAGGTGTCGGTCAGCGTCGAAGGGAACAGCGAAAATATTTCACCCCAGCCCAGGAATACGACGCCAGAGAGCAGGACGAACAGCACCGGGTTATCGCTGGTCAGCAGCCACAGGGTCATGGCGGTACCTTCGAAAAGAAACGCGAAAGCCATGGTGTTTTCGCGGCCATAGCGATCGGAGATCCAGCCGAACAGCGGGCGTGTCAGGCCATTGCAGACGCGGTCGATGGTCAAGGCGAGTGGCAATGCGGCCATGCCCATCACCATCACGGTGGTCATTCCGAAGTCCTTGGCGAAACTGGCCATTTGCGAAGTGACCATCAGCCCTGACGTCGACATCATGGTGAACATGGCGAACATCAGCCAGAACACGGGTGTCTTCAGCACTTTACGAGGCGGCACATCGACCACGGTTTGTTTCATTTCGGGCAGCGAGTCCATGCTCTGCGATGTCGGAGGCTGGCGCAGAAAGCGCGATGCCACGAGCCCCACAATGCCCAGCGCCAGGCCGAAGGTCAGCATGGTGGTTTCCATACCGACATTTTGCAGACTGTTGCTGATAGGGAAGGTGGTGATCATCGCTCCCATGCCATACCCGGCAGCCACTGCGCCGGCGGCGAGGCCGCGGCGATCCGGGAACCAGCGCACCATCAGGCCGACGATCCCGACATAAACGATCCCGGTACCCAGGCCGCCGACCACTCCGTAGCTCAGGTAAAGCATACTCAGTGACGAGGCTTGGCTGGCCAGCACCCAACTGAGGCCGGACAGCGCACAGCCGAGGCCCACTAGCGTGCGAATGCCAAAACGATCGACCAAGTAACCTTGCACAGGCGAAAAGAAGGTTTGCAGGATAATCAATAATGAAAAGGTTATTTGAACCTGTGCCAGCGAAACACCCAGTTTCGCAGTGAGTGGGGCGGTGAAAAGCGTCCATACATATTGCGGACTGGAAATCGCCATCATACAAATAACGCCAATGACGAGTTGATAACCGCGTGCGCTCAATGACTTAACCTGGGCGCTTTCTATTAAATATTGTTCTCTGCTCATAAGGGGATGCTCGCAACTACGTTAATATCACGATGAGAGAGAGCAAGCGGCGTGCCAGAAATTAAGGTTTATTACGACGTGTAAGAAAATTGTTAAATGATTGCGGTGTTTAGTTATAAGCAGGCGCAACTTATTCTTTCCGTAGTTATTCGAAAAAATAGAAGCCGGCTATATGATTAATAAAATAATTTATTAATGATCCTAGAATTGCACGGCAAGATAATTGGCGTCTATCGCTAGGAGGTCGTCATATGTCGATAAACGGACAAGAGGAAAAAATGTGATTTTCTGTCGATTTTTTTCAAGCGAACTTGTGGTGCGAAGTGTTCCGTCTTGCACCACTTTGGTACCTTTTGATCGAGTGACAAGGAGGTCGGTCAATGTACACAAGACATTCGCGAAGGCCACAGAAAAGCGAATCCTGAAGAGTGCACCAAGGATACGCACGCTTCTGGATCTCTCGGGATTGGTTATATAGCTGTAGCTTATTAAAGGTGCTTCTATTGATAATCAGAAATTCAACTTTAGATTGAATCAGCATAGGTTGTCAGCCCGCGATCAGTTTGGAGTCTGATGAGCGCGGCGAAATTGTCCGGGTGGGAGACCGTGCTCCTTGCGGAAACAACGCGAAAAATAAGCTTCATCGACGAACCCACAACCGTGCGCTACTTGGCCTATCGGCAGTTGGCTGTTAAGTAGCAGCGTCCGAGCCAACTGCATCCGTCGGTCGAGAACGAGTTGTGAGAATGGTTTTCCGGTTTCCTTGCGCAATAAATGTGTGAGGTAGTTTGGAGATAGAAATGCCGCTGCCGCCGCCTCCTTCAAACCAAGCGTTGGATCGTGTATATGGTTACGGATGTAAGTGCGCACTCGGGCAAGAGCGTCCTTTCGACCTTGATGGGTAGCATTGCTGGCACCTAGGGCTTTTAGTGGCTCGGAAAAGTGTTGGCACACCAGGCCAACGATCTGGAATAGATAACCTTTGAGTCTTTCTCGTACGCCAAACTCTCTGTTTTGGTCTAATGCGCGCATGCGATCCAACAAGGTTCTCACCTCATCGAATGCGCTGTCCTCAAGTATGAAGTCTATATGTTCCTGAAATCGAAACGGCGAAAGCTCGGGAGCCTGCCCGATGGGTATGTCTTCCAAATCCAAAGGATCACACTTCAACTGCGGCAGGAAAAACTCCTGGCTGAAGTTGATGAGAATGAAATCGCCGTCGTCAGGGTGAGGTATCAGGTGAAGACGATGCGGGAGGATGAAAGCCATCGCTTTCCTGGGAAAGGGACGTACAGCTCCGCCGATATGTTGCACGGTATCACCACCCAGATTGATCTGAATCTGGAAATACTCGTGCCGATGCGGGCTGGTCAGTGCGGCTCGCCCCCGCTTGTCACGGATGTAAAAGTCGTGCCGATCGCTGCGTTGCTGCATCCCGTACGTCAGTATGCGTGTGCTTAAAGGCATATGCGCTTCTCTCAATGCATATACCGCACTTTAATCGGCAACAATCGGCACGCCAAGATCAACGTTTACCGATAGAGAAACTCAGCTCACCGATACCTTCGATACCTGCGTTGACAACATCCCCCAGCTGCAACGCTCCTACGCCCGCCGGCGTTCCGGTGAAGATGAGATCGCCAGCCTTGAGCGCTACGGATTTTGACGCATAACTGATCACATCACTGACTGCCCAGATTTGATCCGCGAGATCGCCAACTTGTCGCTGCTCGCCATTTACCTTGAGCCATACCTGCCCTTTGGCAGGGTGGCCAACTGCGCTCACAGGTTGTAACGCGGTGCACGGTGCCGACTGATCGAAAGCCTTGGCCCATTCCCAAGGACGCCCCATCTTTTTCGCCTGAGCTTGAATATCCCGACGGGTCAGATCGACACCAACGCCATATCCCCAGACGTACTCAAGTGCAGCCTCAGGAGAAATGTCTGCGCCATCCTTGCCGATGGCTACTACCAGTTCAACCTCATGATGCAAGTCTGCAGTCAAAGGCGGATAGGCGATGGTTCCCTGAGCAGCAACCACAGCATCAGCGGGCTTCATGAAAAAAAACGGAGGCTCACGATCAGGGTCGTGTCCCATTTCCCGGGCGTGTTCACTGTAGTTGCGACCCACACAAAAAACGCGACGGACAGGAAAGCGGGATTCGTCACCCTGGACAGCGAGTGAAGGGGTTTCGGCTGGGGTAAATACATACTGGGTCATCATCTCTTCCTCTGTATGAGAGCAAGTCTGAGTCTGACAAGGAGCACTGACGAAAAGTTGGACTTAGCTACGCACATTTTGCACCTCACATTGATAACGACCCTTTTCTGGGGGGTGTCAGACGAAACGCGTACGCCAGCCGAGGCCAGCTTCGGTTCCATTGGACGGTCTGTATTCGCAACCGATCCAGCCGTCATATCCAAGTTCCAGCAAGTGTTTGAAGACGTAATCCCAGTTGATCTCGCCCAAGCCGGGTTCGGAGCGCAGTGGTGGGTCCGCGACCTGAACGTGGGCAATCAATGGCATCAGCGCCTTGAGGCGGGTAGCAATGTCACCCTGACTGACCTGGCAGTGGTAGATGTCGAACAACAGCCCGACATGCTCGCTGCCCACCGTCTGCACAACGGATGCGGATTGCTCCTGAGTCTGGACGATGAAGCCTGGAACATCGCGCTGATTGAGGGCTTCCAATACCAGCTTGATCTTGGCGTCACGAGCCAATTCGGCGGCCCAGGCGACGTGATCTACATACCGTTTGAAAGCATCGTCACGGTCTTCCCCCTGAGGCAGGATGCCGGCCATCAGGTGCACCAGTGGGCAATCCAGCGCGCTGGCGTATTCGAAGGCGCGCTTGAGGCCGGTTCGACTTTGCTCTTCGTATCCTTTCAGGCAGGCAGAGCCAGAAGCAGTAGCGGTACCGGGAGCACCCACGGGGGTATTGATCAACACCTGCTTCAGGCCATTGTCTTTCAGACGTGAGCGCAGCTCAGTTGCCGAATACTCGTACGGCGAAGCGTATTCCACTGCCTCGAAACCAGCCTTGGAAGCGGCTGCAAACCGGTCCAGAAAAGGTTGCTCGGTGAACAGCCACTTCAGATTTGCGCAAAACCGCGTCTTACTATTCTGGGTCATGTCGGTACCTCAGGTGGAACGAGACGGATAGGACTTGTGAGCAAGTCAGGCATTTCCCCCTAGGTGTTTCACCGCTTTGGCGAAGAAATCTTTCGAGCCGAAATTGCCGGATTTGAGTGCCAGGGCTACTGGATCGCTGCCGCTGGAGAGGAGGGCAGGCACACCGATATCGATCTCGCCCCCGATCGTCAGAGCCCCTAGTTTTAATGCACTCACGACAGCGCCCGACGTTTCTCCGCCCCCGACTACAATTCGGCGCACGCCGTACTGGACGAGCAGCCGGGCGGCTTCTCCAAATAGCTCATCCAGTGCTGCAGAAACGCTTTCCTGGCCATACTGCTGCTGGATGGCCTTGACCTCTTCGGGCTCACCGGAGGAATAAACCAGCGGCGATTGCCCAAGGTGTTCGAGGACGAAGCTGACCAGATGAATAGGGTTGATGCTGCCCTCCAGTACATCTTTTACGGTGATCATCAACATTGGATGATCCAGCCCATGCTGTGCGATCTGCCCGAGTGTCGCTCCGGAGCAACTACCGACCAAAATAGCTTCGCCTCCTTTGACCTGAACATCACCCAGCTCGACGCCAGCAGCCAAGCCTTGATCGATGAAATTGCGTGGGAGTCCACGGGCGATACCTGATCCGCCAGTGAGCAGGGGCGCAGAACGACACGCCTTGCCGATAACCACCAAGTCCTCGTCTTCGATGGCATCGACCACCGTCAGCCGTTCTCCATTCTTGCGCGAGGCGTCCAACGCAGCTTCGAGCGCATCACTTCCTTGGCGTACCACCTGCCAGGCAATAAAACCGGTAGGCGCCTGACTTTGAGCTTGAAGCACCCTGCGAATATCCGGATCGGTCATCGGCGTTACCGGATGATTTTGCATGCCCGACTCGCTTAACAACTGGCCATTAACGAACAAATGACCTTGGTACAGGGTGCGGCCCATGGAAGGAAACGATGGGCAGACGACAACAGCTTCTGCACCCAACTCCAACGCCAAGGCTTCCGCGACCGGACCGATGTTGCCAGCCGGGGTAGAGTCGAAGGTCGAACAGTATTTGAAAAGGATCTGCTGGCAGCCTTGTTCCTTCAGCCAGCGGCAGGCCGCCAGGGATTGCTCAATGGCTTGTGCCGCAGGGATAGAGCGGCTTTTTAAAGCCACCACACCAGCTTCGATATCTTTCGGAGCCGGTTGATCAGGCACGCCAAGAAACTGCGCGGTTTTCAGGCCGCCCTGACCCGGCAGGCCCTTTGCCAAGGTGACTGCAATGTCACTGGCGCCAGTGAAGTCGTCTGCAATTACGCCTAATAACATCGCTGATTACCCCTGCGCTTGTGAGACTTCGATCAGTGCCCGCATGCGCTGAACCGCTGCATCAGGCGCTGTCAGCACCGGGACGTTAACCACTGCTCGAACCGCCTCTGCGGCGCGTGAGGTGGAGAAGTGAGCGAGCATGATTGCGTCGCAATCGGCCAATTCCGGCGCACGCTCTGCAATAAGCCTGTTATGGGTTTCGACGTCGCCCTTGCGCAGCAAGTCGATGGCCTTTTCAACGACGATGGTATGCAGTGTCGCGTCCGATCCGATGCGGGAAACGTACTCGTCGAATTCCGCAGTCATTGTGCTGACCGCGGGAGCGAAGGTGGCCAGCATGCCGATCTTTTTACCTTGCGCGATCGCGGCTTGAAACATCGCTTCGTTTGGTTTTAGAACCGGCACAGGTAGCACTTTGGCCATGCGATCAATAGCTGGACCGAATGCGGAGCAGGTGACCAAAACGCCTGCGGCACCCGTGTCATACCCGTACCGACCGAAATCAACGAAACGCTGAATCATTTGTGAAGACAGCTCTGTCTCTCTAGCGCGATCAATGGTCAATCCATCATCCAGCAGGTTGACGATTTCCGCTTCTGGCCAACCCCGAGCGAAAGCTTCCTGGATAGGTTGCATGGCCACCGAAGTGGCATGAAGTAAAACAATTCGAGGTGGCATCGGGTGGTCCTTTGTTATTGGATTGCGCAGCGGTATCCGCATGGATGCAGAGATTTCAAGCCTGTGTCGGACGTCTTTCAACAAGCTGGTAGCGTGTAATGTAAGCGTTTACAAATTATCACGCCATTTTTTCAGCAACGTCAACAGGAAGCATCTGAGTTCTTTTGAGATAACTGGTTGGTGATGGAAAAACGAAAAATGACGGTCTTGCGATTGACGGCCATCAAGGAACGGCCCTAGCATGTAAGCGCTTTCATTTTGAGTTGGTTTTGATGCGACTCACGGGCCGGCACACGCTAGCGCTCCAATCCATGGCTAGCGCGTTTAACGAGATTTCGTATGACTTCAGACACAACAACAAAAGGCGTAGGCGTGCAATCCGATGCCCCAATCGCCGTCAATGTGCCGCGGCCTGTGACTACGATTCCCCACCGATTCCGCGATCTGTTAGCGCTGGATGATTTCGAGCGTCATGCAAAACGACATTTGCCTACCATGGTGTTCCACCATGTTTGCGGTGGTGTAGAAACGGAAACCGCCTTACGTGGAACGCGTGATGCCTACCGGAAATACCGTTTCGTCCCACGGATGTTCGTCGATGTGTCTGGACGCAAACAGGACACCACGCTGTTTGGCCATACCTTCTCGCATCCGTTTGGAGTTGGACCCTTAGGGGGGGCGGCGTTTGTAGCCTATCGAGGAGACCTGGTACTCACGGGTGCGGCCAAAGCGATGAATGTGCCTATGATTCTCAGCGCCTCGTCGCTGATTTCACTGGAGGACGTCATTGCTCGTAACCCGCAAAGCTGGTTTCAGGCTTATCTCCCAGGCGACCCTAAACGCATTGATCCGCTGATTGATCGGGTTGAAAACGCAGGCTACAAAACGTTGGTAATAACCGGCGACCTTCCGGTTCTCGGCAACCGTGAGCACGTGCAACGCAGCGGTTTCAGCATGCCAATCAAGGTCACGCCCAAAGTCATGTGGCAAAGCGCAATGAAGCCGAACTGGTTGTTCGGCACAGTGCTGCGCACTGTCATCCAACATGGCATGCCTCATTTCGAGAACACCGAAGCCCTGCGCGGTCCAGCCATGATGTCCAACAACGTCGTGCGCAACACCAATGCTCGTGACCAACTCGACTGGACGCACATTGAAGCCATTCGCAAGCGCTGGAAAGGCAATCTGGTTTTAAAAGGCATCTTGAGTGCCGAGGACGCGCGCGTGGCGCGTGATCTTGGTGTCGACGGCATCATCGTCTCGAATCACGGTGGTCGCCAGCTCGATTATGCCGTCGCCCCATTGGATGTATTGGCTGAGATCGCCGAGCACAAGGGCGCCATGAAAGTGATGATCGACAGCGGTATACGACGGGGCACTGACGTTCTCAAGGCGATGGCGCTGGGGGCGGACTTTGTTTTCCTCGGGCGCTCCTTCCTCTATGCCGCGGCGATCGGAGGAGAGCAGGGTGTGCTGCACGCAATGCGCATCCTCAAAGAAGAAATTGATCGTGATATGGCGTTGGTGGGTGTTCGTCGCTTGCACCAATTGCATCCCGACTTACTTCGCCGCGTCTCTTGATTGCCCCATTTATCCCGAGCAACCGTTGAACAGGTAAAAACAATGAACGAGCAAGAAGCGGTACCAGGTGTACGACTGATGAGCGCGCTGGTCGTTCGCGCGCCATTTGATGCATCCATTTTGCCGGCCTTCGAGGCGAAAGGCGGAGCAGTGGACATCGAATGGGCGCCCACCACTGTGCTGATGGACAATATCGAAAAAGGCGCCCGCGGCGACGCGATCATTGTGACCGTACCGGCAATGGATGAGCTGGTTCAGCGCGGAATTGTCGATGCTGCCAGTCGTGTCGAACTGGTGGACTCCCGTATTGGAGTCGCCGTGCGAGCCGGTGTCGAGCATCACGATATTTCTACTGTTGAAGCGTTAGTGCAGACGTTACTTAACGCCCGCTCAGTCGCGTACTCGCTTGGCGGTGCCAGCGGCATCTACTTTCAGAAGCTTATCGCCCAGCTGGGTATCGCTGACCAGATCAATGCCAAGGCCAGCACCATCCCACAAGGTTTCACCGCCAGGCAGATCACCGAGGGCAACGCCGACGTGGCGATTCAACAGATCAGTGAGTTGCTGGTCGTCGAGGGGGTCGAGGTCATCGGTCCATTACCTGAGGCCGTGCAGAGCACGACTTCGTTTTCAGCTGCGGCATTCGTGGGCTGTGAGAACGCTGATGCCGTGGCCGAGCTGTTTGATCACTTGCGCAGTGACGCCTCGGCGATCGCCTACCGTGAAAAAGGGCTGGAACTACGCTAAGCATCATTTGCCAGGAACTGACCGGCCGCCAGCGGTTATCGGTTTTCTGGTGCCGGACCGGTGCTTGCTCGAACCATCAGTTTTGTTTCGATCAACGGCTGAGTTCCCAGTGGCTCATTCGTTAATTGGCTCAGCAAATAATCGCCGGCACGCTCACCGATTTGTTCAAGGTTGATGCGCATCGTTGTTAATGGCGGGGTGAGATACGCGGCGTAGTGGAAGTCGTTCAAACCGATGATCGAAAGGTCCTCAGGAATGCGAACCCCTCGTGAGTGAGCGGCGATTTGCGCACCAAAGGCCAGGATATCGTTACCGCAGATGATGCCCGTCGGCGGCTCTGGCAGGTCGAGCAACTCGAACATTGCCCTGCGACCATCCTCGAGGGTAAACGCGTCCTGGATCATGTAGTGGTCAGGCAGCTCCAATCCATCTTCTGCAAGCCTGGCGTGGATGGCTTCGATGCGTGTCGTCCACCTGTCGTTCGAAGGGCGCATGCCAATGATGAGCGCAATTTTGCGATGGCCGAATTCGACGAGATGGCTGGTCATTTCGCGTGCGACCGCAGCATTGTCGAACCCAACGCTCGGGCGATTCGGGTCCAGGGTCCAGCCTTGTACGCAGGGAATACCGCGACTTTCAATGCGGCCCCACATTTTGGGATGGTGGGTGTGACCCACCACCATCAAGGCGTCGACGCCATGCTCCAGCAGAGTGGTCACTTCGCGAAGCTCTATGTCCATGTCGAATTGGGAGTCTGCGAGCAACAGTGTGTAACCGGCTTCATGCACCCGGCGCTGAAAAGCGGCGAGCGGGCGCGAAAACGTCTCGGCTGCGAGGTTGGGTACAACAGCGCCAATCGTCATGCTGCGGTTGGTCATGAGCGTGCGCGCTGCACCGTTTATGACAAACCCCAATTCGTCGCATGCGCGCTCAACGGCTTCGCGCCGGGCGTCGCTGACAATGGCAGTGCCATTGAGCACTCGCGATACGGTTGCTGTCGATACGCCCGCATGGCGAGCGACATCAATCAGACTGACTTTTGGAAGGTGATCGGTCTGCACGGAGGTATCTCAGGGTTTAGTTGTGATGATTGTGCATATTTGCCCGCTATCAGCAATGTCGATAACGCTGTAATTGAGATTCGCTAAATCATTGACGATGGTGAATCAGGCTTTTTGTCCACGGATTATATTTTTCTGAGGTAGTCATGAGCAAAGAAAGCAAGTTGCGAGAAGAGATTTGCACCGTCGGCAAGAGCCTGTACGAGCGGGGCTATACGGTGGGCAGTGCCGGCAACATCAGCGCGCGGCTGGAGGATGGGTGGTTGATCACACCTACCGATGCGTGCCTGGGACGGCTTGATCCAGCAGCAGTCTCCAAGGTTGCGAGCGATGGGGAATGGGTATCTGGGGATAAGCCGTCCAAGACGCTTGCGCTGCACCGTCAGGTCTATGATCGCAATCCGGGGGTAGGCGGTGTCGTCCATACACACTCCACTCACTTGGTAGCGTTGACGCTCGCGGGAGTATTCAACCTCGAAGGTATCCTGCCCCCGATCACGCCGTACCAAGTGATGAAAGTTGGACGCATTCCTCTGATTCCATACCGGCGACCTGGTTCACCGGAGGTGGCTGAGCGTGTCGCTGAACTGGCCAATCGAGTGCGGGGCGTAATGCTGGAACGATTGGGGCCAGTCGTCTGGGAAAGCTCGGTATCGAAGGCGAGCTTCGCTCTTGAGGAGCTGGAGGAAACAGCGCGATTGTGGCTTATGAGTAGTCCCCAACCGCCGGCACTCGATGCTTCAGCACTGGCCGAGCTTGAGAAGGCTTTTGGCGTCAGCTGGTAATCAAGGGGGAGTTGCGATGAATGTACTGATTCGAAAGAAAACCTTTCTTCTGAAAATAGTATCAACCCGTTTTTCTCTCGAGTGATCACCTCCATAGTTCAGTCAGGACTCGTCTGGAACGAGCCAAACCTATAAGAACAATGGATCACGCTGATGAAAAATAAAGGCTTCTCCAAAGGGCTTGCCAACTACGGCGATGCTGGCTTTTCCCGCTTCCTGCGCAGCGCTTTCATCAAGGGCGGGGGGTACTCCAGCGACGCGCTCTCCCGTCCCGTGATCGGTATCGTAAACACCGGTAGCGCCTATAACCCCTGCCACGGCAACATGACCCAATTGATCGAAGCGGCCAAACGCGGGATCTTCATGGCAGGTGGTTTGCCGATGGAGTTTCCTACCATTTCCGTGGCGGAAAGCTTCTCCCAGCCGACGAGCATGTACCTGCGAAATCTGATGTCCATGGACACCGAGGAAATGATCCTCGCTCAACCGATGGACGCTGTCATTCTTATCGGCGGATGCGACAAAACCGTCCCTGCGCAGATCATGGGAGCGGCTTCGGCAAACGTCCCTGCAATCGAACTGGTCACAGGTGCCATGCTGACCGGATCCCACCAGGGTGAGCGGGTGGGGGCCTGCACGGACTGCCGTCGTTACTGGGGCAAGTACCGCGCAGGGGAGATCAATGATGAGCAGATCGATGCAGTCAATGACCGCCTCGTAGCCAGCGTGGGCACATGCGCTGTGATGGGAACGGCCAGTACCATGGCGTGCATTACGGAAGCATTGGGCATTTCTGTGCCCGGGTCTGCCTCACCACCCGCGGTGACTTCCGACCGCATGCGGATCGCAGAGTTGACCGGCACCTGCGCCGTGCGAATGGCCAAGGAAAACCTCACGCCTGACAAGATCCTCACAGGCAAATCTTTCGAAAATGCTTTGCGAGTGCTCCTGGCGATTGGCGGCTCAACCAACGGTATTGTTCACCTCACAGCCATGGCTGGCCGTATGGGCATCGATATCGACCTGGCGCGACTCGACGACATGGGGCGTGACACACCGGTATTGCTCGACCTGAAGCCTTCGGGCCAGCATTACATGGAAGACTTTCACCGCGCGGGCGGAATGGCGACCTTGCTCCGCGAGCTCAAACCTTTGCTTCACCTCGATGCCATGACGGTAACCGGCAGAACACTGGGTGAAGAGATTGAAAACGCTGCGCCTTCTTTCCCCCAGGACGTCGTGCGCACGATCAACAACCCCATTTATCCGCAAGGGGGTATCGCCGTACTGCGCGGTAATCTGGCTCCCGGTGGCGCGATCATCAAACAGTCGGCGGCCGATGCCCGGTTGATGGAGCATGAGGGCCGGGCAGTTGTATTCGAAGGCCTTGAGGATATGGCCGAACGCATTGACTCAGAGGATCTCGACGTTACCGCCGATGACATCCTGGTATTGAAAAACATTGGCCCCACCGCAGCTGCGATGCCGGAAGCGGGCTACATCCCCATTCCGAAAAAGCTCGGCAAGCTGGGTGTGAAAGATATTTTGCGGATGTCCGATGGCCGCATGAGCGGCACAGCGTTCGGAAGTATCGTATTGCATATCACCCCTGAAGCTGCGATCGGCGGGCCTTTGGCCTATGTCCAGAGTGGGGATCGAATTCGGCTGAGTCTGGCAGAGCGTAGCTTGATGCTCCTGGTTTCAGACGAAGAGTTGGCTGAACGTCGACTGCAAAAGCCGATGACTCGCCCAACCGCGCCACGTGGTTATAAAAAGCTGTTTCTCGACACCATCACTCAAGCAGACCAGGGCGTCGACTTCGACTTTCTGCGAGCGGAGCACTTTACCGACAAGGTACCCAAGCAACGCGATTGATCAATTGTCGGTTCAGGAATCATGCGGCTGCGCTTGTGCGTAGCCGTCCCGGGATATCACAAAAATAATCCTCCGGAGGATCATCATGACTACTAATTCGCTAGACGGCACCCTTGACCCCGCAGCTCCTGCGACTCCCGCAACGACGCTCAGCGCTACCTTCCGCAAGGTAACGATGCGCTTTCTACCCTTGTTGTTTCTTTGCTACCTGGTCGCGTACCTGGATCGGGTGAACGTCTCGTTTGCCAAATTGCAAATGCTCAATGACCTCCACCTCAGCGAAGCGGTGTACGGCCTGGGCGCAGGGGTGTTCTTCATTGGTTACTTCCTGTTTGAAGTACCCAGCAACATGGCCCTGCATAAGGTGGGCGCGAGGCGCTGGATTGCACGCATCATGATCACGTGGGGGATTCTATCGGCCGCTATGGCTTACGTGGAATCCTCAACCGGCTTCTATGTGCTGCGCTTTCTCCTTGGTGTTGCAGAAGCAGGATTTTATCCCGGCATCCTCCTGTACCTCACCCAATGGTTCCCGTCGTCACGCCGTGGACACGCGACCGCATTGTTCGTCGCAGGGAATCCCGCGTCGGGGATTATCGGTGGGCCACTTTCTGGTTACATCATGGCGACCACAGGCGGCGCGTTGGGGCTATCCGCCTGGCAGTGGCTGTTCATTATCGAGGCCATACCGGCGATCGTGCTGGGCATTGTGGTGTTCTTCTACCTGGACGACTCGATCGCGAAAGCCAAGTGGTTGAGTAAAGAAGAAAAGACACTGCTCAACGATGCCCTGGCTGAAGACGCGAAGAATAAAACGCTTACAAGCTTTGCGTCTGTGTGGCGTAGCTCCCGCGTTTGGTTGATGTGCCTGATCTACTTCGGCATCTGCCTGGGGTCCAATACTTTCCAGTTCTGGCAGCCAACCATCATCAAAGGTTACGGCATCGATAACCCAATGTTCATCGGCTTGCTGTCATCGCTGCCCTACATGGTTGCATTGATCTCCATGCAGTTTGTTGGACGCAGTGCCGATCGCAGAAGAGAACGTCGGTGGCACGTCGCCGTTCCTCTTCTGATCGCCGCTGTTGGATTCACGCTGTGCGTCCTGTTCAAGGCCAATATCATCCTCGCCATGCTGGGTCTGTGCATGGCAGCTGGCGGCGTCATCACCGCGATCGCCCATTTCTGGGGCCTTCCTACTTCGTTCCTGGGTGGTAGCGCCGCAGCATTGGGTATCGCGATCATTAACTGCACCGGCAACCTCGGCAACTTTGTCAGCCCTGTAATCATGGGGTGGTTGATCAGCACCACAGGCTCCATGACCGCAGGGCTCTTCTTGTCCAGTGGCTGGCTGATCATTACGGCCTTTGTGTTGATCAAATTCGTACCCGCCAAAGTTGTTAACCACTGATATGTCCTGAAGCTCGACGCGGGTGACCGCGTCGACACCCTAGCAACGCCTATTAGAGGCTATTGGCGACAGTCACACGGTCGCCTACTTCACCAGAGAGAGATCCGTATGGATTTGCATTTGCAGAACAAGGTCGCCCTGATCATGGGCGCTGGCGGCGGTTTAGGCAGTGCCATCGCCAAGACCTTCGCGCAAGAAGGCAGCAAGGTTGTCATTGCTGACATCAATCAGGAAGCATTAGATGCTGCGCAAGCATCGCTGAAGGCGTTGGGTGCTGATGTCCTGCCGATTCTTTGGGATCTGAGCGACCTGAGTGTTATCGATAAGCACGTTTCGACCATCGAAGCTCATTTCGGTCAGGTCGATATCCTGGTCAACAATACCGGTGGCCCACCCCCAACACCTGCCTATGGTCAGCCGGTTGAGCTGTGGCAGAAAAACTTCCAATTGATGGTGCTTTCCGTCATCGCGATCACCGACCGTGTTCTGCCTGGGATGCGCGAAGGCAAATGGGGCCGGATTATCACCAGCACGTCTTCGGGCGTTGTTGCACCGATTCCTAACTTGGGTATTTCAAACGCTCTGCGCCTGTCGCTGGTAGGTTGGTCGAAGACTCTGTCGCGCGAAGTTGCCCGTGATGGTGTGACTGTTAACGTCATTCTTCCGGGGCGTATCTCCACTGACCGAATCCGTTTTCTTGATGAAGCGAAAGCCAAGCGCGAGAACCGCTCCGTCGAAGAGGTTTCTGCTGAAAGTACGGGTTCGATTCCTGTCGGTCGCTATGGCCTTCCACAGGAATACGCCGACGTTGTGGCATTCCTCGCCAGCGGCAGGGCTTCGTACGTCACAGGCACAGTTCAGCGGGTTGATGGCGGTCTTCTCGCCAATATCTAACGAGAAATAGTACGAGGAGGGCGCTTGATGATCGATCAACAAACCGTCGACGTGCTGAGAGGTATATCGACTGCGACGCTGACCACGGTCCTGTTTAAAAAGGGTCTACGCAACGTTTGGCTGCGAGGAGCGCAGCCCATTCGGCCGGGGCAGCCACGTACGGTTGGTGAGGCATTTACATTGCGTTTTGTCCCCGCACGTGAAGATCTGGCGACGCCTGAATCATGGTCGTCGCCGCGTTCGACTCGGGCTGCAATCGAGGCTATGCCTACCGGTTGCATTGCGGTTGTGGATGCAATGGGTGTGACAGATGCCGGCATTTTTGGCGACATCCTGTGCGCACGGATGGCAATCCGAGGGGTCGCGGGGCTGGTGACAGACGGAGTCATACGAGATTTGGATGGCGTGCTCTCCACAGGCCTCGCTGTCTGGGGGAAGGGGACTGCAGCCCCGGCCTCGGTTGCCGGACTGACCTTTGTGAATTGGCAGGAGCCGGTCGCTTGCGGAGGTGTGGCTGTATTTCCGAATGACATCATCGTCGCCGATTCTGATGGTGCGGTAGTCATTCCCCAGGCGATGCTAATGGAGATCATTGAGCTGGCGGTAGAGCAGGAGCGTCTCGAGACCTGGATTATGTCGCAGGTAAACGAGGGGGCGAGTTTGCCAGGCCTTTATCCGCCCAATGAAGAAAACAGACTGCGTTACGAAAAATCGAAAACGCAGCAATAGGCCCCAAGTAGGTAATGCGACTTTCAACGGGTTGCATTGCCTGCCATTGAAGATCGGTTGCCACCATGCAAATGAACCCTAGAACGCTTGCTCCGTCGATGTCCTCGCTGCTGGCTATGGAATCGTGCGCCCGGCTGGGTAGCTTCACACGGGCGGCAGAGGAGCTTAGCCTTTCGCAAAGCGCAGTCAGTCGACAAATCCAGACGCTTGAGCAATTGCTCTGCGTTCCGCTGTTTGACCGTGTGGGACGCCATGTTGAGTTGACCGATGCCGGGCGCTCTTATGCGAAGGATTTATCAGTCGCGCTCAGTGCTATCAAAAGCGCGACGACCCGTCTGGTCAGATCCAGGCAACCCGAAACAGCGCTTCACCTTGCAGTACTACCCACCTTCGGCAGCAAATGGCTGCTGCCACGGTTGTCTGACTTTTACCGTCGCCATCCCTCAATTCAGATCCATATCCACGCCAGAATTGGTGAAGTCGATCTGGAGCACTCCAAAATGGATGCCGCCATTTGTGTAGGGAACGGTCCATGGAATGAGGCAGATGCCTATCCTCTTTTTCCGGAGTTTCTGGTGCCGGTTGTCAGTGGTACGGTCGTATCTGACAAACCAATACGCTCGATCGATGACTTCAAGGAAGCTCGCCTGTTACGAGGTGCAGCCCGTCCTGAGCTGTGGCTGGACTGGTTGAGCGCTCAAGGCTCTGACACAGATCTAGTCAAACTGGGGTCCCAGTACGAGCTTACGTCTCATCTGTTGCAGGCTGTCAGTGCAGGTTTAGGCGTTGGGTTGGTCCCCAGATTTCTGATTGAGGACGAGTTGGCCAATGGGTCTTTGAAAATCCCTCTGGACGTTCCTGCCCTGTCCAGTGCCAGTTACTACCTGCTGGCTGCGGCTGGTAAATCCCAAGATGTTGCACTGGTTTCATTCAGAGAATGGTTATTGGGCCAATTGTGAAATTGGCCCGAACCTGTTTAAGCGTCCTGATAAGACCTCACAATTGCGGTGAAGAGGCGCACCCCTGTCGGAATAAGCTCATCGTTGAAGTCGTAGGTGGGGTGATGCAAGGGGCGGGAAGGTTGAGCACCATCGGCGCCCAACCAAAAATAGGCGCCAGGGCACGATTGGAGCATGTAAGCAAAGTCCTCCGAGGCCATTGAGGCTTTTGCGTCCCACTGCACATTCTCATCACCTAGAACCTGCACTGCGACCTCCCGCACGCGCCGGGCACAAGCCGGATCATTTTGGGTCACCGGATAACCTTCGCGATACTCAACAGTGCCCGAAGCGCCGAAAGCTACCGGTAACGTTTCGACCATGGCCGTGATCATTTTCTGGATACGGTTACGCACCACTTGATCAAGACAACGCACTGTACCTTTGAGGGTCGCGGTGTGAGGAATGATGTTGTAGGCGCTGCCGGCTTCAATCACGGTGACGCTGAGTACGGCCGAATCCAGCGGCGATATCCGTCTCGACACAATGGTTTGCAGAGAGGACACAAGCTGGCTGGCAACGGTGATCGGGTCGATTCCTTTTTCCGGCATTGCCGCGTGTGCACCGGAACCCTGGATGAGAATTTCGAAGGTGTCCTGCGATGCCATCATCGCGCCCGGGTTCACGCTAACCGAACCTTGGGCGATACCTGGCCAGTTGTGCAACCCATAAACCGCCAGCATAGGGAATCGCTCGAAAAGACCCTCTTCAATCATCTTGCGTGCACCACCACCTGTTTCCTCGGCGGGCTGGAAGATGAAGTGAACGCAGCCAGTAAAATCATCGGATTCACAGAGATGCTTGGCGGTGGCGAGCAACATGGAGGTGTGGCCGTCGTGGCCACAAGCATGCATGCAGCCTTCATGGGTAGATGCGTAGGCATGATCACTTTTTTCCTGCATGGGCAGGGCATCCATATCGGCACGCAAACCAATTGCAGGCCCTGATCCTCGTTGGAGTGTCGCTACGAGTCCCGTCCCGCCAAGCCCACGGGTCACGCTGAGGCCAAAGCTTTCCAGTAGCTGGGCGACTCTTTCGCTGGTACGGTGTTCCGCATATGCAAGCTCTGGATGAGCGTGAAAATCGTGTCTCCAGGCAGAGGCTTCGGCTATAAGCGATGAAGTTGGCAGGTCGCGAAATGAAGGCATGTTGTTCCTCTCAAGGTCGTCGATATTAGTTAGCATTGACCCAGACAAAACGTGTCTCAAAGGCGTTCTCGGCTGGGCTGTATAGATGACAAGTACCGTGAATCAATAGGGGGCAGACGTGCGTAACGGAATTCCGAGCCTGGGTGCACTTCAGGCGTTTGAGGCTGCGGCACGGCACCAGAGTTTTGCGCAAGCGGCGGACGAACTGTCGCTTAGCAGCGGCGCCATCAGCCGAAGCATCCACGAACTGGAAACCTTGTTCGGGGTAACGCTCTTCCGACGAGAACGCCAGCGCGTAATACTTACCGACCCGGGTGCACGGTATGCGGCACGGGTTCGCATTCATCTTGAGCATCTGCGGCGCGATACCGTGGAGCTGGTGCGCCAAAGCCGGGAGATCAGTCTTGATATTGCGATTGGGGTCAGCTTCAGCGCCCAATGGTTGATACCCAAACTTAGCGGTTTCTACCGGCTGTACCCTTACATCCGCTTGCATCTGATGGGGCGCGATCAGCCCTACTTTTTCAACAACTCCAACTTTGATGCCGCCCTTTATTTCGGGCGCTCGCTGTGGCCGGGCATGCAAGGGCGTTGCTTGCTCAATGACGATGACTTGCTGCTGGTATGTGCCCCAGGATTGATGGGAGGGAAGGGTGAACTCTCGCTCGATGAAATTGACCAATTGCCCAGAATCAGCCTGCGAGACATCCCCGACGCGTGGCATGACTGGTGCCTGACCGTAGGGCTTGCTCACACGGAGGAAACTACCGTTCCCGACCATCGATTCGAGATGTACGTCATGGCCATTAACGCCGCACTCGAGTCGCTCGGTGTCGCCTTGCTTCCACGCTCGCTCATTTGGAGAGAACTTCAGCAGGGACGATTGATTCAAGCTCATCCGGTTACCCTTCCAAGTCCTGATTTCATTTATTGCGCCTATCCGGATCACACTGCACTTAACAAAGCCTTCCTGCTATTTGAGGCCTGGTTACTGGACACCGTGGCTGAATATCAGCAGGACGCAGCACAGAACCGCTTGCGCCGCTAATCCTCCAGGTGCACATCCATCAATCCTCGAAAGCCGAGCCAGGCCACATAGTCAGATCCAAGTTGCGACTTCACCTGGCGAGCCTCTTCGTCCGGTAGCGCGTGCACCGTTCCGGCAGCTTGGGCGAGGAGCTGGATCTGACAGCAGCGCTCCATAGCAATGAATCGGTAGGCTGCCGCTTCAACAGAGCTTCCAACGGTTAACAGGCCATGGTTCAGCAAGATCGCACTCTTGCTGGTGCCCAGCGCGCGGCCGATGCGTGTACCTTCATCTCCAGAGAGCACGACCACATCACCCTGAAAAAGCACCTGATTCTCGAAATACGCACATGACTCCTGGTTTAGCGGTAGCAGGGGTTGACGCAGTGCCGAGAACGCCCGGCCATAGACCGAATGCGTATGTACTGCGGCAACGACGGATGGGCATGTACTGTGAATGCCACAGTGAATGGCCACCGCCGCAGCGTTGATTGGCCCGTCGCCTTCCACGACCTCGCCAGCTTCCGTAATGCGGATCAAATGTTCCGGACGGACTTTAGAAAAGTGAACCGCGTAGGGGTTCACCCAGAGATGATCGTGAAACTCTGGATCCCTGACGGTGATATGCCCGGCAATGCCCTCGGCAAGCCCCAGCTTCCCGAACACTCTGAAGGCCGCTGCAAGCGTTCGCTTACGGTGTTCTCGCTCCTGCTGATGACTTGCAAAAGCTTCGGGGATTGGCAGGGCGCCCCCGAGTGGTTTGGGAATGTACATGTCTGCTTGGTTGGTCATTTTGGTACCTAAGGGCAGTTTCGGCGCAACGCGCCGCGTTTCTAATTGAAAATCAGCTTTTCAGGGGGGAGAGGTTCACGCGGCGCTGCGCTTCCAGGCACAGCACGAGGATGGCACTGAGCGTCATGAATCCTGCAACGACCAGCATCGCGAGGTTGTAGGAACCGGTAGCGTCTTTCACCGCGCCGATGAACCAGCCCACGAACATCCCTGATGCAACACCCACACTCGTGACCAAAGCAATGCCAGCAGCGGCGCCCCGGTCAGACAGGAGGCGAGACGGCAATTGCCAGAACGTACTGATGCTGCAGAAGCAACCGGTGGCGCCGATCGAAAAGGCAACCATCGTCTGGATGGGGGAACTCATGTACAAGGCGCTGGCAAGTGCCAAGGCGCTAATGATCATGGGTGCAGATACGAACGCGACACTGAACGGGCGTTTGCGTACGTAGCGGCCATAGAACGCCATCGCGATGATCGACGCCGTAAAGGGGATGGCCGTGATCTGGCCCACCTCAAAGATGCTGTATTTGACGTTGAAGCTCGCCTCAAACCCTTTGACGACTTGCGGGAGGAAGTACAGGAGGCTGATGATCGTTGCATTGATGCCAAAGTAGACCAGGCCAAGAGCCCAGACTTTTGGATTACGCAGAACCTCGGCGAGGGTTGAGCCTCCAGCCACAGGAACCCCTTTGCGCTCCAACTCCAGCGCCTGCTTGACTTCATCCTTTTCGGCGGGAGACAACCAGGTGCTTTTCTCGGGACTGTCTGGCAACAGTACAAAGACCACAATTCCCATGATGATCGCTGGCAGTGCTTCGAGCAGAATCATGCTACGCCAGCCGCTCATGCCGAACAGCGACACTTCCTGCATCACCCAGGTAGATATCGGTGCACCCAGCATGCCGGTAATCGGGATTGCCATGACGAACAGTGACATCAACCAAACACGGTCACGGGTGGGTAACCACAGGGTCAGGAAATAAACGACACCGGGGAAAAAGCCTGCTTCTGCGGCGCCTAAAGCGAAACGTGCGATGTAGAGCCAGGTTGCATTCTGAATCAGGCAAGACGCGGCGCTGATCAATCCCCAGGTCACCATGATCCGCATCATCCACATGCGGGCGCCAAAGCGATGCAGGCAAAGGTTGCTGGGCACTTCGAAGAGGATGTAACCCAGAAAGAACAGGCTCGTGCCGAGGCCGTATTGGGCCATGGTAATGCCGATTTCCTGGTTCATCGTCAGCGACGCATAACCGACGTTTGCTCTGTCCAGCTGATTGATGACGTACATCAACATCAGCATTGGAGCCAACCGCCAAACAATCTTTCTAGAGAGCTCGGGACTTAACCTCGCGGAGACGATGGGAGCGGTCATAGCAAGTTCTTCCTATAGTCAAGGTGGGTAACCAGACGAGCGCGATTCGAATCGAGGGTCATTTCAGCATCGGGTTAAAAGTGTCGCAAACCATGCTTTTTCAATGCTTGTTGAGCTTTTATGAACAACTGCTCAGGAATCCCGTTTGTGGTGCGAAAAAGCTTGGTGCGCACAACCATGGGCTGTTATTTCGCCTGTTTTTTTACGTAAAAAGACTCGGTGCTGGTCCAGGAAGTATCCGTAGGGGGGAAGCAGTTCGGTGGGTGGTAGTGCCGTTCGTGTCCGCAATGCTGTTCACTTAAGAAAATCTCGAGACGAACGAAAAAACCTGTGGCGAGGGAGCAAGCGCCCTCGCCACAGGTTCAGTGTTGCGCTTGAGTGAACAGCATCAACGTCGTGTCCGGGATTAGTTGACCGCTACATTCGTATGCTCATCGCGAAGGGCATGCTCGACGTTTTCCAGCAGACCTCGTCAGCCCATTCCCTTTATTGAATTCAGGGAGCTACCTGCAAAACCGGACGCATCAGAATTTCCTCGATTAGCACATTAGCTGGCTGTGCAAAGGCGTAGACCAGCGCCTGGGCAACGTCTTCTGACTTCAATGCGTCCAACTGTTCGCGGCGATTTTGTAACGCCTCACTCACGTTCTCACCGAACTCGGTCCACACCGCTCCCGGTTCGATGACCGTGACCCGAATCCGATCCGGGCCCAGTTCTTTACGCAAGGCATCGTGGAACCCAATCACGGCGTATTTGGTCGCGCTGTAGACCGACCAGTTCTCGACGCCGTATCGACCCCCTACGCTTGAAACCGAACAGATCATTGCCCCAGCCCGCCCTCGCAGAAGGGGTATGGCTGCTTGAGTGCAATTGAGTACGCCATGGATGTTCACGTCGATCATGCTTTTCCAGTCAGCGGCGGTGCTCTGTTCGAATTTTGCGCTGACGCCGAGGCCGGCGTTGTTGAAAAGCAAATCAAGGCCGCCGAATCGCTCGCCAATCGCAGCAAACAGGGCCTTGACCTCGGCCTGATCGGTCACGTCGGCTTGCATGACCGTAACCTTGTCGCCGAAGCGTTGAGCCAATGCCGCAAGACGTTCTGCTCGACGAGCGACCATGATCACATGCACGCCCTCATCCACCAGCAGTTTCACCGTGGCCGCTCCTATACCGCTGGAAGCACCTGTAATCACAGCAATTTTTCCCGCGAGGTCTTGCATTTTCATTAGAGCTTCCTAATCAAAGCGGCTAGCTTCGGTTGGTTGCCGGGCCGCAAGCATGGCGGTGGGTATGACCAAAACGGCCGATACGGTCCAGGTAATCGTTGAGTGTTTTAATGGTACACCGACCTACATGAGCTTCCGTTTAGCTTTACTGCACGAAACGTTGAGTCATATTCAACGTTATAGGGGCTGCTATGACGGATACTCCGAGCGCCAACTTACAATAATCGACAATTCGCGCGCCGCTCATAGGAGGCCATCATGGAATCTCAGTTTCTCGAAAGCTTTGTTGCGGTGATCGAGCACGGCTCAATCGCTGAAGCTGCCCGCCATTTGAATCTGACCGCTGCCGCCATAGGTCTCAGGATCCGCGCACTCGAAAGTGAATTCGGCACACCCTTGCTGCACCGGGCGGGGCGCACTGTGGTGGCGACGGAAGCCGGCTACAGGGTTTTCAGTCGTGCCAATACGGTCCTTAGAGAGATCAACGATCTGCGGGAACTCGCCACCAGTCCTTCCATGACGGGGCAGCTGCGATTGGGGGCTACATTCAGTGCGGTCACCGGTTTGTTACCCCCTATCCTGGCTCGATTTACCCACTCCAACCCTCAAGCCAAAATATTCATCCAGCCCGCGTTTTCCGGGGCTCTGTATCGCAGCGTGTGTGATGGTGATCTTGATGCCGCTGTCATGATTGAGCCGCAATTCGAGATCCCTAAAACGTGCCAGTGGCATACTTGGGTAGAGGAACCCTTGATCCTGCTGACACCCTCTTCGATGGAAGTAAACCATCCTCACGAAACGCTCGCGGTTGAACCTCTTATTCGATATGACCGAAATCTATGGGGGGGCAAGCACGCCGACAGCTACCTCCGTCAGGCGGGCATCCAGCCGGTTGAGCGTTATGAACTTGAGTCACTCAGCGCCATCAGCCTGTTCGTTAACGAAGGCCTGGGTGTTTCATTGGTGCCTGATTGGACAGGGCCCTGGCCTGAGGGGTTATCCCTCAACAAGTACTTGCTCCCTCTCGATGGCTTCAATCGTCGTGTCGGGTTGCTGTCGAGCAAGGCTTCCGTTCGCACAGGGCAAATAAATGCCCTGATCGAAACCGCCAAGTTGTGCTTGCCTCATCTCAGACCTGACGATGGCTCATTGATCAAGCGGTTTGCCCAAACCGGGCCAACACCGAGCTAGCCAGCCAGGCTCAGGCAATGTTCAGACGTCAGCTCGACGATCGTAACGGGCAAGACGTTTGAGCAAATTGTCGACTTCAACGCGTGCTTTCTCCGACATGGGTGCTGCAGGTTTGCGTTGTGCAGCGGACGTCAAGATTCCACGTTTCATCATCACGTACTTGCGAACGGCCAAGCCGACTCCTGGCTGTTGCTCATAACGTAGCAACGGGAGGTGGGCATCGAACAAATCATGGGCTTCTTCAATCTGGCCCGCTTTAGTCATTCGCACCACATCGCAAAGCATATCGGGGAAGGCATATCCGGTATTTGCACCGTCGGCGCCGCGGGCAAGTTCGTACTCTAAAAACAAGCCGTTATTACCCACCATGATGGATATGTGGCGCAGGGTGCCTTGCGCTTCGAAGTTGCGCAGAGTGGAAATTTTTTCGAGCCCCGGCCAATCTTCATGTTTGAGCATTACGCATGAAGGCAGCTCCGTAACAATGCGTCGAATGACGGTCGGTGACATCTGCACCGAGAAGGTCAGTGGATAGTCCTGCAATACGAAAGGGACGTCACCGCCAATGGCATCCACAGCCTGATGGTAATAGTTGACGATTTGGTCATCGGTCCGCAGCGTGTTTGGCGGCGCGATCATTACCCCGGCAGCGCCGCGATCCATCACTTCGTGCGTCAGCGCGCGCATCGAAGCAAATCCTGGAGCAGACACACCGACAATAACGGGAAGCTTCTGGGCACGGTGGATAACCTGGCTGGCGATATCCAGCGATTCGGAGTATTCCAGTTTCGGCGCTTCGCCCAATTGGCCCAATACCGTCATGCCGGTCGAGCCGCACTCCAGGTAGAAATCGACCATCCGGTCTATCGAGGATTTATCGATGTCGCCGTTATCGAAAAAGGGCGTTGGGGCGATGGGATAGACGCCATTGGCATCGGCAGTAAGAGGCATGATCAACTCCAGATTCAGGGCCAGATGAACGGCTCGTGAGACACTCGCCTTCATGGTTCTGTGCGTCAGGGTAAGACGTGATAATCAGCGCGACAAACGCTGATTACTCATCAAATTCATGCGGTTTTGATATCAATTGAAGGTTGTCTTCTGCCGGACTGTCGGGAGAATACACCTGTCAAAAAATTCATTTTGCGGGGAACAGGGTGAAAGGCCGATGGCTTCAGGATGAGTTCAAGCCAGCACACAGTGTGTTGGCTGAACTCAATACTGGAGATTTTCCATGAACACCCTAAAGGCTTTTTTGATCGTGATGTTGATGAGTGCCTCTGTAGCCGCGATGGCAGAAGGCGGAGGCGACACCGTCATGGCCAGGATGGAGGCTGCACGAGCATCCGCTATGACAACGTCCCAACAGTCTGGGTCTGCAACTGCCGTTGCCACCAATCAGAAAGCATCACCTGACGATGCCGCCCGTTCGAATTGATCGTGCGCACGCCCATCAATGTTAAGAAATCATCCGCTGACCAACTTGGCTTGATTAAGCCAAGTTGGCCGCGAGCCTGGCGATCTCAGACCGTGCGAACGCTCATCAGATCCATCCGACAGCCCGGTTCGGCGTCGTACACGGTGAGCGTCATATCATGCAGGCGTGCCACTGCAGCAACCATGCTCAGACCCAAACCATTGCCTGGAGTGTGGCGGCTCGATTCTGAGCGGTACAGCCGTCGAAATACCGCCTCGCGCTCGGCCGGTTCAATGCCTGGGCCGTTATCGCTGACTCGCAGACCGGGGCCCTCGGGCGCCACAATGACGGCCACTTGAATGCATCCGTTGTCCGGGGCGAATTTGACGGCGTTATCCAGCAGGTTGCAGGCAGCGTCGAACAATAACTGTGCGTCTCCGGAGCGCAGTGCTGGCGTATTGGCAGGTGTGAAACTGAGGGTGATACCGCGTTCCTCGGCAAGCGGTTCGAAAAACTCCGCTGCGTCAGCACCTATTTGATTGAGGTCTACTTCCGAGAAACTGCTGCGTCGGGCGCTGCCCTCGATTTCCGAAATTCGCAGCAGAGCCCGAAAGGTCTGCATCAGGCCGCGCGCTTCGGAAATCGCCGCGTCGATGGTTTCGGCGTACTCGTCTTCCCGCAGGCCTCTGCGCTGTGCGCGCTCAAGTCCTGCAATCAGTCGAGTCAACGGGGTGCGCAGGTCATGGGCGATATCGTCACAGACACCTTTGACTTCGCTCATCAGGCGCTCAAGTTCGTCCAGCATGCCGTTGACCACGTGTGCGATCCGGTCGATGTCATCGTGGTTGCCGCGTGTCGGCAGACGACCGCTGAGATCGCCCTCGATAATGCCTTTGATCGAAGTACTGAGCGTGTCCAGCCGACGCCGCGCCGAGTGGCCGAGGAGGACTGCACCGACCAGCCCCACCAACAGCAGCAGGCTGCCGCCGGAAATCATGGCATTGACCAACAGTTCGTCGAATTCGCGAATGTCGTGCATGTCCTGAGCGACGAGCAGGATTCTATTGTTGTCGAGTCGATGAACCATGAAACGTATCGGCCGATTACTGCCGTTGGGCGTCTCCCAGCGAAACTCCTCTGGCTTGTCGAAGGCCTGGAAGGGCGGCAGTGTACGTATTGCACCGGCAATGAATTTGCCCTGTTCATCGAACAGGGTGTGAGGCAAGCGTGCTTCGACGTCCTGGATCTTGTGCCTGCGGATCTCTTCCTCCAGCAACACCGGCGTTTGCCGGCTGCGGTTGTCCACCTGGCGATGCAATGCCGCGTCTGCTTCGGACGTCAAGTAGACCGCGGTTTGCCAGTAGATGTAGCCAAATAGCGCCAGGAAGGAGCAACTAAACAGCGCCAAGAACATCAAGCCGGTGCGAAAGCTGATGGTGCGGGGAATTTCACTCAGGTGAACGGAGAACATAGCCTGCCCCACGGACGGTATGGATCATGGGTTCTTCGTCTTCGCCGTCAATCTTGCGACGCAGCCGGCCGATGTGAACTTCAATCACGTTGGTGCGTTCGTCGAAGCTGTAATTCCACACGGCTTCGAACAGCATGGTGCGAGTCACCACCTGATCGGCATTGCGCATGAGATGTTCGAGCAACGCATATTCGCGGGGCAGCAACTCGATGATGCGTTCGCCGCGACGCACGCTACGTTTGAGCAGATCGACTTCCAGTTTGCCGACTTTCAGTCGGCTTTCACGGTCAGTGCCGGCCGGGACGCTGTGACGACGGCTCAAAGCGTCCAGTCGAGCGGTCAACTCGACGAACTCGAAGGGTTTGGTCAAGTAATCGTCGCCGCCGGCACGCAAGCCACGGACGCGTTCATCGAGCGCGCTCAACGCGCTGAGAATCAGCACAGGGGTGGCAATGTTGGCGGCGCGCAGGGCGGTGAGCACGCCCAGGCCGTCCACCGATCCGGGCAGCATGCGATCCAGAACGATCAGGTCGAAGTTGTCACTGAAGGCCTGTAGCAATCCTTCTCGACCGTTGTCGACGCAGGTCACAACAAAGCCATGATCCTGCAGGGCGGCTTCGATTTCGCTGGCAGTGGTGACGTCGTCCTCAATCACGAGTACATGGGGCATGGACGCGAAGTGCTCCCTGGAATTGATGGAAGTCGGAGAACTGGTGTGAACCCCGTAGCAGTTGCATAGTGTGCCAACGCGTAGTGAACATAAAGGTCGCGCCAACATGAAAAAAAGTTTAGCTGGCCACCCCGGAGGCGGTTTTGCGGATATTGGTAGTTGAAGACGATCAGCGAGCGGCGGCCTATCTGGTACGCGGTCTGAGTGAAAGCGGGCACATTGCCGATACGACCGAAGATGGCCGTGATGGACTGTCGATGGCGATCGAGGGCGCCTACGACGCGCTGATCGTTGACCGCCGCTTGCCGGGGATGGATGGCATTGCACTGGTGACGCAACTGCGTGAGCGCGGGCTGCGTACACCCATCCTGATGCTCAGTGCCCTGGCCTCGACGCAGCATCGGGTTGAAGGCCTGAAGGCCGGTTGTGACGACTACCTGGCAAAACCCTACGCGTTCGTTGAAGTCCTGGCGCGGCTAGACGCGCTGCTGCGCTCGGCGGCCCCGCATCCCCGTGACACCATGACCTTGCAAGCCGGCCCGCTGCGCTTGAACCGCACCTCGCGCACGGTCGTTCGTCAGGGCAAGACTATTGTCCTGCAGCAGCGAGAGTCGCTGATTCTTGAAAAACTCATGCGTCACTGCGGACAGGTGGTAACCCGCGACATGCTGCTGGAGAGCGCCTGGGATTATGCGTTCGATCCTAACGACAACGTCATCGATAAGCACATCTATCGCCTGCGTCGCAAACTCGACGAGGGGTTTCCCTGTTCGGTCATTCGCACCGTGCCGGGTGCTGGTTACCTTCTGGAAAACGACGAAGAGCCCGGGCCTTTCGACACCGAGAAGGCTCAGGACAGCGGAATAGACGCTTCTTAAAAAATTGTTTAAGCACAGAGGAGCGTGCTGACAGTCGCGGCTACTTAATCTTCGAGCCCTTCGTGGAGTATTCCATCAGGTTTCGGAGATCGTCAGCACATGGCTGCGGCACACACAGCGTCGTTCATTTCGCGGTATTTTTTGACCCGGTACGCGTCACGCTCACTGGCGGTCGCCCTATGGCTGGCCGTGGGCGGATGTTCTTTGGTGCCTGCCTATCAGCGACCCGAAATAGCTCTGGCGCCTGCCTGGGATGCTGCGCAGGGCGCGTCCATCAAACCCGCCAGCGGTGGCCCCTGGTGGGAAGAGTTTCACAGCGCAGAACTTAACGAGTTTATCGCTCGCGGGTTTAACCAGAATTACACCCTCAAGGCTGCGCTAAGCCGCATTGAAGAAGCGCGGTCCATCGCTCAAGTCACGGGCGCCACGCAGTATCCACTGTTGTCACTGGGGGGGGATTACCAGCGCGAGAACCATACCTCGACGCCCAAGACCGCCAATGCCTTCGCTGCCGCCAGCTATGAAGTTGATTTCTGGGGCAAGAACCGCGCGGCAGCAGACTCATCCAACGTATTGGCCAACGCCCGCGTGTTCGATGCGCAGACGTTGCGCATGACGTTGGGCGCCAACATCGCCATCACGTATTTCCAGGTGCTATCGCTGCAAGACCGTTTGAAGCTGGCCGAGTCGATTGCCGAAGATGCGAAGCAAGTGCTGGACCTGGTCGAGTACCAGGCCAGTCAGGGGGCGGTGTCTACGCTGGAAGTCGCCCAGCAACGCAACACCTTGCAAACTTTTCAGGCCGCCATGCCGCCGCTACGTCAACAACGTGACATGGCGCTGTACCAATTGGCGGTGCTGGTCGGTGCGCCGCCGCAGGGCTTTAAACTGAAAGAATCCAGTCTACAAAATCTCACCACTCCCAGTCCCGACAGCGGCTTGCCGATGGGACTGTTGCGTCAGCGGCCGGATATCCAGGCGGCAGAAGCGCGCCTGCAGTCGGCCAATTTCGATGTCGGTGTGGCGCGCGCCGCGTACTTCCCGAGCCTGACCCTGGATTTACAAAAAGGCATCGACACCCTGACAGGTAGCGGGATCTGGGGCCTGGTCGGCACCCTGGCGCAACCGCTGTTTGCCGGTGGCCGGCTCGACGGCCAATTGCACTTCGATCAGGCGCATGTCCGGGAATTGGCCGACAGTTATCGCGAGTCGGTGATCGAAGCCTTGCAGGACGTGGAAACACAATTGAGTGCGACCCGCGAGCTCGATCAGGCGCTCTCACTGAACGAAGCCGCCGTCATGTCGGCCCGCGAAGCCGCGAGGCTGGCCCAGGTGCGTTACCGCCTCGGTTCCACCGATTTCCAGACGCTGCTGATCGTGGAGCGAACCCAGTACCAGGCCGAAGACACGTTGCTGCAGGTTCGCGTGCAACACCTGCAATCGGCGGTCGGCCTGTTCCGCGCACTGGGCGGTGACTTCGCCGCCAGCAACGTTGCCAATGCCGCTTCCGGCACCTCTGCGTCCCTCGCATCGTCTTCCTCTACTCTTCAGGCGTCCCACCTATGACTCCGGACAATACCGCTTCGTTTTCTCGCCGCCTGCGCATCATCGCCGTACTCATTGCGCTGACCGCGATTGCGCTGTTGCTTCACTACGTCTGGTCAGGTCGGGTGCAGGCTTCACCGGCAGCGTCGGCCGATGCCGCGGTGCCCGTGGTGATGCAAGCGGCGCAGCGCAAGGACCTGCCGATCTGGCTGGACGCGATTGGCAGCGTGCAGGCACTCAACACTGTGAATGTGCGGGTGCGGGTCGACGGCGAATTGCAGAAGGTGATGTTCACCGAAGGGCAGATGGTTACGGCCGGGGCGTCATTGGCGCAGGTCGACCCTCGGGTGTATCAAGCACTGGTCGCTCAGGCTCAGGCATTGGTTGCCAAGGATCAGGCGCAGCTGGCGAACCTCAAGGTCAATTTGCAACGGGCAACCAATCTGGCCAATGCCAAGGCCGGCCCGACACAGGACGTCGACACCTATCGCGCGCAACTCGCGGCGCAACAGGCCACGGTACAGGCCGATCAGGCCCAGCTGGACAACGCACGTCTGCAGCTGAGCTTCACCCAAGTCACCGCTCCCCTTACCGGACGTACCGGGCAGCGACTGCTGGATGTCGGCTCCATCGCTCACGGCGCCGAGGCGACTGGATTGGTGACGATTACTCAGATGAATCCTATTTCCGTGGCGTTTGCTGTCTCTCAGGACGATCTTGCGCAAATCCTTGAAGAGAATGCTCGCCAGCCGTTGCAAGTCGTGGCGATGAGCCGTGACGGCAAGAAGCAGATCGCCAGTGGCACACTCAGTTTCATCGACAGTCAGGTGTCGGCGGCCAGTGGCCAGATCCAGCTCAAGGCGCAGTTCGACAACGATGACAGTCAGTTGTGGCCAGGCGAACTGGTCAGCGCCCGGGTATTACTCAATACCCGGCTCGACGCCACGGTGGTTCCGGTAACGGCTGTGCAACAAGGACAGAAAGGGCCTTACGTGTATGTGGTGGATGCCGATCAGCGGGTGGAGCCCCGGCAGGTCGACGCTAACGCAGTGGTTGCTGGCCAACAGTGGATTCGTGAAGGGTTGACGCCGGGGGAAACGGTGGTCGTTCAGGGGCAGTCACGAATCGCGCCGGGCACAAAGGTTTCGCCGGTCAAGGCAGACAGCCAAACGCAGACACCCGTTGCGATGGAGGCCAGCCGATGAACGCATTGGCAGGTTTGATACCACGCCGGGTCGGTCTTTGCCTGCTGGCGCTGGGAGTTATGTTGTTGGGGACGGTCGCCTATTTTCAGCTGCCGGTCGCGGCGCTTCCAACCGTGGATTTTCCGACGATTCAAGTCACCGCCAAGTTGTCGGGCGCCAGCGCGGAGACGATGGCGACCTCGGTGGCAACGCCACTGGAGCGGGCATTTGCAGCCGTTCCGCAGGTTACTTCGATGACTTCCACCAGCGCGGCAGGTAAAAGTCAGATTGTGCTGCAGTTCGATCTGTCGCGAGACATCGATGGTGCCGCGCAGGATGTGCAAACAGCCATCAACACTGCCAGCGCCAACTTGCCGAAAACCATGACCAGCGCGCCGACCTTCAACAAGGTCAACCCGGCGGAGGGCACTGTGCTGTCGCTGGCGCTGACGTCACCGGTTCGCACGTTGCATGAGCTGGACCTTTACGCCGATAACTATCTGGCACAGCGTCTGTCGCAAATGCCAGGTGTCGGGCTGGTGGATTTCCATGGTGAACAGAAGCCGGCAGTGCGCATTCAGATCGATCCCGATGCCTTGGCCGCTCGCGGCCTGACCCTGGAAGATGTGCGCAGTGTAATCGGCATCAACACTCTGGATCAGCCCAAGGGCGGCCTGGATGGTCAGGATCGATCGATCACGCTGGGGGCTACCGACCAGTTGCTCGACCCCAAGGATTACCGCGAACAGGTGATTGCTTACAAGAATGGAGTGCCGATCAAACTCGGTGATCTAGGCAAGGTCATCGACGGTGCCGAAGACACGCAGCAATCAGCCGCGCTTGGCAAGGAACCGACGATCATCGTCGACATCCATAAGCAGCCCGGTTTCAACGTGTTGTCGACCACGCAGAATATCGTCGATACGCTTCCATCCTTGACCGCATCGCTGCCCAAGGACGTCCAGGTCCATGTCATTGGCGACCGGACCCAAACCATCGAGGCGTCGGTCAACGACGTGCAATTCACGCTCTTGCTGTCCATTGCCCTCGTGGTTGTTGTGATCTTCGTGTTTCTGCGCAAGGCCACCGCAACGCTTATTCCTGCGATGACCATTCCGCTTTCGCTGGTGGCGACCTTCGCCGTGATGTACCTGTTGGGATATAGCCTGGACAACCTGTCGATCATGGGGCTGGCGATCGCGGTCGGGTTCGTGGTCGATGACGCGATCGTCGTGATGGAAAACATCGTCCGTCATTTGGAGATGGGCAAATCACGCTTGCAGGCCGCCATTGATGGCTTGCGAGAGGTGGGATTCACCATCATCTCGATGACCCTTTCCTTGATCGCTGTGTTCTTGCCGATCCTGTTGATGGGCGGCATCGTTGGGCGCCTGATGCGCGAATTTGCAGTGACCGTCAGCGTGGCGATTGTGATGTCGTGCGTCGTATCCCTGACCATGACGCCGATGCTCTGTGCTTGGTTGCTCAATCATGACAATGGCGTCAAACCCGGTCGCTTTGCACACGCTTGCGAAGACGCGTTTACCCGTATTCACAACGGCTATCGTCGCAGCTTGGATTGGGTCCTGGCTCATCAACGCATGACCCTGACCATCGCGTTGGCTACCTTCGTCGCGACAGCAGCGCTTTACATTTACATCCCTAAAGGCTTTTTTCCGCAGCAGGATACGGGTTTGATTCAGGGCATTGCCGAAGCGGCGTCGGACATTTCGCCCAAGGCGATGAATGCTCAGGTCGCGCGGCTGGTGGACGTCGTAGGCCAGGACCCGGATATCGCCAAGGTGTATTCGTGGGTCGGACCGAGCCCGACCATCAGCCAGGGGCGAGTCATCATCAATCTCAAGCCGTTCAGCGAACGTACGGCCTCCGCACAGCAGGTGATCGCCCGGCTGCAGCCCAAGCTCAATCAGGTGTCGGGCATCCGTTTGTTCCTTCAGGCCAACCAGGATATCCAGGTCGGTGGCCGCCCCAGCAAGACGCAATACCAGTACACCTTGCAAGACCCGAACAGCGTCGAGCTGGATCACTGGAGCGGTGTGTTGCTGGACAAACTCAAGACATTACCGCAACTGCAGCACGTCACCTCCGACCAGCAGCAGGCTTCCACTCAGGCGACACTGGTCATTGACCGACCCACCGCGGCACGGATGGGGGTTTCCGTGCAGGCCATCGACGATGTGCTGTATGACGCCTTTGGTCAGCGGCAGGTGGCGACGATGTTCACCCAACTCGATCAGAATCACGTCATCCTTGAGGTCGATCCGCGCTGGCAGCTGTCGATCCAGACCTTGAACCATCTTTATGTCCGGTCCACTTCAGGCGCCATGGTGCCGCTGAGCCTGTTGGCCGACATCAAGAACGAACTGATGCCCATCGTCATCAACCATCAAGGCGTATTCCCGGCGATCACCCTCTCGTTTGACCTCGCGCCAGGGCATGCCTTGAGCGAGGCGGTGGATGCGATCCAGCAAACGTCGCTGGCGATCGGCATGCCGGACAGCGTGCAGGGTAGTTTCCAGGGCACGGCTCAAGCGTTTCAGGACTCACTCAAGTCTCAACCGTGGTTGATTCTGGCGGCGATCCTCACCGTCTACATCGTGCTTGGCGTGCTGTATGAAAGTGCCATTCACCCATTGACCATCATCTCGACGCTGCCGTCAGCAGGTTTTGGCGCATTGCTTGCTTTGATTCTCTGCCGACAGGATTTGTCGGTGCTTGGGATGATCGGCATTATCTTGCTGATCGGCATCGTCAAGAAAAACGCGATCATGATCGTCGACTTCACATTAGAAGCCGAGCAGCGCGGGTTGGCCTCCGTGGATGCTGTCCGCGAGGGTTGCCTGCTGCGGCTCAGGCCAATCCTCATGACTTCACTGGCAGCCTTGCTCGGTGCCATACCCCTGGCATTCGGCCAAGGTGCCGGCTCGGAGTTGCGTCAGCCGCTGGGGATCGCCATCGTGGGTGGTTTGGTTGTCTCGCAGATTCTGACGTTATATACAACGCCAGTGGTCTATCTCTGGTTCAACCGTCTGCGCAAACGACGTCCAGATGTTGCGGCACAACTGGCAATCGGCTGACGCAGAGATTGGTAATGTGTCTGCAGGAGCAGGGTCGATTCAGTGTTTGCCATACACCGCTGGTTCTTTATGCCGGGGTTGGTGCGCTCTGAAAGCCGGATGAATTCTGAACCTTAAACCATCATGATGTCCTTTAAGCGACATCTACTGGGCTATTAGCGTTAGTCGGTAATCCACCGGCGCGTTAGAGTCGTGTTCACGTTTCTTGCAACCCCGGATGATTCTGATGACACGGCCTCGTTTCTTACCCGATAACTTCACCCTGACCCTGATCGGCGTGGTCACTCTCGCAAGCTTGCTGCCCGCCAGCGGTCAGGTCGCGGTGGGCTTCGGCTGGTTGACCAACATCGCCATTGCCCTACTGTTTTTCCTGCATGGGGCCAAACTGTCGCGCGAGTCGATCATCGCCGGGGCTGGCCACTGGCGTCTGCATTTACTGGTGTTCGGTTTGACCTTTGTGTTGTTCCCGCTCATCGGTCTGGCGCTCAAACCGTTGCTGTCGCCATTGATCGGCGACGATCTGTACATGGGCATGCTTTACCTCTGCGCGTTGCCCGCAACGGTGCAGTCGGCGATAGCCTTTACCTCGCTGGCTCGCGGAAACATTCCGGCGGCGATTTGCAGCGCGGCGGCGTCCAGTCTGTTCGGGATTTTTCTGACGCCGTTGTTGGTGACGATGCTGTTTAATGTGCATGGCGAAGGCGGCTCGACCCTCGATGCGATTGTGAAGATCAGCGTGCAGCTGTTGCTGCCGTTTATTGCCGGACAGATCGCGCGGCGCTGGATCGGCGCCTGGGTAGGGCGCAACAAGAGTTGGCTGAAGTTCGTTGATCAGGGCTCGATTCTGTTGGTGGTGTACGGGGCGTTCAGCGAAGCGGTGAACGAAGGCATTTGGCACCAGATCCCGCTCCGGGACCTGGCTGGGCTGGTGGTGGCCTGCTGTGTGGTGCTGGGGCTGGTGCTGGTGGCCGCCACCGTATTGGGCAAAGCCTTTGGCTTCAATCAGGAAGACCGCATCACCATCCTCTTCTGTGGTTCGAAGAAAAGCCTGGCTACCGGTGTGCCGATGGCTCAGGTGTTGTTCGCTGGCAGCACCATCGGTGTGCTGATCCTGCCGTTGATGCTGTTCCATCAGATACAGCTGATGGTCTGTGCGGTGCTCGCGCAGCGCTATGCCAATCGCCAGGAATCGGTGGCCAAACTAATGGGGCAAGTAGATCCTTGACCACCAGGGCCGGCTATCGGCCTGTTCTGATCAAGGCTACATCTCGACTCATGCACAAAGCTGCGTTGCAATTTCACGGAGCAACGCAGACTTCAAAACGGCGCATGAGTTTTCACACCAACCGGACTCCAAGCGGACTTATGCAATCGCACTACACTGTGCCCCGGTAAACCAGTGTGAGCGCTCTCTGGCTATAGGCCAGTAGCTCTGAAGTGATGACAGGCAGTGTTTCGCAAACCCCAGGATTGGTATCGTGGTGAAATTGGCCCGCATAGCTATTGATGTCTTGCAGCTCTTCCACGAGGGGATTGGCATAGCTCAAGGGGTCTGTCGCGCCCACCGTACCAATGAGCATCAGTACGCCCCCAAACATAAGATCCCTCGGCACCAATCCAGGAAATCTTCTGTGTAGGTATCCTTCCAGGAATGGACGGATGGCTTTGGCAACAGATCGAGAGTCGTGGGCGGTACCCGAGCAGAATTCCATGAGCAAACGGTGATGTCTAAAGAATGGCGACTCACATTCCTGCTCAACGTTGAATCTCGCCAGCTGGCTGTATCCGTCCGCTGAGTGTTGCAGCTGCAGGACCTGCAAAGCGGGTGCGCCTTTTTGGCTAAGCGCCTCTTTCAGATCTCGAACGAAAAACGGGTCATGCGCTAACACGATGAGCTGTTCGGCGCGGCTGCTAATAACCTTGAGTACCTCCTTTGTCTGGGTTTTGCGATTAGCATCCAGGCTACACATCGGATCGTCGATCACCACGACCTTGTTCTTCAGATCGGGGTCCGAACTGACTGTGGCGACGAAGAAGGCAAAGGCCAATGTTCGTTTATCACCTTCACTCAATGCAGTGGCAAATTTAGGTGTTCCATCGAGCGTGATAGACATCCCACGGAGCGAAAGGCCATATTCGCTTCGCAATCCGCCCCGGAAATTGCTGTCCATTTTCTCTATGCTGAACGATGCCCCAAACTTTTTCAGGATCCTGTTGATCGATGTCTGGAACACAGTCAGCGTTGTCGTCATTTGATCATTAAGCGTGGCTCGTGCCGTTTTTTTCTGAGCCTCGGCCTCTTGGGACTTTTTCTTCGCGGTGGCGAGGGACGTCAACAGCTCGCTCACTTCCGTTTTTCCGCGAGTCACGCCTAGTTGCAATCTCAACACCTCTTGGTTCATCGTACCGATATTCTCGGATTTCAGACCTTGGCGGTACGCGTCGATCAGCAGACGGGCGTGGCAAATTTGGGCATTGGTGTCTTGGATATGCTGCAGCACGGTGCCCCACTGGAGTTTGCACTGGGTTTTCTCAGAGTCATCGCCGATGGGTTCCAATGGCTTGTTCAGCTTAGTCTGGACCAGACTCAGCAGGGTTTCCCGCAACACCGCAATGTCTGCCTTGGCTTTTTCGATGGCGAATACAGGGCTGTCGAATTGAACTTCCACCGCCCACAAACCGATGGCGGCACAGGCGTGAGCAGTACCTAAGCCAAGCTTGTCGACTACCGCGTCCGAGGTCCGAGCCAGGACGCCTCGCTCAAGCACAGACACACTGCTCTTGAGCTGCTCATACTCTTTATTGAAATGGGTCCTATACGCCCGTACCAGCTCCACTCCCGTAGTGTCTTGTTCACAGTAAGGACACACCGATCCGTCGTCGAACACTTGGCCCTCGCTGACCCATCGTTCGATAGTGGGGTTGCCTGCCTTAGCAATACGGGCAGATACCTTTTGCTCTGCGTTCTCCTCTACATCTTTCAGTGAAAGATTGAGGATGTTGAACAGGGCATCTAGGTCGAAGGACGGTTCCGGAATTTCTTCTGGAAGCGACCTTAGCAACACCGCGTCTATGTTCTGCGCGACCTGTACTCGCTTGCGCAAATTATCGATCTGAGGTTGTGCTATAGCATCGGCTGTAGGCGCTAACTTCTGGAACGCTGGAAGGAGCATGCCCTGATGATATCCGGCAAGCTGCGCCGTTATGCGAGCAACCGCAGCATTAGCTTCCGATGACTCCTTGGTCGCCTTCTCTTCAATGGCTCGCGCTTTTACGGCGGATGCACCCAACGCGAACTGCAGAAGATTTTTGCGTTGGCCGGGTGTAACGACTCCTCCAGAATGCACGTTTTTTTCTATGAACTCTGCGTCGAATACAAGAAGCTCAGGCCGTTGTTCAGACCACTTGCCTTTGGTGAAGATGACCTTATGACCGCTACCAAATGTTAAAGAAGCATCCGGTGCAATTGTCCCGTCAATAGTCTTGCGTTCAAGAAGGGCGGAGGCATCGCCAGTAGCTACTGATCGCAAGACACTGGCAAAAGTCGATTTTCCTCGGCCATTGTCGGCGTAAATCAGTTGGGTGTTAGAAAACTTTAGAGCTCTCCCGTCGACGTCGTGGAGCAACCCAATTCCGCGAATCCATTCAATTCTCTCCAGCACGATGGCTTCCTTTCAATAGGACTGAGACAAAACACAGATTAGCGTTTATGCCGGGCGACCAAACGAGGTCAGACGACCGATACCTATGCCATTGTGCAGTAGCTTTTCGCTTTGGGCTCTTCAGAGTTTAGACGCGATATGACAACTATCGCGGCAGGGAAAATCTATGACCGTCATGAACAGCCTAGTAGCCGTTTCTGGCTGATTTTCTGCCTGTCACATAGGCCGCTATCGATCCGATAGCAGTCCACCTCTCGGACGGAAAACGAATGGGCTCGCACCGCCACTTTCTAGGGCTCTGAGTGAGAATCCGCGGTGGAAGGTTCGTGAGCGCTGACCCCTAGTTCAAGTCGGAATGATCAAAATTTAAAACGTAGTGAAAATTCATGGGCCGCTTGGCTGTCAGTGCAACAACCATAGGAACGAGCAGCACCTTAAATCGGTCTTGCGGGTTGTTTGCCCCGGCAAAGTGATCTGCCACATCAGATAGTGGGGAATGGATGCCCCCTGTGCAATCAACCAGACGGTGAACGCCGAAAGAGATGGAAGGGGGAGAAATTAAAGGCTCGAGCTGAGATCCACCGAGTTTGTTGGCTCAATGCGGATTAGTTACTTTTCCGAACAATCGGAAGCTAACTCGTGAAGTTGAAGCGTTTCGGGTAGGAGGCTCTTAGGCTCGCATTCCAATGTGCTTGCTATGCGGTACAGCTTTTCAATAGTGATGTTCACCTCGCCACGCTCAATGCGTCCCATATAGCTTCGATCCACTTTGCAGGAAAGTGCCAAGGCATCTTGAGAGAGTCCTCTGGCCTTTCTTTGTACCCGTATCTTTTCGCCCAATGCCTTTGCAAGCTGATGCATAACCGCCTCGGTTCCCACTGAGGCGGCACTATCCTGCGTTTGCGGATAGATCAACCACGGATTATAATCCGTATTTTTGTTGTTCCGCGTATTTCCCTTCCAGGTGCCTGCATGAAATCGGATTCATTCATCGTCGACAGGCGGCTCTACGACCTGTTTCAGCAGGGGGACTATCGCCAGTTTACGACCCGGGATTTGCGTGATGCCTACGCCAAACATTTGGAGGCCATGACCTTTGGTAGTAGTGACCTGCGAAGATATGTGTATGAGCAAATCCGGCGCATGCTGCGTATCGGGTGGGTAATTCAGGATGAAAAACGACGAAAAAGGGGCCAGATCTACCACTTGCAACCCCTTCCGGCGAACCTGCAGGTGGAGCTCATTGATAATGGATATGAGAACAGCGTTAAGTCTGTGAGCAAGCAACTGCAAGAGCGCCCTCAGAGCTCGGACCCAGAGCTGTCTGGGTCAGACGTGACTGAACATTTGGAGTCCATACTCAAAGAGATTCGGCTCGACTTCCTTTCGTCGATGGGAGAGGCGGAGCGTTACAAGCAGCTCCTCGACGAAATGCCGCACCTCAAAGACCAAATGGAGGGCGAGTATCTCGAAGCACGGGACCGAAGCTCCCGTCTTCTGGGCCACCTCCGAGCTGTCGAGAAGACACTCAAAACGGTTTTGTCTACGCGATGAGAGTATCGACGAGAAAATGGCAGACTCAGTGTATTGATACTGCGCTGGACCACTACATAACTACGCCGCACTTCTTCTGTCAGGCGACACCAGGCGCTGGGAAGACGCGTATGGCCGCAGAGTTGGCCCGATGCCTGTTAGAGCAGGGCAAGATTGATCTGGTGCTCTGTTTTGCGCCGTCATGCCAAGTCGTGGATAGTTTTCGCTCTACATTCTCAGCGGTGCTTGGTAAGCGTCTGGATGGCCTTATTGGGGCCGTCGGCGCTGCCCGCACCTATCAGGCAATGGAATATCAAGATCAAGCCTTCTGGAGGCTTTTTGACGACTATCGCGTTTTTGCCGTTTTCGACGAGATCCACCATTGCTCTGGTTACGATCCGCTGTTGAGCAATGCTTGGGGACAGCAAATTCTCCAGAAAATGCAAGATCGTGCAACGTTCACTTTGGCCCTGTCTGGTACGCCATGGCGCTCTGATGACAGGCGCATTGCTCTTGCCCGTTACTCCAACCCAGAAGGCCGACTGATTTGCGACTATCGCTACGGGCTGAAAGAAGCCATTGCCGATGGTGTTTGCCGGTCTCCTCGCATCGTTCTGTTGGATAACCAGATGCTGAGGCTCACGGAAGATGTTGATAATGACAGTACCGTTAGAACGTTTCCTAGTATCGCTAATCTGCTGCGGGAATCGCCAGTCTCATACGAAGACCTACTCTGTCATGACGATGCGCTCAACCAGTTACTCAATTTGGGAAGAGAGAAGCTCGATAGCGTGCGTAAGCTCAAGCCGGATGCAGCTGGCTTGGTAGTGGCTACGAATATTGAACACGCTCATCAAGTCGCTTTGGCGCTGAAGAGTAAAGGAGAAAGCTTCCAGGTCGTAACCACCAGAACACCAGACGCACAGCAAGTGATCAACGACTTCAAAAATAGTGACTGTCGTTGGATAGTTGCTGTAGGAATGATCAGTGAGGGAACCGATATTCCTCGGCTACAGATTTGCTGTTATCTCAGTCGAATACGTACAGAACTGCACTACCGTCAGGTTCTGGGTAGGGTTCTTCGACGCATGGGTGAGATTGATGACCAAGCCTGGTTGTTTGTGTTGGCAGAGCCGACACTAAAGCGATTTTCCCAGCGTATTGCTGATGATTTGCCTGATGATTTGGCAGTACTGTGCGCCTTGGGTACACCTGAGCCCGATGCGTGGTCGGTAGCTGATGATGGGTTTTTTTCCATGCAAGATGAGCTGGACGAAAAATGCAGCTCTGCTTCTACCGCTGCTGCTGGGTTATCGACGAATGATTTGGCAGCGGTAACGTCCTATCAAATTAGTTTTTCGAAAGATTACCGTCAGCAGCTGCTGGCCGTTTTCTGATGTGCTTTGTTGAAAGTGATCAAGAGGTATCATTTTTAGCAGAATCGCCCGAACGCTCCCTTTGTTGCTTACTGCTGCAAGCACCCAGCGTCTGAGTGCGGCGGACCAAATTCTTACTAAATCGCGCGGGTGGGGGAAGTAGATATTTGGCTTCGACTAGCACGACAACGAGACGCTATTTCTCATCAAGTGCAGGGGGCGGCAATGAAAGGAAGACGCAAAGCAAAAACAAAGAAATGGTCTGTAACGGTTCAATTTGAGGTAGAAGCCCGGCTATTGATGGCTACGAGATCTGCTAAAGCTTCGAATCGTTTTCTGGATGCCATTGTGCGAGTTGATTCGTTAGATGAGCCAACAGGAAGACTTGCTGGCGTTTCGATTAAACCTCAACTGATACACCCTGACCTTCCAACGCTGCTTTCCCAGGTCATCGAAGTGGTTTCGCAGGTAGGGAAGCTACTTTCCTCAGAATGGGATCGGGTTGATGGGCCAAGGGGGCAGGGCGACAAGGCAGTAGTGGATGTCGAAATTGAATATGCTTTGCGTCAGCAATTAATTGACCTTCATTCCTGCGACTTCTGGGGTGAGGAAACCGGACGCACCCTTACAGGACACCCCTGGTGTTGGGTTGTTGACCCGAATGATGGCACCAGTGATTTTCTGAAGGGTCTCAAAGGTTCAGCCATTTCAGTTGGCCTCCTATACAAACAGACGCCAGTATTGGGTGTGGTTTATGCCCCCGTGACGATAGAGGGTATTCCCGACCACATCGCTTGGGCTGAAGGCTTGCCCAACTTGTTGCGCAATGGCGAGCCCGTAATGACCAAGCTTACGGGTACGCAGTTGTCGAGCAGCACCTGCGTGATGGTCAGTTCAGCCGCCGTGAACCAACCAAGTATCAATCGCGAACTTTGCTCGCCCGGCCGCTTTGTTGCGATGCCCTCAATTGCCTATAGGCTTGCAAAAGTTGCCGCAGGAGATGGTGTCTGCGCTGTTTCTCTCTGCGCGGTATATGCACATGACGTAGTTGCCGGGCATGCATTGTTAAGAGGAGCGGGTGGAGTTTTGCTTGACGAACATGGAGAGCCAATTTGTTATGTAACTGAATCAAAGATGATGGCTGTCTCGCGACGCTGCTTCGGTGGATCAGAAACCGCGTGTCGGGAATTGGTGGTTCGGGATTGGAGTCGTGTTTTCGCAGCGGATGATAGCCAAGCCTAAGATGGTGCTTACAACACCCTCGGTATGCTTGCCGTTTCTTGTAGGTGATCCAACTGAGCATGGAGCTGAGCAACGCTGTCTTTCGGTATGCACTATACGAAAGATCGTCACGTCTCAGTCCAAGGATTTCCATATAACGTAGCGACCACTCTACGAGCCTATAGGACCAATCATTGCAAGGTGTTGGAATACCCGTATAGCGATGCGCCACGCCTATAGGAAAAAAACCGGGGGAAATTCTGGGGGGGAAGCGGGGGGCGTCCTCCTTGACGCCGACGCAGCTTAGAGACTGCGCGATTGATTCTCAAGCGCTATTTTTGATTAGTTTGGGCCAATGATGCCGGGCTTCTCTTGGCTACGGATATTCTTTTGATATCATCCGAGCCATTCGAATTTGCAGCACCTAAAGACTTCATTAGCCTGAAGGTAAAGCCAGAATAACTGGCAAAAAAAAGACCCGGCAAAAAGCCGGGTCAAAAACCGTGATTAGCCTGATGAGGAGATCGTCCAGGAGACCGACCTAAGGTCACTTGGACAATCGACTGATCTCGCGACCAGCTGCACGCAATAATAATCATTCTCGTTTGCAAGTCAAATGCTTTTATCTGCGCGATTGGAAAAATCTTTCCCGTCCTCCTCGCAAGCACCCGTGTCTCACCCGTTCTGATCGCCCTCCAGGGATCGATCCACCATCGCTTTGGCCATGTCGATCATGTGCACCGCTGAAAACGCCAGGTCCCGGCTTGCGCCCTGCAGATTGCTGGCTGACTCGTACGCGATGGCGGCGGCACAACGTAGCAAATCCGTGGCATGGACCAGCGCCTCTTCGCAGCTGATGTTGCGGTTTACGTCAAAGAAACGTTCTTCGACCACTTCCTCTGAAACAGCTGGTTTCAAGTAATAGTCCAGTGCTCGTTGCGCGGCGGCAGAGCCTTTTGGCGAGGTGAGGGAAGTGTCGATTTGCATGTCAGGCAGGTCGTTGCAGGGGATGGACATGGCGATGGCAAACTCCGTGATAGATTCAGATCCGTGAACCAATCCTAGTACGTACTGTATTTATGACGAGAGATTAAATACTACAATTTGTGTTTTGACGGCCGGAGGCGCCCACGTATCGTGCCGCACATGGATAAATGGATTGAATTGGTCAAGGCCAAGATGAGTGAACTCAAAATCACTCAAGAAGAACTCGCAGATCGCCTCGGGATGTCCCAGGGCGGCGTCGGCCACTGGCTGAACAAACGCCGCGATCCTGGCGTCGTCAACATGAACCGTGTGTTGAAGGCGCTGGGCATGGACTTTCTCGAAGTGGCGTTGGTGATCCGCGAACCACTCGTCTTGGAAGAGGAGGAAATGCCCCTGGCGCTCAAGTACAACCCGTACTTCCGCTACCCGGTCAGTGACTGGAAGGAGCCGGCGCAACTGCGCGATGGCGAGCTGACGGTGTACCGCAAGGAGGAACGCTTCGAGCTGACTGACTACCACGCCCAGGGCCCGGCTTTCTGGCTGAGTGTGGGAGGCGATGCGATGACCGCGCCTACTGGCATCAGCATCGCCGAGGGCATGATGATCCTGGTAGACCCGGCCATTGTGCCGGAGCCCGGAAAGTTGGTGATTGCCCACTGGCCGGACAGTACCGAGGCGGTTTTCCGCAAACTGATAGAAGAGGGCGGGCAGCGTTACCTGGTCCCGCTCAATCCGACGTATCCGAAAGCCCTTTACACCGAGGAGTGCCGAATTATCGGCGTGGTGGTTCAGGCGACAGCCAGGTTCTAATCAGATCGGTCCTCGCAAGACGTAGGACCGATCTTCATTTCATGCTTCTTCAAACTCGACCAATGCACTGCCTTCACTGACCATCTCGCCTTCCTGGCAATACAGCGCTTTGATCACCCCGGCGTGTGGCGCACGAATGCTGTGCTCCATCTTCATCGCCTCCAGCACCACCAACTGCGCCCCGGCTTCGACCGTTTGCCCGGCTTCCACCAGTACTCGCACGATGCTGCCATTCATGGGCGCGGTCAGCCCTCCGTGATGGCTGTGACTGGCCTCAACGGCGCTGATCGGGTCGTAGGGCTCGATGCGGCGCAATTCACCTTCCCATTGCAGATACACAACGTCACCCCGGCGGATTGCCCGATGCTGGCGGCGCAGGCCGTTGTGCTCGGTCAGCAGTTGCTCGCCCTTGAGTTGAGCGGTGTGGGCATCATCGTCGCCCAATGTCAGCGCGCGATCCTGGCCTTCACAACTCAAATGCAGCGTGATTTCTGTCGGCAGTCCGGCACGGAAACCATTGCTGTTGGCCCAAGGCGAAATCGGGTCATCGGCACGGGTCGTACTCGGCTGGCTTTGGGTAAACGCCTGGGCGGCGGCTTGCCAGAATTCGTCACTGAGGTCCGAGGCGACCGGCAGCAGTTCTTCCTGATAACGCGGAATGAACCCGGTATCCAGTTCGGCCGCAGCAAACGCCGGATGACCGACGATCCTGCGCAGGAAGTTGATGTTGGTCTTGAGCCCGCCAATGGCAAACTCATCGAGCATGCTCAGCAGCCGCAGTCGCGCCTGTTCACGATCCTCGCCCCAGGCAATCAGTTTGCCGAGCATCGGGTCGTAGAACGGTGAAATTTCATCGCCTTCTTCGACGCCACTGTCCACCCGCCGTCCCGGACCTTGCGCGGATTCGCGATACAGCTCCAGTCGACCGGTCGCTGGCAGGAAATCATTGCTCGGGTCTTCGGCATACAACCGCACTTCGATAGCATGGCCGATCAGCGGAACCTCGGCTTGGGTCATCGGCAGCGCTTCGCCACGAGCCACACGAATCTGCCAGGCGACCAGATCGAGGCCGGTGATGGCTTCGGTGACCGGGTGTTCGACTTGCAGGCGGGTGTTCATCTCCATAAAGAAGAACTCCCCGCGCGAATCCAGCAGAAATTCCACGGTGCCGGCGCCGACATAACCGATGGCCTGTGCCGATCGCACGGCGGCCTCACCCATGGCGCGACGCAGTTCCGGGCTCAAGCCTGGAGCGGGTGCTTCTTCAACGACTTTTTGGTGCCGACGCTGGATCGAGCAATCACGTTCGTTGAGGTACAGGCAGTTGCCATGCTGGTCGGCGAAGACCTGGATTTCCACGTGGCGCGGTTTGAGCAGGTACTTCTCCACCAACATCCGCGAATCACCGAACGAGGATTTCGCTTCACGTTGGGCCGAGGCCAAGGCTTCGGCCAACTGGCTGACATCCTCGACCACTTTCATGCCTTTGCCGCCGCCCCCAGCGGTAGCCTTGAGCAGCACCGGATAACCGATGCGTTCGCAGGCGTCGCGGAAGGTGTCGAGGTCCTGAGCCTCACCGTGATAGCCGGGCACCAGCGGCACGCCGGCGGTTTCCATCAAGGCTTTGGCCGCGGATTTGCTGCCCATGGCATCGATGGCTGAGGCGGGCGGGCCGAGGAAAATCAGGCCGGCTTCTTCGATCGCACGGGCGAACCCGGCGTTCTCGGAAAGAAAGCCATAACCTGGATGAATCGCCTGAGCGCCGCTGGCCTTGGCGGCGGCGATCAGTTTGTCGATTTGCAGGTAACTGTCAGCGGCTTTGCTGCCACCGAGGTCGACGCGGATATCCGCTTCGCGGCTGTGTCGGGCTTCTCGGTCAGTGGCGCTGTGAACGGCCACGGTGGTCAGGCCCAGGGCTTTGGCGGTGCGCATCACCCGGCAAGCGATTTCGCCGCGGTTGGCCACCAGCAAGGTGGTGAGGACAGGTGCGCTCATCAACGCGGCTCCTTGGTGGTGGTTTCGGCTTGCCAGCTCGGTGGACGTTTTTGCAGAAAGGCCCGCAGGCCTTCCTGACCTTCGGGGCTGACACGGATGCGGGCGATGGCGTTTTCGGTGTAGCGGCGTAGGGCCGGGGTCAGCGCGCCGTGGCCGACTTCGCGCAGCAATTCCTTGCTGGCGCGCAGGGCGGCCGGGCTGTTGAGCAGCAGGTTGTCGATCCACTGTTCGACTTTTTGCTCCAGCTCAGCGATCGGATAACTCTCCGACAACAAGCCGATTTCCCGCGCTCGTTGTCCGCCGAAACGCTCGGCAGTCAGCGCGTAGCGACGTGCCGCGCGTTCGCCGATGGCTTGCACCACGAACGGACTGATCACCGCCGGGGCCAGGCCGATACGCACTTCCGACAGGCAGAACTGCGCGTCATCGGCGCCGATGGCCATGTCGCAGCAACTGATCAGGCCCAGCGCACCACCGAATGCAGCGCCTTGCACCACCGCCAGCGTCGGGACTTTCAGCTTGGCGAGGTTGTACATCAACTCCGCCAGTTCCCGGGCATCGTCGAGGTTGGTGTGGTAATCGAGTTCGGCCGATTGCTGCATCCAGGCCAGATCCGCGCCGGCGCTGAAATGCTTGCCGCGTCCACGCACTAACAGGAAACGCAGACTGGCATCGCTCGACACTTTGTCCAGTGCGAGGATCAGTTCGCGGATCATTTCGGCGTTGAAGGCGTTGTTCTTTTCTTCACGGCTGAGCCACAGGGTTGCAAAACCACGCGGGTCGCTCAGCAGTTCGAGGGTATTGAAGTCGCTCATGATTTTCTCCCGATCACATCCGGAACACGCCGAAGCGGCTCTGTTCGACAGGCGCATTCAGCGACGCCGACAAGGCCAGGGCCAATACATCGCGGGTTTGCGCCGGGTCGATGACGCCGTCGTCCCACAACCGGGCGCTGGAGTAGTAGGGATGACCCTGTTCTTCATACTGGTCGAGGATCGGTTGCTTGATCTCCGCTTCCTGCTCGGCGCTGAAACCCTGACCACCGCGTTCGGCCTGCTCGCGTTTCACCTGCACCAAAACACCCGCCGCCTGCTCGGCGCCCATCACGCCGATGCGTGCGTTCGGCCACATCCACAGGAAACGTGGATCGTAAGCCCGGCCGCACATGCCGTAGTTACCGGCACCAAAACTGCCGCCGATGATCACGGTGAATTTCGGCACCTTGGCGCACGCCACGGCGGTCACCAGTTTCGCGCCGTGCTTGGCGATGCCGCCGGCCTCGTATTTCTGGCCGACCATGAAACCGGTGATGTTTTGCAGGAACAGCAACGGAATACCGCGCTGACAGGCCAGCTCGATGAAGTGCGCGCCTTTCTGCGCGGCTTCGGCGAACAGAATGCCGTTGTTGGCGAGGATCGCGATCGGGTAACCGTGCAGGTGGGCAAAGCCGCACACCAGGGTCGTCCCGAACAACGCTTTGAATTCGTCGAACACCGAACCGTCCACCAACCGCGCAATCACTTCACGCACGTCGAACGGCTGCTTGGCGTCGGCCGAGACTACGCCGTAGAGTTCGTCGCTGTTGTAGAGCGGGGCGATGGGCGTGCGCTGTTGCAGTTCACCGAGCTTGCGCCAGTTGAGGTTGGCGATGCTGCGCCGCGCAATGGCCAAGGCGTGTTCGTCGCTCTCGGCATAATGGTCGGCAACCCCGGAAATCTTGCAGTGCACATCGGCCCCGCCGAGGTCTTCGGCGCTGACCACTTCACCGGTCGCGGCTTTCACCAGCGGTGGCCCGGCGAGGAAAATCGTCGCTTGTTCGCGCACCATGATCGCTTCGTCGGCCATGGCCGGTACGTACGCACCACCGGCGGTGCAGGAACCCATGACCACCGCTATTTGCGGGATGCCCATGGCGCTCATGTTGGCCTGGTTGAAGAAGATCCGTCCGAAGTGCTCACGGTCCGGGAACACTTCATCCTGACGTGGCAGGTTGGCGCCGCCAGAGTCCACCAGGTAAATGCACGGCAAGCGGTTCTGCTGGGCGATGGTTTGGGCGCGCAGGTGTTTTTTCACGGTCAGCGGGTAATACGAGCCACCTTTTACGGTGGCGTCGTTGGCGACGATCATGCATTCGACGCCTTCGACCCGGCCGATCCCGGCAATCACGCCAGCGGCCGGAACGTCTTCGCCATACACCTCGTAGGCTGCCAATTGGCTGATCTCGAGAAACGGCGAACCCGGATCGAGCAGGCGATTGATCCGTTCACGAGGCAGCAGTTTGCCCCGCGAGGTGTGGCGCTCTTGCGCCTTCGGGCCGCCACCTTGCTGCACTTTGGCGAGCAGGGTGTGCAGGTCGTCGACCTGTTTGAGCATCGCCGCGCTGTTGGCCGCGAACTCCGCCGAACGGGGGTTTAGCTGGGTATGCAGGATAGCCATGGACAGCTCCGTTTAGCGGGTTTCGTTGAACAGTTCGCGACCGATCAGCATGCGACGGATCTCACTGGTGCCAGCGCCGATTTCGTACAGCTTGGCGTCACGCAGCAGACGACCGGCCGGGAATTCGTTGATATAGCCATTGCCACCGAGAATCTGGATCGCGTCGAGGGCCATTCGGGTCGCGCATTCGGCGCTGTAGAGGATTACTCCGGCGGCGTCCTTGCGGGCGGTTTCGCCGCGTTCGCACGCTTGCGCAACCGCATAGAGGTAGGCACGGCTGGCGTTGAGTTGGGTGTACATGTCGGCGACCTTGCCCTGGATCAGCTGGAATTCGCCGATGCTTTGGCCGAACTGCTTGCGGTCGTGGATGTACGGCACGATCAAGTCCATGCAGGCTTGCATGATCCCGGTCGGGCCGCCGGACAGGACAACGCGTTCGTAATCGAGACCGCTCATCAGCACCTTCACGCCACCGTTGAGCACGCCGAGGATGTTTTCTTCCGGCACTTCGACGTCATCGAAGAACAGCTCGCAGGTGTTGGAACCGCGCATGCCGAGCTTGTCGAATTTGTTGCTGCGGCTGAAGCCTTTGGAATCACGCTCTACGATGAACGCGGTGATGCCGTGGGGGCCTTTTTCCAGGTCGGTCTTGGCGTAGATCACGTAGGTGTTGGCGTCCGGGCCGTTAGTGATCCAGGTCTTGCTGCCGTTGAGCACGTAGTGATCGCCGCGTTTATCGGCGCGCAGTTTCATCGACACCACGTCGGAACCGGCATTCGGTTCGCTCATGGCCAGGGCGCCGATGTGTTCGCCGCTGATCAGCTTCGGCAGGTATTTGGTTTTCTGTTCGTGATTGCCGTTGCGGTTGATCTGGTTGACGCAGAGGTTGGAGTGCGCGCCGTAGGACAGGGCGACCGAGGCCGAACCACGGCTGATTTCTTCCATGATCACTACGTGGGCCAGGTAACCCAGGCCAGCACCGCCGTACTCTTCCGGGACGGTAACGCCCAGCAGGCCCATGTCGCCGAACTTGCGCCACAGGTCGGCGGGGAACAGGTTGTCGATGTCGATTTGAGCAGCGCGTGGTGCGATCTCTTTGGCGACGAAGGACTGAACCTGATCGCGCAGCATGTCGATGGTTTCACCGAGGGCAAAGTTCAGGGATGGGTAGCTCATGGGTCACCTTTTGGCTTTTTTGTAGGGTAGGGAGGGCCGTGATTTGGTTCTCACCTTTACGTTAACGTAAGCCTGTGACGAATGGCTGTCAATCACCCTTTACGTTAACGTCAACTTGAGCGAGAGTAGAGCCAGTTCTGAATGATCGGGGCTAGCCATATGCCTCGTTCCAACAACCCACTAATAAAGACAATAGGGGTCGTCATGGATCAACCCAGTGCAAGCCCGCAGCGCAGTTACACCCGTGGTTCCCAGGACAAAGCCTTGCTGGCGATGACCATCGGCCAGGCGTTCGATAACACTGTCGCGCAGTTCCCGACCGGGGAGGCGCTGGTCGTGCGTCATCAGCAGTTGCGTTACACCTGGCAGCAACTGGCCGAAACCGTGGATCTGCATGCCAAAGCGCTGTTGGCGCTGGGTTTGCAGACCGGTGATCGTCTGGGTATCTGGGCACCGAACTGCGCCCAATGGTGTATCAGCCAGTTCGCCAGCGCGAAAATCGGCGTGATTCTGGTCAACATCAATCCGGCCTACCGCAGCTCCGAACTCGAATATGTGTTGAAGCAATCCGGTTGCCAATGGCTGGTCTGCGCAGGCGCCTTCAAGACCTCCGACTATCACGGGATGCTGCAAGGCCTCGTTCCCGAGCTGGCTGAGCACTCCATCGGAAAGTTGCAGAGCGAACGACTGCCGGAGCTGCGCGGTGTCATCAGCCTTGATGCACAGCCGCCATCGGGTTTCCTGCCGTGGTCGCAATTGACCGATCTTGCGGGGAGCGTGTCGGTCGAGCAGTTGCGTGAACGCCGGGACAGCCTTCATTTCGATCAACCGGTGAACATTCAATACACCTCCGGCACCACCGGTTTTCCCAAGGGCGCGACCCTCAGCCACTACAACATTCTCAACAACGGCTACATGGTCGGCGAAAGCCTGGGGTTGACCGCAAGTGATCGTCTGGTCATCCCGGTGCCGCTGTATCACTGCTTCGGCATGGTCATGGGCAACCTGGGTTGCATGACCCACGGCAGCACCATGATTTACCCCAACGATGCCTTCGATCCGCTGCTGACCCTGACCACGGTCGCCGAAGAAAAGGCCACCGCGCTCTATGGCGTGCCGACCATGTTCATCGCCATGCTCGATCAGCCCAAACGCGGTGAATTCGATCTGTCGAGCCTGCGCACCGGGATCATGGCCGGGGCGACCTGTCCGATCGAAGTGATGCGTCGGGTCATCAGTGAAATGCACATGAGCGAAGTGCAGATTGCCTACGGCATGACGGAAACAAGTCCGGTGTCGTTGCAGACCGGTCCGTCAGACGAACTGGAATTGCGCGTCACCACCGTCGGTCGCACCCAGCCACAACTGGAAAGCAAGATCATCGACGAGGCGGGCAACCTGGTGCCGCGCGGCACTATCGGTGAGCTGTGCACCCGCGGCTACAGCGTGATGCTCGGTTACTGGAACAACCCGCAAGGCACCGCGGAAGCCATCGACCAGGCAGGCTGGATGCACACCGGTGATCTGGCGAGCATGAACGACGAAGGCTACGTATGCATTGCCGGACGTAACAAGGACATGATCATCCGCGGCGGTGAGAATATTTACCCGCGGGAGCTGGAAGAGTTCTTCTTCACCCATCCGGCGGTGGCGGATGTGCAAGTGATCGGGATTCCGTGTTCGCGGTATGGCGAAGAGATTGTTGCCTGGATCAAATTCCATCCGGGCCACAGTGCTACCGAGCAGGAGCTGCAAACGTGGTGCAAGGAACGCATCGCGCACTTCAAGACACCGCGTTACTTTAAATTCGTCGATGAGTTTCCGATGACCGTGACCGGGAAGATCCAGAAGTTTCGGATGCGTGAGATCAGTATCGAGGAGCTCAAAGCGATACCGTAGGATGCCGGAGGCTGCGATCTTTTGGGCTTGGCGCAAAAGGATCAGATCAAAAGATCGCAGGCTGCGCCAGCTCCTACGAGACTGCGATATTTTGGAAAAACCCAAACACCAGAAAGCACAAAGGGGAGCCGAAGCTCCCCTTTAATTTTGTCGTTACGTGCTCTTTTTTTATTATTGAGGGGCGGTCTGTTGTTGTTTTTGGAAACCGTGACCCTTTACCGCTGTTTTTGTCGATCCCCATCCGGGATCAAGAGCAAACGTATTTTTTTGAGCGCTGATCTACTTTTTCGCTAAGCGATCCAACCAGTTCGGGAGCTACCTGAGGGTAGTTTTATTGTTCTCTGCCCGGTTGCGGGTTACTCCGAAAAGCACCCTGAAAAGCACATCCTCTCCAAAAAAATCTGTTAGCTGCGTCTCTGCCGTGTTGTTTTTGTTATGTCAGAGTCGTTACGTCTTATTTTTATTAGGTTTGCCGCTTTTTTTGTTCTTGTTATGCCATAGAGATAGCAGAAGCCGTGCCAACTTTTAAAAATCATTTAATATCAATGATTTATGATTTTTACGGATTTTTCGTTCAGTCAAACCCCGGCAATTTGTTTCCGTGTTACTCGCTTGCGCCCCACGTTTCAGACGCGGCGGTAACACCCGGACACATCCGCGCACTCACTGGGCGCTACGAGCCTTGGCCACTCGCGAACCGGTCGCTCGCCCCAGCACCGTGCAAATCTGCTGACCGGCCAGAATCAAGGCGTCCAGGTCGATACCGGTCTGGATACCCAGGCCATTGAGCAGGTAAACCACGTCTTCGGTAGCGACGTTACCGCTGGCGCCCTTGGCGTACGGGCAGCCGCCGAGACCGGCGATGGAGCTGTCGAACACCGAGATGCCTTCCAGCAGACTGGCGTAAATGTTGGCCATGGCCTGGCCATAGGTGTCGTGGAAGTGCCCGGCCAGTTTTTCACGGGGGACGTCGGCCGACACCACCTCGAACATCTTGCGGGTCGCGCCAGCGGTGCCGGTGCCGATGGTGTCGCCGAGGGAAACTTCATAGCAGCCCATCGCGTAGAGCTCGCGAGCGACCCGAGCGACTTGTGCAGGCGCAACGTTACCTTCGTAAGGGCAGCCCAGCACACAGGACACGTAACCGCGCACGCTGACACCGTGTTGCCTGGCGGCGTCCATAATCGGCACGAAGCGCTCCAGGCTTTCGCTGATCGAGCAATTGATGTTGCGCTGGGAAAACGATTCCGACGCGGCAGCGAAGACCGCGACTTCCTTGACGCCGGCTGCAATGGCGTCTTCAAACCCGCGCAGGTTGGGGGCGAGTGCACCATAAGTCACGCCCGGCTTGCGCTGGATCTGCGCGAAGACGTCGGCGGAACCGGCCATTTGCGGTACCCATTTGGGCGAAACGAAACTGCCGACTTCTATATAGCCGAGACCGGCGGCGGTCAGCGCGTCGACCAGTTGCACCTTGTCCGCAACGCTGATGGGTTGGGCTTCGTTTTGCAGGCCGTCGCGTGGGCCGACTTCGACCAGGCGTACGTGAGTGGGTAGGGACATGGGATTGACCTATTGTTATGGACGAACACTGTTCAAATGTGGGAGAGGGCTTGCTCGCGAAAGCGGACTTACATTCAACATTGATGTTGGCTGACTGATCGCCTTCGCGAGCAAGCCCGCTCCCACATTAGATTTGTGTAGACCTACTGAATGACCTGCTGGTTTTTGATCGTCTGTTCCAGCGCCTGAGTGCAGCGCTCCTGCGCGGTGTCCAGCTCCAGCTTCATCTGTTCGATGTCGAGCATCTGCTGCTCCAGCTGTTCGCGGCGTTCGGCGATTTTGGTCAGCATGGTTTGCAGCTGTTTCTGATTGCCGCCGGTGGGGTCGTAGAGTTCGATCAGCTCGCGGCATTCGGCCAGGGAGAAACCAATGCGCTTGCCCCGCAGGATCAGCTTCAGGCTGACCTTGTCACGGGGCGAGTAGATGCGTTCCTGGCCGCGTCGCTCGGGGCTGAGCAGGCCTTGCTCTTCATAAAAGCGAATGGCCCGGGTGGTGATGTCGAGCTCGCGGGCGAGGTCGGAAATGCTATAGGTCTGGCTGCTCATGGAAGCGCTCGAAAAAGGTCATGGCGCTAAGCTAATGGCAGGTTGACGTTTACGTCAAGGGGCGTGGATTTTTGCTGTCATTGCCGGCCCCTTCGCGAGCAGGCTCGCTCCCACATTCGACCGCATTCTTTCTGGAAGAACCGGGTTAAATGTGGGAGCGAGCCTGCTCGCGAATGAGGCGCCTCGGTGCAAAGTCCTACACTTTGTCGAGCTTCTTCTCATGCGCCGTCACCTGCTGGCACAACTCGATCATCTGCTCGCGCATCCAGCGGTTGGCCGGGTCCTGGTCGGTGCTTTCGTGCCAGTAGAGGTGGGTTTCTACCGGCGGCACATCGTTGACCGGCAGGTTCACCGAGTACAAATCATGGCGACGGGCGAAGCGTTCCGGCACGGTCATCACCATGTCGGTTTGCTGCAACACCTGGGATGCCATCAAGTAATGCTGGGATCGCAGGGCGATCTTGCGCTGGATGCCCATTTTGCCCAAAGCCAGGTCGACATGGCCCAGACCACTACGACGGCTGGAAATATGGATATGGGTCAGCGACAGATAATCATCTAGGGTGAATTTCTCTTTGCCTGCCAGCGGATGGCCCTTGCGCATGGCGCACACGTACCGGTCTTCCATCAACTTGACGTGGCGCACTTGCGGGTCAGTGTTGAGGGGGGCATCGACGGCGAAATCAAGACGCCCGGCCGCCAGCTCCTTGGTGGTTTCGCGGCGCTTGGACAGGAAGCTTTCGATGATCACCGTCGGCGCCAGGCGCCGCAGGCGCTGAAACAGCGGCGGCAGGATCACCGCTTCGGTGAGGTCGGTCATGCTGATGCGGTAGGTCTTGACCGCCTGCAACGGGTTGAAAATACGGCTTTCCTGCACCGACACCCGCAGCAGGGAGAGGGCGTTGCGTACTGGTCCGATAATGTTCTGCGCCATGGGCGTCGGGACCATGCCCTGAGCGGTACGCACGAACAATGGATCATTGAAGGTCTCGCGCAGACGGGCCAGAGCGTTCGAGACCGCCGGTTGAGTAATGCCGACAATCTGCCCTGCACGGGTCAGGTTGGCTTCGGTGTAGATCGCGTCGAAGACGATGAAAAGGTTGAGGTCGACCTTGCTCAGATTCATTGCGCTGCACTCTTATTGTTGGGCTCTCGATCAGCCGATCATATATCGGTGATGAATGTTAATACACGCCGAGAATAGGCTAGGTAAATTTTCGTAGCTGTTCTAGCATCGATTGCATGACCTGAACAACTCATCAAAACCCTCCGTTAAAAGGTAGAGCTGCCCATGGATTTCGCTTATTCGCCCAAGGTGCAAGAACTGCGTGAGCGCGTGACCGCGTTCATGGACACCTACGTTTATCCCGCTGAAGCGGTGTTCGAGCGCCAGGTCGCCGAGGGCGATCGCTGGCAGCCGACCGCAATCATGGAGGAGCTCAAACTCAAGGCCAAGGCTGAAGGTTTGTGGAATTTGTTTCTGCCTGAGTCCGAACTCGGCGCTGGCCTGACCAACCTCGAATACGCGCCGTTGGCAGAAATCATGGGCCGTTCGCTGCTGGGCCCCGAGCCGTTCAACTGCTCTGCGCCAGACACGGGCAACATGGAAGTGCTGGTGCGTTACGCCAACGAAGAGCAGAAGCAACGCTGGCTCGAACCATTGCTGCGCGGCGAGATACGCTCGGCGTTCGCCATGACAGAACCCGACGTGGCCTCGTCCGACGCCACCAACATGGCCGCCCGCGCCGTGCGTGATGGCGACGAGTGGGTGATCAACGGCAAAAAATGGTGGACTTCAGGCGCCTGCGATCCACGCTGCAAGATTCTGATCTTCATGGGCCTGAGCGATCCTGACGCGCCGCGTCATGCGCAGCACTCGATGATTCTGGTGCCGGTGGATGCCCCGGGCGTGAAGATCGTTCGTCCGCTGCCAGTGTTCGGTTACGACGACGCACCCCACGGCCACGCCGAAGTGCTGTTCGAAAACGTCCGCGTGCCGTACGAAAACGTCCTGTTGGGCGAAGGCCGCGGCTTCGAAATTGCTCAGGGTCGCCTTGGCCCGGGACGGATTCACCACTGCATGCGTTCAATCGGCATGGCGGAACGTGCATTGGAACTGATGTGCAAACGGGCGGTAACCCGTACTGCGTTCGGTAAACCTTTGGCACGTCTGGGCGGCAACATCGACAAAATCGCCGACTCGCGGATGGAAATCGACATGGCACGCCTGCTGACATTAAAAGCGGCGTACATGATGGACACCGTCGGCAACAAGATTGCGAAAAGCGAAATCGCTCAGATCAAGGTTGTCGCGCCGAACGTGGCCTTGCGGGTGATTGACCGGGCGATCCAGATCCATGGCGGGGCAGGGGTGTCCAACGATTTCCCACTGGCCTACATGTATGCGATGCAACGCACCCTGCGCCTGGCCGACGGCCCGGACGAAGTGCACCGCGCGGCGATCGGCAAGTTCGAGATCGGCAAGTACGTACCTAAAGAGATGATGCGCAGCAGTCACTAAGACCGCGACGCTTGTATCGCGGGCCTGGATCAGGCTCGCGATAGCGTTGAGGCTGCATCAATCAACAGAAGGCAACCCGTAGAATGCTCGCGCACACGCCGTGCTGTGAGCAGCCAGATCTTCCTCGCTCTCCCCGCGATGCAACGCCACTTCCCGCAACACTTCAGTCAGATACGCCGGTTCGTTGCGACCATTCTTCGGCTTGGGTCGCAGACTGCGCGGCAACAGATACGGCGCATCGCTCTCCAGCATTAACCGTCCCCGCTTGATCTCTTTCACCAACGGATGCAGGTGCGTGCCCCGGCGCTCATCACAAATCCAGCCGGTGATACCGATGTGCAAATCCAGGTCGAGGTAACTGAACAGCGCCTTCTTTTCGCCCGTGAAGCAATGCACCACGGCGGCTGGCAACTGATCACGGTAATCGCGAAGGATCTCCAGCAAGCGCTGACTGGCATCGCGCTCGTGGAGGAACACCGGCAATTGCAGCTCGACCGCCAACTCCAAGTGCTTTTCCAGGACTTTTTCCTGTTGCGGCCGCGGCGAGAAATCACGATTGAAATCCAGCCCGCATTCACCCACCGCCACGACGTTCGGCTCCTTGAGCAAACTGCGCAGACGCTGGGCGCTGTCGGCGTTCCAGTCGCTGGCGCAGTGGGGGTGAATGCCGGCTGTGGCGAACAGCCGTTGAGCCGTTTCGTCCAGTTGCCGGCACAGTTCCAGCGCCTGCTCGCTGCCCTCGACACTGGTGCCGGTGAGCACCAATTGGCAGACCCCGGCAGCGTAGGCGCGGTCGAGTACAGCCTGGTGTTTGTCGGCAAAACTGGGGTTGGTCAGGTTGACGCCGATATCGATGAGTTGCATGGTGCTACCTCGGACCAAAGGCCGGAAAGCATATCAGAGCTGTAGATTTATAAGAAAAACCAAGAACTACAACGAGTTATAGCTGTCTCTTGATGCCGCGAGACAGGTCAGGGTGGCTTGGGTGCCATCACTGTGCCAGTCTTTCGCACTTTGCCAGCGCTCACGGCGCTCTGTTTCTGTCGTTCGATTTCATGAAAATTCTTGAGATCGGCCCAGTATTCTTTCTGGAGAGTGGATGATACGTCCCTCGGTTTTGCTACTGCTGTGTTGTTCGTTGCTGCTGCCGATGCCGGCGGTAGCACGTCTGGCCGGGCCGCTGCAAGCCGTGCCTTCGACCAAAGCGCGCGACTTGGCGGAAATCCGCAGCAGTCGTGTGTTGCGGGTGCTGGTCAACCAGAGCCGCAACAGCTCCGGCGAAGTTGAGGGCCAGGCCATCGGTGTTGAATACCACCGATTGCGTGCCTTCGAGCAGTACCTCAACGGTCACGCCCGTGACGGTCAGGAAATTACCCTCAAGATCATTCCCAAGGGCAAGGATCAACTGATCGGTGCTTTGCAGCGCGGCGAGGGTGATCTGGTCGCGCCGGGGGAACTGCTGGACCTGCAACCGGGCCACGCAGTCAGCACCAGTGAACCGATTGCCAGCAACATCCCGTTGATATTGGTCGGGATCAAAGGCGAGCGACGTTACACTCGTCTCGAACAACTCTCTGGCAAAACCCTGGCGTTGCCCACTGGCAGTGCCGCCGGGGACGCGGTCAGCCAGATCAATCAAAAGCTCGCGCTGCTTAAACTGCCACCGGTGACCATCGAGTGGGTCGATCCCAGTCTGGCGGTCGAGGACGTGCTGGAGATGGTCCAGGGCGGAATCTTTCACCTGACCATCGTCGAGCAACCCATTGCCGAGCGCTGGGGCAAGATTTTGCCCAAGTTGCGTTTCGATCGGCAGGTGCTCATCAGCGAACCGGGCGAAGAGTTCTGGTTCGTGCGCCGCGACGCCTCAATGTTGCGCGCGAGCATTGATCGCTTCCTGACTGGTTACAAAAAACCATCGGATCAGGATGCCGCGTTCCTGCGGATCTATCGACGTCTGTATCAAGTGCACTATCCATTGGCCAAGGCTGATCGGCAGCGCCTCGAGAAACTTCGGCCGGTGCTGCAGAAACACGCCGAAGCCCAAGGCATGGACTGGTTGAATCTGGCGGCGCTGGCGTTCAAGGAATCGGCCCTGCAACCCAATGCCCGCAGTGGCGGCGGCCCTACCGGCCTGATGCAGATTACCCCGTCCGCCGCTCAGCGGGTGGGGGTCAACAACATTCAGAATCTCGACGCCAATGTGCAGGCTGGGGCCAAGTACCTGGCAATGATTCGTCGCAAGTTCTTTGCCAGCCCCAAACTCAACGAGCGCGAGCGCATGGCGTTCGTGCTGGCGGCCTACAACATGGGGCCGGAGCGGGTTCAGGGCATGCGTGCCGAGGCTCGTCGGCGCGGTTTGAATCCCAATCAGTGGTTCTTCCAGGTCGAACGCATCGCCATGGAGCAGGTGGGAATGGGCGCCGTCAGCTATGTTAATAGCGTGAACAAGTATTACCTGGCGTTCGATCGGGAGCGGGAGTCGTTGGAGCCCCAGGGGCAGAAAGTTGCCTCACGTAAATAATCGAATAAGCTGATTGTTATGACGCATTAATTGCGCTTTTAACATGAGATTTACTGATTAATATAGCGGCCAACCAACACACACTGACAACGGATGACACAGCATGAGCACACTGATCAACAAGGTACTGTTTACCCGCGCTGGCTACGGCCTGACGGTCTTGCGGATTTTCGTCGGCATCATCTTCGCTGCCCACGGCTCGCAGAAACTCTTTGGGGCGTTCGGTGGTTACGGCCTGGCGGGCACCGCGCAGTACATGGAAAGCATCGGTCTGGCGCCGGGCTATCTGATGGCGACGCTGGCGGGCGGTACCGAGTTCTTCGCCGGTCTGGCATTGATCATTGGCTTGCTGGTTCGCCCGGCAGCCCTCGGCCTGACCATCCTTTCACTGGTGGCGATCTTCTCGGTGCATCTCCCTCACGGTCTGTTCATGGTCAACAACGGTTATGAATTCGCCCTGGCGCTGCTCGGTGGCACTATCGCGGTGTTGATCGAAGGCGCCGGCAAGCTCTCGGCTGACCGCGCTATCGCCGGCTGACCGCTCTGGCTCAATGAAAAGGCCCGCATTGCGCGGGCCTTTTTATTGCTCGTCATTCTTGACACTGTCCGGTCAGCTTCTCTAGGATGTTGCCCATGCGCCGATTTAAACAGCTACTTGCGGGGCGCCAGGTGACTCATTCAGTTGCCGACAGAAGCTTGAAACAGGCTTCGAAATACCGCTAAAGCGCTGGTTCGGTGTTGCCTCTCACCTGCCATGCAGAATTTTGAGGCAGAGACACGACACAATGAATGCACTAAGCCCCGTTATACGCCCCGCGCCGATCACGGCACACCTCACCCAGCGCAATCCAAAAATTCTGCTTGGCGGCAAACATCAGCCGACACTCTTGCGTTATCTCGATGGCTGGCCACGTCGCACCGGTGGGCCTGCGGCCTTCCTGATCCAGTTTGTCGAAGAGGGTGAATCGCTGGCTCGATTTGCCAGCGACAGTTTCGATCTGGCGGTGATTCAATCACCCAGCCTCGAGGACGCCCCCGAAGTGATCAAGCAATTGACTCGCGTTGCCCGACAGGGGCTGATTACCCGCCGTTGAGTCTTAGAGCGCTGCGGCTCAAAGGTAGTCGATCGCCACGATATACACGCACTGCTCACCGGTCGGTGTCTGGACCCGAACTTCGGCGTCCAGCGCTTTGCCGATCAGGGCGCGTGCCAGTGGCGAGTCGATGCTGATCAGACCCAGCTTCAGGTCCAGCTCATCCGGCCCGACAATGCGATAGCGCGACTCTTTGCCGTCCTCGTCTTCAATCGTGACCCAGGCGCCAAAATAAACCTTGTTCGGGTCGCTCGGTTTTTCGCTGACGACTTTGAGCGCTTCCAGCCGCTTGGTGAGAAAACGTACGCGACTGTCGATCTCGCGCAGCATCTTTTTGCCGTAGGTGTATTCGGCGTTTTCCGAGCGATCGCCCTGTGCCGCGGCCTCGCTGACTGACTGTGTCACCTGCGGCCGCCGAACATGCCAGAGCTCATGAAACTCGGCCCGCATCCGCGCTTCACCTTCGGGGGTGATCAGCGCGGTGCCAGCGGTGCGGGGAGGGCGATAACGGCTCATGGCAACTTCTTGTGGTAGAGAGAGCTTGAGTCTATCAACCCTCGCGCAAGACTGTCAGGGGGCTGGCGTTCAGCGCACGGCGCGTACCAAACACACCGGCTCCCCCAATCAGCACCGCACCGATCAGTGGAAGCACCAACAACCACGGATGCGGGTGCCACGGCAGGTCGAAGGCGTAGCGGTAGAGCACCATACTCACCAGCTCCGAACCCAGCGCTGCCAACAATCCGCTGACCGCACCAAGCAAACCGAACTCGATCCGCCGGGCCTTGACCAACAGTTGCCGCTCGGCTCCTAGCGCTCGCAACAAGGCGCCTTGGCGAATGCGTTCATCGAGCGTCGCTTGCAAGCCTGAAAACAACACCGCCATCCCCGCCGCCAACACGAACAACAGCACGTATTCCACCGCCAGGGTGACTTGGGCGAGGATGCTGCGCAGCTGTTCGAGCAAGGCTTCGACTTGCAAGATGGTCACCGCCGGAAACGCCCGGGACAGGTCGACAATCTGCTGATCGTGACCGGCCGCCAGATAAAAACTGGTCAGGTAGGTCGCCGGCAAATCCTTCAAGGTTCCGGGCTGGAAAATCATGAAGAAGTTAGGCTGGAAGTTGTCCCAGTTGATGTCCCGCAGGCTGGTGACTTTCGCTTCGCGATTGACGCCACCCACGGTAAACACCATGTGATCGCCGAGCTTGAGCTTCAGGCTTTCGGCGACTTTGCCTTCCACCGATACGCCGGGAATTTCGTCCGGTGTCTGTTCGGTCCACCAGTTACCCGCAGTGAGCTTGTTGCCCGCCGGCAAATCCGCCGCCCAGGTCAGGCTCAGGTCGCGCTGTATTGCTCGGTCACCGGCCGAATCCTTGCTGACGATTTCCTGTACCGGCTCGCCGTTGATGCTGATCAGCCGTCCAGGTACCACCGGGTATAGGGGCGCCGATTGCGCCGACAATTTGATCAGGCGATCGATGAACGCCTGTTTGTCCGCCGGCAGGATGTTCAGCGCGAAATAGTTGGGCGCGTTTTTCGGTAGCTGGTTCTGCCAGGTGTCCAGCAACTCGCCGCGCAGCAATGCGATCAGCGCCATGGACAGCAGAATCAAACCGAAGGCCAGGGATTGCCCCGCTGCCGCTAGCGGATGACGCAGCAATTGGCCCAAGCCGAGGCGCCACGGCAAAGAGGCGCGCGCCAGCATTCGGCGCAGACTCTTCAGAAGCAGCAACAACAAACCGCCAAGGATTAGCGCTGCAATCACGCCACCGCCGAGCAGGGCGAACGTCAGCAGCAGGTCCAGGCTCAGACGCCACATGATCAGCCCGAGGGCACCCAACGCCGCGCCGTAAACCACCCAGGTGCTGGAAGGAATCGGCAGCATGTCCCGACGCAACACCCGCAATGGCGGAACCCGGCCCAGTGCAGCCAGTGGCGGCAAGGCAAAACCGGCCAGCGCCACCAATCCGGTGCCAATCCCGGCAATGGCAGGAAACAGACCGCCCGGTGGAACGTCGGTCGGTAATAAATCATGCAGCAACGCGAACAGTCCCAGTTGCGCGAACCAGCCGATGAGGGCGCCGCTGATGCTGGCAAGCAGCCCGAGCACCGTCAGCTGCAAACTGAACAGCACCATGGTTTCCCGTCGGGACAGCCCCAGGCAACGCAGCAATGCACTGGCATCGAATCGGCGGGTGGCGAAGCGCGTCGCCGACAGCGCCACCGCCACACCCGACAACAGAACCGCCACCAGACTGGCCATGTTCAAGTAACGCTCGGCCTTGCCCAAGGCACCGCCGATCTGTCGGTTGCCATCACGGGCATCCTGCAAACGCTGGTTGGCGGCCAGGCCGGGTTTGATCAATTGACGATAGGTTTCCAGCGTCTCGGCTTTACCGCGCCAGAGTTCGCGGTAACTGACCCGGCTGCCGGGTTGCACCACACCGGTCGCCGCGAGATCGCTGAGGTTGATCAGCACCCTCGGCGTCAGGCTGTAGAAATTCCCGGCGCGGTCCGGTTCGTAGGTCAACACTCGCGCCAGTTTGAGGGTTCGCATGCCGACGTCGATGCTGTCGCCGATCTTCAGGTCCAGCGCGGTCAGCAGTCGTGCTTCGACCCAGGCTTCACCGGGTTTCGGTCCGCCACCGGATTCTTCCGGGGCGAAGGGCGCCGGGGCACTTTTCAGTTCGCCGCGCAGTGGGTAAACGTCGTCGGCAGCTTTGATGCTGGATAGCTGAATGCCATTGTCAGTGGCGATGACACTGGAGAATTCCACTACCTGAGCGTGTTCGAGCCCAAGCTCCGTGCCGCTTTTAATCTGTTCGGGCCGTGCCGGTGAACTGCCTTCGAGCAGCAGGTCGGCACCGAGAAACTCGGTGGCGCGCAGCATCATGGCGCCGTTCAGGCGGGCGCCGAAGTAGCCAATGGCGGTACTTGCCGCAACGGCCACAAGCAAGGCAAAAAACAACACGCGCAACTCACCGGCGCGGGCGTCGCGCAGCAGTTGGCGGATGGCAAGACTGAACAGGCGCAACAGCGGCAGGCGTGGCATCAAGGCTCCAGAGGGGCGACCAGCAGGCCGGCTTCAAGGCGGATCAGACGCCGGCAGCGATGTGCCAGGCGTTCGTCATGGGTCACCAGCACCAGGGTTGTACCGCGTTCCTGGTTGAGCTCGAACAGCAGATCGCTGATGCGCTCGCCGGTATGGCTGTCGAGGTTACCGGTGGGTTCGTCGGCAAACAGCACATCGGGTTCGGCGGCAAACGCACGGGCAATCGCCACGCGTTGCTGTTCACCGCCGGAGAGCTGGCGGGGCGAATGGGTCAGCCGTTGGCCCAGCCCGACGCGTTGCAGCAGTTCGGTAGCGCGCTCACGGGCGTCCTTGCGGCCATCGAGTTCCAGCGGCAGCATGACGTTTTCCAGGGCGTTGAGGCTGTCCAGCAGCTGGAATGATTGAAAGACAAAACCCACGTGCTCGGCGCGGATGCGCGCGCGCTGGTCTTCATCGAGATTGCTCAGGGCTTGCCCGGCGAGCGTGACTTCACCGCTGCTCGGCAGATCGAGACCGGCGAGCAGGCCCAGGAGGGTGGATTTGCCGGAACCGGAGGCGCCGACGATGGCCAGACTGTCGCCCTTGTTCAGTTCCAGGTTGAGTTCGTGCAGGATAGTCAGTTCACCTTCCGCGCTGGGAACCACTTTGCTGAGGTTCTTCGCGGTGAGAATGCTTGCGCCCATGGAGAATCCGATGCGTGTGTGGTTTTTGAGTGCTGGCCTGGCCTTGATGTGCATGGCCCAGAACGCAGCGGCGGGTACTGTCCTGATCGTTGGCGATAGTATCAGCGCCGGTTTCGGACTGGATACCCGCTTGGGGTGGGTGTCGCTGCTTGAGCAACGGCTCAAGCGCGAAGGTTTCGACGATAATGTGGTCAATGCGTCCATCAGCGGCGACACCAGCGCCGGAGGCCAGGCGCGCCTGCCAGCGCTGCTTGCAGAGCATAAGCCTGAGTTGGTAATCCTCGAGTTGGGCGGCAACGATGGCCTGCGCGGATTGCTGCCAACGCAATTGCAACAAAACCTTGCAGCAATGATCGACAGCTCCCGCGCCAGTGGAGCGAAGGTGCTGCTGCTGGGCATGCAATTGCCACCCAACTACGGCGTCCGTTATACCGAGGCCTTTGCGAAGGTCTACAGCACGCTGGCCGAGGAGAAAAAGATCCCGCTGGTGCCGTTTTTTCTCGACGGCGTGGGCGGTCATCCGGACTTGATGCAAGCTGACGGCTTGCACCCGGCTGCCGGAGCTCAGGACAAGTTACTGGAAAATGTCTGGCCGACACTGAAACCGCTGCTTTGACGCTTTTCTAGCGGCGGTGTTTCGGCTAAGGTGGCGCCCCCGATTTGGAGCCCCCGATGCCGCGTCCCGCCTGGTCACTTTTTGCCTACCAACTGATCGAGCCTGACGAACAGCTGGATCTGTTCGCCTGCCAGGAAGTGCGGGTACATCTGGTGACCCGTCAACTGGAGTTGGGCGGCTCGGCGGACCGGACCTTGTGCGGCAGCCTGTTGCCAGCCCAGCCGCGCTGGTCGAGCGTCGATCGCCGTGTGTTCCAGGATCAGCGCCTGTGCTCGCTGTGTCGGGCCATTCTGGAATCGCAAAAACGCGGCACATCGCCGATCTGGCCGGAACTGCGTTTCGAGCTTTAGAAGCCGATAGATTGCTTGCTATCGGTCAACTCCCCGATTTTCCAGACGCCGGTGTACAATCCCGTTTTTATACCCTTGTCGATCATGCGAAGGATTTTCCGGATGTTGCCGCGCTTTCCTGCCGTCACCCGCTACCTGTCTCTCGCCGCCCTCTGTGTGGCGGGTCCCGTAGCAGCATTGGAGCTGCCCCTGCCACCGCCCGGTGAAGACATCATCGGTCAGGTCCAGGTGATCAAGGCCAAGTACGAAGATACCTTCGCCGACCTTGGTACCACCTACGATCTGGGCTATTTGGAAATGGTCGCGGCCAACCCTGGTGTCGATCCATGGCTGCCGGGCGCTGGCACCGAAGTGGTGCTGCCGACGCGTTTCATCCTGCCACCAGGCCCGCGTGAAGGCATCGTCATCAACCTGGCCGAGTACCGCCTCTATTACTTCCCGAAAGGCCGGAACGTGGTGTACACCTTCCCGCTGGGTATCGGCCGTGAAGGCTGGGGCTCGCCGATTGCCCATACCAGCATCACCGCCAAGACGCCGAACCCGACCTGGACCCCTCCAGCGTCGATCAAGGCCGAGCACGCCGCCGATGGCGATCCACTGCCAAACGTGGTGCCGGCCGGCCCGGACAACCCGCTGGGGCCGTTCAAGTTCACGTTGGGCACGCCGGGCTACCTGATCCACGGTTCGAACAAGAAGTTCGGCATCGGCATGCGCACCAGTCATGGTTGCTTCCGCATGTTCAATAACAACGTGCTGGAAATGGCGGGCATGGTGCCGGTAGGGACGTCGGTGCGGATTATCAGCGACCCGTACAAGTTCGGTGTCAGTGGCGGCAAGGTGTATCTGGAAGCGCACACTCCGCTGGACGACAAGGGCAACCCTTCTGTGGTCGACAAACACACCGCGGTGATCAACGCGATGCTCAAGCGTGAGGACATCACCAACAACCTGCGCATGGACTGGGATGTGGTCCGCGACGTGGTTGCCGCCGAAGATGGTCTGCCGGTGGAAATCGGAGTGCCGAACTCCTCGGCGCCGATGGTGACGAGTGCGCCGATCGACCCGTTGCAGTAATGCTTGAAAGGAACCCGCCGATGCTGACCGCATCGGCGGGTTTTTTATTGCCTGTACGAAATAGCGGGCAATAAAAAAGCCGACCCAAAAAATGGGTCGGCTTGATAACAATCCCGAAGGATTATTACTTGCGGCTAGCTTTGTCCAGCATGCGCAGAGCACGCTCGTTAGCTTCGTCAGCAGTCTGTTGTGCTTTTTGAGCAGCAGCCAGAGCTTCATCAGCTTTACGGTAAGCTTCGTCTGCACGAGCCTGGGAGCGAGCTGCTGCGTCTTCAGTAGCGGTCAGACGTGCTTCGGTTTCTTTCGATACGCTGCTGCAACCGGTAGCCAGAACTGCGGCCAGAGCCAGAGCAGAGAATTTCAGAACGTTGTTCATCGTGTTCCCCTTCAAGGACTTTCTATTAAGTTAGCTGTCTCCTCAGAGTGAGGAAATAGCCGGCGTACATACTACCCATTACTTGTCGTAAGTAAACTGACGTAAAGCAGGAAGCCAAAAAAATTGTAGGCGTTGATTCTTTTTCGAGCAACTTTTAACTGCATTGTTTAAAAAATATACAGCTGGGAGGCCCGAGCTGAGCGAGCCGCCGAAGAAAAGTTCAGCGAGCACAGGGCTCTTTTCTCCGTATTGGCTAAAGTCTGTCTAGATGGATTCGTCCACACTTTTGTTCGGATTTTGCGTGGCGTCTCTCATATCTTTATCCATCTTCAGGTGACTTTAACAAAGGGCGCTCGTCTTAAGTCTCAACATCCGGCAATGTTCAGGCTGTCGACCTTCAGATATCTTGGTCGAGCCGTCTCTGCGCAACCCGGAGCAGCACCCCGCCCCCAGCGTGATGACGAGCGTACCTTGAGCATTTCTGCCAATGGTGCCTACTATTTGATACGTGCTCGGTTGCGCGAGATGGGTGCAGTTCTTCTCGGTGTCCTTTCAGGCACGGGGTGGCGTAGATGTTCCTTCGCCGGAAAAACATCGGTAAGGTAGGGGTCAGAATTCCAGACCCGCGAGGAGTAGTGATGAGCGAGGCGTTGTCCATCCACCATGACCAGGCTGGTCATCAGTTCGAGACCAATGTGGACGGTCATCGTGCCTACCTGACCTATATGGATCTGGGGAAACAGACCCTGGATATCTATCGCACCTTTGTGCCCAACGCGCTGCGTGGTCGCGGCATTGCGGCAGCCTTGACCGAGAAGGCGTTGGAGTACGCTGAAGAAATGGGTTACACCGTCATTCCATCGTGTTCCTACGTGGAACGCTACATGGAGCGCCACCAGCGGCATGCAGCCAAGCTGAGCCAGTAACCTTTCAAAGAATCGAACGCATAAAAAAACGCCGGGTTAAGCCCGGCGTTTTTTTATGCGGCGAAAAGTGATCAGCTGCGATCGCGTTTCGGCAGCACGTCCTTGAGCTTGGCATGCATGCTGCGCAAGGTATTTTCGGTGGCGGTCCAGTCGATGCAGGCATCGGTGATCGACACGCCGTATTGCAGGTCGGCGAGGTCTTTCGGAATCGCCTGGCAGCCCCAGTTCAGGTGACTTTCGACCATCAGGCCGATGATCGACTGGTTGCCTTCGAGGATCTGGTTGGCGACGTTCTCCATCACCAGCGGTTGCAGGGCCGGGTCCTTGTTGGAGTTGGCGTGGCTGCAATCGACCATGATGTTCGGCTTGATCTTCGCTTTGTTCAGCGCTTGCTCGCAGAGCGCGACGCTGACCGAATCGTAGTTCGGCTTGCCGTTGCCACCGCGCAGAACCACGTGACCGTAGGCATTGCCCTTGGTGGTGACGATCGACACGCCACCTTCCTGGTTGATACCCAGGAAGCGGTGAGGGCTGGAAACCGATTGCAGGGCGTTGATAGCGACCGTCAAGCCGCCGTCGGTGCCGTTCTTGAAGCCGACTGCCGAGGACAGGCCGGAGGCCATTTCACGGTGAGTCTGGGATTCGGTGGTGCGCGCACCGATGGCCGACCAGCTGATCAGGTCCTGCAAGTACTGCGGGGAGATCGGGTCGAGGGCTTCAGTTGCGGTCGGCAGGCCCATCTCGGCCAGGTCCAGCAACAATTGACGACCGATGTGCAGACCGTCCTGAATCTTGAAGGAGTCGTCCAGGTACGGATCGTTGATCAAACCTTTCCAGCCGACGGTGGTGCGTGGCTTCTCGAAATACACGCGCATGACCAGATACAGGGTATCGGACACTTCTGCCGCAAGCGCTTTCAGGCGCTCGGCGTATTCGTGGGCTGCCTTGATGTCGTGGATCGAGCAAGGCCCGATGACAACAAACAGGCGGTGGTCGGTGCCATCAAGAATGTTGCGAATGACTTCGCGGCCCTTGGTGACAGTGCGCAGGGCAGCGTCGCTCAGAGGGATATCACGCTTGAGCTGATCGGGAGTGATCAGCGTCTCGTTGGAGGCGACGTTTAGGTCGTTGATCGGTAAATCAGCCATCGTTTACTCGTCAGGTCACGGGTGCCGGCCGCCAGCGAACCCGCGCGGCGGAGCACAGCAAATTAAGCGCGTCGGGGAGCAGAACCTTAGCGCGTTACACCGTGGCTCGACAATGGGCAGACACCGGTTTAAAGGGCATTCTCAATTAGTTTCCACGGGGGAACCCATTGAGAATGCCCCTCCTAATCCAGCACAACCTGCGAAAATGCCCTGCGAACCGTGTCGTGAGAGAACTCGTCGGCATGTTCCTGGACCCATTCGAGGGCCAGGGCCTGAGTTTCCTGCAGACCATCATGCGCGTCATGCAGGCGGCAGTAGCGTTCGATCTGGCACACCTGCTCGCCCATCCGGGCACTGAACATCATCTGTTCGTCAACAAAGGCAATGCCTACCAGATAGCCGCGCTTGCGTCGCAGGCACCAGGCGACATAGCCCAGAAAACGCATGTCGGGGTTCAAGGTCGGCATGCGAACTTCCAGCGCCGTACCGTGGCGCCACGCCCGGTGATAATTGCAAGCCATGCCCCCGAGGCTGATAGTGTGCAGCTGTTGCCGTGAAATACACTCAGGTTTGAGCAACGTTAATTCGACGGGCACATCGTCAGGGTGAGGAATAAAACGTCCCATGAACACGGACTCCATGTGTCGGCCATCTGACATTGTTTCCCCCAGTATAGTGGTCGAATTGGAACTGACTGATTTCGACGCCGACCAACGGCTGCTGGCGATGAGCGGTGTGTCGCTGGTCATTTTCACCAGCGTCGGCTGCGCCAGTTGCCGTTTTGCCCGTGAGCAATTGCCACGACTCGATCTGGACGTCGATCGGCTGTGCTGGATCGATGCCGGGAACAATGGCGGGGTGGTCGAGCGTTATCAGGTTTTTTATTTGCCGGCGCTGTTTGTGGTGCGCGACGGTGAATTCTTCGGGGTACTAAAATCGCGCCTGACCCGCACCGAGCTCAATGCAGCCGTGGGTCAGGCGTTGAGTCGAATTGCAGAGGAGTTGCCATGATGGGGGCAGTGACCAAACCGACAATCGGTATTATCGGTACCGGCGCGATCGGCGGTTTCTACGGATTGATGCTGGCGCGTGCCGGTTTCGATGTGCATTTTCTGTTACGCAGCGAGTTTTCGGCGGTGGCCGAGCGAGGGTTGAAGCTCGACAGTGCGGTGCACGGCGCGCTGACGTTGAATCCGGTTCAGGCGTATTCGACGGCCGAAGACATGCCGCCCTGTGACTGGTTGCTGGTGGGCGCGAAAACCACCAGTAACGCGCAACTGGCGCCGGCCATCATTCAAGCGGCCGCGCCCGGTGCCAAAGTGCTGCTGTTGCAAAATGGCCTGGACGTCGAGGACAGTCTGCGCGAGTTGCTCCCTGATTCGCTGCATTTGCTTGGCGGGCTCTGTTTTATCTGCGTTCATCGCGACGGACCAGGCGTCATCACCCATCAGGCGCTCGGCGCGGTGAATGTTGGCTATCACAGTGGCCCTGCAGCTGATGAGCAGGCGCGCATGGCGATTGTCGAGGAGGGCGCCGGACTGTTCCGCACCGCCGGCATCGATTCCCAGGCCATGGCGAACCTGCATCAGGCGCGCTGGCAAAAACTGGTCTGGAATATCCCCTACAACGGTCTGTCGGTGCTGCTCGGGGCAAGCACCACGCCGTTGATGGCCGATGCCGACAGTCGGGAACTGATCAAGGCTCTGATGGCTGAAGTGGTTCAGGGAGCAATCGCCTGCGGTCATGACGTACCGGCCGGTTATGCCGATCATCTGTTCATGGTGACCGAGAAAATGCCGGACTATTGGCCGAGCATGTACCACGATTTTCTGCACAAACGACCGCTTGAACTGGAAGCGATTTACGCCCGGCCACTGGCGGCAGCCAAGGCCGCAGGGTGCGAGTTGCCGCGAATCGAAGCCTTGTATCGCAGTTTGAGTTTTATCGATCGACGTAACACCTGAGTCGATCATCCTGAGGGGGAAGGGCATGGCAAAAACTATCGACGACAAACTGGTGCTGGCGATTTCTTCGCGTGCGCTGTTTGACCTGAGCGAAAGCCACAAGGTCTATCTGTCGAGCGGTGTCGAAGCCTATCGGCAATATCAGATTGAACACGAAGACGAAATCCTCGAGCCCGGTGATGCATTTCCGTTAGTACAAAAACTCCTCAACTTGAACACCAGCCTTGGCCGCGCCCGGGTCGAGGTGATCCTGGTGTCGCGCAACAGTGCCGACACTGGTCTGCGGGTTTTCAATTCGATCCACCACTATGGCCTGGCGATTTCCCGCGCGGCGTTTGTCGGTGGGCGCAGTCCTTATCCGTACCTCAAGGCGTTTGGCTGCGACTTGTTTCTTTCGACGCATGCCGAAGACGTGCGCAGTGCACTGGATGCCGGTTTCGCCGCGGCGACCATTCTGTCGGGTGGCGCCAGCCGTGCGGCCAGTGATGAATTGCGTATTGCCTTCGATGGTGACGCGGTGCTGTTTTCTGACGAATCGGAGCGCGTCTATCAGTCCGGCGGTCTGGAAGCTTTTCAGGCCAGCGAGCGTGAAGCCGCCCGCGAGCCTTTGCGCGGTGGACCGTTCAAAGGCTTCCTCGCCGCCCTCAATCTGTTGCAGCGCGAGTTCCCGGAAGACGCCTGTCCAATCCGCACCGCGCTGGTAACAGCGCGATCGGCACCGGCCCATGAACGAGTGATCCGTACCCTGCGCGAATGGGACATTCGACTGGACGAGTCGCTGTTTCTGGGCGGCCTGACCAAGTCGGCGTTTCTCGAAGCCTTTGCCGCCGATGTGTTTTTCGACGATCAGGCCGGTCATTGCGAGTTGGCCCGTGAGGTGGTCGCCACCGGCCACGTGCCGCATGGCATAAGCAACGAGCAAAAGGTTTAAGCCCACGGTTCAACGCGTTACGCGGGCCGTCGTACTCGCCAAGGCACTGCTAAGCTGAATCAATCTCCGCCATGTTGGCACTCAAGGAGGTCATATGATTCATTCGATGCTGTACGCCACTGACCTCGGTCTATACGCGCCTTTGGTGATGCAGCATGCCTTGGCGCTGGCGCGAACATTCAATGCCGATCTCTACGTGGTGCACGCCGTTGAACCGATGGGGCTGTTTGCCGAGTCGGTGCTTCAGAGTTATCTCGATGAGCAGGCGTTGAATGAGTTTCACAGCCAAGGCTTGAACACGGTGATTGCCAACATCGAGCAGCGGGTACTCGACAGCTTTCGTGAAGAATTGGGGGATGAAGGGTCGCAGGATCTGGAGCGGATCAAAGCAGTGCGGGTGCTTCAGGGCGATCCGTCACAGGTGATTCTCGACCAGGCGCAGAAACTCTCCGTGGATTTGTTGATCGTAGGTAGTCATAGCCATGGTGCTGGCGCAGAAACGCCTTTGGGCCGAACGGCGGCGCGGGTGTTGCAACTGTCTCGGGTACCGGTCTATCTGGTGCCGCTGGTGGAACGTCGTCGCCAAGGGGATCGTTAGTGTCCTGCCTCGTATTCACGAGGCAGGACACCAGAACACGAATAGTGGCAGCTTGATAAAAAGTTCTAGATTTATTCTTCAAACCATTAATATAGTTATATACCGTCGCTGATGCCCGTGGCGTCTACCTGCTTTGAGGGATTCATATGAAGCTTCAACAATTGCGCTACATCTGGGAAGTGGCGCACCACGACCTCAACGTTTCCGCTACAGCCCAAAGCCTTTACACGTCGCAACCGGGCATCAGTAAGCAGATCCGTCTGCTGGAAGACGAATTGGGGGTTGAGGTTTTCGCCCGTAGCGGCAAGCATCTGACCCGCGTCACCCCGGCCGGCGAGCGCATTATCACCACCGCCGGCGAGATCCTGCGCAAGGTTGAAAGCATCAAGCAGATTGCCCAGGAATTCTCCAACGAGAAGAAAGGCACCCTGTCGATCGCCACCACGCACACCCAGGCGCGTTATGCGTTGCCACCGGTGATCAGCAATTTCATCAAGCAATACCCGGACGTTGCCCTGCATATGCACCAGGGTTCGCCGATGCAGATCGCTGAAATGGCCGCTGACGGCACCGTCGATTTCGCCATCGCCACCGAAGCGCTGGAGCTGTTCGGTGATCTGGTGATGATGCCGTGCTATCGCTGGAACCGCTGCGTGGTCGTGCCTCAGGGCCACCCACTGACCAAGCTGTCGAAGTTGACCCTCGAAGCCCTGGCCGAATACCCGATCGTGACGTACGTATTCGGTTTCACCGGTCGCTCGAAACTCGACGAAGCGTTCAGTCATCGCGGCCTGACGCCGAAAGTGGTGTTTACCGCCGCCGACGCCGACGTGATCAAGACGTACGTTCGCCTGGGGCTGGGCGTGGGTATCGTGGCGAAAATGGCGGTCGATGCCAAACTCGATAGCGACCTGGTCATGCTTGATGCCAGCGACTTGTTCGAGTCCAGCATTACTAAAATCGGTTTCCGTCGTGGCACGTTCCTGCGTGGCTTCATGTGCGATTTCATCGAGAAGTTCGCCCCGCACCTGACCCGCGAAGTCATGGCCAAGGCCATCCAGTGCCACAACAAGCAGGAGCTGGAAGAGCTGTTCGACGGCGTAGAACTGCCGGTCCATTAATCTCCCGCTTTAAACCACCTCGGTAACAGAAAACTGTTGCCGAGCACCCGCCACCAGAATCTCCACCTCGTCCCCTTCGAACTTGCCCAGCAGGCTTTTACCCAGCGGTGAGCGGGGGGTGATGACGGTAATCCATTGCCCCACCAGGTCGACCTTCAAACCCGCCGCGTCGGGGGCCAGAAACAACCATTGCTCACGACCCTTTTCGTCTTCCAGACCGAGCAGGGCGCCCACTTCAATGCCACGCTGATCGTCGTAAGGTCGCAGCGTCAGGTTCTGGCAAAGCGTCAGTGACTGCCTGATTTCTTCCACTCGTTTGGCCTGCCCTGCTGCCAGATAAGACGCCTCCAGACCCAGCGTGTCGTACTTGTTCTCAGCGATGTTTTCTTCGTGGGTCGCGGTTTCGTAAGCGGTTTGTGCGGCGCGTTCGGCGATGTCGAGGTCGATCCGCAGCTTGTCGAGAATCAGTTGGTGGACGGTCGGCTTGTGCATAGAGAGCTTCTTGATCAATCGCAGAATTGCTGGACGTTGGCGCGGCTTTTTTCGCTGGGTGCAGTCTGGTCCTGTTGCAACCAGAACTGGCATTTGGGGTTCGATAAATTGCGGTTGTTGCTGCGCGCCTGATCAAGCCTTTGCTGCTGCTCGTTCTTGCGCAGGTTCTCTTCGTACCGTTCAAACAACGGGCTCTGCGGTGGAATATCCGGTGCCGGTTGCACCACCACCGGTGGCTTGGCCAGTTGCTGCACGGCTTCAGCCACGGGCGCGAGCTGCTCGCTGAACAACAGTCGAGAGGCGAGCCAGCACGTCAGCGCGATCGCAATAAACCCCAGCCACACACCCAGGGCGATGCTGCCGGTCAGTTGCAAGGCGTTGAGCTGGATCGGCAACGGGCGGCGCGGGTTGGGACGGTAGGGCATGGCTGCCTCCTGGCGGGTGGTCGCGGGCGAGTGGCGATTGTCGCATGAAGATTAATCGTCGTCGGCTCTTCTGCACGGGGTAATTTATGAGGACAATCGGCGCCTTTGCCAACGGGAGCCTGGAATGCCTGAAATGAAAGCCCGCTGGGATATCTTCTGCGCGGTGGTCGACAACTTTGGCGACATCGGCGTGACCTGGCGTCTGGCCCGACAACTGGTGGCCGAACATTCGGTGGCGGTGCGTTTGTGGGTCGATGATCTGCGCGCCTTCGAGCGCTTGTGCCCGGAAATCGACATCAACGCCTCACAGCAATGGCAGCAGGGCGTCGAAGTGTGTCAGTGGACGGCCGACTGGCAGCCCACTGAAGCCGCTGATGTAGTGATCGCAGCGTTTGCCTGCCAATTGCCGAGTGCTTACATGGAGGCCATGGCCGAGCGGGAAAAACCGCCGCTGTGGATGAATCTCGACTATCTGAGTGCCGAGGACTGGATCGTCGGCTGCCACGGTTTGCCGTCGGTGAAGTACAAGAGCGTACAAAAATTCTTCTTCTTCCCGGGATTTCAGAAGGGCACGGGTGGCTTGCTGCGTGAAAGCGGATTGCTTGAGCGTCGTCAGCAGTTTCAGCAAACCCCCGAGGCTCAGCGAGAATTCCTGCAAGGCTTAGGGATTGATCGTGCGCAAGGTGCGCAGTTGATCTCGCTGTTTGCCTACGAAAATAACGGGCTGGCCAGCTGGCTCGAGGCAATGGCTGCCGACTCGATGCCCACTCATCTGCTGGTACCCGTAGGCCGGATTCTTGGAGATGTCGAACGTTGGCTCGGTGTGGATGGTTTGGCGGCCGGTGCGGTGTATGTGCGCGGTGAATTGACCGTGCAAGTGCTGCCGTTCGTCCGACAGGATCAATACGATCATCTGCTCTGGTGCTGTGATTTCAATGCCGTGCGCGGCGAAGACTCCTTTGTCCGCGCCCAATGGGCGGGCCGGCCACTGCTCTGGCACATCTATCAGCAGGACGAAGACATCCATCTGGACAAGCTCGACGCCTTCCTCGCGCTGTACACCAAAGGCCTGTCCGAGCCTGCCGGCGAGGCGATCAGCGGTCTTTGGCGGGCGTGGAATGCGGGTGACAATATGACCGGGCACTGGCAATCGACCCGAAAACACTGGCCAGAACTGCAAAAACACGCCGAAGCGTGGTGTCTGGAACAAGCTTTGCAGGCGGATCTTGCCGCAGCGCTGGTACAGTTTTATGTAAATTGGATATGATACGCGGCCTAGATTTTTGTAAATCCCATCCAAATTCGGATATTCGCAATGAAAACTGGTAAAGAACTGAAACCCGGTACCGTGATCCGTCTCGAAAACGATCCTTGGCTGGTTCAGAAAGCTGAATTCACCAAGTCTGGTCGTAACAGCGCGATCATGAAGACCAAGCTGAAAAACCTGCTGACCGGTTACAAGACCGAGATCGTTTACAGCGCCGACGACAAGCTGGACGACGTAATCCTCGACCGCAAAGAAGCGACCCTGTCCTTCATCAGCGGCGACACCTACACGTTCATGGACACCACCGACTACACCATGTACGAGCTGAACGCTGAAGACATCGAAGCCGTTCTGCCTTTCGTTGAAGAAGGCATGACCGATGTTTGCGAAGCGATCTTCTTCGAAGAGCGTCTGGTTTCCGTAGAACTGCCGACCACCATCGTGCGCGTAGTTGACTACACCGAAGGTTCGGCTCGCGGCGACACTTCCGGCAAGGTGATGAAGCCTGCCAAGCTGAGCAACGGTACTGAGCTGCAAGTTGCTGACTTCATCGAAATCGGTGACAGAATCGAGATCGATACCCGCGAAGGCGGTTCCTACAAAGGCCGTGCTAAATAAGCACTGCTTGAGGAATGAAAAAGCCCGACCATTGAGTCGGGCTTTTTTGTACCTGCAGTTTCAGGTCCAGCGATGAACCCCTTGTGGGAGCGAGCAGGCTCGCTACCACATTTTTTACTGCGTTATTTCTTCAGGTGTTGCTTGAGTTCTTCGGACGCCTGCAGCATCGCCGAGCGCACGGCCGGCACCTGGCTCACCACGTTGAGCAAACCATAGTCGTGGATCATGCCGTTGTAGCGCACCGCCGTGACCGGCACACCAGCCTCGTCCAGTTCGCGGGCATAGGCTTCACCTTCATCACGCAACACGTCGGCGCCGGCAGTTTGCACCAGGGCCGGTGGCAGGCCCTTGAGTTGCGCGGTGGTTGCCCGCAGCGGCGACGCGTAGATCTCGTTACGCTGTTTGGCGTCGGCAGCGGTTAGACGGTAACGTGCAGGCGCACATCGACGTTGCCACGGGTGGCGTTGGAGTACGGGCAGACTTGGTGTGCAGCGTCGACCAGGCTTTGTGCGTCGGCTTGTTCAAGACCCGGCAAGCTGATGTGCAGGTCGATGTCGAGGCCGAAACCGCCAGGGATCTGGCCGATGCCGACATGGGCGGTGATCGAGGCGTCGTTCGGGATGATGCGTTTGGTCTGGCTGGCGACGAATTTCAGCGCGCCGATGAAGCAGGCGGAGTAGCCGGCTGCGAACAGTTGCTCAGGGTTGGTCGCTGCACCGCCAGCACCACCGAGTTCTTTGGGTGTGGCGAGTTTGACATCGAGGATGTTGTCGCTGGAAACCGCACGACCGTCACGGCCGCCAGTGGAGGTTGCGATAGCGGTGTAGAGAGTTTGCATGGTGTAAGCCTCATTCGGGGTTTGGTTTTTTTGCGCTAAATATTTGCGCGCTAAGTAAGTGCGAAATAAATGTAGCTCGCGAATATTTAGCGCGCAAGATAAATTTTTGAAGAGATTTTGGTTTGAGGGGCGGACGCTGATTGGATGTGTTGAATTAGAGCGGTCGCGGCAGGATTTTCAGCGAAGAATTTTTTTGACTGGAGGGCGAATAAGATTTGAAGCACACCACAAAAAACAAATGTGGGAGCGAGCCTGCTCGCGAAAGCGGTGTGTCAGTCAACATCCACGGTGAGTGTCATACCGCTTTCGTCGGAACGCCGCCCGGAGCCGGCTCGCTCCCACAGGGGATTTGTGCTGGTTTGACGATTAGAGGTTGTCTTGCAGATTACTGCGCAGCTCTTGGAGTTCGTTTTGCAGCTTCTGCAGATGCTCCAGCGTCTGACCACTGGCGGCGAGGATGCACTGCGGAATGTCACGGGCCTTGTCCCGCAGCGCACGACCTTTTTCGGTCAACTCGACAATCACCACCCGTTCATCTTCGCGGCTGCGAGTGCGGCTGAGCAGGCCTTCGACTTCCAGGCGTTTAAGCAGCGGCGTCAGTGAGCCAGGATCGGTCAGCAGTTGCGCGCTGATTTCACCTACGGTCAAGCCATCCTTTTGCCACAGCACCATCATCGCCAGGTATTGCGGATAAGTCAGGCCCAGCGCTTGCAAGAGCGGCTTATAGACCTTGGTCATCAGGAGCGAAGTGGAGTGCAGGGCGAAGCAGATCTGGTTGTCCAGCAGCAGCTCTTCGTAGTTATCCGTGGTGTTGCGCTCGGTGGTCATTTCGAAGCCTTGATCAGTGATCGTCATAAATCTAGCGGGCGAATCTTTAATGCACCAGACAATTCTAGCCTAGTGCCGGTCGAGGGTACTTTGCAGCGCCAGATCCCACGGCGGGATCGGACTGAAGCGGGTCTTCAGGTATTCCAGCAATAAGCGGCTGCGGGGATTGGGTTGTTGCTCAAGACGCAAGGCATAAATGCCGGTCGTTTCCGGTGGTGGCAGGCCGTGTTCGCAGAACAGCGGAAGCAGTTCACCGCGTAACAGGTATTCGCTGGTCAACCAGGTTGGCAAGTGTGCGATACCCAGCCCGGCCAGTGCGCCGCAGACCAAAGCCTCGGCATTGTTGGCACTCATGCGGATGCGCGCAGGGCGGTGCAAGTGCATCTGCCCGTCCCGCTCGAAACGCCAGGCGAACGGCGGAGCCAGGCCATCCCAGTCGAGGCCATCATGCTCAATCAGCTGCGCCGGATCGGTCGGCACACCACGCCGTTGCAAATACTCGGGGCTGGCACAGGCGATGCGCACCATGCTCGCCAGCGGCGTGGCCACCAGCCGGGTATCGGCCATTTGCCCGGCACGCAGCACCAGATCGACCTTGCCCAGATTCAAACCCTGCATGTCGACGAAACTGTCGATCAGGTGCAACTGCACATCGAGGCCGGGGTAGAGCATCAGAAAGTCGGCAATCACCGGCGCCAGATGTCGTCGCCCGAACGCGGCCGGTGCATCGATCCGAATCAAGCCTTCCGGTGCGCTGCTCAAGGATACTGCCTCAGCCCGAGCCAGCCGCAGTTCAGCAACGATCCGCCGCGCGCGCTCGGCAAACGCCAAACCCGCCGGGGTAGCGCGCACCGCGTGGGTGCTGCGAATGAACAACTGGCTGCCGACGGCATTTTCCAGGCTGTCGATGCGCCGGGCCACCGCCGAAGGGGTCAGCGGGTGGCGGCGGGACGCAGCGGAAAAACTGCCGGTTTCCAGCACGTCGAGGAACAGACCCAGTTGTTCGGTCAATTGATTGGGGTTCATGGTGTCGTCTGCGCTTGTGCAAAGTTGGCACAGCCATTGTGCGTTGCTGTGCGTTTCCCCGCCAGCGCCGACTGCGTAGGATGAATAGCCTGACGTGAAGGGAAAATCGCCTGTGATTGAGTTTTTGATGTATCTGGTGTTTGGCGTTGCCTTGGGCACCCTCGGTGGGTTATTCGGCATTGGCGGTGGTTTGATCGCGATCCCGTTGCTGGGTGTGTTGTTCGGCCTCGATCAGCAGATTGCCCAAGGTACGGCGCTGGTGATGGTGGTGCCCAACGTGATGCTGGCGCTGTGGCGCTATCACCAGCGCAACCGGATTGAATTGCGCCACGCGCTGCCATTGGCGTCGATGGGATTCTGTTTCGCCTGGATCGGTTCGATCTGGGCGGTGGGCATTGATGCGCAAACCATGCGCGTCGGATTTGTCGCGTTCCTGATTGCTCTGTCAGCCTACAACCTGGTGCGAATGTTCTGCGCCAACGCGCCAGTGTCTGCGCAGATGAATTACTCATGGCCATGGCTGGGCGTGCTGGGCGCCGCCTCCGGCACCATGGGCGGGTTGTTTGGCGTGGGCGGGGCGGTGGTGGCAACGCCAGTGCTGACCAGTCTGTTCGGTACCAGTCAGGTGGTAGCGCAGGGGTTGTCGCTGGCGTTGGCGCTGCCGAGCACGGGCGTCACGCTGGTGACTTACGCGGTGCACCATCAGGTGGACTGGATGATCGGCCTGCCCTTGGCGGTCGGTGGTCTGATGAGCATCAGCTGGGGCGTGAGGATCGCCCACGCACTGCCAGAGCGACTGCTGCGTGGGTTGTTCTGTGGGTTCCTGGTGTTCTGCGCGGTGATGCTCGCCCTTAAAGTTTGAAACCTTCGACGATGTGATCGGCCAGGCACTCAGTGATCGGCGACGGGTTGTGCAGGTTGCGCACCAGCATGATGCTGGCCTCGGGCAGGATCGGCAGATCTTCGGCCTCACCGAGTATGCGCATGTCGGGCGTGATCAGGCTTTCGAGTTGCGCGGTGACAGCCAGTCCGGCGCTGACCACCGCCATGATCGCCGACAGGCTGTCGCTGTTGTACGCCACGCGGTAATCGCGACCCATAGCGTCCAGCGCATTGCAGGCCCATAAGCGGCAGAAACAATCACTGTTGAACATCGCCAGTGGCAGCGGTGTTTGCTCATGGGCGCTGAAACATTGTGCCTCGGCCCAGACAAAATGCTCCTTGCGCAGTAACTGGCCGATTTCGTTGCCCGGTTCGCGGGTGACGATGGTCAAGTCCAGGTCCTGGCGCAGCAGCAATTGTTTTGATGATTCGCAGTGCACTTCAATCTGGATCAGCGGATACGTCTGGGCAAATCGCCGCAGAATCCCCGGCAAAAAACGCATCACGTAATCGTCCGGCGTGCCAATGCGCACCATGCCGACCATGTGCGGCTCGCGTAGCGTATTGAACACCTCGCTGTGCAGCTTGAGGATGCGCCGGGCATAGCCGAGCAACACCTGACCCTCAGCCGTCAGCCGCACCTGCCGTCCGTCGCGCTGGAACAATTGACGCTGCACCACATCTTCTTCCAGCCGCTTCATCTGCATGCTCACGGCGGACTGAGTGCGGTTGACCAACTCGCCGGCACGGGTAAAACCGCCCTGGTCGGCGATGGCGACAAAGGTGCGCAGCACTTCGGTGTCGATACTCGGGTAGGCAGACATTCATCAATCTCCGAGATGTATTACATCAGAAACATTCGTTGGATTGATCTTAGCCCCGGCGCGACACTTGAGCCATCCAAACGGAGGGCAACAAGATGAAAGGTCAACATGAATATCCAGCAGTAGAAAAGCACTCGATCCACCTGGTATCCGATCTGCTGCACAAATTCAGTCGCTGGTACGAACTTCACCGGGAGCGCGAGTTGTTGGCGAGTCTGAGCGATGAAGCACTGAAGGACATCGGCATGAGTCGTGCGGATGTGGAGTTCGAGTCGGTCAAACCATTCTGGAATGACCCGATGCACAAATGAGTTATACACAACTACACAAACCGTCTCCCGGTGAGGTAGGTTGCGAGCAGACAAGGAGATGCTCATGCGCGCAACACTGTCCTTTTCCATCAAACAGGCTCGGCGTCTGGCGCTGGCCGCCCAAGGGTTCAACGGGCGCCAGCCGCCAGCGGCGATCAAACCGGTTCAGCTCAATCGTCTGATCGAGCGGCTGGGCATTCTGCAGATCGATTCGGTCAATGCGTTGGTGCGTTCGCACTACCTTCCCTTGTTTTCCCGCCTCGGCAATTACTCATCCGACTTGCTCGACCAGGCTGCCTGGAGTTCGGGCCGGCGGCGCACGCTCTTCGAGTATTGGGGGCATGAAGCCTCGTTGCTGCCCTTGTCGATGTACCCGTTGATGCGCTGGCGCATGCTGCGCGCGACCCGTGGCGAAGATATCTATCAGCAATTGGCACGTTTCGGTCGGGAGCAGCAGGACACGATTCGCCGGGTGCTGGCCTCGGTTCAGGAGTTGGGCGCACTGGGTGCCGGAAGCCTGTCGACCCGTCAGGAACGGGCAGGGCCCTGGTGGGACTGGAGCGCGGAAAAGCATGCGCTGGAATGGTTGTTCGCTGCCGGTGAAGTGACCGTGGCCGGGCGGCGCGGGTTCGAGCGCCTTTATGATCTGCCGGAGCGGGTGATTCCTTCGGCGATTCTTGCGCAGCCGCTGCTGAGTGAGGCCGAGGCCCAGCGCGGCCTGTTGCTGCATGCCGCGACAGCGTTGGGCGTCGGAACAGAAAAAGACCTGCGGGATTACTTTCGCCTGAGTCCCGGTGATGCCCGTCCGCGCTTGGCGGAACTGGTGGAGGCGGGTGAATTGCTCGCTTGTGAAGTCCAGGGCTGGCGGCAACCGGCCTATTGTCTGCCTGCGCCGACAGTGCCGCGCAAGGTTGAAGCCAGCGCCTTGCTTTCACCCTTCGACTCACTGATCTGGGAGCGTAGTCGCACCGAGCGTCTGTTCGATTTCCGCTATCGGTTGGAGATCTATACGCCGCAGGACAAGCGGGTCTATGGCTACTACGTGTTGCCGTTTTTGCACAATGAACGAATTGCCGCTCGGGTGGATCTGCGTGCCGAGCGGGCGTTGGGCAGGCTGGCGGTACACGCGGTGCATGAAGAAGAGCCGGGGCTGGATGACGAGGGAATGCTGGCGTTGGCGATCAATCTGCGGCGGATGGCGGATTGGTTGGGGCTTGAGCGGGTTCAGTTGAATTGCCCGCGGGCGAGTGCGGCGCGGTTGCGGGTGGCATTGGCTCAGATTGATAGTGACTGAGCTGGCCCCTTCGCGAGCAGGCTCGCTCCCACATTGGTTCTGTGTTGTTCACAAATCCAGTGTGGGAGCGAGCCTGCTCGCGAAAGCAATCTATCAGGCAACCCAAGATTTATAGATTCACCGCCGGACTTGTTTCAACGTCTCGGCAATCAAAAACGCCAACTCCAGCGACTGATCGGCATTCATCCGCGGGTCGCAATGGGTGTGGTACCGGTCCGACAACCCGTCTTCGGTAATCGGCCGCGCCCCACCAATGCACTCAGTGACATTCTGCCCGGTCATCTCGATGTGGATGCCGCCGGCATACGTGCCTTCCGCTTCGTGAACCTGGAAGAATTGCTTCACCTCACCAAGGATCTGGGCAAAGTCGCGGGTCTTGTAGCCGCTGCTGGCCTTGATGGTGTTGCCGTGCATCGGGTCGCAACTCCACAGCACTTGCTTGCCTTCGCGCTGCACGGCACGGATCAGTTGCGGCAGGTGATCGCCGACCTTGTTCGCACCCATTCGCGCAATCAGGTTCAGACGCCCCGGATCGTTGTCCGGGTTGAGCATGTCGATCAGGCGAATCAGGTCTTCGGGGTTCATGCTTGGGCCGACTTTGACCCCGATCGGATTGTTCACGCCACGCAGGAACTCGACGTGAGCGCCGTCGAGCTGACGGGTGCGGTCGCCGATCCACAGCATGTGCGCCGAGCAATCGTAGTAATCGTTGGTCAGGCTGTCGCGACGCACGAAGGCTTCTTCATAGTTCAGCAACAGCGCTTCGTGGGCGGTGAAGAAACTCGTTTCGCGCAGTTGCGGCGAACTGTCCATGCCGCAGGCGCGCATGAACGCCAGGGTTTCATCGATGCGATCGGCCAGGTGGCTGTACTTCTCGGCCAGCGCCGAGTTGGCGATGAAGTCCAGGTTCCACTTGTGCACCTGATGCAGGTCGGCAAAACCGCCCTGGGCGAAGGCGCGCAACAGGTTCAGGGTCGCGGTGGACTGGTGGTAGGACTGGAGCAAGCGTTCCGGGTCCGGCACGCGGCTTTTTTCGTCGAAGCCGATGCCGTTGACGATGTCGCCACGGTAGGCCGGCAGGGTGACGCCGTCGATGGTTTCATCGTTGGCCGAACGCGGTTTGGCGAACTGCCCGGCCATGCGCCCGACCTTGACCACCGGGCAACCGGCGGCGAAGGTCATGACAATCGCCATTTGCAGCAGGACTTTAAAGGTGTCGCGGATTTTCGCGGCGGAGAACTCGGCGAAGCTTTCGGCACAATCGCCGCCCTGCAGCAGAAACGCGCGGCCCTGGGTCACTTCGGCAAACTGACGGCGCAACTCCCGGGCTTCACCGGCAAACACCAGCGGCGGATAACTGGCCAGTGTTTGCTCGACGTGCAGCAAATGCGCTGCGTCGGGGTAAATGGGTTGTTGCTGGATCGGCAGGGCGCGCCAGCTGTCAGGGCTCCAGGGTTGGCTCATCACGGTCTCTAGTGTTTTACGCTCGGACTGTCATGTTATCAGCAATTAGTGCGTGACCTGTTCCCGTCGCTTCGCGGACAATCGCGCTTTTGCCGCGCCACTACGCGGTTTTAGTACGTTGCCGGGCACGGCGACGATCAGGAGACGAAATGACTGAGGAGCGCGTCGAGCATCTGCTCGCCGAGGTACAGGATGAGTTCGGCGTGATTCGCGTGCTGGAAGTGGCTGATTACCGTTTTCTCGAGTTTGGTGATGCCATCGAACAGAGCTGCGTGTTCACGGCTGACCCGAGCTGGCTCGAATACGATTACACCCGGGCGATGCTGATTGGCGCGTTGTGCCACGAGCAGCCGGAAAGCGCGCTGTTCCTCGGCCTTGGTGCTGGCACCCTGACCCAGGCCTGCCTCAAGTTCTTGCCGCTGGAAGACGTCGAAGCCATAGAGCTGCGCCCCGACGTGCCGCGCCTGGCCATTGAATTCCTTGGGCTGGATGACGATCCGCGGCTGTATATCCGGGTGGGCGATGCGCTGGAGCTGCTCGATACCGCTGAGTCGGCGGATCTGATTTTTGTCGACCTGTATACCGATGTCGGGCCGGGTGTCGGGCACCTGGCGTGGAATTTCCTGGAAAACTGTCAGAAACGCCTGAACCCGGGTGGTTGGCTGGTGATCAATCAGTGGGCCACCGACGATGGCAAACCGTTGGGCGCCGCATTGTTTCGCGGCCTCTATCACCGGCATTACTGGGAACTGCCGGTGAAGGAGGGCAATGTGATTCTGCTCGTGCCTTCGGAGCTGGATCAGGACCTGGACATGGACGGCTTGATCGCCCGCGCCGAAGGGCTGGCGCCGCGGTTGGGGTATTCGTTGCAGTCATTGATCAAGGCAATTCGCCCGGCGACGTGATGTTGTCGCCTGTGATGGCCTCTTCGCGAGCAGGCTCGCTCCCGCAGGGGAATGCATTTCAAATGTGGGAGCGAGCCTGCTCGCGAAGAGGCCATCACAGCCAATACATCTCTCAAAGCCCTTTGAACACGCCGGGTCGCTTCTCGATCATCGCCCGCACGCCTTCCTGGGCATCCTCACTGGTCAGCAACTTCTTCACCATCGGCGGTAACGCCTGAGCCGCCGCGGTTTCCCCTTCATAACGCGCCTGTCTGGCAGACATCAACGTCGCCTGAACCCCAAGCGGCGCCTGCCGGGCAATCCGCTCAGCCAGCTCAATCGCCCGTGGCAGCAAATCCTCGCTGGCCATGACTTCCTGCACCAACCCCAGGTGCAGCGCCTCATGGGCATCGAATTCATCGCCGGTCAGCAGCCAGCGCATGGCATTGCCCCAGCCAGCGACCTGATGCAGGCGCAACGTGGCGCCGCCGAACGGGAAGAGCCCGCGTTGCACCTCTTTCTGAGCGAAACGGGTGTTGCTGGCGCACAGGTTGATATCGGCGGCCAGCATCAATTCGATACCGATGGTCAGGCAGTAGCCTTGCGCGGCGACAATTACCGGTTTGCTCACTCTGGGGCCGGCGAACACCCCCCACGGATCGCAGCCTCCGGGCGGGGCCTGCCAGCCTTCAGCCAGGGCCGCGCTGGCGCTGACCAGGTCCAGCCCTGCGGTGAAATGTTCACCATGGCCGAATACCACCGCCACCCGCGCTTCGCTGTCGGCCTCGAACTCGCCATAGGCCAGGCTCAATTCATTGAGCAGGTCGAGATCGAAGGCGTTGCGTTTGGCCACCCGATCCAGGCCGATCATCAGGACATGACCGTGCCGTTCACGGCTCACACGACTGGAGCAGGGCTGATTCATGGTGCATTTCCTCGGGCGGGAAGGGATGGGTAGGGGTATGTGAGATGGCAGGTCGGCGTCACAAGGGTGAACCGTTTTAGCGCGATCGTCAGCAGGGCAGGGCCTTGGAAAAATAGACCGTTACCCGATTATCCGCAAAGCGTGTGACAGAACGCTGTAAACGGCAGTTTTCCGACAAATAAAGCTCCCTTTTTGAGCGAATTCCGGTATAGTGCGCGCCGGCCTTTAACCGGGCCGCGTTTAGGTAGCGCAATTCCCCGAAGTCAGCTTCGGCTGCACGTCCGCACAGCGGACTCTCCCTTGACGAATCTTTTTCATTCATTCGTTTTCGCAAATCCCCGCCGACAAAGCAGCCAGGGCGACTCTTGAGTCTTACACGGCATGCGCAGCTTTGGAGCATGGGTCTTTGCGGATGCACTTAGAGGCAGACCCATGACCCAGGAAACCGGCGGCTTCGCCGCTTTTAATCTTAATCCGAACATTCTTGCAGCCGTCATCGCGACTGGCTACGAAGAACCTTCGGCTATTCAGCAGCAATCGATCCCGATCATCATGGCCGGTCACGACATGATTGGTCAGGCGCAAACCGGTACGGGTAAAACCGCTGCGTTCGCCCTGCCGATCCTGCATCGCATCGATCCTGCTAAGCGCGAGCCGCAAGCCCTGATCCTGGCGCCAACCCGTGAGTTGGCGCTGCAAGTAGCAACCGCTTTCGAAACCTACGCCAAGCAAATGCCAGGCGTTACCGTTGTGGCCGTTTACGGCGGCGCCCCTATGGGTCCACAACTGAAAGCAATCCGTAATGGCGCACAGATCGTTGTCGCCACTCCGGGCCGTCTGTGCGACCACCTGCGTCGCGACGAAAAAGTTCTGTCGACCGTGAACCACCTGGTTCTCGACGAAGCAGACGAAATGCTCAAACTGGGTTTCATGGACGACCTCGAAGTTATCTTCAAGTCGTTGCCTCCAACCCGTCAGACCGTATTGTTCTCGGCCACCTTGCCGCAGTCGATCCGTGCCATTGCCGAACGCCATCTGCGCGATCCGCAACACGTGAAGATCCAGACCAAGACTCAGACCGTTACCGCGATCGAACAGGCTCACCTGTTGGTTCACGCTGACCAGAAGACCTCGGCTGTATTGAGCCTGCTGGAAGTTGAAGACTTCGATGCCCTGATCATGTTCGTGCGCACCAAGCAAGCGACCCTGGACCTGGCCAGTGCCCTGGAAGCCAAAGGCTACAAAGCCGCTGCGCTGAACGGTGACATTGCTCAGAACCAACGTGAGCGCGTGATCGAATCCCTCAAGGATGGCCGTCTGGACATCGTTGTGGCGACCGACGTTGCTGCTCGTGGTCTGGACGTTCCGCGCATCACTCACGTATTCAACGTTGACATGCCGTACGATCCAGAGTCCTACGTTCACCGTATCGGCCGTACTGGCCGTGCCGGTCGCGAAGGTCGTGCACTGCTGCTGGTGACTCCACGTGAGCGCCGCATGCTGCAAGTGATCGAGCGTGTAACCGGTCAGAAAGTGGCCGAAGTTCGCCTGCCGGACGCTCAGGCTGTTCTCGATGCCCGCATCAAGAAACTGACCAACAGCCTGTCGCCGCTGGTGGCTGATGCCGAATCGACCCATGGTGATCTGCTGGATCGCCTGACTGCCGATATCGGTTGCACCCCGCGTGCCCTGGCCGCTGCTCTGCTGCGCAAGGCTACCAATGCTCAAGCGTTGACCCTGGCTGCCATCGAGAAAGAACGTCCACTGGTGCCGAACAACGCACCGCGTGGCGATCGTCCAGAGCGTACCGGTGATCGTCCGGACCGTGGTGATCGTGAGCGTCGTGCTCCGGTTCCATTGGCCGAAGGTCGTGCTCGTTGCCGTACCGCGCTGGGTGCGCGTGATGGTATCGCTGCCAAGAACCTGCTGGGCGCTATCCTCAATGAGGGTGGTCTGGCTCGCGAAGCAATCGGTCGCATCCAGGTGCGTGACAGCTTCAGCCTCGTTGAGCTGCCGGAAGATGGTCTGGAGCGTCTGCTGACCAAGCTGAAGGACACTCGCGTTGCCGGTAAGCAGTTGAAGCTGCGTCGCTATCGCGAAGATTGATCCGCTCTCGGGCTGATTGATCGAACATAAAAAATCCCCGACTGGTTCGGGGATTTTTTTTGTCTGCATTTTATGGGGCGAGGTTTCTGACTCAGGGTTTGGCGTTAGCGTAGAGATAGTCCGTGGCCAAAGACGCCAACGTCCGCACGCCCACCACCAGCGCCGCCTCATCCACGAAGAACCCCGGATTATGATTCGGCGCAGCCTTGCTCATGTCCTGATCTTTGGGCGTGACTCCCAAAAATACAAACAGCCCTGGCGCCTCTTTGGCGTAGAAGGAAAAATCTTCCGCCCCGCCCACCAACGGCCCTTGCACCACGTCGTCCTTGGCCGCCCAGCGCAAGGTCGGCAGCATTTTCTCGGTCAGCGCCGGGTTGTTGATCGTCGGGTCATACTTTTCGATGATCGTCACTTCAGCTTTGGCACCGCCGCTTTCGGCGATTTTCTCGACGGTCTGGCGTACATCTGCGTGCAGCTTCTGGCGGATGGCGTAGTCGTAGGAACGGATGGTGCCGCTCATGTCCACGGACTCGGGAATGATGTTGTAACGGGTGCCTCCGTTGATCGTGCCAATGCTGACCACTGATGGATAAGACGAGATGTCTGTCCGGCGGCTGACCACTGTTTGCAGGCCGACGATGGTTTGCGCGCCGACGGTGATCGGGTCGATGCCGTCCCACGGGCGCCCGGCGTGGGTCTGCTTGCCGAGAATTTTAATGCGCAGGTCATCGGAGCTGGCCAGGGTCGGGCCGGGGCGATAGGCGATCCGGCCGGCGGGGATGCCGGCCCAGACGTGCAGGCCGAAGACCGCGTCCGGTTTCGGCGATTTCATCACGCCTTCTTCAATCATCATTTTTGCCCCCCAGGTGTTTTTGCCGTCGGGGATAAAATCGCTTGGACCTTCTTCTGCCGGTTGGAAATAGAACACCACCGTGCCGGGCAAGGTGTCGCGCATGCCAGTAAGAATTTTCGCCGTGCTAAGCAGGATTGCGGTATGAGCGTCGTGGCCGCAGGCGTGCATCACGTCGACTTCTTTACCGAGGTAGGTGCCTTTGGCTTTCGAGGCGAAAGGCAGGTCCGAGACTTCCTTGACTGGCAGTGCATCCATGTCGGCACGCAATGCTACGGTCGGTCCGGGCAGAGCGCCTTTGAGGATGGCGACGACGCCAGTGCGGGCTACGTCGGTTTTCACTTCCAGGCCCATGGCGCGGAGTTGTTTGGCGACCAGTTCCGACGTGCGTTTTTCGGTGTTGCCCAGTTCCGGATGGGCGTGGATATCGCGGCGGGTTTCCAGCAGCTCGGGTTCCAGGGCTTTGGCCTGTTCGGCGATGTGCGTGCGGGCGCCTTCCAGTGTGTCGGCGCTGGCGTGGCCGGCCAGTGCGCCGAACAAGGTCAGCAAACACGTTTGTGCAATGCGGGTCAGCTGCATCGGTACTCTCCATGGCTATTGTTTTTTGGCTTCAGTGCCTATGACTTGAACGACGCAGTTAAGTGCTATTCCTGCGCTTGACCGCCACCCGCCGTGATCACTTGCACGCTCATGCGTGGCGTCGCCAGATCGAGCCCGGCTTCGTCCAGGTGCCGCTTGAGTGACAGGTTGAACGCTCGGGACACTTCCCATTGCTTGATCGGTGCGGTCTTGAACCGGGCACGAAGAATCGCGTTGCCTGACTCGAAACTCTCGACACCCTGAATCTCCAGTGGCGACCAGATGTTGCGCCGTTGCAGTGGGTCGTTGCGCATCTTCTGGCCGACGTCGCGCATCAGTTTGATCGCGTTATCGATGTCCATGTTGGAAGGTATCGCCACCCGGAAAATCGCGTAGCCGAACTCCCGGGAGTAGTTCTTGATGCTTTTGATTTCGCTGAACGGAATGGTGTGGACGATGCCGTCGATGTCCCGCAGGCGCACGGTACGAATGGTCAGCCCTTCGACGGTGCCCAGGTGGCCGCCAACGTCCACGTAGTCGTCGATGGCCAGCGAGTCTTCGATGATGATGAACAGCCCGGTGATCAGGTCCGCCACCAGCGACTGTGCACCGAAACCGATGGCCAGGCCGATCACGCCGGCACCGGCCAGCAAGGGTGTGACGTTCATGCCCATGTTCGCCAGGGCGACGATCAGCGCAATGATGAAAATCGCCACGAACAACACGTTGCGGATCAGCGGCATCATTGTCTGCGCGCGGGCATTTGCCAGGCCTTTGCGCGAGCGTGTGAGGGCGTGATGCACGGCGGTGTCGCTGAGAATCCAGATCAGCCAGGCAAAAATCAGCGTGCCGCCGAGGCTGAACAGTTTGACGCTGACTTCATGGCCTTCGCCTTCGGTGAATCGGATCAGCGACATGCCCCAGACCCGCAGGCCGAGCTCGATGAACGCCAGCCACACCACCAAGTGGGCGAGTGTGTAGAAGAAGCTTTTCAGGCGATCCGAATACAGTGCATGACGCTTCACGCTGCGCTGAGGTTTGAGTGAATGGCGGCGCACCAAGCCGTTGATGACCATGCACAACACCAGCAGCACGGTGCAGATCAGCGACTGACGCAGTGCGGTGCTGGTATCGCCGGCCGAGACGAACGTGGCGAACAGCGAAATACCCACCAGCACCAGCGCCGGCATGTACCAGAAGGTCCCGAGGATCTCGATCGTGTCGCTGAGGGCGCGGCGGGTCAGGCGCCGGGACAGCGGTTGGTTGCGGATCAAGTGGGCGATGGGGCGACGGAACCGCAGGATGAACAGCCCCGTGAACAATGCCGCCAGTACGTTGGCGACCGTCGCGGCGGTGTGGGCCAGATGACTGCCAAGGCTTTCGACCAGTCGCGGATCGCTCAGGGCTTCACCGAAGGCGGCGAAACTGCCGATCAGCCACAGCGGTCGAAAGGCTTGATGCCGCAGGATGTATAGGGCGCGGTGGCGGTGTGGGCCGTCGAGCACCGAAAAGGCGATCACGCAGATTGCCGAAAAACAGGTGCCGACCACCAGCGCATAAGCCAACACCATCGCCAGGCTTTTGCCCAATGACGAGGGCAGGGCGTAACTCATGTAGACCGTCATGACCAAAGCAATCAGCCACGGCCCGAGTTTGCGCAGGGCGAAGCGCAACATGTCCAGGGCCTTGGGGTGCTGCGGCAGTTCTTCGGTCAGGCCAAAGCGCATCCGCACCCGATGGCTGACCCAGATTAGCGCGGCGGCCAACAAGCTCCAGAGCATCAGGATCATGGCAAAGGCAAAGATGATCGGCAGCCATTCATTGGCCGGCAGCACCAGCGCTATCAGTTCATCCTCAGCCAGTTTGAACTCTTCGGACCAGCGAGTGAGAGGGCTGTCCGCGCCGGAAAACTGTTTTTCGAAACTGGCGAGGGTGCCACCGATCAGTCCCAGGACGCCTTCTTCGGCGACTGGCTGGGCCTTTTTGGTGACATCGCGCAGCTTCTTCAAATCCGCCAGCAATTTGGTGCGTTGCTGATCGTTCTCCAGCGACTTGATCACTTCGTCCAGGGATTGCCCCAAGGGCTCTTGCGCCTCTGGCTGTTTTGCCGAGCTGTTGAGCAGGCTGGGCAGGCCGACCGCCTGGGCGGGTGCCATCGGCAGCAGCGTCATGAGGCAGGCAAGGAGCAAACACGGCAGGGCAAAAAGACGAGCGAACACTAGGCGGTCAACCTCGGGATGAGCAGATCGACCGAGTGTACGAGCCCGTCAAAATCAATGCGAGCCAGGGGCGAGGATTTATTCGTTGAGTTTGGCGAGGATCTTGAAAACCACGGTGGCGAGGATCATCAACATGCCGATCCACATCGCGAACACGCCGGCGTTCTTGTCGCGAAAATTGAAACCGATTGCCAGCATGATCATCCCGGCAAGAATCGGGATCAGCATGGCATGAAACGAAGACAACGAGATCATGAGCGACTGCCTTGTCGAAAGGGGTAGTTAAAGTGTAGGAGCTGTCGAGTGAAACGAGACTGCGATCTTTTGATCTTGTATTTAAATAGCAAAGTCAAAAGATCGCAGCCTCGTTTCTCTCGACAGCTCCTACCAGCTCCTCCAGGATTACGGCAGTTCGCGACAGGCGTAAAACGCGCTCAGCACTTTGACCAGGTGCGCCAGATCATGGCTGCCGCACAGTTCACGGATCGAGTGCATGGCGAAGGTTGGCAGGCCGATGTCCACGGTGCGCACGCCCAGGTGACTGGCGGTGATCGGGCCGATGGTCGAGCCGCAACCCATGTCGCTGCGCACCACGAAGCTCTGTACCGGCACTTCTTCTGCCATGCACAGGTGACGGAAGAACCCGGCGGTTTCGCTGTTGGTGGCGTAGCGCTGGTTGCTGTTGACCTTGATCACCGGGCCGGCGTTGAGTTTCGGGCCGTGATTGGCATCGTGCTTGTCGGCGTAGTTGGGGTGCACGCCGTGGGCGTTGTCAGCCGAGACCAGCAGGGATTTCTGAATGGTGCGCACGAACTCATCGCCTTCAGGCAGCAGGCGACGCAGCGTCTGTTCCAGCATCGGGCCATCGGCGCCGCAGGCCGAGCAGGAACCGACTTCTTCGTGGTCGTTGCAGACAAGCACGCAGGTTTCGTCGGTTTCGGTGGTCAGCAAGGCTTGCAGGCCGGCATAACACGACAGCAGGTTGTCCAGGCGCGCCCCGGCAATGAAGTCGCCATGCAGGCCGATGACCGCAGCGCTTTGGGTGTCGTAGAAGCTCAGCTCATAGTCGAGCACCACGTCGGCGTTCAAACCATGTTCGCGGGCGAGTTGATCGGTGAGCACGGCACGGAAGTCCACACGCTCGTCACCGGCAAATTGCGCAAGGATCGGCGGCAGTTCGGTCTGGGCGTTGATCGCCCAGCCCATGTTGGCTTCACGGTTCAGGTGAATGGCCAGGTTCGGGATGATGGCGATCGGCGCCTTGAAGTCGACCAACTGGCTCTCGACCTTGCCGTCACGGCGGAAGGTCACGCGGCCGGCCAGGGACAGGTCACGGTCGAACCATGGTGCCAGCAGTGCGCCGCCATAGACTTCGACGCCCAGTTGCCAGAAGCCCTGACGTTGCAGTTCCGGCTGGGGTTTGACCCGTAGGCACGGGCTGTCGGTGTGCGCGCCAACCAGGCGAATGCCGCCGTGCAGGGGCGAATGACGGCCCATCTTGAACGCGACGATCGACGAGTCGTTACGGGTGACGTAGTAACGACCGTTGGCTTCGGTGGTCCATGGCTCGCGCTCGTCAAGGCGTTGATAGCCCGCCGCTTCCAGGCGCTGAACAAGGCTGGCGGTGGCATGGAATGGGGTAGGGGAGGCCTTGAGGAAATCGATCAGGCCTTGGTTCAACTCTTCGCGCATAAGTAGCTCCAGACAGCAATGGCGCAAGTTTAACGTATTGGCCCACGGCATTGCAGAGTCAATGCCATTCGACGTACGCCGACTGCCGATTGGCGAAGAGGATGAGTCAACCGGTGATCAACTTGCCATTGAGGAACACTTCGCGACGTTGCTTGCGGCCCACATATTCATGTTTGCTCGCGAGGTATACCTCGTTGAATTTTTCCTTCGAGATACCCGGGATCTGTCGAATGTACTCGTCCACCAGTCGGTCATAGGTGGCTTCGGTGATGAGCTTGTAGATGTCCCGGCGATAGAAGAAGCCCAGTTGAAAACCGAGGGTTTCGCTTTGATGGTTTGTCTGGCCGGCAAAGCAGTTTTCAAAGTCGATGGCTTTGAGCGGGGTCCGCGGCGTTTCCGGGATCATAATGTTTCCAGCCCAGAAATCCATGTGCGTGATGCTCTTCCGGGACAGGGAGCTCAGCAATTCGAAGGCGTCGAGAATGAATGTTTCGACACTGTCCGGGTTGCGTTTAAGCCATTGCACGCCGTCGATATGATCGTCGAGCAGGCGCGTGATAATGAAATATTCCTGGGTCAGCCCCAGTCGGTCCTTGGTGTAACCGAACCCTTGCAGCGGCGGCATTTGTACGCCACGGCGCTGCGCTTCGAGCGTATTGATCAATTCTTCCAGCGGCCAGTCGAATCGGCCATTGCGCTGCGGTTTGCCAAAGGTCACGCGCATTTTTGCCTTCAAGGTATCCAGCGGCTGGACCTTGGCGAACAGCGGCGTATCGCCGGAGGCCAGCGGCGCACTCGCACGGGTGAGCTTGTGGGCGCGTCGTTTGTATATGAGCTGTTCAAGCGCCTGTTGTGCTTCGGTTGAAGGCTGCTCGCTAAGGTGCAGCGTCGTATTGAATAGGCAGAAGGTGAACGGGTAGTCGTCTTGGTATGTCTTGTTGCTGAGCACGAGGCTTCCTGCCTGATATCAAAGTGCCTTTATTTTACGTTTCATTACAAACTCATGACAATATTTTCACGCCATTTTTACGTCGTTTTGTAACAAGAAATAAAAAACCCTTCAATGGAAGGGTTTTTTTGGTTCGGCGTTTGCTTAAAAAGGAGCAGGACACTCGAAGCGCAAGCGTTCGCCGCTTTGCGGGTGAGTGAAGCTAAGCATGCTCGCGTGCAAACAAAGTCGTGGCCAGGCGGCCAGTGCTTGCTCGTGGGCATACAGCCCGTCACCCAGTAGCGGATGGCCGATGGAAAGCATGTGCACGCGCAACTGATGGGAGCGGCCGGTGATCGGCGTCAATTCGACACGACACCAGTCGCCGCAACGCTCCAATACCCGCCAGAAGGTCAGGGCATTCTTGCCGAATTCATGGTCCACCACATGGCGTGGCTTGGTCGGCGGGTCGTAGCGCAAGGGCAGATCGATGCTGCCACTGTCCAGTTCCGGTTGTCCCCAGCACAGGGCGGTGTAGGCCTTTTCGGTTTCGCGGTCGTGAAATTGCCGAGACAGCTCGCGATGAGTGTCCGGATCACGGGCCAACAGAATAATGCCGGAGGTTTCCCAGTCCAGACGATGGACGATTCGCGCTTCCGGGTAGCCGTTTTCTTGCAGGCGGGTAATCAGGCAATCCTTGTTGTCATCAGCCCGGCCAGGGACAGAGAGCAGCAGGGTCGGTTTGTTCACCACCAGTACGGCGGCGTCCTGATGGATGATGCGGATGTTGGACAGCGGCATTAAAACAGCCTCGTAACAAACGCCAACGGCGGCTCAGGCCCCTTCCATTAACAGAAGGGGCCTGAGCCGCCGTGGCTCCTGTCTGATCGACTAGCGGTCAGGCAGGGTGATATTGAGTTCCAGAATCGAGCAACTGCCCTGGTTTTCCAGAGCGACGTGCACGTCATCGGACCCGATATTGACGTACTTGCGGATGACCTCGACCAATTCCTTCTGCAAGGCTGGCAGGTAGTCCGGTGTACTGCGCTGGCCGCGTTCGTGCGCCACGATGATCTGCAGACGCTCTTTCGCTACCGACGCGGTGCTGACCTTTTTGCTGGCACGAAAGAAGTCAAAAAGATTCATTATCTACCTCCAAACAGGCGCTCGAAGAATCCCTTCTTCGTTACATCGAGAAAACGATGCTCCACGGTTTTGCCCAGCAGACGATCGACCGCATCGCTGTATGCCTGACCGGCATCGCTCTGGTCGTCGAGAATGACTGGCACGCCCGAGTTGGAAGCTTTGAGTACTGCTTGGGATTCCGGAATGACACCCAGCAGGGCAACCGCCAGAATCTCTTTGACGTCTTCGACGCCGAGCATCTCGCCGTCACTGACTCGTTGCGGGTTGTAGCGGGTCAGCAGCAGGTGTTCCTTGATCGGCTCTTCGCCCTTTTCCGCGCGGCGGGACTTGCTGGCCAGCAGGCCCAGCATGCGGTCCGAGTCACGAACCGAGGACACTTCCGGGTTGGTCACGATAATCGCTTCGTCTGCGAAGTACATGGCCAGGTGGGCGCCTTTTTCGATGCCGGCCGGAGAGTCGCAGACCACGTATTCGAAGTCTTCTTTCAGCGCCATCAACACTTTTTCCACGCCTTCCACAGTCAGCGCGTCTTTGTCGCGGGTCTGACTGGCGGCCAGTACGTAAAGGTTTTCCAGGCGTTTGTCTTTGATCAGGGCTTGTTGCAGGTTGGCTTCGCCGTTTACCACGTTGACGAAGTCATACACCACGCGGCGCTCGCAACCCATGATCAGGTCGAGGTTACGCAAACCGACGTCGAAGTCGACGATAACTGTTTTGTGACCACGCAGTGCGAGGCCGGTACCGATAGCAGCACTGGTGGTGGTCTTACCCACACCACCCTTGCCGGATGTAACCACGAGAATCTTGGCCAAGGTGTTTCACCCCTAAGGAAAAAGGACATTTAGCCCCTGAAAAACATCTCTAGAAAAACTACTGCAGTCGGACAGCCTTGGCTGGAATTCGGTGCAGAACGGCGCTTACCTCGGGTAAACACTGCTTATGACCTTTTTCCTACTTCGTTTGAGCCGTTTTCGCTACGTTTTAGAGATGTTTGGAAAATGCGGCAGTATCCGTTAAAGCCGAATGATGTTCAACACATCGCCCGACAGGCTGACCTGTACGCCCGCGCCCCACAAAGGGTCGCGACGCAGATCCTCCGAAACCTTGTAGTGGCCTGCGATGGAGACCAGTTCAGCGCTCATTTGCTGACAGAAAATCCTGGCTTTCGTGTCGCCTTTGACGCCGGCCAACACTCGACCGCGCATCGGGCCGTATACATGGATGTTCCCATCGGCGAGAAGTTCCGCCCCCGGGCTGACCGACGAGATCACCACCAGATCGCAGCCCTGGGCATAAATCTGCTGCCCGCCGCGGACGGGCGACGTGATGATCTTCGTTGGCTTGATCGTCGGCTCCGGCGGTTTTTCCGGCTTTTTCTTGACTTGGCCTTCGAGCGGGTCCAGCGGACGCTCACGGGCGCCGGACGGTGGCAGCACCGGCAGGTCGACCGCGATGGCCGCGGCGATGTCTTCAATGCGGCTGGCACGGATTGCCAGGGTGCGCAGGCCATGCTGGCGGCAGACGCGCATCAGGCCAGGCAGATCAACTGCGCCTTCACTGGCCGGGAGTTTGTCCAGTGCCAGCACCAGTGGCGCGTTACTAAAGAAGTTAGGCGCCTGGGCGACCTTGGCGGCCAGTTGACGATCGAGGTTCTCGAGGTCGTTACGGGCCAGTTCCAGCACCGTAATGGCGAGCATGCTGCCCTTCAGCTGGAACACGGGATCTTGGTCTAGCGGTTCGGTTTGGCTCATGGTCGGCATACAACGACTTGTCACTAAAAGTGCCGAGACTTATAACGAGAACGCCCGCGAGCCGCAAGCCGGGTCGAACGATGTAGAATGCGCGGCCATTGTCTTTCCGGAACCTTTAATGGATCGCCCGCGTTTTCGAACAGCATTTCTTTCTCCGCGTTTCTGGCCGCTGTGGTGTGGCTTGGGGCTGTTGTGGCTGATTGTCCAGTTGCCGTATCCGGCGCTGCTGTCGATCGGTCGTGCCCTGGGTAAATTGATGTATCGAGTAGCGGGCGACAGACGGCGCATTGCCAAGCGCAATCTCGAACTGTGTTTCCCTGAAAAAACCGCTGCCGAACGCAAGCGCCTGCTCAAGGAAAACTTCGCCTCAACGGGCATCGCGTTTTTCGAAATGGCCATGAGCTGGTGGTGGTCGCGGGAGCGTCTGGCAAAGCTGGCCCATGTCGAAGGGTTGGAGCATCTGAAAAAAGCCCAGCGTGACGGCAAAGGCGTGATCCTGATGGCCGTTCATTTCACCACGCTGGAAATCGGCGCGGCGTTGCTTGGCCAGCAGCACACCATTGATGGCATGTACCGCGAACACAAAAATCCGTTGTTCGACTACGTCCAGCGCATGGGGCGCGAGCGGCACAACGTCGATTCGCTGGCGGTGGAGCGCGACGACGTGCGCGGCATGCTCAAATTGCTGCGCGCAGGTCGGGCAATCTGGTACGCGCCGGATCAGGACTATGGCGCCAAGCAAAGTATCTTCGTGCCGCTGTTCGGGATTCAGGCCGCTACCGTTACTGCCACCAGCAAGTTTGCGCGGTTGGGCAAGGCGCTGGTGGTGCCGTTCACTCAGGAACGTCTGGCGGATGGCAGCGGTTATCGACTGGTGATTCATGCGCCGCTCGAAGGTTTTCCCGGCGAAACCGAAGAAGCCGACTGCCTGCGGATCAACCAATGGATCGAAGGTGTCTTGCGCGAATGTCCGCAGCAATACCTTTGGGCTCATCGTCGCTTCAAGAGTCGTCCGCCGGGCGAGCCGAAGCTGTACGCAAAACGCGGTTGAACCACCGCCCTTATAAGCACCATGGAGTGTTGCGATGAGTCCTGCTGAACCGGTTACAGGGTTGATTCTTTCCGGCGGCGGGGCCCGGGCGGCCTATCAAGTGGGTGTGCTGGCGGCGATTGCCGAGCTGTTACCGGTCGGTGCGAGCAATCCGTTTCCGGTGATCGTCGGCACCTCGGCCGGCGCAATCAACGCGGTCAGCCTCGCCAGTGGGGCGATGGATTTTCGTGGTGCGATTCAACGTCTGACAGCCTTCTGGCAGGGCTTTCGCAGTCATCTGGTGTTGCGCAGCGACTGGCCGGGCGTGATCCACCAGGCCAGCCGTTTTGTCAGCCACAGTTTGCTCGGGATTGGTGCTCAGGTGCCGGTGGCTTTGCTCAACAGTTCGCCGCTGCGCGGATTGCTCGATGACAAACTGCAGATGAGCGGGATTGCCGAGGCCATTGCACAGAAGCAGTTGCAGGCGGTCGCGGTGACCGCGTTCGGCTACGAGTCCGGTCAGGCGGTGACCTTTTATCAGGGCGGCGGCACCATCAATGCCTGGTTGCGCCATCGGCGAATCGGCGTCCCCACGCAATTGACCGTCGATCACTTGCTGGCCAGTTCCGCCATCCCGCTGTTGTTTGCGCCAGTCAAAATCGGTGAAGAGTATTTCGGCGACGGCGCGGTACGTCAGTCGGCACCGATCAGTCCGGCGCTGCACCTGGGCGCCAGCCGAGTGCTGGTAGTGGGCGTCAGCGGCAACCCCCGCGGCATCGACCCGGAACAACCGCTGCAACGCGCCTACACCGGCCAGCAGCCGAGCCTGGCACAGATCGGCGGACACCTGCTCAACAGCACGTTCATTGACAGCCTGGAAAGTGACATCGAGCTGTTGCAGCGTCTAAACCAGTTCAGCCACTTGATGCCTGATGGCACGCCGACGCGCGCACTGGGAGTGGCGCCGGTGGACGTGCTGGTGATTTCGCCCAGTCAGCCGATCGACGAAATTGCGGCGCGGCATCGGCAGGAGTTGCCGGCGGCGCTGCGTCTGTTTCTGCGCGGGCCGGGGGCGACCAAGACGAGCGGGGCGGGGGTGCTGAGTTATCTGCTGTTCGAGGCGGGGTATTGCAGCGAATTGATTGATTTGGGGCGGCGGGATGCGTTGGCCAAGCGGGGGAGTTGTGCCGGTTTCTCGGGTTGGCGGAGCCTGTGGTTCCGGCTTGATATCGGCGGTGCGGCCATCGCGGGCAAGCCCGGCTCCCACAGGTTTTGTGTTGTGCCACAGATTGTGAACACACCATGAATCCCTGTGGGAGCCGGGCTTGCCCGCGATGGCGTCCTTACAGACGCCGCCGGATCAGAAGTGAACCTTGACCAGGAAACTGGTTACGCTCTGATCGGTTTTGAAGCCCTGACTGTCTTCAATACCGTACTTGTTTTTCCAGTAGTCATACTCGACGCCGACGTACAACTGCTTTTCGCCAAGGTTCAGCGCCTTGCCCAAGTCGTATTTGACCTGTGGATTGAAGTGCAGGTTGGCGTGGTACTCGCCTTTTTTGTTGACGTCGTTGTCGACCACCCAGTCCATGAAACCGTCGATCAGGATGTTCGAATCGCCCACCGGGATGGTGTAGGACCAGACCGGAGTGACCTGCCAGATATTGTCGCCTGGGCGGTCGCCTTCGGTATGACGGTTGTAGAAGTTCAGCTGGAAGTAGTCGAAGCCCGGGATCGCCAGGTCGAAACCGGGGCCGATCAGGTAGGACTCGGTATCGTTTTCACCGAACTCGTAAGTCATGGCCAGCAGTACGTCTTTGATCGGGCCGAATTCGAGCTTTTGGTCGAAGATCTTGCCGAACGACAAACGTGGGCTGATCTCGCCGTAGTAGGTGTTCGAGCCAGCGTAGCTATCGTCTTTGCCGTTGTAGAAGATCTTGTCGACGAACATGAAGTTGTCGCCGTATTTCCAGCCATCGACGTGTTCGAAAGTCACCGTCTGCTGAATGCGCGGGTTGACCTGGAAATCCTTGCCATACAGGTAGGTCAGGCTGTTGTTCTGCCATTGCAGCAAATCGCCGGCCATGGCCTGGCCCCCAGCCAGCAACGATCCCGCCAGCATCAGGCTAGTGCACGTACGTTTCATTCGGTTGCTCCCAAAAAGTAGGTGGTTCCACGTTATTTTTCTAAGGTCGGCGCTCTGGTGTGGCGCCTTTTTCTGTAGCTGTAAAAAATCATCCAGTCGGTCAGCTTCAGTGCTGTTAGCAAGAGCTGAGCCAAGGCTTTTGAAAAGCCAAAAAACTCCCGTTCGGCGGCTCAAGAGCAGTCGATTGAGAGAGGTTTTGGAGTGCCTTGGTACCGTCCAGCGCCGGGATAAGTTGGCTTTCTGGTCAGGAATTAAATCCGGGCTTTTTTTTAGACCAGATTCGGGCGGCCGCGGAGAATACTGACTCCTTGGCCAGGTCTCAAGTGCCCCGCAACAGCGCACCGACGACAGGTTTGGAGCACGGTTGCGGATCATCTAGAAATGCACCTTCACCAGCAGGCTGGTGGTGTTCTCATTAGTGTCGAGGTTGGCGTTGTTTTCGATGCCGTATTTGTCTTTCCAGTAGCTGTATTCGACGCCGACGTACACCTGTTTCTCCCGCCAGCCCAAGGCCTTCCCCAGGTCATATTTGATCTGCGGGTTCAAGTGCAGGTTGGCGTGGTAGGTGCCCTGTGAGTTCTGGTCGTTATCCACGACCCAGTCGATGTAGCCGTCGATCAACAGGTTCGAGTTGCCCAATGGCAGGGTGTAGGACCAGGCCGGCGTGATCTGCCAGACATCGTCGCCGGGACGCGAGCCTTCGGTCTGGCGATAGTAGAAGTTCAAGGTGAAAAAATTGAAGCCCGGTACCGCGAGGTCGAAACCGGGGCCGATCAGATAGGCCTCGGTGTCGTCTTCGCCATTCTCGTAGGTCATGGCCAGCAACACGTCTTTGATCGGGCCGAATTCGAAACGGCGGTCGAGGATTTTTCCGAAAGACAGGCGCGGACTGAACTCGCCGTAATAGGCGTGAACGCCTTTGTTCCGGTCTTGCTCACCGTTGTAGTAAGTGCTGTCGACGAACAGGAAGTTGTCGCCGTACTTCCAGCGGTCGGCGTGCTCAAAGGTTATCGTCTGCTGGATCGACGGGTTGACCGCGAAATCCTTGCCATACAGATAGCTCAGGCTGTTGGTCTGCCACAGCAGTAAATCGCCGGCCATGGCCTGACTGGCGGCCAGTAGACCACCGCCTAACAGCATGTTTGTCTGTGTGCGAATCATCTGTTGCTCCCTCTTGTTTTTATTGTTTGAGGCGCAGGTGTTCCCCCTGTGGGAGCGGGCTTGCTCGCGAAGAGGTCGGCACATTCAACATGAATGTTGACTGGTAAACCGCTTTCGCGAGCAGGCTCGCTCCCACAGGTTTGTGGTTTTGGTCTGTTAATGCGGGTGCGCGTGGCAGTCGTTGATGGCCGCGCGTTCGGCGCCGCCGAGGATGTTGAACAGCAGGTTCAGCGACAGCGCACTCAGCGTCGCCATCGCAATGCCGCTGTGGGTGATCGGGCTCATCCACATCGGAAGGTGGGCGAAGAATTCCGGACGGACCACCGGAATCAACCCCATGCCGATGCTCACCGCCACCAGTAACTGGTTGCGGCGGTCACCGATGTCGGCTTCCTGAAGAATCTTGATGCCGGTGGCGGCGACCATCCCGAACATCGCAATCGCTGCGCCGCCCAGTACGGCGGGTGGAATCGATGCCACCAGAAACGCCGCTTTCGGCAACAAACTCAACACCACCAGCAAACCGCCGGCGACGATGGTCACTGAGCGGCAACGTACGCCGGTCATCTGCACCAGGCCGATGTTCTGCGCGAAAGAGGAGTGGGTGAAAGTGTTGAAGAAACCGGCGAAGAACGAGGCGCCGGCATCACACAACAAACCGCGACGCAGCATCCGTGGGCAGACGTCCTGACCGGTGATTTTGCCCAGCGCCAGGAACATCCCGGTGGACTCGACGAAGATGATCACCACCACCAGGCACATGGAAAGGATCGGTGCGAGTTCGAACTTCGGCATGCCGAAATGCAGCGGGGTCACGAATTGCAACCAAGGCGCCTGGGCCATGCCGCTCAGGTCGACCATACCGATCAGGCCGCAGAGCACGTAACCCAGGCACATACCGATCAACACGGAAATGTTGACCCAGAAACCTCGCATGAAGCGGTGGACCAGCAGGATGGTTGCCAGCACCAGCGCGGCGATGGCCAGGTAAATCGGCGAGCCGAATTGCGCGGCACCTGCACCGCCGCCGGCCCAGTTCACGGCCACGGGGAACAGCGACAAACCGATCGAGGTGATGACCGTGCCGGTCACCAGAGGCGGGAAGAAGCGTACGACTTTGGACATGAATGGCGCGATGATCATGCCGAAGAACCCGGCGGCGATGGTCGCGCCGAAGATCCCTTGCAGGCCGATGCCTGGCATGCCGGCCATGGCGACCATGCTGCCGACAGCGGCGAAACTGGCGCCCATCATCACCGGCATACGGATGCCCATGGGACCGATGCCCAGCGACTGCACGATGGTTGCGATCCCGGCCACCAGCAGGTCGGCATTGATCAGGAAGGCGATTTCTTCACGACTCAGGCCAGCGGCCTGTCCGATGATCAGCGGTACCGCGATGGCTCCGCCGTACATCAGCAAAACGTGTTGCAGACCGACCAGGATCAGTTGCAAGAGGGGTAAGCGCTGAATGGCGGGTGCGTCGGGGATGCGGGCTTTGGATAGCTCGGACATGCAACACCTCGGATCTTTTTTATTCTTGTGATTTTGTGCATCAGGCAAACCTGTGGGAACGGGCTTGCTCGCGAAGAGGCCATTACTGACTGACCTGACGCTTTCGCGGGCAAGCCCGCTCCCACACAGGCGATACAAATCCTGTGGGAGCGAGCCTGCTCGCGATGCTTTTCAACGGTTAATTGGTTGGAGCTCCCTGAACAATCCAGGCACCGATCAGGTCACGTTCCTGCTGGGTCATCTGGGTGATGTTGCCCAGTGGCATGATCTGGCTGGTGACGGCTTGAGCCTGGATGCGTGCAGCGTTCTGACGGATCTGCTCGGGGGTATCGAACATCACACCGGCCGGTGCAGCACTGAACAGCGGGCTGGTCGGTTTGGCCGAGTGGCAAACCGCGCACCGCTCCTGAATCACGCTATGCACCTTGTCGAACGCCGGACCTTGATTCGACGCTTGGGCCGGTGCAGCGGCAGGCGCAGCAGGTTTCGCCGCTTCAGGTTTGGCACCACCACCGAGGGCAGTTTCCGGCAGCGGCTGGTACTCGATGGTGCCAGGCGCCTTGGCTACTTCAGGCGCGCTGGGCATCTGCGCCGGGCCAGTCACGTAAGCCAGGCAGATCATGCCCACTGCCGCAACGGGCAGGGTCCAGGCAAATTTGTGGCTGTCATGACGGGTGTTGAAGTAGTGACGCACCAACACCGCCAACACCGCGATCCCGGCCAGGATCAGCCAGTTGTATTGGCTGCCGTAGGTGCTCGGGAAGTGGTTGCTGATCATGATGAACAGCACCGGCAAGGTGAAGTAGTTGTTGTGACGCGAACGCAGCAAGCCTTTGGCCGGCAGCGCCGGATCCGGCGTGCGGTTCTCGGCAATCGCGGCAACCAGTGCGCGCTGGGCCGGCATGATGATGCGGAACACGTTGCCGACCATGATGGTGCCGATGATCGCGCCGACGTGCAGGTACGCACCACGACCGCTGAACACTTTGCTGAAGCCGTAAGCAGCGCCAATGATCAGCACGAACAGGATGAAGCCGAGCAGGGCAGGGCGTTTGCCCAGGGCCGAGTCGCAGAGGAAGGAGTAGACGAACCAGCCGACGAACAACGAGGCGATGCCCAGTGCGACCCCTTCAGGGCCGGTCAGGCTGCTGCCCGGTGCCAGCAGGTACAACGTCGGGTTGGAGTAGAACACCACGCACAGCAGCGCGATCCCCGACATCCAGGTGAAATAGGCTTCCCATTTGAACCAGTGCAGGTTGTCCGGCATGGTCGGTGGGGCCAGTTTGTATTTTTCCAGGTGGTAGATACCGCCGCCGTGGATCGCCCACAGATCGCCCGCCAGACCACTTTTCGGGTTAACCCGATTGAGGTTGTTTTCCAGCCAGACGAAATAGAACGACGCACCGATCCAGGCCACGCCAGTAATCATGTGAACCCAGCGCACGCTCAGGTTCAGCCATTCCAACAGATGTGCTTCCACAGTCTTTACCTCTCGCCTGTCACTCTGTTGTCGAGTGATCAGACCTTCTCTTATTGGTGGGGGGCAAGGATCAAACGCTCATCCTCTTTGAAAAAATGCTCATCGCAGTTATTGCCTGTGCCACTGCGATCAACCACCAGGAAGTCATCCCGCTTTTCGATCGTCAGCACCGGATGGTGCCAAACGCCGCGATGGTAATTAATGCCCTGCCTGCCGTTGGTGACGAAGGCGCGGACCAAGCCTGATACAGGTTCATCGCCAAGTGGCGCGACCACGATCAGAAAGGGGTTGCCGAGCAGCGGAATGAAAGCCTGGCTGCCCAGCGGGTGACGCTCCAGCATGCTGACGGACAGCGGCATGTCCTGCGCTTCGGCGCGGAAGATGCTGATGATCGCGTTGTCCTCTGGCGTGGCGGTTTGCACCGTCGCCAGTTTGTGAAAGCGCATGGTCGAACCGTTGTTGATCATGAAGTGATCGCTGCCGTCGGTTTCGATCACGTCACCGAAAGGGGCGAAGGCTTCTTTGGTCAGCGGTTCAATCGTTAATGTGCGCATGCTGGTCTTCTTTTCCGAGTTCTGTGTTGTTTGTTCTATCGTCTTCGCGAGCAGGCTCGCTCCCACATTCGACCGCGTACCCCTGTGGGAGCGAGCCTGCTCGCGAATGGCCTCACCGCTTATTTAGCGACCTTGCCCAAAACGCGCAGGCGACTCACACCACCATCCGGGAACACGTTCAAACGGATGTGGGTAATCGGGCCCAGCGCCTTGATCTGCTCGGCGAAGGTGTGTTCGGCGTGCATTTCCAGTTTCTGCGCCGGCAGCAATTCGCGCCAGAACAGCGATTGGGTTTCGATCTGGCTGTCGGTGCCGCCCTTAACGAATGCGCCCTGCATCGAGCAGGTGTCCGGGTAGTTGCCCTTGAAGTGCAGGGTGTCGACGATGACTTTCTCGATTTCGCCGGCATGACCCAGCGCGACAATGACCCAGTCATTGCCTGGCGTGCGACGGCGCGCGGTTTCCCAGCCATCGCCCATGTTGATGCCACGGCCCGGGTTGAGGATGTTGCTCATGCGACCGAAATGTTCGTCGGAGCAGGCGAGGGCGCGGCCACCGTTCAGGGCTGCTGCCAGATCAACTTGCTCGTTGTCGCCCACAGCGGACCAGTCGCGGAACGGAATACCGTAGACACGCAGACGGGCCACGCCACCATCCGGGTAGATGTTGAAGCGCAGGTGGCTGAACGCCTTGTCATTGCTGATTTCGTGGTAGTGGTGGCTGTTGCCTTGCAGCTCGACGGCGGACAGCACTTCAGTCCACTGGGTGTTTTCGTCCGGCTCGCCCGAGGCCAGGAAGCAAGCTTCCAGGGAGGCCGACGGCGGGAAGTTGCCGGTGAAGAATGAAGTGTCGATGTCCACGCCCTTGATCGAGCCCGGAACGCCCAGACGGATCACTGCGCTGTCGTAGCCTTCGAAGCGCTTGCGGCGCGACTCCCAGCCGTCCATCCACTTGCCGTTGTCATCGAACACGCCCTCCTTCCACACAGCCGGGGTCGGCTGGAACAGGCGGTTGGCATCAGCGAACCAGTCATCGGTGACCGAGATGATTTTGGTGCCCAGGCGGGCGTCGGCCAGGTTGACGAACTTCTCGAAAGGTACGGCGTAAGCTTTCATTCTTCTTGTCTGCCTTTAATGAGTTGGCTTGGGATGCTCTCAGGGCCCTGGGCTCGTTCTGCGTTCGGAAACTTGCTCGGGCCAAGGTCGCTATAGGGTCAGTAATCGGAACAGGGCGATCTTGTTGATCTCCGCCAGCGCGCATTTGAACTCGGTGTCTTGCGGGTTGTGAATGCGCGTTTCGAACGCCGCGAGGATCTGATGCCGGTTGCTGCCTTTTACCGCCATGATGAAGGGAAACTTGAACTTGGCTTTGTAGGCGTCGTTCAGCTCGGTGAAGCGCTGGAACTCTTCGGCCGTGCATTGGTGAATACCCGCGCCAGACTGTTCTTCAGTACTGGCCGCGGTAAGCTGGCCCTGGACGGCAGCTTTGCCGGCCAGGTCCGGGTGAGCGTTGATCAATGCCAATTGACTGGCGTGATCGGCGCTCAACAGGATGTCGCTCATGCGCTGATGCAGGGTTTCGATCTCGTCGATCGAAGCGTCCTGGCCCAGGTCGAAGGCCTTTTCGGCCACCCATGGCGAATGTTCGTAGATGTCCGCGAAGGCGGCGACAAACGCGTCGCGGCTCAGGGTCGACGGCTTCAGGGTTTGGAAGTGGCTCATTTCACGGCCCCTTGATACGGGTGGGTTTCGTGCCAGTGGCGAGCGATGTCGACGCGACGGCTGAACCACACCTGTTCATGACTTTTAGCGTATTCGATAAAGCGTTTGAGCGAGGCCAGACGCGCCGGACGGCCGATCAGACGGCAGTGCAGGCCGATCGACAACATCTTCGGTGCTTCGGCGCCTTCAGCGTAAAGCACGTCGAACGCGTCTTTTAGGTATTCAAAGAAATCGTCGCCCTTGTTGAAGCCCTGAACCTGGGTGAAGCGCATGTCGTTGGTGTCCAGCGTGTACGGAATCACCAGGTGCGGCTTGCCGGTCGGGTTGTTCGGTTCCCAGTAGGGCAGGTCGTCGTCGTAGGTGTCGCAGTCGTATAGGAAACCGCCTTCTTCCATCACCAGTCGACGGGTGTTCGGACCGGTGCGGCCGGTGTACCAACCCAGTGGGCGCTCGCCGGTGATTTCGGTGAGGACGCGGATCGCTTCGAGCATGTGCTCGCGTTCCTGAGCTTCGTCCATGTACTGGTAGTCGATCCAGCGATAGCCGTGGCTGCAGATCTCGTGGCCGGCATCGACCATCGCGCGGATCACGTCCGGGTGACGCTGGGCGGCCATGGCCACGGCGAAGATGGTCAGCGGAATGTCGAATTCCTTGAACAGTTTCAGAATCCGCCAGACGCCGGCACGGCTGCCATACTCGTAAAGGGATTCCATGCTCATGTTGCGCGCGCCTTGCAACGGCTGCGCCGAGACCATTTCCGAGAGGAAGGCTTCGGATTCTTTATCGCCGTGCAGGATATTGCGCTCGCCACCTTCTTCGTAATTGAGCACGAAGGACAAGGCGATGCGGGCATTGCCCGGCCAGTGTGGGTGAGGAGGGTTACTGCCGTAACCGATCAGGTCGCGTGGGTAGTCAGCGCTCACTGCAGTCTTCCTTCTTATTCGTTCGACTTGTTCAAGGTCAGGTTTGTGAGGCGGCCTGCAGTGTGATGACAGGCTGGCGTCACAGCGATGGGCTGATTGTATACAACTTTATATCCACTTTGTAAGCCTGTTTTTTTGCATTTTTCACTGACTGTCATCTTCACATGTTATTGCAAGAAACCTGCCTGATTGGTCAGCTAATAGATGGAAGGTCCTCTGGCCCTATGGCTCGGCGTCAGATTCGGCGGGAATCCATGAATGACGGATCTAGCGGTAAATATGTTGTTTTTATTGTGTACAATTTTTTTGAAAAGTGTCTTAATCAGTCGCTCGCCGCAGCTTTTCGTGCTCCGAATCGGTGCGGTCTCCTTTTCAACTGACTTCGGGAGGCGCGAGGTCTGACTGCTCCACGCAGGCAGGCGCGCAGAATCAATGGGACGTTTGACTACACACGTTTTGGACGCTGCACACGGTTGCCCGGGCAGCTCGATCAAGGTCGAGTTGTACCGCGTTGAAGGTTCGCAGCTGGAATTGGTGGCTACAGCAGTCACTAATAGCGACGGCCGGGTCGATGCACCGCTGCTGCAAGGCGATGATTACCGTTCCGGGGTCTATCAGGTTCAGTTTCATGCGGGCGATTACTACCGCGCCCGTGGCGTTCAGCTGCCAGAACCCGCGTTCCTGGATGTGGTGGTGCTGCGTTTTGGCATCTCTGCGGAACAGGATCACTACCATGTGCCGTTGCTGATTTCGCCGTATAGCTATTCGACCTACAGAGGAAGCTAGGACTTTCCCCCCAGAATCCTGCGCATATAGCTTCTTTGGTCTTTCGCCCGCTCACACTGCGGGCTTTTTTTTGCCTTCAGAAATGGGGGGCATGTGCCGACGCCTTCGCGAGCAGGCTCGCTCCCACAGGAGTGCGCATTCCAATGTGGGAGCGAGCCTGCTCGCGAAGCGTTGGCTTTTACCGGCTCAACAGCGATGCTGCACCGGCACCACTGAACAACCCCGCACTCACCCGGTTAAACCAGCTCTGCCCCTTGCCACTGCGCAAATATCGCGCCGCACCATGGGCACCCAGCCCATAAGCCAACTTGCACAGCAAATCCAGCACGGTCCAGGTCGCAATCATCACCAGCAGCTGCGGCAGGAATGGTTGCTCTGCGCTGAGGAACTGCGGGAGGAAAGCGGCGAAGAACAGAATGTCTTTCGGGTTGCTGGCGCCCAACATAAACGCGCGCCCGAACAGTGCGCGAAAGCGTGGCACTGGCGCAGCCTGGGGCACTTCAGCGCCGTGTGAGGGCCGGCGCGATTGCTGCCAGCTCTGCCAGGCCAGGTAGAACAAGTACAGCGCACCGACGATCTTCAAGGCACTGAACAGTTGTTCCGATGCCAGCAGCAAGGCGCCCAAACCCAGCGCCGACGCACTGAGCAAGCAGATCGAGGCAATCACGCCCCCCAGAAACGCCGGGTAAGAACGGCGCAAACCGTAATTCAGACTGTTGCTGATCATCAGCAAAGACAGTGGCCCCGGGATCAGGATGACCACCAGCGCAGCGCCGCTGAACAGCAGCCAGGTTTCCAGACTCATCACGTTCCTCCATTTGTGCAAAAGCCCCACCCGACGGGGTGAGGCTGTTTTGAAACACTGTTTTTGAATCGTAAACGGCTTACAAGAAAACGAACTTGGCGATGAAGATTGCGCAGAGCACCCAAAGACTGACGGAAATTTCCTTGTGCTTACCGGTGAAGGCCTTCAGCACCACGTAAGTGATAAAGCCCAGCGCGATGCCGTCGGCGACCGAGAAGGTCAGGGGCATCATGATCGCGGTAACGATCGCCGGAATGCTGTCGGTCGCTTCGTCCCATTCGATGTGCGCCATGCCGCCCATCATCAGCATCGCCACATAAATCAGCGCGCCGGCGGTTGCGTAAGCGGGGATCATGCCCGCCAGCGGTGCGAAAAACATTGCGGCAATAAATAGCACACCTACGGTCACTGCGGTAAGACCAGTCCGACCACCAGCGGCTACACCCGCGGCACTTTCCACATAGCTGGTGACCGGCGGAACACCGACCATCGCACCGAATACGCTGGAAGCACTGTCGGCTTTCAGGGCGCGGGAGAGGTTTTCGATCTTGCCGTCCGCGTTCACCAGGCCGGCGCGCTGGGCGACGCCCATCAGGGTGCCGGCGGTGTCGAACATGTGCACGAAGAGGAAGGCCAGCACCACGCTGATCATGCTGACGTTGAATACGCCCGCGATGTTCATGGCCATCCAGGTCGGTGCCAGGCTCGGCGGGGCGGACATGAGGCCCTCGTAGTGCACCAGGCCCAGGCCCCAGCCTGCCAGGGTGACGGTGATGATGCTGATGAGAATCGCGCCAAACACTTTGTGGTAGCTAAGTACGGCGATCATCAGGAAACAGATGGCGGCCAGCAGCGGACCAGGCTCGCGCAGGGAGCCGAGCTTGATCAGGGTGGCCGGGCTGTCGACCACGATGCCCGCGGTTTTCAAGCCGATCAGCCCCAAAAACAGGCCCACACCGGCGCCCATGGCAAAGCGCAAACTCACCGGGATGCTATTGAGCAGCCATTCGCGGATCCGGGAAAAAGTCAGAAACATGAACAACACACCGGAAACAAACACCGCGCCAAGGGCGGTTTCCCAGTTGTAACCCATGGTGCCGACCACGGTGTAGGTAAAGAAGGCGTTGAGGCCCATGCCCGGCGCCAGGCCGACCGGCCAGTTGGCGTAAAGCCCCATCAACAGGCAGCCGAGCGCGGCGGCGATGCAGGTGGCGACGAACGCGGCACCGTGATCGATCCCGGCGTCGGCCATGATGTTGGGGTTGACGAAGATGATGTAGGCCATGGTGATGAAGGTTGTCAGACCGGCAATCAACTCGGTCTTCACCGTGGTGCCATGCAAGCTGAGTTTGAAGATGCGCTCCAGCCAGCCATTGCGTAACGGCGGCGAGAGTTCCAGCGTCGGGGCTTCGGATTTGCGGCTTTCCACAGCGAGTACTCCTCAAGAGTTTTATTGTTATTTCCAGGGCCGGACCCATGAGGGTGGCAGCGACCCTTTGAGGCACTTGCGAATTTGTTGACCGCTTGGTCAGGAACTCGCACGAAGTGGATTATGCTTTTGTATACAAATAAAGCAAATAATGTTTTTGATTTTGTAGACGAAAAGTTTGTTGATCGGGATATATCGGCTATAGACGATCAGCTTGGAAAGACCTGGGCTTTACCCAGCGCCAGATTCACCGCCAGCCACCCATTCACCGCCGTCTCCCCAGCCTCGGCAAACACCCGCTCCAGCAACTTCACCTGCTCACGCCGCAACGACTGCTCAAACCGCGCGCCATCGTCGGTCAGCTCCAGCAATCGCTTACGCTTGTCGGTTTCGGACGCGACACTGTTCACCAAATGCATCTCCACCAACTGGCGCAGCGGAATGTTCAGCGCCTGCTTCGTCACCCCGAGCAACGCCAGTAACTCCTTGACGCTCAAGTTCGGGTAGCGCGCAATGAAAAACACAATGCGTTGATGCACCCGGCTCAAGCCACGACGCTCGAGCATTTCGTCGGCTTTCGCGGTGAACGCCTGGTAACCGAAGAAAAACGCTTCCATCGCTTGTTGCTGAGTTGCGGGGTTTTTAAGGTCAAGCATATTGACGTATCCGTTCGGTCTGTCGTAATTTCGGTCAACCAGTTTGACTCATTTTCCTCAGGCCTCGCTACCGGTGACCCCATGGCATTTTCCGAACGTATCTCGCGCCTTAAAAGTTCTTTGATCCGTGAAATCCTCGCCGCCGCCCAGCGCCCGGAAGTGATGTCATTCGCCGGCGGCTTGCCCGCCGAAGCCATGCTGCCAAAAGTCGAGTGGGCCGACATGCCGCTGTCCATGGGCCAATACGGCATGAGCGAAGGTGAGCCGGCGCTGCGTGAAGCGCTGGCAGCAGAGGCGCGGGCGCTGGGCGTACCCTGCGAGGCGAGTCAGGTGTTGGTGGTCAGTGGTTCACAGCAAACCCTCGATCTGGCGGCCAAGCTGTACATCGACAAAGGCACCGAAATTTTGCTCGAAGCGCCTACTTATCTGGCGGCCTTGCAGATTTTTCAGCTGTTCGGCGCCGACTGCATCACTGTCCCTCTGGAGGCTGATGGCCCGAACCTGGCGCAACTGCGTACTCGTCTGGAAAAACACTGTCCGGCGTTCATCTACCTGATTCCGACTTTTCAGAATCCTTCGGCCGTGCGCTACAGCGAAGCCAAGCGCGATGCCGTGGCAGCCTTGCTCGATGAGTTCGGCGTGACCTTGATCGAAGACGAGCCTTACCGCGAGCTGACCTTCGACGGTGGTAGCGCCACGCCAATTGTCAGTCGCTTGAAAAAGGCCAGCTGGATCTACACCGGCACCGTGTCGAAAACCCTGTTGCCCGGACTGCGAGTCGGTTATCTGATCGCCAGTCCGGATCTCTTTCCGCACTTGCTGAAACTCAAGCAATCGGCCGACTTGCACACCAATCGCGTAGGCCAGTGGCAAGCGTTGCAGTGGATCGGCACTGAGAAATTCCAGTATCACTTGAGCGAGCTGCGGGACTTCTACCGGGTTCGTCGAGACGCGTTCCAGTCAGCCCTGGAAACGCATTTTTCAGATTTGGCGAACTGGAACGTGCCGCAGGGCGGGTTGTTTTTCTGGCTGACACTCAAGCAGCCGCTGGATACGCGTACGTTGCTCAAGGCTGCACTGGCTGCGGATGTGGCGTTCATGCCGGGCGAACCGTTCTTCCCTGAACCGGACAGCAATCCGGGGCATTTGCGCCTGAACTTCAGCCACATCGACCCGGCACGGCTGGACGAAGGGCTCAAAAGGTTGGCAGCGGTGCTGCGTCAGGCCCAGGCGGCGGAAGCGGCTTGAGGGGAGGGTAGAAATGAATAAACCGGCCAGTGGGCCGGTTTATTTTTGTCTGAAATTTGCAGTGATTGTGCCGGCCTCTTCGCGAGCAGGCTCGCTCCCACAGTTGACCACATTCTAATGTGGGAGCGAGCCTGCTCGCGAAGGCGTCACTCAGAACACTGCAAATCCTTCAGGCTGCGGCAAACCGCTTGTCCAGATAGTCGATGATCACCTTGGACTCATACATCCAGGTCGTCTGGCCATTCTCTTCGATGCGCAGGCACGGAACCTTGATCTTGCCGCCGTGTTCCAGCAGGGCCTGGCGATCCTGTTCGTTGTTTTTCGCGTCGCGCAACGCCACCGGCACGTTCAAGCGGCGCAGGGTGCGGCGGGTTTTCACGCAGAACGGGCAGGCGTGGAACTGATACAGGGTCAGGTCCCTGGCGGCCGTGTTGACCTGAGCCTGAACCTCGGCAGGGCGCTGCTTTTTGCCGGGGCGGGTGATGAAGTCGATGAAGATGATCAGTTGGCCAAGGCCGACACGAAGCGCTTTTACGAACACGGTATAAGCCTCACAGGGGCAAACGAAGGCGCGCAGCTTACCTGATTTTCGCGGGCGAAAAAAAACCGGCGATGAATGCCGTTAAAAGAATGTTTTATCCGCTTTTACGTAGTTTCATAAACCTTTATGTACTAATGACTTAGGGGCCTTCAGCACTTTATAGGGTTACATTTAAATACACCGGGTTACACCCATTGCATAAACCCGGCGTAACCCCGGAGGTCAACCCCATGAGCAGCAAGCGGGCACCCACTCAGAAAATCACCTTCACTATCGCGGCGCTGGATGCCCTGCCATTGCCCGAGCCTGGAACGCGGGTCACCTATCACGACACTAAGGTCAACGGTCTCCAGTTACGCGTCACCGCTAACGGCACGAAGACCTTCTATATTTTCCAACGGGTGAATGGAAAGCCTGAGCGTGTCAAAGTCGGCGAGCACCCTTACCCGATCATGGGCATCGACCAAGCGCGGAAGCGGGCGAAGGAAATCATTCACCAGATCGCCGAAGGCCAGAGCCCGAATGCGGCCAAGCGAGAGGACAAGGCCAAATCCCTGACATTGGCCGAAGCCATCAACCAGTACGTCACTGATAAAAGGAGACGCACTGACAAACTGCCGCTCAAGGAGCGGACAAAAGCCGACTATTTATCCATGCTCAAGCCACCCCGGTTAACGGCGGCTGGTAAACGCACGAAAGGCGGCACCTTGGCGCGTCTGGCCAACAAGTCGATCTACGCCATTAGCGCCGACGACATAAAGACGCTGCATGCTGAAAACCTCAAGCGGCATAGCGGGCGGCAGGCCTTTTATGCGATGCAAACGCTGGCGGCGATCTTGCGCTTCTACGCGGTCAAAATTCCACAAGACCCCTTCAGCGTCGAAACCCGCGAAGCGGATCGCATCTATCTAGAGAAAGCCGGTGTCAGTGAAACCGAGCCGGTCGAGCATCTGCTGACACATCTAGGCGAATGGTGGCGGGCGTTGAAGGCGTTGCCGCCGTCACCGGTGGCTGACTATATAGCTTTTCTAGCGCTGACTGGCTGCCGGCCGGGCGAGCCATTAAAGGTGTTGGTCGGCGATTTGGTCGGCGATGAGATTCGCCTACACGACACCAAAAACCGCACGGATCATGTCCTACTGCTTTCGGCCTGTGCGCAGGAAATCGCTCAACGGAATGCCGAAGGTAAGGCATCCACCGACCGCCTGTTTCCCATCACCCCCGCGCAGGTCAACCAACTGGCGCATGAATTGTCGGCAGCAACCGGCATTCCGTTTACGTCAAAAATGCTGCGCAGTCTGTTCGCGTCCATCGCTGACGAACTGGTGTCGTCCAGCACCTTAAAACGGCTGATGAACCACAAGCGTAAAGACGATGTGACCGACACGAATTACATTAGAAAGCTGAAAGAAACACTGCGCGACGGCTGGCAGGCGGTGGCCGACTATATAGAAGCCATCGCCGCCGACAATGTAATTCCAATAAGAAAATTAAACTAAATTAAAACAAAAAGGCCCTCCGGGGCCTTTTTGTTAGTGTCCGACAAACGGTAAAAGCAGGACTTTCAACGGGTTGCCGTTCTTCATACAACATACCTGTATCACTGTAATACAATAATGGCTTTATGCCTGTATTGTTGCCAGTCATTACCGGGAATAGTCTGAAATTGTCGTTAATCATCAGCAGTAACGGGGCACTTAAATGAACGAGAAATATGTCACTGCGGACGCCGCCTTGTATCTTGGTTTGAAACCGGGGACGCTGCAAATCTGGCGCACTCTTAAACATTCTCCAGCTCCCGCCTACGTGAAGATGGGCAGCCGGGTTTATTACCTGAAAAAAGATCTGGACGCGTACATCGAAAGCCAGCGCGTGGAGGCGGTGTAAATCTTGAACAACTTCAAATCTGCTGTGTCGGGCTGGATTGTTTAGGTGTGCCGACAAAAGAGCGCGCCGCAAGATTTAAAGCCGGGCACTAAATAAAAAAATCCTCTCGACGAAGGCATTATCGAGAGGATTTCAATTACAGCACAAGACCTAGCAGCGCTTGGGGGCACCATTAGGAGTAAACATATTATGGCCGACACTTCGGGCAACTTGCAAGACCCACCCTCGATTGACTATGAACTTGCATGGATCATGACCCATGCGCCCAAGCCCATGAAGGCGTTTATCCATTGGCAAATGAATAATGCATTTCGGGTGCACCCAACCTTTGCGTTATTTAGCGCGCTGCTGTTCTTTCAATCCGTCATTGGCCGCAATGTCAGGTTGCCGCGTGACCTTCGCGTCAATTTGTGGATGCTGCTGTTTGCACCGACTGAATCCGGCAAGGGCGCGGCAATTAACCTGGCGGCCGAGGCGTTGAAGCAGCTCGAAGATAAAAAGATATTTTCCGCCGTGCCGCATTTCAGCAACCGTTTCGGTTCACCCGAAGCCATATTGTGGCGGCTCTCCGAAGTCCCGCAAGTAATTTGGGTCAACGAAGAAATGGTCAGGCTTATTTTAGATATTACGGCCGCGAAAATCGGTACTTCGCAATACAACATGGGGACTTTGCTGCTGGATCTGCACGATGCGGCGGTGAAGCCTTATGTGGACCCGATCCGCTATTCCGGTCGCGACAAAAGATGCAAGGAAATGAACCCGTTGTCTCACCCATTCTTTTCAGCGATTGGGACGGGTGTCCTCCGCGCCATTGGAGACCTCACCGGGGCTACTGCCGAGGATGGTTCACTTAATCGGTATCTGCCCTTCGTGGTGGATGTTTTGCCGCCGATGAAGCGGTACAAGCCGATCACCCCACTACCTGACGAAGTGGTGAATTGGGCGGCGGCGATACAGGCGAAGAAGTTTGTCGAATTCTTCGACCCCGATGGATCACCACCCTCGGGGGTGCAGCCGTATGTGCTGGAAGTTTACCCAGAGTTTGAAAACGACTGCATACGCGAGAGTGAATATGGTGCGAGGCGGTCGCAGAATTTGCCAGGAATATGGGGACGGTATACAGAAAAAATCCTGCAAGTCACCCTGCTGTACGCCATGGCCGATTCGATGAAAGTGACACGGGAAGGGTTTGATTGGGCCAAGCGGCTTGTGCATTGGACGGTATCAAAATTTGCCCAGCATTTTGCGGACGAAGGTGGTGGCGGGGCGAATATCCATAGCCGGATGCAGGCCGCGTTCATGGCGTTCTTTGAAAAAACGATTGTGACCGAGCCCTATGCGACAAAGGGCTATGTGCCTGATCGCGTCGTTGCGCAGGGGTGTCGTCTGTGGAAAGACAACCCAAAGGAGCGCCCCGTGGTACTCAGGGCATTGGAGGGGGAGGGGCAGATTGTGGTGGACGAATGGAAGGCCGGTGGGACGCGCTACCACAGGCAGAAACCCGAGGACGAGGTGTAGACGTGTAGACGGGGTGTAGACAGGGGGTTGTCTACGGCTGCAACCCACAGCCCGTACGCGTTAGAGAGGTATGTAGACAAAATAAATATATATATACCCCCTCTCTCTTTTTTATCCACAGAAGGTCTGGAGGGTGTGGGTGTAGGGGGTGGTGTCTACACGTCTACACCCTCCCCAAAACGCCCGCCCCGCATGGGCTGGAGCCGTAGACAGGCACCTGACTACAGGTATGTCTACGGCTCCAACGGTGTAACGAGGAAACGGTGATGAAAGCTTACAGGTTGGTACGACAGAGCCAAGTGCTGACGGTGCTGAGCCCCGCCGACGCCGAGCGCATGCTCGATACAGGCGACTACGTGACAGCAGCGGAGAAGCCCAAAGCCCGTGGCAAGGATGCCAAGCGCATGCGGGGATACGCCAGCGGCGGCGGCTCGCCGGTTGGATACATGCAGACTTGTGGATACCTCCCGAAGTCGTCGCAGCTATTTCGGCCATAAAATTAAAAAAAGAGAGTTATCTCAAATTGTTTATTCGTCTTGTTAAGCAGGAACGGGATTCCCTCTTAATAAAACCGGATTGTCCAAAGGACAATTAGAAAAACGGCCAGCGCCATTAGACGCGGCACATTGAATTCTAAGTTAATTAGCAAGCTATTTATGTGGCCTCAACAGGCCCCGGAAAAGCCCAATAACGGACATGCGGTCCGGTTTTTTCAACTGTTAAAGCCTCGGAATAGAGCGGTTATGCTGGATTGGGCTACAGCAGGGTCACGGAAGGGGTCAAAAACCGCATTTTTCGGCGGGAAAAATGGTCTGTCGAGAGCCTTGGAAATGATAGGTGAACTGTGAGGCCGCAGGAGGCGCGCAAAGGCCGAGGAGGCCTGATTCTAGTGGGCACGGTGCTGGAACGGCTGTAGCCACACGGTGCGGTCAAGCTTGGGGTAATTTTTGAGAGGTATTGGTGATGAAAACAGCACGAATAATCACAATTCTCGACCTGCACTACAGGTATCGCGACGAACCATGGCAACCACGCGGGCACCGGGTGCATAACGGGTATCGGCAACACTTCGTTGAGGGCTTACGACTGTGAACACCACGCATGGATCATCTTTCGAGTACCAAAGTGGTTTGGAATGGTCTGTCCCATCCCGGTGGCAGCAGCAGTTGTTCCGGGATCTCGACGAACTTCAACGCTACCGGGCTGCTCAACAACCTGCACCAGATCCAGACAAGGCCAAGAAGGCAGCCAAGATTGCCCGCATGGCGCATGCCCGTGAATATCACACAATGCGTCTGGAAGCCGCGATGGAAGACTTGGTGCATGACCATCAGCTTCAACTCCCCTTGCTTCTGTGGAAGTCCCGGCGCAGCCGTGCCGAGTGGGCGCAGAAGCAGATCCATGGTGAGTACGTCCCAAGCTGGCGCACTATCGACGACTACTTAAAAACCCTGTCATTGTAATATTTAAACAGCAGTGTATTTAACTTTCGGGCCGTACAACGAATCCACGAAGCGTTATACATAACTCCAGACATAACCAACTGGAGTCCATCACATGTCCCGAAGCGATGTATCTACCGAACAGTTTCAGTTCAAGCCAGTCACCAGCCTGACGCCGAAGGACGTGCGACTGAGGGAGTCCGTTGGTAACGAGTTCAAGATCTTTGTACCGCCCGGAGTACCCGTTGAGCGCCTCAGCGAGTCCAGTTTCTACGCCACCGTCAGCCACCAGTTCATTCCCGGCGATGAACTCATAATGTGCCCGGTTGACCGGACTTATTACGCGAGATACTTGGTCCTGCAAGCGGGTCGAGGCTACTGTGAAGTACAGCAAATTGCTTTTGTGAAACTTGAGGCAATGGTCTGCGCCGTTGGTGAGAGACTTCCATCGAATCATAAACTCGTACACTTAGGCCAGGATATGTGGGCAGCGGTTAGATGTTCAGATGGGGTCACGATCATCACTAACAGCCCGAGTCAGGAAGAATGCCTGCAAGAACTTTTGCAACACGCCAGTCTTCGCGGGTAAACGCCATGAACGACCTATACAACGCCGCGATACAGCAAGTCGCGATCCAATTCATCAGTTACATTGGCGAACTCCCGACACTCGCTAAATATGTGGCTGCTGCACTCGATAACCCGCCCGACCACGAAACGCTTACACATTATTTGCGCAGGGAAGATACCCACAACGAACTCCAGCAACGCTACGGCGTTGGTTTATGGCGCAACACGAATGGTCGCTGGTCACTGGTATCGCTTGCCACGCCGCCGACTATTGCGGGGATGAAGTACCGGCTTGAGCATTTCCCGACGAGCAACTGTCAGTGCCGATGGTGCCTACAAGATATGGGCCGGTTGGCGCATCTGGATCTTATCGTCGAAAAAGATATTCGCGGCGAGCCGGTTCACAACTCAAGATGCCATGTGGTTTGCATGCGTCCGTGGTTGACCATGCGTAATCAGGTCGCGAGAGCTGACGCAGCTCCGCAGAAAGCGAGTTTAATTTAAATGACTCTTTTAACGGCGTTACTCAACGCGGTGCAAACGTTGCCTAATGCCGCCTACATTACCCAACAGATAAAGGCTCATACCATGTCCCTGTCCCAAAAAGTCATCGCGGCCATGTATCAAATCACTAATGCTGAACGCTTCGGTTTTTATATGGCCGAAGAACACGTCCTGATCGAAAAGATTATTGAGACTGCTGAACTCCCCTTTACCGGCGAATGTGCCACCGAAGTCAAGTCACGTCTGCATGGTGTAACGAACGCCATTAATAAGCTGGGGATCGAAGTTACTAAAAATGGCGACTTCTTAACCGTGTGGGGACCGGGGGTTAAAAAATAATGGCTAACGAACTCGACACCCTCAGCAATAATGAAATTGCCCCGTATGACGCTGGCATGCCGGTGCTGGCGCCTATCCAACCGGATAGTTGGGCACAACCTTTAACGGACAGGGAAATTAACGAATACCAACGCCAGCCACAAGGTCCGACCCTGTTCGGTTCCCAGTTACCTCCTGGGACAACTAAACAACAGGTTGACGTGGTGCTGGGCCAGTTGGGCGCAGCGTTCATGAATGACATGAGTACCCTTGCATATCCTGCTCATATGGTGCAGGCCGCAATCAGGTTCATGCAGGAGAACGCCACAAAAGCACCTTGCCAAGTAACGCCCCGTCATAATTTTAATTTGCACGGACAAGATGACTGGCTCGGCCATTTATTCGGGAATGCTATATACGAACTCTCAGGCTCCCCGCGTGCCAAGCAGTCTTTTGTCACAGCGGCAATCCAATGGCTGGCAAAAGCGACAGCCAAGTTAAACCAAGCTCCTGTGGGTCAGGAGACATTGCCAAGGACGGCGCCTTCTACTTCCTCCGAGGCAATGCTCAGTCAATTGAGCGACAGTGACTTTTCCCGGGTCCTTAAGATTAATGAACAGGCCCAAATTAATTCGTTGGCTACTCTTGCCGCCAAGCACGGCCAGTACACGGCGCAGAATATGGTGGCTTTGGCCCAAGCACACTTGGAGAAGCTCACCCCGAGAGAACGTCAACACTTCGACCAGTTTACGACGGTCAACGGTGTCAACTGGGTTCACATCCTCAATTGTGCAGAGACTATCGAGTTTCTTTATAACGCCAGCATTGGTTCGGGCACTTTGCCAACTTCAGGCGCGGCTATCTCGGCAGAGATAAAAGAAATCGAGGCCTTGCTGGCGACGCCGATTGGACGGCGTGCCTACTTCAAAGACCCTCAATTACAAGCGCGGTATAGGACACTCTTGGATTCGGTGAAATAGAGTGAAACGCTCCAAGAAAGTTTTACGACAACTGGAAAAAGACAGAATTAGCTTCGAAAAGAAAGAACGCAAGAAACTACGTAAAGAGGTGAAATGAAATGGCAATGCGACAAGTTGACCGGGCAAGACCCAACCCACGGGCGACAGCGGTGGTCGAGATCCAGAACGGTGCCTCGGTATCCGACCTTATCAATTTAACCGGCCACGTCCTTAGTGCGGTGCAAGTGTCGTCCAGCTGGACTACTGCTGTGCTAGGTATCAAGTCAGCCAGCCTTGAAGGCAGCACTGCTGTGATGTACGACGTAAAAAATAGTAACGGCGATTTCCTTACTTTTCAGACTTCGGCTTCACAGGTTCTGGTCTTTGATCCGAGTCAATTGGTGGGACTCAGTAAGATTCAGCTGGTGTCTTGCACTACGGCCGGAGTCGCAACTAACCAAGGCGGCCTTCGCTCTTTGATTTTATCACTGACGCCATTCTCTATTATTTAAGGAGAACTAAAATGGACACGATTACTGGGAGCAGCCCAATTTTACTTGAGGGAAAGGAAGTCCGCGACAAACTCGCCTTGAAAGGCGGCAATGACCGGTTACTGGCTAAACTCGACGACCTCTTAGCTAAGGCAGCCGGGGCCGGACTTCACGGCGGTGAAGTGTTGAAGCTTCAACATCTCATTGGCCAAGCGAGATCACTGAAATGAGCCCGAAACTGCAACTGCTTGAACGAAAGTTCAATCGCCAAAACCCCGAAGCCCCGGCGCCCGAAGGTCACGGCTTGGGTGTCGCAATCGAAAGCTTGATCGCCGACGAAGTCGAGCGCCGGGTAGGCGAAGCGGTGGAACGCAAACCCCCGCCACGTGTCCGTGACCTGTTCAACGCCCCGGCGCCCTACACCGACTTCAAGCAGATCCCACCGACGCCAAGGCACAAGACCCCACCACCGTTTGAGTCTGTGGTGTCCCAGCGCGACGCCTTCGGCCGAATCGCAAAAATGACCACAAAGCCCTTGCAGGGTGACGGCCCGACCTTCGAAACCGCCGTCATGCAGCGCGACGAAAACGGCCGGATCGTCCGTGCGGTAACTTCGGTGGTTGACACCGCTTTACCCGGCACACCGAGGTAACCCATGGCGACTGTGACCCTTACCAGCACCACCAGCCATGGCGAAGCGCTGGCGCTCGCGGGCGCGCTGCTGGAGTGGTGCGCCACCCAAGACGCTGACGGTGTGTCGGTCAAAACGTACACCGAACGCGGTCCTGACGGCGCAGTGACGATCAGCACCACCCCGGCCCTGATGAGGTTGGTGCAATGACAGCGCGTGGCAGACCACCGGGCCAATTAAAAACCGGTGGCCGTATTAAAGGCCGTTCGTTGGATAAGGGCGAACGCCAACTTGTGACTAGTCAAATGGCCGGGGATTTAATGGCCGTCTATAAAAAATTGGGCGGTGTGCGATGGCTGCTTAAATTCGCCGAGGACAATCCAGCAGAATTTTTACGACAAGGGCTCAGTAGACTTTTTCCTAGTCCGGCAAAAGATGACGAAGGCGGTACTTTTAATCAGCAGATAAATTTCAACAACCTCGATCTGTTCGAAGCCAGCCGTCGAGTGGCGTTTGCTTTGAACCTCGGGATCCAAGCCCAACAGGAACTCGCAGCACCCGTGGCCGAGCGCGTGCCAGAGGAATACATTAACCCGAACCAGTGGACGCCTCCTGTCGATGCGCCGGACATGCTACCGCCCGAGCCAGCCCACGAAACCCCGGTGGACGATCCTGATCGCACCCGGTGGTTGCAGGAGTTGGACATGACACCGGATCAGCGCCGTGACGCCGCCTTGGTGCGCTCAAGCAAAACCGGCAGCATTGAAAGCTATGCCGGTTCGTCAGCAGAGCAAGGCGGCCATGGTCCGGTCCAGCGCCAGGTAAGCGCCAAACCGACAGCGGCGGAGCTGTGCAGAAGAATGAGCCGTCGCAACGAATTGCTGTAAGCCCCGCCGAAGCTGGCCAGCAATCTAGGACTGGCGTAGCCGCATAATTGCATCGGTGATGGCTTGTGCATTTGCGTCCAGCGTTTCCATGGCAGTCATTGCGTTATCGGCGACACGCCCTGCGCCATTCGATGCGAGCCAACTTGTGATCTCTTCTATCGCCGCACCTAGCGCGTGCTGGTTATGGAGCAGCAGTGTCAGGGCATCCGCCGTGGCGATGTGGGCCTCTGAAGACATGGATATCGTCCTTGAGTGATGGTGCAGGAACGCAGTGTAGCGCAAGACTGTTGAGCCATCGGCGACCGGCCCAGTATTAGATTGACAACGGTTTTTTCCAGTTGAGAGGTTTGAGGCTAGTTTGATGAAGTGGGTATGAACGCTCCCAACTCATAAATCCACTGTCATCAATGTTTTCTACGCACCTAACGTTGCTATGCAAAAAATGGCCGAGAGCTAAATGCTTTACGTTAAGGCTACAAGCTGAACCAATTTCCCACTTATCCCAGAAGGTAGTGGTTTTTATGGCGTAATTGGTGGCGGACCGAAGCTTCTTGCTTGGATATGTTATTGCATCAACAAAGGGGTATTTGTTGAATATCAGATTCGCTGTAGTCGAAGAGATAGTGTAATCAACATTCTCTTCCATTATGCAATTATAAAGAAATTCGTCAGCGATAAGTAATGACTGCATTTTCCGTACAGGGCACGCAAGTATCTTCTTTCTAGTTTCAGCCACCTGTGCCTCTGGGTAATCTAGATGTGCTGCATTAGATCTCATAATGTTGGCAAATGTACCTAGAGGAAGAAAAGTTACGCTTTTTCCATTCTGAATTTTTAGGATGCTCATGATAACCAAGTCATCAACTGCGCCGATTTCACTGAAAGCCGCGTTAGCTTGATTGGCTACGTATAGAACAGGATCCCCGTCTACATTTAACCTGGCTCGCTGAGCAGGAGCGGAATGGTTCCACAGAAACCCTGTATAGTTGAATGGAAAGGAACCATTTTTGGAAACTCTGGCTCGATAAAAATCTCTACTGTCGTTCTTTGTAGGGAAGTTTAAAAAAGGATGTTTGCTAACAATTTTTGAGATTGCTTCAATTTTTTTTTCAACAGTGTAACCGTCGAACTCATTCACTATTCCCACTATTTCATCGAGATCCAGTGGGGGGTACTGCTCCGTTATGCTGACCACATGCTTTCCTTTTGTCTGCGAGAGGCTCTTCCTTCGAAGATACTAAGCTATGCCAGAATTACAAGCTGGACTGTATTAGGAGTAACCCCGGCCAAAAACGCCAAGGGCCTGCATCGTTCCCTTGGTGATCGGCCCGGAACCGTTTGTTATGAGTTTTTCACACTCTTGATTAAATTCCCTATTTGCTCAAGGCCATCAAAAGTGCTGGGCAGCTTTTCAGGGTCAGAAAGAATTCCACTAAATATTAGGTTTTCAAATTTCTCCAATGCCCCTGCGTCTTGTTTTTTGATTTCCGAAGAGTATGCAGCGTAGCTCTGAATAAATTGGCAAAGCGTCTGCCTTAATTCAAGCTGCATGACTTGTGCTTTTACGGATCTATGGTTAACCAGAATGATCCTAAAAAAATAAACCAAAATTAACTCGATGGAAATCAATGGTATTAGAATGATTAGATGATTGGCAGTGAAGGACTTTCCGCCATAGATCTCGCTTGCGGCGAATACAATTTCAGCAATCAGGGGTGAGAGGATGAGAAACCCCATACCTATCAATGACCAGAATAACCCGAGTGATTCTTTGAATTTTTTCTCGGCTAGATCAGAGAAGCCTTTATATAGCCCCACAAAATTAAAGCCAATTTTATATTCGTCCAGTTTGTCTTTCAGCGCATCTGTTATGGTCTTTTTTTGTTCGATTTCTTCGTCCCATTGATTTTTAAGTTTTTCTGCTTCAGCTTTTCTCAGTTCAAAATCTTTGAAGACGCCAATATTTGCGTCATTAATAAAATCTTTAGCTATATTGGCGGGCATTATGTATGAGGCGTAGATAATTTGAGACCTAACATTATCTTCCATTTCAACATTATCATGCTCAATCTTATTCCTAATTGATCGCAACTCCATGCTAAGCTCTTTTCCGGGACCTACCAGAAAGTCAAACTCGCAAAGAAATCTATAGGCCATTGAGTAAATATTATCAATGTCTGCTGGCTTTCGTGGATCAAAATCCCCTAGCCATTGAATAAATTGACCGCCTATATGCTTAATATTAAAGCTGCACCGATCGTCCCATCTTTCAGGTTGTTTGTAGATGTATCCAATTATCTCTCTTGATAGAGATAGCCGCATGGCTCTTGCTTCGTCGTCAACATGAGCGGCTCCGGCTTTAAATAGGAATCCAGCCAAAACCTTAGCGTTTTCTTCTTTTCCGAAAAACATTACTACTCCATTTTTATGAATGGCTCATAACTACTATTAGTCGCTATGGCGGGTCCTATAACACTCCTTGTCGTCCTGAAAGTCCTGTCTAGCTTAGATGTGGTTGCGACAGACGCTACCCATTTGCCACTAGTCTGTCCACCGGCAACTCGGGACGCTCAGCACGGCGTAACCTGCACCCGACAGATTCCGACCAGCGGCAGTGTAGTCCCGGTGTAACTCCGACCAGAAACGACAAGGGCCTGCATCGCTGCAAGCCCTTGTTTTTTATGTGATTCTGGTGAGAACCAGTCACATGCAAACCGGCGATGAATGCCGGCTTTCTTCGTGCTGCGAATTACTTGATCAGGCTGAGAAACTCGCTGCGGGTGGCGGCGTTTTCGCGGAACTCACCCAGCATCACCGAGGTGATCATCGACGAATTCTGTTTCTCCACACCGCGCATCATCATGCACATGTGTTTGGCCTCGATCACCACTGCAACGCCCAGGGCGCCGGTGACTTGCTGGACCGCATCGGCGATCTGGCGGCTGAGGTTTTCCTGGATCTGCAGGCGGCGGGCGTACATATCGACGATCCGCGCAACTTTCGACAGGCCCAATACCTTGCCGCTCGGGATGTAGGCGACGTGAGCCTTGCCGATAAACGGCAGCAGGTGGTGTTCGCACAACGAGTAGAGCTCGATGTCCTTCACCAGCACCATTTCGCTGTTGTCGGAGCTGAACAAGGCACCGTTGGTGACCTCTTCCAGTGTCTGTTCATAACCGCGGCAGAGGTACTGCATGGCTTTGGCGGCACGTTTTGGCGTGTCGAGCAGGCCCTCGCGGGAGACGTCCTCGCCCAATTGGCCGAGAATCGCGGTGTAGTTCTGTTCCAGTGTCACAGAGGCTGATTCCATAAGGGTTTCAGAGGGGTACTGTTTCTGTCTGTACCAATTGTGTACCAATCAAACTCTTTTCAAGCGTCCCGAGCTCACACCAGTCGGTGCTGGAGTTGATCCATCGGGCGTAGGTCGATAGCAACATCTGAACGCTATGACCGAGCTGAGTGGCAATAAACGCAGGGTTCATCCCCGACATGAGGCACATGGTAGCGTATGTGTGCCGGCAGTTGTATTGCCGGCGGGCGCGAAGCCCCAATTCGGTCAGTGCGGCCTGGAAGTGTTTGTCGGTCAGGCTGGCCTGCCGGGTTTTATCCGCATCCCGCTACACCCTGTCGCCAAGGTGCAGCAGTGATGCTTCCTTGAAGCCTGTATTGCTCATCAGGCCGAGCAGGTCGTATCAGGCGTGAGTGATCGACAGATCGCTGATGATGCAGACAGAACCGTCTAGCGGGTCGGTGGTGTCGGAGTAATCGATCTGGTTGTACACGCCGCCGTGAAAGGCGAGTGTTTTCGTGTCCCAAGTGTTGTCGAGGCGCATGATCGCGGAAGTGGATTTGACGCCGTTACAACTAGCCGATACAGAGACGGCGCCGCTCGAATTGGCGTGAATGTTGATTTTGAAAAGTGCTCCGAGCGGCACGTTCTCCAAAATCGTCGAGTTGACCGGATCGTCCTGGAGGTAGCTTGACCGGAACCCCATGGTGATTTTCCCTTTGTTCCAGAACACCTTTACCGGAGGTCGTTCTGAGCCCTGCACATGAATCTGACCGATCACGACTTTCTGCAGCGAGTTGACTTTGGTCACTCGCATTTCTTGCCGGTTCCAGTGGTCCGCTGCGCTGGAGAACAGCCAGTAACCTGGCTCCTTCCACTCGCAGCGGGTTCGTAGCGTGCTCTTGCTCGAGGCGCCAAGTGTCGGCGCCGTCATCTGCAGCGAACCATCCTCAAGCATTGAGATGACGTCGGGGCATTCGATCAGTGCGCGCCAGCCGATGAGCTCAAGCGCAATCGGGTTGGTGTCGGAGATTGGAAGCGGGGTAGCGATGGTGAAGTTGCTGATGTCTACAGTCATGGTTTTTACCTCAGTCCATTGATGTCGCTTTTTGCTCTGGTGAGCCTTGCGTTTGATGCAGGCCTACATCCCACTGCCCACTCGGTGAATGGGCAGAAGTGATGCTTGGCAGCTCCCGATCGATTTCCAGTTGGGTTGAATACAAATATGGGAGTTCCCATATTTTGTGTCAATAGGTATTCCCATATTTTATTCCGCGGCCTATATTCCAGGTACAAAAAAAGCCCGCGCTTGGCGGGCTTCTCTTGAGTTCACCGTGAATACATCGCCCACCAAAAGACATGACCCAGGATCGCAAGCTGCTGCTCCTGGATCTCGGCGAAGGTGTAGTCCTCGTCCGGGTGCTCGTCGCGGTTGAAACTGCGTAGGCGGATCCCGCTGGGCAGTCGGTAGACCTGTTTCACGCGGAGCTGGCCGTTGTGGTTGATCGCGTACATGTCGCCGTCGACGATGTCGCCCAGCGAGTTCTTTCCGACGTTCATGCCAACGGTAGCGCCGTCGCGCAGTACCGGGAGCATGCTGTTTCCGCTCACCACCACGCACCTGGCGTTGTTGAACTGCACGTTGTTGTGACGCAGGTCTTTCTTGAAGAAACGCAGCCTGGCGCTGTCGTTTTCTGCGATCACGAAACGGCCTGAACCGGCCGCCAGCTCAACTTCACGCAGGAAGGGGACATAAACCTCGTCGTCATCCAGGGGCGTGCTGTCGTCCCAGGGCTGGATGTCTGACATCGAAACGTTTGGAGGGGGGCGATTCAACGGAACAGCATCGGACACACCTTTAAGCATGTCACCGACACCTTCGGCCAGCCACATCGGTGAAACGCCACACACTGTAGCGATCTGGGCAGCAAAGGCTGTTGCCTTCGATTTCCCGCGCTCGAGGTCGGAGATTGAGGTTTGTGTCAGGCCTGCGCGTTCGGCAAGCTCGGTCTGATTGAGCTTGGCGTGTTGGCGGGCTGCTTTGAGTCTTTCTTTGAATTCCATCTGCGAAGTATTACGGGAGCTCCCATATCATTGCAAGTCGGCATACCTATACTGAGTGGTCGGCCAGTAGCCAAACCAGTGCGGTGGCGGACACGATGCTGCAAGCGTGGCGCAACCGCTTTACTCGTCGCGACCTTCCATCATGGTCCGTTTGAGCATCACATAAACTGCTCCGGCGCCGCCGTGTTTCGCTTGGCACGAGGTGAAGCCGAGCACTTGTGAATGTTGGCGCAGCCAGGTGTTGACGTGGCTTTTGATCATCGGCCGCTTGCCGTCCAGACGCACAGCCTTGCCGTGGGTGACGCGCACGCAGCGGATTTCGAATTTGGTCGCTTCGGCCAGAAACGCCCAGAGGGTTTCCCGAGCCTTTTCCACGCTCATGCCATGGAGGTCGAGGCTGCCTTCGAACGGGATCTGTCCGATCTTGAGCTTGCGCATCTGGCTTTCCTGAACACCGTCACGCGCCCACATCAGCTCGTCTTCCGGGCCAACATCGATGACGAACTGATCGGACAGCCCGTCAACGGTGGTGGCATCGGTGCGCACAGTGGCGGCCTGACGCAACTTGGCGATTTGCGCGCGGTCAGCTTTGGGTTTGCCGGTTTCGGCGCGATCGTGTTTGATCGGCTTGACGCCTTGGATCGCGCTTTTGAACAGGGAAAAATCGTCGTCTTGCATGTCAGCCTCCGCGAAGGGCGGCCAGTTTACCCAACTCGAGGCGAATGAGGCGCGAGAAAACGCGCAACGCTCGGCTCAGTCGTGCTTTTTCATCAAATGCGGGGAGATGTTCAACTCTTGCGACTGCCGCGAGCGGCGACGGCAGCGACGCCACAGCCACACGCCGAGGTACAGCACGAACAGGCCGATCGCCAGAATCACCGCCGAACCGACCCGGTTGGTATTCAACTCGCCCAGGGCGGGTGCGTGGCCAAGCAGGCTGGCTATGCCTGCCATCGCCAGCAACACACCGCTCATCGACAGCAAGGCAGCAAATGCCGCGCCGATTCGAAAACGCCAGTTGCGTTGGCCTTTGGGCCGCAAGCGGCGAGCGTCAAAACCATCGGATAACTTCATTCCGACCTTCCTCAATGGGTATCGGCCCTTCGACCGGGAGTTGACCGGGATGTTCCTGAGGCTAAGACAATTACAGCAAATGATTGGCTTTTGTGGATGAGCGGCGGCATGGACCGCTCATCGAGCGTCGATCAGATCAGGCCGTTAGTCAGCGCGAGGGTGGCAAAGTTGTCCGCCATGATCGCCATTTCGGTCTGCTGTACGTGATCTGCGCTCAATACGCCGCCCTTGTAAGGCAGGTCGCGAGTCGCGCAGGCGTCTTCCACCAGCGTGCAACGAAAGCCCAGGTTCTTCGCGGCGCGCACCGTGGTGCTGACGCTGGAGTGGCTCATGAAACCGCATACGATCAGGTCCAGCGAACCGAGATTCTGCAGGCGTTCCAGCAGTTCGGTGCCGTGGAAAGCACTCGGCAGCAATTTACCGATGATGGTTTCGTCGCCCTGTGGTTCCAGGCCAGGGATGAACTCACCGCGCTCACCTTGTGGATCGAACAGCCCACCGACGGTACCGAGGTGGCGGACATGGACGATCGGCCGGCCGGCTGCACGGGCAGCGGCCACCAGTTGCTTGATGTTCGCGACGGCAGCATCCATGCCGCTCAAGGCCAACGGGCCGCTGAGGTATTCTTTCTGGGCATCGATGATGACAAGGGTCGCATGGCTCAGAACGGCAGCTGCATAACCGCGGCCGCTGAGTTGAAACATCGTTTTTGGAACGGACATTCTGGGGCTCCTTCGGGTGGGGCTTTTGCGACATTGTCCTCTGGCTGAGCGCTTCTGTGAATCGCTACCATCGTAGGCGCCGTCTTTGCTGGCTCGCAGCCTTGTCAATAGGCCAATTTTGTTCAATAGCCAACTGAAAAAATAGAATAGTCCTACATTTGCCCCGGTAGTTTTCTCGCGTCGTCGAGACGCGTTTTGGCTGTTAGAATCGCCAGTCGTTTTTTTTGGAGTTTGCCCCCCGTGATCACTTCCCGACTTCGTACCCTGCGCGACCATATCCGTTGGGCCGTCAGCCGCTTCCATGGGGAGGATCTGTTTTTCGGCCATGGAACCGACAACGCCTGGGACGAAGCGCGTCAGTTGGTGTTGGGTGCCTTGCACCTGCCGTGGGAAATCGCCGACAGTTACCTCGACTGCAATCTTGAAGAAGACGAGCTGGTCAAGCTGCAACGCATGCTCAAGCGTCGTATTGAAGAACGCATTCCTACCGCCTACCTGTTGGGTGAAGCGTGGTTCTGCGGCATGTCGTTCATTGTCGATGAGCGCGTATTGATCCCGCGCTCGCCGATTGGCGAACTGATCGAAAAGCGTTTCGAGCCGTGGCTGGGCGCCGAACCTGCGCGGATTCTCGACCTGTGTACCGGCTCCGGCTGCATCGGTATCGCCTGTGCCTATGAATTCCAGAACGCTGAAGTGGTGCTGGCCGACCTGTCGTTCGAAGCACTGGAAGTGGCCAACCAGAACATCGAGCGCCACGGCGTCGATGAGCGGGTGTACACGGTGCAGGGCGATGGGTTTGATGGTTTGCCGGGTCAGCGTTTTGACCTGATCGTGTCGAACCCGCCTTACGTCGATGCGGAAGATTTCGCCGACATGCCGGACGAATACCAGCACGAACCGGAGCTGGGCCTGGCCTGCGGTGATGATGGTTTGAACCTGGTGCGTCGCATGCTCGCCGAAGCGGCGGATCACCTGACCGAGAAGGGTTTGCTGATTGTCGAAGTGGGCAACAGCCAGGTTCACGTCTCGGCGCTGTACCCGGAAGTCGACTTCGCCTGGCTTGATTTCGAGCGCGGTGGACATGGTGTGTTCATGCTGACGGTGGAACAGTGCCGCGATCATCAGGCGCTGTTCGCTTCCCGCGTTTAACCCGTAATGATCGTTCCCACGCTCCGCGTGGGAATGCAGCCCGGGACGCTCCGCGTCCCAAAAGCGGACGCAGAGCGTCCATTGAGGCATTCCCACGCAGAGCGTGGGAACGATCAGTTAGCGGTGTGTGGCAATCCAGATCAACAACCCCGCCTGAAACACCGCAAACGCCACCAGGCAGGTAATGGTAAAGCGCAGTCCGGTGTCTTCGCGCTTGTACTTGCTGACTTTTTCTTCGTGTTTCTTGAGTTTGACTTCCTGCTCGGCCAGATTTTGCTCGGCTTGCTGGAGCATCTGCGCCGCCTCAAGAATTTCCACGACCTGCAGTTTTTCCGTACTCCAGTCACCCAACAGGTCACCGACCTGCACTTCTTTGACGCTGCCCTTCAAATGCTGGGCGTCGGCGTAGATCACATCAAAACCATGCATCCGCAAAAAGTGATCGCGGCGCAGACGAGTGTCTTCGTTCAGCGCATCCTTGTTGTTCAGGTCTGTGCCGTCGACGGTGTAGCCGGGCCATCTCTTTTTCGCCCAGGTAATGCCATGAGCGGCCATGAAGCGACCGATGCCACGGTTCATCGGTTCGATCTGCAAACCGCTGTCAGGCCCGAAATGCACGCGCTTGGTGGCGTGATCGACCCACACGTCCAGATGATTCTGTTCCTTGCGCACGCGCTGGCCGGGTAGCGCAATGCTCATGCGCATCAGGCTGTGTTCCTTGTTGTTGCGCTCGGCGTAACCGAATTCAACAAAGCGTAGCGGCCGTCCACCGGTGTTGCGGTCGGTCTGCAATGGTGCCAGACGGAGCATCTTGTGGTGCTCGGCGTGGACGTCCGCCCACGGCAGCTCGACCGCTGGTGGTGCGTCTTTTTCAGCAGTGGTGTCGGGTGAAGTCTGGGTATCAGTCATAACGGCGAGATCCTGTCCAAGCTCTGCTTGCCGCCAGTCATGGCGCTGGCGACAAAGGCTTATCGGCCGTTTTTTTCAGGACTGGAGGGTTAGGGGGCGTTCTCAACCAGTTTTCACGCCCCTAACACCGCTTAACTGGTGCGAAGTCCGTCAATAAACCCGAGGATTCGCGTGCCGAGTTCGGCCGCCAGTGGCAATTGCGGATCTTTGTAAGAGGCCAATTGCCGTTTTACATCGTTGGGCACGATGCGCATCACGTGGTTCATGCCTTCGATCAGCGCCAGCTCGGCGTCCGGTTTGGCGGCCTTCAACAGCTTGGCATCACCGACGCCGACCTGGATGTCGTTGCTGCCCTGGATGATAAGAGCCGGCATCTTCAACTTGGCGAACGCCGCCGCCGGGTCCTGGCGGAAAAGCGAAATCAGATACGGCTGCACGCTCGGGCGGAAAATCACCTGCAACTGCGGCGGCACGTTGTCGTCGGTGTGGCCGGCCTTGAGGCTGTCGAGCAGTTCATTGCTGCGCAGCATCAATGCTGGCGGCAGGCGATTGCTCAATTGTTGGCGCAGCACCTGATCGATTGGCCGGGCGCTGCCGGACATGGAGATGACCGCGGCGGCGTCCAGGCTCGGCGCCGCGAGGCTGGCGATCAATGCGCCTTCGCTGTGGCCCAGCAGGATCAACTGGCCAAAGCGCGGGTCGGTTTTGAGCTTCTGGCCCCAGGCCTCGGCGTCGGCCACGTAGGCTTCCACCGACAGATTGCGTTCGTCGGGGGTCGCCGCAAGGCTCGCCGCCACGCCGCGTTTGTCATAACGCACGCTGGCGATGTTGTGTTTGGCCAGTACCCAAGCGAGACGCTTGAGGCTGTCGTTGCGTCCGCCGTCGGGGTTGTTTCCGTCACGATCTGTAGGACCGGAGCCGGAAATGATCAGGACAACCGGTACCGGTGTGTCGGACTTGGGCAGCAATAACGAGCCGAAAAGCTCGCCGGTGCCGGTGTCCAAGGTGATCGGGCGTTGCAGGACAGTGGCCTGTACAAAGCCGGTAAACAGGGTAAGGCTCAAGGCTATAACTCGCAGCATCATCACGCCATCATGAACAAGATGCCGGTTGGACTCGCAGGCACCCATAAGGTTCGAGGATGAACTAGTTGGGTAGCCTGCGTATACTGGCGCGCATTACGTATTTGGTTCGAATTCACGGAGCGTCCTGCATGTCCGGCAATACCTACGGCAAGCTGTTCACTGTCACCACCGCGGGCGAAAGCCATGGTCCGGCGTTGGTCGCCATTGTCGACGGCTGCCCGCCGGGCCTGGAGATCTCTCTGGAGGATCTGCAGCGTGACCTGGATCGCCGCAAACCCGGCACCAGCCGCCACACCACCCAGCGCCAGGAAGCCGACGAAGTCGAAATCCTCTCCGGCGTGTTCGAAGGACGCACCACCGGTTGCTCCATCGGCCTGTTGATCCGTAACACTGACCAGAAGTCCAAGGATTACTCAGCGATCAAGGACCTGTTCCGCCCGGCCCACGCCGACTACACCTATCACCACAAATATGGCGAGCGCGATTACCGTGGCGGCGGCCGCAGCTCGGCCCGTGAAACGGCCATGCGCGTGGCAGCCGGTGCGATTGCGAAAAAATACCTGGCCACTCAGGGCATCGTCATTCGTGGCTATATGAGCCAGCTCGGCCCGATCGAAATCCCGTTCAAGACCTGGGATTCGGTGGAAGAGAACGCTTTCTTCAGCCCTGATCCGGACAAGGTCCCGGAACTGGAAGCCTATATGGACCAGTTGCGCCGCGACCAGGATTCGGTTGGCGCGAAGATCACCGTAGTCGCTGAAGGCGTAATGCCGGGCCTCGGCGAGCCGATCTTCGACCGTCTCGATGCCGAACTCGCTCACGCGCTGATGAGCATCAATGCGGTCAAAGGCGTGGAAATCGGCGCCGGTTTCGCCAGCGTTGCCCAACGTGGCACCGAGCACCGCGATGAAATGACCCCGCAAGGTTTCCTCAGCAACAACGCGGGCGGCATTTTAGGTGGCATTTCGTCGGGTCAGCCGATCGTCGCGCACCTGGCGCTCAAGCCAACCTCGAGCATCACCACGCCGGGTCGTTCCATCGACATCCATGGCAACCCGGTGGAAGTCGTCACCAAGGGGCGCCATGACCCGTGCGTCGGCATCCGCGCCACACCGATCGCGGAAGCGATGATGGCCATCGTGCTGATGGATCACCTGTTGCGTCACCGTGGGCAGAACCTGGACGTGCGCGTGAGCACGCCGGTGCTGGGTCAGCTTTAATGGCTGACCTCAACGCCGCTGCGGTCTGACGACTATGGCGGCGCTCCCGTACTGGCGGCTCTCCAGTTTCTATCTGTTCTATTTCGCCTTGCTCGGTTCGACAGCGCCGTTTCTGGCGCTGTACTTCGATCACTTGGGCTTTTCCAGCGCGCGCATCGGCGAGCTGGTGGCGATCCCGATGCTGATGCGCTGCGTGGCGCCGAACATCTGGGGCTGGCTCGGTGATTACACCGGCCGACGCCTGGCCATCGTGCGCTTCGGTGCGGTCTGCACGCTGCTGACGTTTTCGCTGATTTTCGTCAGCAAGACCTACGCCTGGCTGGCGATGGTCATGGCCTTGCACGCGTTTTTCTGGCACGCGGTGTTGCCGCAATTCGAAGTCATCACGCTGGCGCACTTGCAGGGCCAGACTAACCGTTACAGTCAGATCCGCCTGTGGGGTTCCATCGGTTTCATCATCACCGTGGTCGCCCTTGGCCGATTGTTCGAATGGCTCAGCCTCGACATCTACCCGGTGGCGCTAGTGCTGATCCTGGCCGGAATCGTGGTCAGCAGCCTATGGGTGCCCAACGCTCAACCGATTCAAAGCGAACGGTTGGCGGGAGACGGTTTTCTCAAGCAGTTGCGCAGTCCCGGGGTGTTGGCGTTTTACGGTTGCGTGGCGCTGATGCAGATGAGCCACGGTCCTTACTACACCTTTTTGACCTTGCACCTGGAGCGACTCGGGTACAGCCGTGGGCTGATCGGCGTGCTCTGGGCGGTCGGCGTGGTCGCCGAAGTCTTGATGTTTCTGGCCATGAGCAAAATCCTCGCGCGATTCTCCGTGCGACGGGTGTTGCTGGCGAGTTTTCTGCTGGCGGCGTTGCGTTGGTTGCTGCTCGGTTCGTTCGCTGAGTTCCTTTGGGTGCTGTTGTTTGCCCAGGTGCTGCACGCGGCGACGTTCGGCAGCTTTCACGCGGCTGCCATCCAGTTCGTGCAACGTAGCTTCGGCGCGCGCCAACAAGGGCAGGGCCAGGCGTTATACGCCGCACTGGCCGGCACCGGCGGCGCACTGGGCGCGTTGTATTCCGGCTATAGCTGGAATGCTCTCGGCCCTGCATTGACCTTTAGTATTGCCAGCCTCGCAGCCTTCGCGGCAGCCGTTATCATTGCCACACGTATGCAAGAGGACAGGCCATGAGCCTCACCCGTGAGCACCTCGCCCAGGAAATTATCGATGCCGGGCGTTTTCTGTATGGCCGCGGCTGGTCGCCGGCCACCAGCAGCAACTACTCGACGCGCCTGTCGCCGACTGAAGCGTTGCTGACGGTGTCCGGCAAGCACAAAGGCCAACTCGGCCCCGACGATGTGCTGGCCACCGATCTGTCCGGCAACAGCCTGGAACCGGGCAAAAAACCGTCCGCCGAAACCCTGCTGCACACCCAGCTCTACAGCTGGCGCCCGGAGATCGGCGCGGTACTGCACACGCATTCGGTGAACGCCACGGTGCTGTCGCGCCTGACGCCGCAAGACTTCATTGAATTCGAAGATTACGAACTGCAAAAAGCCTTTAGCGGCGTATCGACCCACGAATCCCGGGTGCGCGTGCCAATTTTCGACAACGACCAAGACATTGCGCGCCTGGCCGCCAAGGTGCAGCCTTGGCTGGACGCCCATCCCGATTGCGTCGGCTACCTGATCCGCGGCCATGGTCTCTACACCTGGGGTGCGCGCATGAGCGATGCACTGCGGCAGATCGAGGCCTTTGAATTTTTGTTCGAGTGCGAGTTGAAGACGCGCTCGCTCTCGAACCATAAAGCATGAACCGTTAAGGAGTTGCCCTGATGAGCAGCCTGTCCGTTTACCACGTCTCAAGCCCCGACTTGCCTAACAAGGTGCTGACGCACTTCGAAGACATCGCCTCGACCCTGGCCGAGCAGGGCGTGCGCTTCGACCGTTGGCAAGCCACGGCGAAAATCCAGCCCGGCGCCAGTCAGGAAGAAGTGATCGCCGCGTATCAGGAGCAAATCGACCAGCTGATGACCGAACGCGGTTACATCACCGTCGACGTCATCAGCCTGAACAGCGATCACCCGCAAAAAGCCGAATTGCGCGCCAAGTTTCTCGACGAACACCGGCATGGCGAAGACGAAGTACGATTTTTCGTCGCCGGTCGTGGCTTGTTCACCCTGCACATCGACGATTACGTCTACGCCGTGCTTTGTGAGAAAAACGACCTGATCTCGGTACCGGCCGGCACCCCGCACTGGTTTGACATGGGCGAGCATCCGCATTTCGTCGCGATCCGTCTGTTCAACAACCCTGAAGGCTGGGTGGCCAATTTCACCGGCGAAGACATCGCCAGTCGCTTCCCGCGTCTTGAGGACTGAGGCGATGCCGATCAAGGCGATTCTCACCGACATCGAAGGCACCACCAGCGCGGTGAGTTTTGTGTTCGACGTGCTGTTTCCCTACGCTGCCAAACACTTGCCGGATTTTGTTCGCCAGAACGCCGCGCGTGCGGATGTTGCCGAGCAACTGGCCGCCGTTCGCCGGGATACCAACGAGCCGAACGCCGACGTCGAGCGGGTGATCGACATTCTTTTGAACTGGATCGCCGAAGACCGCAAAGCCACGCCGCTGAAAGCGTTGCAAGGCATGGTCTGGGAACAGGGTTATCAGGCCGGAGAGTTGAAAGGCCACGTTTACCCGGACGCCGTTGAAGCGCTCAAACGCTGGCATCAGGATGGCTTCAACCTGTTTGTTTATTCTTCGGGGTCGATTCAGGCGCAAAAACTGATCTTCGGTTGTTCGCAGGCCGGTGATTTGTCGCCGCTGTTCGGCGGCTATTTCGACACCACCTCGGGGCCCAAGCGTGAAGCGAAGTCCTACGAGCGCATTACCCAGGCCATTGGCCTGGACGCTTCGCAGATTCTGTTTCTGTCCGACATCGTCGAGGAACTGGACGCGGCGCACACGGCGGGAATGGCGACGTGCGGGCTGGCCCGAGAGGGCGGGGAGCTGGCGGGGCATGTGACCGTCGACAGCTTTGAGCGGATCGATCCTTCTACTTTTTAAGACCAAGGCACATAACCTGTGGGAGCGAGCCTGCTCGCTCCCACATGGATCGGCGTACCGTCAGAAACAACTCAGGCCGTGAAGCGAAAGCTTTCACGGCCTGTTTGTTTACAGCGTTTGAACGGTTTAAACCGAATGATACGTCGGCAGGGCAAACCGCTGCTGGCTTTGCAGCATGGAAATCTGCGGCAGTTCACTGGCCTGTTCGGCGATGTCACGGCGAATCGCACTGATCACCCAGGACAGCTGATCACCCGCATGCAATTGCTGGTACGAAATCGAGCGTTTGAAGACTTTGCCGTCGGTGCTGCTCAAGGTCAGCAGAATGCCGCCGTCCGGACGTGGCTGGGTGGTCACTTCGAAGTTGGAGAACAGGGACGTAAATTTTTCTTGGATCAGGTTCATGTCTATCGGCTCCGTTAGCTCTTGAATGGCAAGCATGCAGAGGTAGTTGCAGTGATTGTGCCAGCACCTGATTTTTTAAAAATCCTTATATATCAGTTAGTTAGTTTTCTGGTGTTTTTGCGCTTTCGTGCAATCTGCATGAATGGCCATCGTGCATCCTGCATTTTGCGTGGTCGACATCGATTCGATGGAACCAATTGCCCGGCGCAAGCTCGCGATGTCGAATGCCGCAGCCGTGGATACAAATCATTTCAAAAACCGCGTGTACAGCTCAAGAACCGCTGACGTATTTTCGGCCTCAATCAACGCCGCCCGAACAATAAAAAGATCGACCGGGAGCAACCATGAGCCGCACTCCGCACGACACGATTACCTGGGGCATGATGCTCCGCAAGCTGCCTTCCATTGCCAAAGCCATTCCTCGCGTGGTGAAAGGCATGAAAGCCGCCAACGTCAAGGACCCGACCCAACCGTGTGGCCTGGGCTGGAGCTTCGAGCAAGCGACGTTGCGCAATCCCGACGGCCCGGCATTGCTGCAGGGCGAGGTGGCGCTGACGTATGCTCAGGTCAACCAATGGGCCAATCGCATTGCCCATCATTTGATTGCCCAAGGCATCCGCAAGGGCGATGGGGTGGCGGTCTTTATCGAGAATCGCCCGGAACTGCTGGTGACGATTCTGGCGGTGGCCAAGGCCGGCGCGATCAGTGCCTTGCTCAATACTTCGCAGACCCGCGATACCCTGGCTCACAGCCTGAACCTGGTGGCACCCGCGGCGATCATTGTCGGAGAAGAGCTGGTGCCGGCGTTTTCGGCGGTTCGCCAACGGGTGTCGATCGAGGCGGCGCGCACCTGGTTCGTCGCTGATCGAGACACCTTCAGCCATCCGGGCATTACGCCCGACGGGTTCATCAACCTGATGACCGCCAGTGCCGACAGCTCCAGCGCCAACCCCGCCAGCAGTCAGCAGGTTTTTTTCGACGACCCTTGTTTCTACATCTACACCTCGGGCACTACCGGCTTGCCCAAGGCCGGGGTGTTCAAGCACGGCCGCTGGATGCGCAGCTCTGCAAGTTTCGGGCTGATCGCTTTGGATATGCGCCCGGAGGATGTCGTCTATTGCACCTTGCCGCTCTATCACGCCACCGGGCTGTGCGTGTGCTGGGGCTCGGCGATCAGTGGCGCCTCGGGCTTTGCCATTCGCCGCAAGTTCAGCGCCAGTCAATTCTGGAACGATGTGCGCAAGTACCGCGCGACCACCCTTGGTTACGTCGGTGAATTGTGCCGCTACCTGGTGGATCAACCGCCCAGCGCCGAGGACAGCAAGCACCGCGTGACGAAGATGATCGGCAATGGCCTGCGTCCCGGCGCGTGGGGCGAGTTCAAGACGCGCTTCGGGGTGAACCATATCTGTGAGCTGTACGCCGCCAGCGACGGCAACATCGGCTTCACCAACATCCTCAACTTTGATAACACCGTCGGTTTTTCCCTGATGTCATGGGAGTTGGCGGCGTACGACCACGACAGCGGCGCGCCGATTCGGGATGCCAGGGGCTTCATGCGCAAAGTCGCCAAAGGCGAGCAGGGGCTGTTGCTGGCGAAGATCGACGACAAGGCGCCGCTGGACGGCTACACCGATCCGCAGAAGACCGAAAAGGTTGTGCTGCACGACGTGTTCGAGAAGGGCGACCGTTACTTCAATACCGGTGACCTGCTGCGCAACATCGGTTTTGGTCACGCGCAGTTTGTTGACCGGTTGGGTGATACCTACCGCTGGAAGGGCGAAAACGTCTCGACCACCGAGGTCGAGAACATCCTTTTGCAACACCCGAATATTTCCGAAGCCGTGGCCTACGGCGTGGAGGTCCGCAACACCAACGGCCGTGCCGGGATGGCGGCGATTACGCCAGCGGAGTCCCTGGCGACCCTGGATTTCAGTGAACTGCTGGCCTTCGCCCGTAAGCAAATGCCCGCCTATGCGGTGCCGTTGTTCCTGCGGGTGAAGGTGAAAATGGAGACCACGGGCACCTTCAAATATCAGAAGACCCGGCTTAAGGACGAAGCCTTCGACCCCGGCAAAACCGGCGATGATCCGATCTATGCCTGGCTGCCAGGGACCCAGACTTACGTGCAGGTCACTCCGCAGTTGCTGGCGGATATTCACGACGGCGCTTTTCGTTATTGAATGCAGCGCTATTGAATGTGGCTATGGCCTTCCATGAGAAAAAAGAAGTGACAGCCTCGGGGCTGCTCGGGAAACTGTCGGCTTTGCGAATAACAGAACGTGGAGTCCCCAATGTCAGACCAAAGCCGCCAGATGTCCCCCGAAGAAGCCGCTGAATTTGCCGAACAGGTATTCAACAAAGCGCGCGAGGGCGATGCGGCCATGATGGCTGCGCTGTTGACCAAGGGCCTGCCGCCGAACCTGCGTAACCACAAGGGCGACACCTTGCTGATGCTGGCCGCTTACCACGGCCATGTGGAGACGGTAAAAGTCCTGCTCGAACACAAGGCCGACCCGGAAATCCGCAACGACAACGGCCAGAGCCCGATTGCCGGTGCGGCGTTCAAAGGTGACCTGGCGGTGGTCAAGGCACTGGTTGAAGGCGGCGCGCAAGTGGAAGGTTCGTCGTTCGATGGTCGCACTGCGCTGATGATGGCGGCGATGTTCAATCGCGTGGAAATCGTCGACTACCTGATCAGCAAGGGTGCCGACCCGAAAGCCAAGGACGCCAATGGCGTCTCGGCGCTGGATGCCGCCAAGACCATGGGCGCGGTGGACACCACGGCGCAGTTGCAGAAACTGCTCGGCTGATCTCCGCCGTGTAGCAGCTGTCGAGCTTGCGAGGCTGCGTTCGGCTGCGCAGCAGTCGTGAAATCGGGCGATGTGGTCTTTCAGGTAGATCGCATGCGCAGGGTTTGCGACGGCTTCGTCCGAACGCGGCCCGCGCCGAACGCAGCCTCGCAGGCTCGGCAGCTGCTACACACGCACACACGCCTTCAATACACCCACACCTCAACCCGCCGATTCTTGATTCGCCCCTCATCCGCGCTATTGGCCGCTACTGGCATCTCTGCGCCAAAACCACGAATCTCGCGAAACACCACACCGCTTTTCACCAGTTCCCGCCGTACCGCCATGGCGCGCAGTTTCGACAGCAGGTCGGCCCGGGCCGGATCACTTTTGGCGTCGCCAAACCCCACCAGCGTCACCTGCCGATTGGTCTTCTCGTGCTGCTGTATATAGTCGAACACCCGCGACAGGTCCTGCCGGGCCTTGTTGTCCAGCGTCGCACTGCCTTCTTCGAAACGGAAATTCACGGTCAGTCGCTGGGCGTGACGGCTGAGCGCCTGATAACCCTCCGGCATCAATGCATTCGGCGTGACCGTCATGGCCTGGACGGTCTGGGCGATAAAACCATTGGCCGCAACAATCGCCTGGCCCTTGCTGCTTTGGGCGAACGCCACCAATGCGTCGGCCCAGGGATTTTTCCCATTGGGCAGCAGGTAAAAGAACAGCCGGCGCGACAACGGATAATCTTCCGTAGCAATCAGGCTGTTGAGCGGCAACATGGCTTGGGATTGGCCATCGGCAATCGCCACGGCTTTGGCCTGACGCACGTAAGGCAGGCCGATGAAGCCGATACCTTGCGGGTCGAGGCTGACCGCGTCGGACAATTGCTCGCTGGATTCGAACCGTTTCGCAGCGCTGCTCAGCGTTTTCCCACGACGGCTGAGGACCAATTCCTTGAACGTGTCATAGGTGCCCGATTGGTCGTCCCGCGCATAGAGATGAATCGTCCCACCGGTGCCGCCGAGTTCTTCCCAGGTTTTTGCCTCGCCGCTGAAAATTCGCGCCAGTTGTTCGGTGTTCAGTTCGCCCAACGGATTTTGCGGATGAACAATGATCGCCAGGCCATCGATGGCGATGACTTGCTCGGCACCGGGGCTTTTAAAGTCGCCCAGGCGGGCGAGGTCTGCCCGTTCGCTGTCCTTGATCGGGCGCGAGGAGGCGGCGAGGTCGGCGGCGGCGGTTTTCAGGGCGGTGAAACCGGTGCTGGAACCGTGGGCCGCGACGTCCACCGCGACCCGGCGGCCCTCAACGGTTTCGCCGATGACGCGCAGTTCGTTGGCTTTGTCCGGGGCCTCGCTGTGAATCTTGAGCAGGCCCTGTTCGCGCATCAACCCCTCAACCAGCGCCGGTCCCAATGCCGCGCCAATGGTGTTGGAGCCCTGGATGCGCAGCACCGGGCCAGCCTCGGGCGTCGGCAAATCGCCAGCCGACGCGGTTTGCGGCAGCCAGGCGCACAGCATCAACAGGAACAACACGCGCAGCGTCATGCCGGCACCTTATAAGCCAAAGGAAGTGCCGGGAGAATAAGTCAGTAAGGTTTCTGAAAGATGACAGTTACTCAATGTGGGAGCGAGCCTGCTCGCGAAGAGGGCGTAACATTCAACGCAGATGTTGAATGTCAAACCGCTTTCGCGAGCAGGCTCGCTCCCACAATCGATTCAGGTCGACAGGTAGGGATCAGCTCAGTTCAAGCCAGATCGGCGCGTGATCCGACGGTTTTTCCATTCCGCGCAGGTCGTAATCCACTCCGGCATCCTTCACCCGTGGCAACAACCCGTGGGACGCCATGATCAAGTCAATCCGCAGCCCACGCTTGGGCTCATCCTCAAAACCACGGCTACGGTAGTCGAACCAGCTGAAACGGTCGGCCACCTCCGGGTTCAAGTGACGGAAGCTGTCCACCAGGCCCCAGTTCTTCAAGCGGGCCATCCACTCGCGTTCTTCCGGCAAGAAGCTGCATTTGCCGGTTTTCAGCCAGCGTTTCATGTTGTCCGGGCCGATACCGATGTCGCAGTCTTCGGGGGAAATGTTCACGTCGCCCATCACCACCACCGGCTGATCGTTGCTGAACTGGCTTTCCAGCAATTGCTGCAGATCGCTGTAAAAGCGTTCCTTGGCCGGGAACTTGGTCGGGTGATCGCGGCTTTCGCCCTGTGGGAAATAGCCGTTCATGATGGTCACCGGCACGCCATTGGCGTCGGCGAACGTGCCCCAGATGAAGCGGCGCTGAGCGTCTTCTTCATCGGTGGCGAAACCTTTGTGCAGCGCGATAGGTTCCTGACGCGAGAGCAGGGCCACGCCGTAATGACCTTTTTGACCATGGAAATACACGTGATAGCCCAGTGCCTGAACCTCGGCCAGCGGGAATTGGTCGTCGTGAACCTTGGTTTCCTGCAGTCCGATCACATCTGGCTGATGCTTTTCGATCAGCGCCGCCAGCTGATGGGGGCGAGCGCGCAGCCCGTTGATGTTGAAGGAGACGATCTTCATGGTCGGCAGTCCTGGCAAAAGGGCGATGCTAGCTGACATGTAGGATCGGGGCCAGCGTGGGGTGAGGGGATTCTCGATTGTCCATCAGCTTTGTATTGGTAGTAATGGCCTCATCGCGAGCAGGCTCGCTCCCACAGGGGACGAGTCTGGTCTATACCTTGTGGGAGCGAGCCTGCTCGCGATGACGGCTTATGCAGCAACACTGATTCGGATCAGAAAGGAACTGTGCCAGCGCTATAGGCTCGTAACCAGAAGAGCGCCGTCATTTGAACAGCGCCCCGGGGAGAAATATCGTTATGCCCGAAACCTCGACCGCCATCGCCGATATTCACATGCTCGACAGCGGCTATTCCCGCGAAGCACGTTCATTGCTGTACCAGGCTTACCGGCATGAGCCGACGTTCGGCTACCTGTTCGAAGCGGAGCGTCCCGGTTATGAACAGCGGGTCCGCGCCACCGTGCGCGAGCTGGTCAAACAACACTTTCTTCAGGACTTGCCGGCCATCGGCCTGCTGGTCAACGACCGGTTGATCGGCATCGCGTTGATCGCGCCGCCGCAACGTCGCCTGGGCATCACAGAGAGTTGGGCCTGGCGTTTGCGCATGGTGCTCAGCACCGGGTTTCGCTGCACCCGACGCTATCTCGAGTATCACGATGCGGTGATGGCTTGCGTGCCGTCCGACTCGGTTCACCTGCTCCCATTACTGGGGGTTCATCCGCAATTCCAAGGCAAACACTTCGGCGAACAATTGCTGCAAGCGGTGCACAACTGGTGTGCGGTAGATGAGCACTCCGAGGGCGTGATCCTCGATACCGGGAATCCTCGTTATCTGGAGTTCTATAAGCGCCAGGGCTATGAGGAAATCGGTGAGGTCGCCGTAGGACCGATTCGCGAGCACGTGTTTTTCCACGCCAATCCGCAGGTGTTACAAACAGCAACGGCATAAAGGTAGAACTTTCACCGCACGCCAGGCTCTATCACGCTCCCAAGCTCGTGATAGCATCCGCGCCTATGAAGTTTCCAGGAAGAATTACCAGTGGCGTGCTGATGCTGATTACCAGCTGCGCGGCGCTGGCGCAAAGTGAATTGGATGTGCGGATCAAACCGTCCAACGATGAACTGAAAGCCAATATAGAGGGCTATATCGGCAGCCTCGGCGATCGTGACGAAGAAGCCTTGCTGCGCTTCAGTCGTGGCGCCGAAGAGCAGGCACGCAAGGCCGCCCAGGCCTTGGGTTATTACCAGCCGCAGATCGACACGGATGTGAAGGGCGGCAAGACACCGCGCCTGGTAATGAACATCGATCCCGGCGAGCCGGTGCATTTGCGCAATGTCACGATTCGCATTGACGGCCCGGCTGCCGACCTCAAATCCTTTCGTGTACCCAAAGGCGCTGGGCTGAAAACCGGCGCAGTGCTCAACCATGGCCGTTACGAAGACGCCAAGCGCCTGATTCAGAATCAGGCCTCGCGCTACGGTTTTTTCAGCGGTTACTTCAGCAGCCAGAAATTGTTGGTCGACCCGCGAGCTGGCGTTGCCGACATCGAGCTCATCTACAACAGCGGCCCGCGTTATTCGCTGGGCAAGGTCAGTTTCGAAGGTGATACGCCATTCGACGAAGACCTGCTACGGCGCATGGTGCCCTTCAAGGAAGGTGCGCCTTACGACTCCGAGCTGATCGCCGAACTCAATCAGGCCATGCAATCGAGCGGCTATTTCGAAAGCGTGCGGGTGGATGCGGCGCCGACGGCGTCCAAGAACGACGTGATCCCGGTGGACGTCAAACTCGAAACCCGCAAACCACGGACCATGGGTCTGGGGCTGGGTTTTTCCACCGACGTCGGCCCACGGGTCAAGGCCAACTGGACCCGGCACTGGGTCAACCCTCAGGGGCATAGCTATGGCTGGGAGACCGAAGTTTCGGCGCCCCGGCAGAACGTCGGTGTGTTCTACGACATTCCCTTGGACCCACCGCTGACCGACAAACTGCGGTTCGCCGGTGGCTATCAGAATGAAGAAATCGCCGACAAGGACTCCCTGAGCAAACTGCTGACCCTCGGCCCCGAGTGGCACAGCAAGCTGCCCAGCGGTTGGCAGCGGGTGGTGTCGCTCAAATGGCAGCGCGAGGAATACAGGCTCGGCGACGACTCGGGGCTCAGCACGTTGCTGATGCCTGGCGTCAGCTATTCCTACCTTAAAAGTGATAACCGCATCGACCCGCACAACGGCTATCGCCTGGAATTCGAGACCAAAGTGGCCAAGGAAGGCTTGGGCTCCGACACCAATCTGGTTTATGGCACCGCGCTGGTGAAAGGCTTGACCACGGTCTTCGACAAACACCGCTTCCTCGGTCGGGTGCAGGTCGGCGGCAGCGCCACCAACGGCTACAAATCGGTACCGCCGTCGTTGCGCTTCTTCGCCGGAGGCGATCAGAGCGTGCGCGGTTACGACTATCAAAGCCTGTCCCCGGAAAACTCCGAGGGCGACCGCATCGGTGGCCGCTACATGGTTGCCGGCAGCGTCGAGTATCAATACTCCATCGCCGAAAAATGGCGGGTCGCGACCTTCATCGACCAAGGCAACTCCTTTAATACACTCGAACTGCCAAACCTCAAGACCGGCGTCGGCATCGGTGTGCGCTGGGTTTCTCCGGTAGGGCCGATACGCCTCGACCTGGCCCATGCGATGGACGACGACGGCGGCATTCGACTGCACTTTTCCATGGGGCCTGAGCTGTGAAGCGTGGTTTGAAAATAACGCTGGCGGTGATGCTGGCGCTGCTGATGCTGGTCGTCCTGACCGTGGCCACAGTGTTGGGCACGGCAACCGGCAGTCGCTGGGCGCTGGGGTTTGTGCCCGGTTTGACCGTCGAGAACTTCCAGGGCCGTTTGGGCGGACAGTGGAGTGCCAACCATGTGCTGTGGCAGCAGGACAGCCGCCGGGTTGAGCTGAACAAGGTGATTTTCGCCTGGTCGCCGTTGTGCCTGACGCGCCTGACTCTGTGCATCGAGCAATTGAAAGCCGATCAGGTCCGCCTGCAATTTCCGCCAGGTACGCAAGAAGAAAGCAGCGGGCCGATCAGTCTCCCGGATCTGAAGTTGCCCTTGGCCATCGAGCTGGGCGATGTCCAGGTCGGCAGCCTGCTGTTCAACGGCAGCGAAGAGCTCAAGGGCCTGCAACTGGCGGCGCATTGGACGGCCAAAGGTTTGCAGATCGACTCGGTGCAATTGCAACGTGATGAGCTCAGCCTGAACCTGTCCGGCCTATTGCAACCCACCGGCAATTGGCCGCTGAAAGCCGAAGGCAAACTGACCTTGCCCGCGCCGGGCACCGAGCCTTGGGCGCTGGCCTTGAAGGTCGACGGCGATCTTCTCAAAACCCTGAACCTGAAAGCCGACAGCAGCGGTTACCTCAACGGGCAGTTGACCGGCGAATTGCAACCGCTGGTGGAAAACCTGCCGGCCAAGGTGCGGATCACCGCCGACGGCTTCAAGCCTGGCGCCGACCTGCCGGACACCCTGCAACTCAACCAACTGGAACTCACCGGCGACGGCGACCTGAAAAACGGTTACCAGTTGCTCGGCAAAGCCACGTTGCCCGCAGAACTTGGCCCGGTCGCATTGCTGCTGCAAGGCAAGGTCGACGCCAACGGCGCTCAGATCGCCGGGTTGGACCTCACGGCCAACGACAAGCAAAGCCTAAAACTCACCGGCAATCTCGATTGGAGCAAAGGCCTGAACGCCGACGCAAAAATCGACTGGCTGGATTTCCCGTGGCATCGCCTCTATCCGCTGATCGACGAGCCAGAAGTGGCATTGCGCAGCTTCAACGGTGAAGTCTCTTACACCGACGGCAAGTACCTCGGCAGCTTCAAAGCCGCACTCGACGGCCCGGCCGGGGCGTTCAGCCTGACCAGCCCGTTCAGCGGCGACCTGACGAAAATCTACCTGCAACAAATTCAACTCGAAGCCGGACAGGGCAAGGCCGAAGGGCACCTGAACCTGCAATTCGCCGACGGCATTGCCTGGGACACCGCGCTGGACCTGTCGGCGATCAATCCGGCGTACTGGGTCGCGGAGTTGCCGGGAACCCTGGCCGGACCGTTGCGCAGCAAGGGCGAGATGAAGAATGAAAAACTCAGCCTGACCGCTGATCTCGACTTGAAAGGCAAACTGCGCGGCCAACCGGCAGTGATCCAGGCCAAAGCCGATGGCGGTGGCGAGCAATGGAATCTCAGCGCGTTGCAAATTCGCCTCGGCGACAACAGCATCAACGGCAAAGGCAGCCTGCAACAGAAACTTGCCGGCCAGATTGATATCAAGCTGCCGCGCCTGGCTCAGCTGTGGCCGCAACTGCGCGGTCAGCTCAATGGTCGCGTCGATGTCGCCGGGACACTCAAGGCCCCGCAAGGCAAACTCGGGCTGCAAGGCACGCAACTGGCCTTCGAAGACAATCGCCTGCAAAGCCTGAACCTGGACGCGACCCTCGACAGCGCGCAGCGCGCGAAAATCGACCTCAAGGGCAGTGGCATTCAAGCCGGTGAGACGTCACTGGGGACACTGACTGCCAGCGGCCAGGGCGATATCAAAAACCAGAAACTCACCCTCGACCTGCAAGGGCCGAAGCTGAAACTCGCGCTCGGCCTCGACGGCAATCTGGACAAAGGTAATTGGCGTGGGCGCCTGGCCAGCGGCGATATCCAGGCCGGCGGTCAAGACTGGAAGCTGCAAGGTCCGGCGAAGCTGGAGCGGCTGGCGGACGGCAAAATCAACTTCGGCGCCCATTGCTGGACGTCCGGCCCGGCCAGCCTGTGCGGTGAGGATCAGCGCCTGATGCCTGAGCCGAAGCTGCGTTATCACCTCAAACAGTTCCCGATCGACAGCCTGGCGCAGTGGTTGCCCAAGGATTTCGCCTGGAAGGGACGACTCAATGCTGACCTGCAACTGGACCTGCCGGCCAGCGGCCCGAACGGCCAGATCAGCGTCGATGCCAGCGGCGGCACGTTGCGCATAAAGGAAAAGGACCAGTGGCTGGACTTCCCGTACCAGACCCTGAAACTGAACAGCAAACTCACGCCCAAGCGCATCGACACTGACCTCAATTTCGTCGGCGGCAAGCTCGGTGAGCTTATGCTCCAGGCGCAGATCAATCCTTTACCAAAGGACAAGCCACTGACTGGCTCATTCCGTTTGAATGGGCTGGACCTGTCGGTAGCGCGGCCGTTTGTGCCGATGGTCGAGAAACTGACCGGACGCTTGAATGGCAGCGGCACGCTCGCAGGTACGCTGCTGGCGCCGCAGGTCAACGGTAATCTGTTGCTCAGCGACGGCGAGATTTCCGGGCCTGAACTGCCGATGGACCTCGAAGCGCTGCAACTTCAAGCCGTGATTGCTGACGAAACCGTGCAATTGAACGGCGGCTGGAAAAGTGGCAAGACCGGGCAGGGCACCTTGAGCGGCAACATCGCCTGGGGTCAGGTATTGGTGGTGGATCTGGCGCTCAAAGGTACGCAATTACCCGTCACCGTCGAGCCCTACGCCAAGCTGGAAGTGGCGCCGGACCTGAAGATTTCGGTGAAGGACGACAAACTGGCGATCGTCGGCAAGGTGCTGGTGCCAAAAGGCGAGATCACCGTACGTGATTTGCCGCCGTCGACGGTCAAGGTGTCTGATGACACGGTGATCGTCGGCCAGCAGACCGAAGAGGGCAAACCACCGATGGCCATGGCGATGGACATCGATGTGGTGGTCGGTCAGGACAAACTCAGCTTCGCCGGGTTTGGCCTGACAGCCAATTTGCAAGGTCATGTGCACATCGGCGACAACATGGACACCCGAGGCGAGCTCTGGCTCAACGATGGGCGATACCGTGCCTACGGTCAGCGATTGACGGTGCGCCGGGCACGTTTGCTGTTTGCCGGCCCGATCGACCAGCCGTATCTGGACATCGAAGCGATTCGCCAGACCGACGACGTGATCGCCGGTATTCGCCTGAGCGGCAGCGCCGAGCAGCCGACCACACAGATCTTCTCCGAGCCGGCGATGAGTCAGGAGCAGGCCTTGTCCTACCTGGTGCTGGGGCGTCCGCTGAGCAGCAATGGTGAGGACAACAACATGCTTGCCCAAGCCGCCCTCGGGTTGGGCTTGATGGGTAGTTCCGGTGTGACCAGTGGCTTGGCCAAGGACCTGGGCATTCAGGACTTCCAGCTCGACACCCAAGGCAGCGGCAACGCAACCAGCGTAGTGGCCAGCGGCAATCTCTCCGAGAAGCTCAGCCTGCGTTATGGCGTTGGCGTGTTCGAGCCGGCCAACACCATCGCCTTGCGTTACAAACTGAGCAAAAAGGTCTACCTCGAAGCCGCTGGCGGCGTGGCCAGTTCGCTGGACATCTTCTACAAGCGGGATTTCTAAACTCCCGCCCCCCTCTAAAACCGAGTCGCTCCCTTCGCGAGCAGGCTCGCTCCCACAGAGATCACACCGAACCTGTGGGAGCGAGCCTGCTCGCGAAGGCCGCGACTCGGTCATCGATCCGAAGCAACTTTCCCGCGCCATTTATCAACTAAATAGAAAGCATCCTAACTATTACGTTGACATTCGCTGCCTAGGCAGTAATATCTCGACATACATTCTCTGCCTAGGCAGCTAATTGGTGGTCAGATGAAACATTTCACCCCAGACGCATTCCACACTTGCCATCTCGGCCTCCTGCTCGGGCGCGCGGCGCTGCTCAAGGACCGGATCATCGACACGCACATGGAACCCCACGGCATCACTGCCGCGCAGTTCAAAGTGCTGATCATCATGGCCCAGTTCGGCGTCGATACCCCGGCGGAGCTGTGCCGTCACCTGTCGCTGGATAGTGGATCGATGACCCGCATGCTCGATCGTCTGGAACAGAAAGGCTTCCTCGCTCGCCAACGCTCCGAAGCGGATCGCCGTCAGGTTCAGCTGGTGCTGACCGCACAAGGCCAGCAGCTGACTGATCGCCTGCCGGAGATCGGCGCCGACGCCATGAATGAACTGGCTGGCGCGATCACCCCAGAGGAATTGATAACCCTGGAACAGATCCTGAAGAAAATTTTGGTGGCAGCCGGTGACTCGATCACCCTGCTGCGGGTAGGTGACAAATGAGCAGTAAAACCCTGCGTGCCGGCCTGAGCCTGGTGCTGGCAGCCATGACCCTCGCGGGTTGCGCCAGCTACAGTGGCTTGAACACCGAGGGAAAAAGCCTCGATGCGAAAACCCTCAAGGCCGGGCAATCCCTCAGCGGTGTGACCCTGTCTCCTGCGGCCTGGCCGAAAAGCGACTGGTGGAAAAGCCTCGGCGACCCACAGCTCGACGGCTTGATCCGCGAAGCCCTGCACGACAGCCCCGACATGCAAATCGCCGACGCCCGCGCCCACCAGGCCAGCGCCGCCGCTTATGCAGCGGATGCCGCCCGCATGCCCACCCTCGATGCCAGTGCCGGCGTCAGCCGTTCGCGTCTGGCCCGGGATCAGGACCCGAGCGGGCAGGGTGGAACCTACTCCACCGTGCGCAACATCAGCGCCAGTTTCAATTACAACTTCGACCTTTGGGGCGGTCAGCGTGACGCCTGGGAAGCTGCACTGGGTCAGGCTCGCGCTGCCGAAGTCGATCAACAAGCCGCTCAGCTGACGTTGTCCGCCGACGTGGCTCGCGCCTACAGCGATCTGGGACAGGCGCATATCGTCTACGACCTGGCCAGTGAAGACCTCAAGCGCACCAAACAAATGCTCGACCTGAGCCAGCGTCGCCTGAGTTCGGGGATCGACAGCCAGTACCAGTTCCAGCAAACCGAAAGCCTGGAAGCCACCTCCGAAGCCAGCCTGATCGACGCCGAAAAACGCCTGCAAAGCGCGAAAATCGCTTTGGCTGTGCTGCTCGGCAAAGGCCCGGATCGCGGCAATGAAATCGCCCGGCCGAAAATCCTTCAGGCCAGCGCAGTGGCTCTGCCATCGGTGTTGCCGGCCGAGTTACTGGGTCGTCGTCCAGACCTGGTGGCCGCCCGCTGGCGGGTCGAAGCGGCGAGCAAGAACATCGCCGCCGGCAAAACCCAGTTCTATCCCAATCTGAACCTTAGCGCCGCGGCCGGTGCCGAATCGTTATTGGGTGACGCAATGTTCGGTTCCGCCAGTCGCTTCTTCAACATTGCGCCGACGATCTCTGTGCCGATTTTCGACGGCGGCCGACTGCGTGCCAACCTCGATTCCCGTGACGCCGATTACGACCTCGCGGTGGCGCAGTACAACAAAAGCCTGGTGAAAGCCCTGGGGGATGTCAGCGACACCATCAACCAGTTGCGAGATATCGGTCGGCAGATCGGCGCTCAGCAGCACGCCACCGACATTGCCCGGGATTCTTACAACACCGTGGTCCAGCGTTACGGTTCCGGCATCGGCAATTACCTGGACGTGCTCAGCATCGAGCAGCAGTTGCTCCAGGCCCAGCGTCAGCTGGCCAGCCTGAATGCCGAGCAGATCGACCTGTCGATCCAATTGATGCAGGCGCTGGGCGGCGGCTTCCAGGGCGAGACCCTGACCGCAGCCAACGCAACCCCAGACACGCAGCACAACTAATTCAAGGTACTTGTCATGGCTACTGCCGAAACAACACCAACCCCTGACAACGCACAAGACACCAGCAACCCGCGTAAACGCAAAGTCATGCTGGTGGTGCTCGCGATCGTGGTGATCCTCGCCGGTATCGGCGTCTGGGGTTATCACGAATTCTACGGGCGCTGGAATGAAAGCACCGACGATGCCTATGTGAACGGCAACGTGGTGGAAATCACTCCGTTGGTCACCGGTACCGTGGTCAGCATTGGCGCCGACGATGGCGACCTGGTTCACGAAGGCCAGGTGTTGATCAACTTCGACCCGAACGACGCCGAAGTCGGTCTGCAAAGTGCCCAGGCCAATCTGGCCCGCACCGTGCGTCAGGTTCGCGGTTTGTACAGCAACGTCGACGGCATGAAAGCCCAGGTCAACGCCCAACAGGCTGAAGTGCAAAAGGCTCAGGACAACTTCAATCGCCGGAAAAACCTCGCCGCTGGCGGCGCGATTTCCCAGGAAGAACTGTCCCACGCTCGCGAGGACCTGACCTCGGCGCAAAACGCCTTGGCCAACGCCAAACAGCAACTGAAAACCACCAGTGCTTTGGTGGATGACACCGTGGTGTCGTCGCACCCGGACGTGATGTCCGCTGCCGCGCAATTGCGTCAGGCTTACTTGAACAACTCCCGCAGCACCTTGATCGCGCCGGTGACCGGTTACGTCGCCAAACGCTCGGTACAACTGGGCCAACGGGTCCAGCCGGGCACCGCATTGATGGCGGTCATTCCGTTGGATCAGCTGTGGATCGACGCCAACTTCAAGGAAACCCAGCTGCGTGACATGCGCATCGGTCAGCCGGTCGACATCGAAGCCGATCTCTACGGCAGCAGCGTGAAGTACAGCGGCACCATCGACAGCCTCGGTGCCGGCACCGGCAGTGCGTTTGCCCTGCTGCCGGCGCAGAACGCCACCGGTAACTGGATCAAGATCGTCCAGCGGGTGCCGGTGCGGATTCACATCAACGCCGAAGAACTGGCCAAGCACCCGTTGCGGGTAGGCCTGTCGACTCAGGTCGATGTGAACCTGCGCGACCAGAGCGGCCCGGTGCTGGCGCAACAGCCACCGCAAAAGGCCTCGTTCAGCACCAACGTCTATGACCGTCAGTTGGCCGAGGCCGACACGATGATCGCTCAATTGATCCACGACAACAGCGCTGCGGTCAGCAAAACCGTTCAACGCTGATTGGTCATCACACCGACCCTGTGGGAGCGAGCCTGCTCGCGAATGCGGTTTTCTATTCAACATCTCTGTTGACTGAACCAGCGCTTTCGCGAGCAGGCTCGCTCCCACAAGGTCAGCTGCGTCTGTAACAGGCGCCGCGCCAGCCATGTTTCAAAGGATTCGCGATGAGCAATAACGCGTCTTTCACGCCGCCCAGCCTGGTGCTCAGCACCATTGGTCTGTCGCTGGCAACCTTCATGCAGGTACTCGACACCACCATCGCCAACGTGGCGCTGCCGACGATTTCCGGCAACCTCGGCGTGAGTTCGGAGCAGGGCACTTGGGTGATTACCTCGTTCGCCGTGAGCAACGCCATCGCGCTGCCGCTGACCGGTTGGCTCAGCCGGCGTTTCGGCGAGGTGAAGCTGTTTCTCTGGGCGACTGTCCTGTTCGTGCTGGCTTCATTTCTGTGCGGTATCTCGACCTCGATGCCGGAGCTGATTGGCTTTCGGGTGCTTCAAGGTCTGGTGGCAGGTCCCCTGTACCCGATGACTCAAACGCTGCTGATTGCCGTCTATCCGCCGGCCAGGCGCGGCATGGCCCTGGCATTGCTGGCGATGGTCACGGTGGTGGCGCCGATTGCAGGTCCCATCCTCGGCGGCTGGATTACCGACAGCTATAGCTGGCCGTGGATCTTCTTTATCAACGTGCCGATCGGTGTTTTCGCGGTGATGGTGGTGCGCTCGCAGCTTAAGGCACGGCCGGTGGAAACCAGCTATCAGCCGATGGATTACGTCGGTTTGATCACCCTGATCATTGGCGTCGGCGCGTTGCAGGTGATCCTCGACAAGGGCAACGACCTGGACTGGTTCGAGTCGAACTTCATCCTCATCGGCGCGGCCATTTCGGTGATTGCGCTGGCGGTGTTCGTGATTTGGGAAATGACCGACAAGCACCCGGTGGTCAATCTGCGGCTGTTCGCGTATCGCAACTTCCGGATCGGCACCATCGTGCTGGTGTTGGGTTACGCCGGGTTCTTCGGGATCAACCTGATTCTGCCGCAATGGCTGCAAACCCAGATGGGTTACACGGCGACCTGGGCGGGGCTGGCGGTGGCGCCGATCGGGATTCTGCCCGTACTGATGTCGCCGTTTGTCGGCAAGTACGCGCACAAATTCGACCTGCGGCTGCTGGCCGGCCTGGCGTTCCTGGCGATTGGCCTGAGCTGCTTCATGCGGGCCGGGTTTACCAACGAAGTGGACTTCCAGCACATCGCCCTGGTGCAGCTGTTCATGGGGATTGGTGTGGCGCTGTTCTTCATGCCGACCTTGAGCATTCTGATGTCGGACCTGCCACCGAGCCAGATCGCCGACGGCGCGGGCCTGGCGACGTTCCTGCGGACGTTGGGCGGCAGTTTCGCGGCGTCGTTGACGACGTGGATCTGGATTCGCCGGGCGGATCAGCATCATGCGTATTTGAGTGAAAGCATTACGACCTATGAACCGGCGACCCGGGATGCGTTGAACAGTCTGGGCGGGGCGGGGAATCCGGCGTATGCGCAGCTGGATCATGTGCTGACCAGTCAGGCGTACATGCTCTCCACCGTGGATTACTTCACGTTGCTGGGGTGGGCGTTCATGGGCTTGATTGTGCTGGTGTGGCTGGCGAAACCGCCGTTTGCGGCGAAGGCGGGGCCGGCGGCGTCAGGTCATTGAGGCAAAACGCGGTCAATGTGGGAGCGAGCCTGCTCGCGATAGCAATCTGACATTCAACATCTTCGTCGAATGTTAAGCCGCTTTCGCGAGCAGGCTCGCTCCCACAATGGATCTTGTGTTCGGTAGTCAGTTCGCGGGTGCTGCCAGTTGTGGCGGCGGGGCGAAATCAAACGGCGCCAACGCAAACCCTTGCTCATCCACCTGCAACGCCCACCCCTGACGATCCCAATCCCCCAGCACAATCCGTTTGGCCGCCTGCTCGCCAATCTGCAATTTGTGAATGGCCGGGCGATGGGTATGCCCATGGATCAAGGTCTTCACGCCATAGGCCTGCATGATCCGCGGCACTTCTTCCGGCGTGACATCCACAATGTCGTTGGCCTTCATCCGCGTCTGCGCACGGCTTTCACTGCGCAGCTTGCGCGCCAGTTTATGGCGAGTCCGCAAAGGCAGGTGCCGCAGGATGAACAGGGTGATCGGATTACGCAGATAGCGACGCAGCTTCATATAAGCCTCGTCGCGGGTGCAGAGGCTGTCGCCGTGCATCAATAGCACCGGCTCGCCGTAAAACGGCACGACGCTCGGGTCTTTCAACAACGTGCAGCCGGCCTGTTTGCAGAAGGCCTGGCCGAGCATGAAGTCGCGATTGCCGTGCATCAGAAAAATGGCCGTGCCGCTGTCGCTGAGTTCGCGCAGGGCCTGGCAGATGGAACGCTGGAACGGCGTCATGGCATCGTCGCCAATCCACGCCTCGAAAAAGTCGCCCAGGATGTACAACGCACTCGCCGAGCGGGCGCGTCCGGCAAGCAAATCCAGAAACGCCCGGGTAATGTCCGGGCGCTCCTCTTCCAGATGCAAGTCTGAAATCAGCAATATCACGCTTCGATGATCTCGGCTTTCTCGATGATCACGTCTTCTGCTGGTACGTCCTGGTGGCCGGACTTCATGGTGGTGGAAACACCTTTGATCTTGTCGACCACGTCGGTGCCTGCAACGACTTTGGCGAATACCGCGTAGCCCCAGCCTTGAGTGGTCTTGGCGCTGTGGTTCAGGAAGCTGTTGTCAGCCACGTTGATGAAGAACTGGGCGGAAGCCGAATGCGGCTCCATGGTGCGGGCCATGGCAACGGTGTACTTCTCGTTCGGCAGACCGTTGTCGGCTTCGTTCTGGATGCTTGGACGCTTGTCTTTCTTTTCTTTCATGCCTGGCTCGAAACCGCCGCCCTGGATCATGAAGTTACCGATGACGCGGTGGAAAACAGTGTTTTCGTAGTGACCGGCTTTGACGTACTCGATGAAGTTGGCCACGGTGATCGGGGCTTTCTCTGCGTTCAGTTCCAGGACGATGTCGCCATGGTTGGTGGTCAGTTTGACTTGGGTCATGATCGGTACTCTTTCTAATAATTCGTGGGTTTCGGGGCGTTGAAGCCCTCAACCGGTCCGGCCAATTTTGGCCAAGATGCGCAGTTTAGCGTGCCAAGCGCGAATTTCGAGGCTGTTTTTCATTTGCATCCGATTAAATGCAGCCGTTTTTTGCCCTGCGCTGTCAGCGACTTGACGGCATCGGCTATGATAAGCCCCTTTGTTTTAACAGCCGCTTTGATTTGGCCAACTGGCCGCGCACTTGTACGTTCAAGGATCCTATGAGCAAGCCCACTGTCGACCCTACCTCGAATTCCAAGACCGGCCCTGCCGTGCCGGTCAATTTCCTGCGCCCGATCATCCAGGCGGACCTGGACTCGGGTAAGCACACGCAGATCGTCACCCGTTTCCCGCCTGAGCCCAACGGCTACCTGCACATCGGTCACGCCAAGTCGATTTGTGTGAACTTCGGCCTGGCCCAGGAATTTGGCGGCGTCACGCACCTGCGTTTCGACGACACCAACCCGGCCAAGGAAGACCAGGAATACATCGACGCGATCGAAAGCGACGTCAAATGGCTGGGCTTCGAATGGTCCGGTGAAGTGCGCTACGCCTCGCAGTATTTCGACCAGTTGCACGATTGGGCCGTTGAGCTGATCAAGGCCGGCAAGGCCTACGTTGATGACCTGAGCCCTGAACAGGCCAAGGAATACCGCGGCAGCCTGACCGAGCCGGGCAAGAACAGCCCGTTCCGCGATCGCTCCGTGGAAGAGAACCTGGACTGGTTCGCCCGCATGAAGGCCGGTGAATTCAAGGACGGCGCACGCGTGCTGCGGGCCAAGATCGACATGGCCTCGCCGAACATGAACCTGCGCGACCCGATCATGTATCGCATCCGCCACGCGCATCACCACCAGACTGGCGACAAGTGGTGCATCTACCCGAACTATGACTTCACCCACGGTCAGTCGGACGCCATCGAAGGCATCACCCACTCGATCTGCACCCTGGAGTTCGAAAGCCATCGTCCGCTGTACGAGTGGTTCCTCGAGAACCTGCCCGTGCCGGCGCAACCGCGTCAGTACGAATTCAGCCGTCTGAACCTGAACTACACGATCACCAGCAAGCGCAAGCTCAAGCAACTGGTCGATGAAAAGCACGTTCATGGCTGGGACGATCCGCGCATGTCCACGCTGTCCGGCTTCCGCCGCCGTGGCTACACGCCGAAATCGATCCGCAACTTCTGCGAAATGATCGGCACCAACCGTTCCGACGGCGTGGTCGACTTCGGCATGCTCGAATTCAGCATCCGTGACGACCTCGACCACAGCGCCCCGCGTGCCATGTGCGTGCTGCGTCCGCTGAAAGTCGTGATCACCAACTACCCGGAAGGCCAGGTCGAGAACCTCGAACTGGCGTGCCACCCGAAAGAAGACATGGGCGTGCGCGTTTTGCCGTTCGCCCGTGAGATCTACATCGACCGTGAAGACTTCATGGAAGAGCCGCCAAAAGGCTACAAACGCCTGGAACCGGCCGGCGAAGTGCGTCTGCGCGGCAGCTACGTGATTCGTGCCGACGAAGCGATCAAGGACGCCGATGGCAACATCGTCGAACTGCGTTGCTCCTACGACCCGGAAACCCTGGGCAAGAACCCTGAAGGCCGCAAGGTCAAAGGCGTGGTTCACTGGGTGCCGGCCGCCGCCAGCGTCGAGTGCGAAGTGCGCCTGTACGATCGCCTGTTCCGCTCGGCCAACCCTGAGAAGGCCGAAGACAGCGCCAGTTTCCTGGACAACATCAACCCTGACTCGCTGCAAGTCCTCACCGGTTGTCGTGCTGAGCCTTCGCTTGGCAATGCACAGCCGGAAGACCGTTTCCAGTTCGAGCGCGAAGGTTACTTCGTCGCGGATATCAAGGACTCGAAACCAGGTGCTCCGGTATTCAACCGTACCGTGACCTTGCGTGATTCGTGGGGCCAGTGATTCAAGGAACCTAAAGTGCTTACGATCTACAACACGCTCACCAAGAGCAAAGAAGCCTTCAAGCCGCTGGATGGCAACAATGTGCGCATGTACGTCTGCGGGATGACCGTGTACGACTACTGCCACATTGGCCACGGCCGCAGCATGGTCGCGTTCGACCTGGTGACCCGCTGGTTGCGCTTCAGCGGTTATAACCTGACGTATGTGCGCAACATCACTGATATTGAAGACAAGATCATCAATCGGGCCAAGGAGAACGGCGAGCCGTTCGACGTGTTGACCGAGCGCATGATCACCGCGATGCATGAGGATGAGGCGCGCCTCAATATCCTCAAGCCGGACATGGAACCACGGGCCACCGATCATATCGCTGGCATGCAGACCATGATCCAGACCCTGATCGACAAGGGTTACGCCTACGCCCCGGGCAATGGCGACGTGTATTACCGCGTCGCCAAGTTCATGGGCTACGGCAAGCTGTCGCGCAAGAAAATCGAAGACCTGCGCATCGGTGCGCGGATCGAAGTCGATGAGTCCAAGCAGGACCCGCTGGACTTCGTGCTGTGGAAAGGCGCCAAGCCAGGCGAGCCGAGCTGGCCTTCGCCTTGGGGCGACGGTCGTCCGGGCTGGCACATCGAGTGCTCGGTGATGTCGACCTGCTGCCTGGGCGAGACCTTCGACATTCATGGCGGCGGCAGCGACCTCGAGTTCCCGCACCACGAAAACGAAATCGCCCAGAGTGAAGCGGCCACCGGCAAGACCTACGCCAACGCGTGGATGCATTGCGGCATGATTCGCATCAATGGCGAGAAGATGTCCAAGTCCTTGAACAACTTCTTCACCATTCGCGACGTGCTGGAAAAGTACCACCCGGAAGTCGTGCGTTACCTGCTGGTGTCGAGCCACTACCGCAGCGCGATCAACTACTCGGAAGACAACCTCAAGGACGCCAAGGGCGCACTCGAGCGTTTCTACCATGCGTTGAAAGGCCTGCCGAACGTGGCGCCTGCTGGCGGCGAAGCCTTCGTCGAGCGCTTCACCCAGGTGATGAACGACGACTTCGGCACGCCGGAAGCCTGCGCGGTGCTGTTCGAGATGGTTCGCGAGATCAACCGTCTGCGTGAGAGCGATCTTGATGCGGCGGCGGGCCTGGCGGCTCGTTTGAAAGAATTGGCCAGCGTGCTGGGTGTGTTGCAGCTTGAGGCGGATGACTTCCTGCAGGCCGGCGCCGAAGGGCGGGTTGATGCGGCTGAAGTCGATGCACTGATCCAGGCTCGTTTGACGGCTCGTGCTAATAAAGACTGGGCCGAATCCGACCGCATCCGCGACCAGCTCACCGCCATGGGCGTGGTGCTGGAAGACGGGAAGGGTGGAACGACCTGGCGTTTGGCTGACTGATTGCTGCGTTCGCTACAAACAAAACCCGCCTTGTGCGGGTTTTTGTTTATGGTTTGTCCGCGAGTGCAGCGGCATCCTGAGATTCCCCCTCACCCTAACCCTCTCCCCCAGGAGAGGGGACTGATCGGGGGATGTTCGGCATATCTTGCGACCTGAAAGTCTTGCAGCGAATCCATAGTCGCCTCGGTTTTTCAGGTCGATGTATGACGCCAGACACCTCGATCGGCTCCCTCTCCCCCTGGGAGAGGGCTGGGGTGAGGGTAGCCCGGCTGACTTAATCTCCAAGTTGTCGCAACCGTTTATAAAGGGTATTCCTGCTAACTCCCAACCGCCGAGCCAGATGCGAGATATTGCCTCCCGCCGCCTGCAACTGCCGATTCAAATCCTCGGCATCATTCAAATCCACCGCCAACGGCACTGGCAAATCCACCGGCTCCATCTCCAAATCAACAAAAAAGTCATCCGGCAAATGCTCCGGCCGCACCGGTTGTTCCTCGGCCATGGCCAGCGCCACCTGCATCACGCTGCTGACCTGTCTTAAATTCCCCGGCCACGGATGACGTCCGAACAACTCCATCACCTCACGGCTCAGCCCGGCCCATTGCGAGGGCTCCCGGTGCTGTTCCCACAGACGTTTGAACAAGGCCTCTTTATCACTGCGTTCTCTTAACGGCGGCAGTTCCAGGGTCAAACCACCAATCCGGTAATACAAATCCTCACGAAACCGCCCCAGCTGAACCTGTTCGCGCAACGAGCGGTTGGTCGCCGAAATAATGCGGATGTCCACCGGGAACAACTCGCTGCTGCCCACCGGTTGCACGCAGCGTTCCTGCAACACCCGCAACAAACGGGCCTGGGTTGGCAGCGGCATGTCGCCGATTTCATCAAGGAACAGGGTGCCTTTGTCGGCCTTGCGGATCAGCCCGATGCTGCCTTTCTGGTTGGCGCCGGTAAACGCGCCTTTCTCGTAGCCAAACAGCTCGGATTCCACCAGTTCGGCGGGGATCGCCGCGCAGTTGACGGCGATGAACGGTTGTTTGCTCCGGGAGCTGGCCTGGTGCAGGGCTTTGACGAAGACTTCCTTGCCGACCCCGGTTTCGCCGTGGATCAACAACGGAATGTCTTTTTCCAGCAACCGCTCGGCCTGACGCACGGCTTTTTCCACGCGGCTGTCGCCGAAGTGCAGGGTGTTCAGGCTGATTGCGGCTGGCGTTGTCGCAGCACTCGGCTCAGCACCCTTGGTTTCAGAAAACAGTCGCGCACGAATCGACGCCTGTTTCGGCCGCTTCAACAGGCACTGGAAACGGTTGCGCCCGGAGGCTTGCAGGGCAAACGGCAAACCATCGGGTTGATTTAGCAACTCCAGCAATGAAACCTTGAACAAACTTTCCACGCTGACCCGCGACAGACTGATGCCCAGCAGGTTGTCGGCCCGGCGATTGGCGGACAGCACCTGCCCGGTCTCGTCGAAAATCAGCAGCCCGGCCCATTGACTGTCGAGGTTGTTCAGCCCGGTATTGAAGGTCAGCTGGAAATGCTGTCCATGGAACAGGTTGAGGATCAGCCGGTTTTCCACGGTCTGACTCATCATCTTGACCATGCCGAGGGTGTGGGACGGCGGCAGGTAGCTGTCGCTGGACACATCCAGCACCGCGATGACCTTGCGTTCGGCATCGAAAATCGGTGCGGCGGAACCGGTCATGAAGCGGTTGGCCTTGAGGAAATGTTCATCGTGCTCGATGTGCACCGCCTGTTCGCAGGCCAGGGCGGTGCCGATCGCATTGGTGCCGCTGCAGCGTTCCATCCAGCTGGCACCGGCGTTGAAACCGCGGGTCAGGTTCGGCTCGATAAAACGCTGGGTGCCCCAGGACGTCAGCACCTGGCCCTGATTGTCGGCGAGCATGATCAGGCAGTTGGAGTTGCTGAGGATGTTCTCGTAATACGGCAAGACTTCCTGGTGAGTGGTTTGCACCAGTGAGTGCTGGCTCTCCAGCAATTGCGCAATGCCCTCGGCCGGCAACTGATCGAACGCCGGTGCGCTCTGATGATTAAGGCCGAACGCGCGGCAACGGGACCAGGAGTCCTGGATGATGGCGTCGTGGGAGAGCGGCAAGGCGGGTGCGGCCATGGCAGTCGATCTCTGAGCATTATTATTTTTGTTATGAGTAACGCGAACCTGTAGCAGCTGGCGAAGCCTGCGTTCGGCGACGCAGTCGTCGTAAAACCTGTAGACGCGGTAATCCTGATACACCGCGACGCCTGATTTCACGACGACTGCGTCGCCGAACGCAGCCTTCGGCAGCAGCTACAAGGGCGTGCGCAATTCAGAATTTTCCGCAGCAAAAGCATCCGTAGAGTGTTGTTCACTATTGTTCATTGTCAACCGCCGAATTGTTCAATTGTTCAGCCACGGTTGTTCATTTCTGTTCAGCAACGAACGCGGTTTTTCTTCCATTTGCAGGATTCTCAAGCCGGATCAACGGTTTGCAGTTTCTGGCACGAATGTCGCTCTGTAGCTCCGGTCGCTTGACTCCAATAATAAAAAGGCCGAGCCATGTCATTAACCCTGGAGCACGTCAGCCGTACCGTCGAGGGCCAGACCTGGATCGACGATGCGTGCCTTAATTTCGAACCCGGATCTTTCAACGTTTTGCTCGGGCGTACGCTGTCCGGCAAAACCAGTCTCATGCGCCTCATGGCCGGTCTGGACAAGCCCGACAGCGGTCGGATCCTGATGAACGGCGTCGACGTCACCCAGCGCCCGGTGCGTTTGCGCAATGTGTCGATGGTCTATCAGCAGTTCATCAACTACCCGACCATGACGGTGTTCGAGAACATCGCCTCGCCCTTGCGCCAGGGCGGTGTGTCCAATGAGCTGATCCAGAGCAAAGTGCTGGAAACCGCGAAGATGTTGCGCATCGAGAAATTCCTCCAGCGCCACCCCCTCGAACTCTCCGGCGGTCAGCAACAGCGCACGGCGATGGCCCGGGCGCTGGTCAAGGATGCCGAGCTGATTCTGTTCGACGAGCCGCTGGTGAATCTCGACTACAAACTGCGCGAAGAACTGCGTCAGGAAATGCGCGAACTGTTCAAGGCTCGCCACACCATCGCCATCTACGCCACCACCGAGCCCAACGAAGCCCTGGCGCTGGGCGGCACCACCACCATTCTTCACGAAGGCCGGGTGATCCAGAGCGGCAAGTCTTCCGAGGTTTATCACCAGCCGCAAACCGTGCTGGCGGCAGAGCTGTTCTCCGAGCCGCCGATCAACCTGATGCCGGGGCGTATCGCCGGCAACGAAGTCAGCTTCGCCAATTTCGTGCACTTCCCGCTGAACGTCGATCTGCGGCCGGTGGGCGAGGGCGAATTCCGCTTTGGCGTACGGCCCAGCCATATTTCGCTGGTGCCGAGCAACGATGATGACCTGGAACTGGCAGTCACCGTCGAGGTGGCTGAGATCAGCGGGTCGGAAACCTTCCTGCACGTGCGCAACGAACATTTCCTGTTGGTGCTGCACTTGCCCGGCGTTCACGAATACGACGTCGATGCGCCGATTCGCATCTATATCCCGACCCATAAACTGTTTGTGTTCGATATGCACGGACGGCTGGTCCAGGCGCCCGGTCGCCGTATCGCGAGGGTTGCCTGATGGCCGAAATCCGTTTGCAGCACCTTGCCCACAGTTACACCCGCACGCCGACCGGCCCCGAGGATTATGCGATTCGCGAGATGGACCACGTCTGGGAGCAGGGCGGTGCTTACGCGCTGCTCGGGCCTTCGGGCTGCGGCAAGTCGACCTTGCTCAACATCATTTCCGGATTGCTCAGTCCGTCTCAGGGTCAGGTGCTGTTCGACAGCAAAGTGGTCAACGACCTGACCCCCGAGAAGCGCAATATCGCCCAGGTTTTCCAGTTTCCGGTGGTCTACGACACCATGACGGTGTTCGACAACCTGGCCTTCCCGCTGCGCAATCAGGGCATGGCCGAGGCGAAAATTCACAGCAAGGTGCAGGAAATCGCCGAAGTCCTCGACCTCCAGGCGCTGCTGAGCAAGAAGGCGCGCAACCTCACCGCCGATGAAAAGCAGAAAGTTTCCATGGGCCGTGGGCTGGTGCGCGATGACGTGTCGGCGATCCTGTTCGATGAACCGCTGACCGTGATCGACCCGCACCTGAAGTGGAAGCTGAGGCGCAAGCTCAAGCAGATCCACGAGCAGTTCAACATCACCATGGTCTACGTCACCCACGATCAGCTCGAAGCCTCGACCTTCGCCGACAAGATCGCGGTGATGTATGGCGGGCAGATTGTGCAATTCGGCACGCCGCGAGAACTGTTCGAGCGACCGAGCCACACCTTTGTCGGCTATTTCATCGGCAGTCCGGGGATGAATCTGATCGAGGTACAGCCGCAGCCCGGCGGTGTCGGTTTCGCCTCGACTCATTTGCCGCTTTCCGATGCTCAGCAGAAACGCATCGCCGAGTCCGAGTGGAAAACCTTGAAGGTCGGCATCCGTCCGGAGTTCGTGCATGTGTGGGACGAGCCGTTTGATGAGGCGATGCAGGCACAGGTCGTACATGTCGAAGACCTCGGCACCTACAAGATCATGACCCTGAACCTCGACGGCGCCCCTTTGAAAGTGCGCCTGGCCGAAGACAAGCCAGTGCCTGAGGGAACCGCCTACATCAGCTTCCCGGCTCAATGGTTGATGGTGTATGCCGACGAATATCTCTTGGAGACGTAGCCATGAACAAGGTGCAGAACAACAAGGCCTGGTGGCTGGTGTTGCCGGTGTTTTTGCTGGTGGCGTTCAGTGCGGTGGTCCCGATGATGACCGTGGTCAACTACTCGGTGCAGGACATTTTCGACCAGTCCAGCCGCTACTTTGTCGGCGCCGACTGGTACAGGCAAGTGCTGCTCGATCCGCGCCTGCATGACTCATTGCTGCGCCAGTTCATTTACTCCGGCTGTGTGCTGCTGATCGAAATCCCGCTGGGCATCGCCATCGCCCTGACCATGCCGACCAAGGGTCGCTGGTCGTCGCTGGTGCTGATCATCCTGGCGATTCCGTTGCTGATTCCGTGGAACGTGGTGGGGACGATCTGGCAGATCTTCGGTCGGGCGGACATTGGTCTGCTCGGCGCCAGCCTCAAGGCCATGGGTCTGAACTACAACTATGCGGCCAACACCATGGACGCCTGGGTCACGGTGCTGGTGATGGACGTCTGGCACTGGACGTCGTTGGTGGCGCTGTTGTGTTTCTCGGGGCTGCGGGCGATTCCGGACGTGTATTACCAGGCGGCGCGGATTGATCGGGCATCGGCCTGGGCGGTTTTCCGACACATCCAGCTGCCCAAGCTCAAGAGCGTATTGCTGATCGCGGTGATGCTGCGGTTCATGGACAGTTTCATGATCTACACCGAGCCGTTTGTGCTGACCGGTGGCGGTCCGGGGAATGCCACGACTTTCTTGAGTCAGACCCTGACCCAGATGGCCGTAGGGCAATTCGACCTCGGCCCGGCGGCGGCTTTCTCGCTGGTGTACTTCCTGATCATTCTGTTGGTGTCCTGGCTGTTCTACACCGCCATGACTCACTCTGACGCCAACCGCTGAGGCCCGCCATGAGCAAGAGAAAGCTGATTCCACTGCTGATCTACATCCTGTTCCTGCTGGTGCCGATCTACTGGCTGCTGAACATGTCCTTCAAGAGCAATACCGAAATCCTCAGCGGCCTGACGCTGTTTCCGCAGGATTTCACCTTCGCCAACTACAAGGTGATTTTCACCGACCCGAGTTGGTACACCGGTTATCTGAACTCGCTGTACTACGTGAGCCTGAACACGGTGATTTCGCTGAGCGTGGCATTGCCGGCCGCGTATGCGTTCTCGCGTTATCGGTTCCTCGGTGACAAGCACTTGTTCTTCTGGCTCCTGACCAACCGCATGGCACCGCCGGCGGTGTTTCTGCTGCCGTTCTTTCAGTTGTATTCCTCGATCGGTTTGTTCGACACCCACATCGCGGTGGCCCTGGCCCACTGTCTGTTTAACGTGCCGCTGGCGGTGTGGATTCTTGAGGGCTTCATGTCCGGCGTGCCGAAGGAGATCGACGAAACCGCCTACATCGACGGCTACAGTTTTCCCAAGTTCTTCGTGAAGATTTTCGTTCCGCTGATTGGCTCCGGGATCGGTGTGACGGCATTTTTCTGCTTTATGTTTTCCTGGGTCGAGCTGCTGCTGGCGCGAACGCTGACGTCGGTCAACGCCAAACCGATTGCGGCGGTGATGACGCGCACGGTCTCCGCGTCCGGTATCGACTGGGGCGTGCTGGCGGCGGCGGGGGTGTTGACTATCCTGCCGGGCATGCTGGTGATCTGGTTTGTTCGCAACCACGTGGCCAAGGGCTTTGCCTTGGGCCGGGTCTGAGGAGCTGATGATGGAATGGATGAGTTGGACCGGCCCTACGGCGGCATTCTTCAGCGTCATTGCCTTGATCCTGGTGGGCATGACGACCTGGGAACTGCGTTCGCCGAGCATTCTTCGGCGTGGTTTGTTGCCGATTGCCACCACCCGTGGCGATCGGTTGTTTATCGGTCTTCTCGGCAGCGCCTACCTGCATTTGCTGGTAATCGGCGTCACCGACTGGAGCATCTGGGTGGCGTTCGCGTTGTCCCTGGTGTGGCTGTTGGCTGTGATGCGTTGGGGCTAGTCGAATCGCTCGGCAAAGTTGCTCCGAAACCCTAAAAGGAGGTCTCTATGTTCGACAAAAACAATAAGCTGCGACATAGCGTTTCATTGGCAGCCATGCTGGCACTCAGCGGGCTGAGCGCTGCAGCCTGGGCCGATGCCTATGAAGACGCTGCGAAGAAATGGATTGGCGCCGAGTTCAAACCGTCCACCCTGACGGCCGACCAGCAGCTCGCGGAATTGAAGTGGTTCATCAAGGCGGCCGAGCCGTTTCGCGGGATGGACATCAAAGTCGTCTCCGAAACCCTGACCACTCACGAATACGAGTCCAAGGTGCTGGCCAAGGCCTTTACCGAGATCACCGGGATCAAGGTGACCCATGACCTGCTGCAAGAAGGCGACGTGGTGGAAAAGCTGCAGACCGTGATGCAGTCGGACAAGAGCATCTATGACGGCTGGGTCAACGACTCGGACCTGATTGGTACGCACTTTCGCTACGGCAAGACCGAATCGATCACCGACCTGATGGCCAACGAAGGCAAGGCGTATACCTCTCCAACCCTGGACATCAAGGACTTCATCGGCATTTCCTTCACCACGGCTCCGGACGGCAAGATCTATCAGCTGCCTGACCAGCAGTTCGCCAACCTGTACTGGTTCCGTGCCGACTGGTTCGAACGCGCGGACCTGAAAGCCAAGTTCAAGGAAAAATACGGCTACGAATTGGGCGTGCCAGTGAACTGGTCGGCCTATGAAGACATCGCCAAATTCTTCAGCGAAGACGTCAAGGAAATCGACGGCAAGCGGGTCTTCGGGCACATGGACTATGGCAAGAAAGATCCGTCCCTGGGCTGGCGCTTCACCGATGCCTGGTTCTCAATGGCCGGTGGCGGCGACAAGGGCTTGCCCAACGGTTTGCCGGTGGACGAGTGGGGCATTCGTGTCGAAGACTGCCACCCGGTCGGTTCCAGCGTGACTCGCGGCGGCGATACCAACGGCCCGGCAGCGGTGTTTGCCACCACCAAATACGTCGACTGGCTGAAGAAGTACGCGCCACCGGAAGCGGCAGGCATGACCTTCTCCGAATCCGGTCCGGTACCGTCCCAGGGCAACATCGCCCAGCAGATCTTCTGGTACACCGCGTTCACCGCCGACATGACCAAGCCGGGTCTGCCAGTGGTGAATGCCGATGGCACGCCGAAATGGCGCATGGCGCCTTCGCCGCGAGGGCCATATTGGGAAGAGGGCATGAAGCTTGGGTATCAGGACGTGGGTTCCTGGACGTTCATGAAGTCCACGCCTGAGAAACAAAAACTGGCGGCCTGGCTCTATGCGCAGTTCGTGACTTCGAAAACGGTATCGCTGAAGAAAACCATCGTCGGTCTGACACCGATCCGCGAGTCGGACATCAACTCGCAAGCCATGACCGACCTGGCACCGAAACTCGGTGGTCTGGTGGAGTTCTACCGCAGCCCGGCCCGCGTGCAATGGACCCCGACCGGGACCAACGTGCCGGACTATCCGCGTCTGGCACAACTGTGGTGGAGCCACATCGCCGAAGCCGCCAGTGGCGATAAAACCCCGCAACAGGCGCTTGATGGCCTGGCCAAAGATCAGGACGCGATCATGACCCGTCTGGAACGCTCGAAGGCCCAGGCCACTTGCGCACCGAAAATGAACCCCGAGCGCGATGCGCAGTACTGGTTCGATCAGCCGGGTGCACCGAAGCCGAAACTGGCGAACGAGAAGCCGAAGGGCGAGACCGTGAGCTACAACGAACTGCTGAAGTCCTGGGCGGATGCGCGTAAGTAAAGGCTGAACCGCGGAAGGCGAACGGCACCGAGAGGTGCCGTTTTCTTTGGCGCCTGATCCATGGCCATCGCGAGCAGGCTCACTCCCACAATGATCGGCGGAGTTCGCAGCATGGGTGACTGGCACAACTCCTGTGAGAGTGAGCCTGCTCGCGATTGCAGTGTGTCAGGCAACAAGGTATCGACTGACCTGGCGCCTTCGCGAGCAAGCCCGCTCCCACAGGTTCCAGTGGTGTCTACACATTCTGTGGCCACCCCCGATCACTGTGGGAGCCGGGCTTGCCCGCGAAGGGGCCGACCGGACATTGGAGGTCTTGAGACTGAAACCTCAGCGCGCCACCCCTTCAACCGCGGGAAATCCCAACCGAAACACCGTCATCGCACCCGGCAAGCTCTTCACCTCGGCCACCCCCTGATGCAGGCTCATGATCGACCGCACAATCGCCAACCCCAGCCCGGTGCTGCCCTGTGAACGCGAGCGGCTGCTGTCGACCCGGTAGAACCGATCAAACAGGTGCGGCAGATGCTGTGCCTCAATCCCCGCGCCAGGGTTGCTGACCAGCAACGAAACCTGGGTCGCGCCGCGCTCAATCAGCAGCGTCACGGTTTTCCCGACCGGGCAGTGGCGCAGCGCGTTGGACAGTAAATTCGAGATCGCCCGTTGAATCATCAACCGGTCACCTATTACCCGCGCACTGCCGACCACGTTCAGATGGATCTGCTTGTCCTGCGCCGACAGGGAAAACATCTCGGCGATTTTCCAGGCTTCTTCTTCCAGGGCAACCGACTCGAACGGCGCGAGCGCCGACGGGTGACTGACCTGTGCCAGAAACAGCATGTCCGAGACAATCCGTGCCACGCGCTCCAGCTCTTCAGTGCAGCAAACCAGCACATCCTTGTACTCATCCACGCTGCGTTCGCGGGACAACGTCACCTGTGCCTTGCCCATCAAATTGTTGATCGGCGTACGCAGCTCGTGCGCCAAATCATCAGAGAACTGCGACAGCTGCTGCACCCCGGCATCCAGCCGATGCAGCATGAAGTTGATGCCTTGCGCCAGCTCGCTCAACTCCTGGGGCATGTTTACCACCGACAGCCGATGATCCAGATCCTGGGTCGAGACCATCGCCGCCACTTTGCGAAATTCGCGCATCGGCGCCAGACCGCGCTGGACCGCGCCCCAGGCACTCAGTCCGATAAAGATCAGCAGCAACGGCAAGGCAATCAGGGTCGAGCGCAGGTAGGCGCTGAGCAAGGCTTCATCGTGGGCGTTGTCCATCGACAACAGCACCGGGACGCGGGTGCCGTCCTTGAGGCGGATCAGCCTGGACACCGTGAGGAATTTCGCCCCCTTGGCGTCAGTGCTGGTGGTGTAGGCCAACTCGTCGCTGACGGCCCGCACCGCCTTCAATTCAAGTCGCGGATCGGCCATGCCGGTGCCGGATTTGAGCAGTTGCGTGCGCAGGTTGCTGCGGTCGTAAATCGTTAGCGTGAGGTTGTCATGGCCCATGACCTGATCAAGCAGGATGTGCGGTTTCGTCCTGATTTCGCCGGTGTCGGTGTACAGCGACAGGCTGTGTTCAACCTGCTCCATCTTCTTTTCCAGACTGTCCCTGGATAACGCGTTCAGCTCGTGGGTCAGGGCGAAATACGCCAGGATCGCCAGGAACACCACCAGCAGCGCGCCGAGAATACTGACCGTCAGCCCCAGCCGCATCGACAGGCTGGCCGGCTTCATTCCCGCGACTCCAGCACGTAGCCGACACCGCGCAGGGTGTGGATCAACTTGTTGTCGAACGGGTCATCGATCTTCGCCCGCAAACGCCTGATCGACACTTCGACCACGTTGGTGTCGCAGTCGAAGTTCATGTCCCACACCAGCGAAATGATCTGGGTACGGGTCAGCACTTCGCCGGACTGGCGCATCAACAGATGCAGCAGGGCGAACTCCTTGGTGGTCAGGTCGATGCGCTGTTCGCCACGAAACGCACGATGACGGCCAGGGTCGAGTTCCAGGTCGGCGACTTTCAGTACCTGCGGCACCGGGATGTTCTCGCTGCGACGCATCAAAGTGCGCACCCGTGCCAGCAATTCCGGAAACTCGAACGGCTTGAGCAGATAATCGTCGGCGCCCAGATCGAGGCCACGAATCTTGTCGGCCAGGCGACCGCGCGCGGTGAGCATCATCACCCGCGTGGAGTGGGTGCGCCGCAGTTGTTCCAGCACGCCCCAGCCGTCCAGTTCCGGCAGATTCACATCCAGAATGATCAGGTCATAAACCTGTTCTTGCGCCAGATGCAATCCATCGGCGCCATTGGCGGCGTGGTCGACGATATAACCACTTTCCGTCAGTCCCTGATGTAAGTATTCGGCAGCTTTAAGCTCGTCCTCGACGACAAGGATTCGCATGATCAATCACCACTTTCATTGAATGGATATTTAATTAAGGTGGCCGGGAAAGTTGTTGTTTTTGTAAGGGCTTCCGGACGGGTTTGAATAACGACTCACTATTTCCCTACAGCGTTTTCTCCGTTTGCAGGCGTGCAAGGTAAAGGCTGTAGTGACTACAGAGTCAACCGAGAACTCGGTGTTGAGGCTTTAAAACCGCAGTCTGCGACAGCCTGTCGCAGCGGGCGGGAACAAAAATCCATCTGCCTCATGAGAGCTGAATTGAAGCAAGTACTGTTCGGCGGATGACGGCACATCATTTGTTTCTATGTGTTGCTAGTTAGCTGTTTGCACTTTGCATGTTAGAGCAAAACAACTTGGCGTAACCGTGGATAACGGATTTGTAATGTTTCAGTCACCTTGTAGATAAGTTCAAAACCCTACCGTGGCGGCATCGAAGATTCTTGATTAAAGGAAGTACTCCATTGCCCGGTTTAAGAGAACTGACGGCGCGGTCACGCCTGAAAAAAACTGCGTGGGTGGTCATGGTCAGCGGCGGTTTGTTGCTGGCCGGCGTGCCTCTTGCGAATGCATCGACCCTGACCCTCGATCAGGCCCTGCAAACCGCATTCGCCGGCAACCCGGATCTGGCAGCGGCGCAATGGGAAATCGGCATCGCCGAAGGTGACCGCCAGCAGGCCGGTCTGATCCCCAACCCCGAAGTGTCTTGGGAAGCCGAGGACACCCGCCGCGATTCGCGCACCACCACAGTGATGCTCAGCCAGCCGATTGAACTGGGCGGCAAGCGCGGTGCGCGGATCGATGTCGCCAGCCGCGCCCAGGACGCCGCCGGGATCGAACTGGAGCGCAAGCGCAATGCCTTGCGCGCCGATGTGATTCAGGCGTTCACCAGCGCCCAGACTGCGCAGCAACGCTTGCAGTTGTCTCGCCAGTCGCTGCAACTGGCCGAGCACGGTTTGCGCGTGGCGCTGGGGCGGATCGAAGCGGGCAAGTCGTCGCCGGTCGAAGGCACACGGGCGCAAGTGCAACGCTCCGAAGTGCGACTGGAACTGAGCCGCGCGGAGCGCGATCGGGCCAACGCCTATCAGCAACTGGCGCAGGTCATGGGCGCGCCGTTACCGACTTCGACCACTGTGCAGACGGCCACGCAAAGCATGCCCGCCATGCCGCCGCCGACCCGCTTGCTGGAGCGCCTGAACGAGACCGCCGAGCTGCGGCTGGCCACGTTACAGATCGATCAGCGCGAGGCGTCGTTGGGGCTGGAGAAGGCGCAACGGATTCCCGACCTGACCGTAAGCATCGGCAGTCAGTACAGCGAACTGGAGCGCGAGCGGGTCAACGTGGTCGGGCTGTCGATGCCGATTCCGCTGTTCAACCGCAATCAGGGCAACGTGCTGGCGGCAGCGCGCCGTACCGATCAGGCGCGGGATCTGCGCAACGCCACCGAGCTGCGCTTGCGCACCGAAATCCAGACCACCCTTAAGCAATGGCAGACCGCCAACGGTGAAGTCCAGGCGTTCAACCAGACCATCCTGCCCGCCGCACAACGTGCGGTGGACAGCGCCACGCGCGGCTTCGAAATGGGCAAGTTCGGTTTCCTCGACGTGCTCGACGCCCAGCGCACCCTGATCAGCGCCCGCACCCAATACATCCAGGCTGTTGCCGAGGCGACGGACGCGCGGGTGCGCATCGAACGCATTTTCGGCGACCTCGGCGCATTCGCCGTCAGCCCTTGAATTTCACCTTTCAGATCACTGCGCGATGACAGGGCGCAGAGGAGTTTCCATGGATAAAAAACTGATCGTTGTCGCGGTGGCGACGTTGGCGCTGGGCATTGGTATTGGCTCGATGTGGGCGGGCAACGGCTCCATCGATGCCCACGCCGATGAAGCGGCGGAGCATGCGGACCACGCCGAAGAAGGCGCAGCAGCCGACGGCGAACATGCCGAAGGCGAAGAGGGGCATCTGACGTTGAGTGCCGAGCAGATCGCGGCGGCGGGCATTCAACTGGCCGAAGCGCGGGCGCAAAGCATCAGCCTCGGTTTGTCGTTCCCCGGCGAAGTGCGCTTCGACGAAGACCGCACCGCCCACGTCGTACCGCGGGTGCCAGGGGTGGTCGAGTCGGTGTCGGTCAATCTCGGGCAGAGGGTAAAGAAGGGCCAGCTGCTGGCGGTGATCGCCAGTCAGCAGATCTCCGATCAGCGCAGCGAACAGGCTGCGGCGCAACGGCGCTTGGCCTTGGCGCGCACCACCTACGAGCGCGAGAAGCAGTTGTGGCAGGACAAGATTTCCGCCGAGCAGGATGTGTTGCAGGCGCGCCAAGCGCTGGAAGAAGCCGAAATCGCCGTGAACAACGCCCGGCAAAAGATCAGCGTGCTCAGTGGCAGCGTGGTTGCCACCGGCGGCAATCGCTATGAACTGCGAGCGCCGTTCGACGGCATGGTGGTGGAAAAGCACCTGACGCCAGGGGAGGTGGTCGACGGAACCACGGCGGCGTTCACGCTCTCGGACTTGTCGCGAGTGTGGGTGACCTTCGGCGTTTCGCCCAAGGATCTGAACAAGGTGCAAGTGGGCAAAGCGGTCACCGTCAGCGCCCCGGAACTCAATGCGGAAGTCGCCGGCACGGTGGCTTACGTCGGCAGTTTGCTCGGCGAACAGACCCGCACCGCCACCGTTCGCGTCACCTTGGAAAACCCTCAAGGTTCGTGGCGTCCTGGGTTGTTCGTCACCGCACTGGTCGCCACCGACAGCCGTCAGGCCAACGTGGCGGTGCCGGAAGCTGCGATCCAGACCGTCGAGGACAAACCCACGGTGTTCGTGCGCACTGACGACGGCTTCGAGGCGCGGGCCGTGGAACTGGGCAGTCGTGCAGCGGGGCAGGTGGAAGTCACGCAGGGGCTGGAGGCCGGTGCGCAAGTCGCTGCGGCCGGCAGCTTCGTTCTCAAATCGGAACTGGGCAAGGCCTCGGCCGAGCACTCTCATTGAAGAAGCTCGTTGAAGATTCCCACTAAAAATGCCCATCGATTCGCACCCTCGACGAGAAGGTTCTCATGTTCGAACGCCTGATCCAGTTTGCCATCGAGCAGCGCATCATCGTGCTGCTCGCCGTTCTGCTCATGGCCGGCCTCGGGATCGCCAGTTATCAAAAACTGCCGATCGACGCCGTGCCCGACATCACCAACGTCCAGGTGCAAATCAACACCGGCGCCGCCGGGTTCTCGCCGCTGGAAACCGAACAGCGCATTACCTTTCCGATTGAAACCGCCATGGCCGGTCTGCCGGCGCTGGAGCAGACTCGTTCGCTGTCGCGTTCGGGGCTGTCGCAGGTCACGGTGATTTTCAAGGACGGCACCGACCTGTTCTTCGCCCGGCAATTGGTCAACGAGCGGTTACAGATCGCCAAGGAGCAATTGCCCGAGGGCACCGAAGCGGTGATGGGGCCGATTTCCACCGGCCTCGGCGAGATTTTCCTGTGGACCGTGGAAGCCAGGGACGGCGCGCTCAAGGACGACGGTAGCGCCTACACGCCGACGGATTTGCGGGTGATTCAGGACTGGATCATCAAGCCGCAACTGCGCAACGTCCCTGGTGTGGCCGAGATCAACACCATCGGCGGCTTTGCCAAGGAATACCAGATCGCCCCCGATCCGAAACGGCTGGCAGCCTACAAGTTGACCCTCACTGACCTGATCACAGCGCTGGAGCGCAACAACGCCAACGTCGGTGCGGGGTACATCGAGCGCAGCGGCGAGCAGTTGCTGATTCGTGCGCCGGGGCAAGTGGCGAGCACCGAGGACATCGCCAACATCGTCATGGCCAACGTCGATGGCACGCCGATCCGGGTGAAGAACGTCGCCACCGTGGACATCGGCCGCGAAATGCGCAGCGGCGCCGCCACGGAAAACGGCCGTGAAGTGGTGCTCGGCACCGTGTTCATGCTGATCGGCGAAAACAGCCGCACCGTGTCCCAGGCCGTCGCCAGCAAGCTGGAACAGATCAACCGTTCGCTGCCCGAAGGCGTGATCGCGGTGCCGGTGTACGACCGCACGCACCTGGTGGACAAAGCCATTGCCACGGTGAAAAAGAATCTGGTCGAAGGCGCGATTCTGGTGATCGCGATTCTGTTCCTGTTCCTCGGCAACATCCGCGCGGCCTTGATTACCGCGATGGTGATTCCGCTGTCGATGCTGTTCACCTTCACCGGCATGTACAGCAACAAGGTCAGCGCCAACCTGATGAGCCTGGGCGCACTCGACTTCGGCATCATCGTCGACGGCGCGGTGGTGATCGTCGAAAACACCCTGCGACGGCTGGCCCACGCGCAGCAGCATCATGGGCGTTTGCTGAACCGCTCCGAGCGTTTCCATGAAGTGTTTGCGGCGGCCAAAGAAGCTCGGCGGCCGCTGATTTTCGGCCAGTTGATCATCATGGTCGTGTACCTGCCGATCTTCGCCTTGAGCGGTGTAGAAGGGAAAATGTTCCACCCGATGGCGTTCACTGTGGTTATCGCGTTGCTCGGCGCGATGCTGCTGTCGGTGACCTTTGTTCCGGCCGCGATTGCGCTGTTTGTCACCGGCAAGGTCAAGGAAGAAGAGGGCCTGGTGATGCGCGGTGCGCGCCGGGTGTATGCGCCGGCGCTGGCGTGGGTGATGAGCCATCGGGCAGTGGCGGTGGGCGCGGCGTTGGGCGTGATTGTGCTCAGCGGCGTGCTGACCGGCCGCATGGGCAGCGAGTTCGTGCCTAGCCTCAGCGAGGGCGATTTTGCCCTGCAAGCCTTGCGCGTGCCGGGCACCAGCCTCACGCAATCGGTGGACATGCAGCAGCGTCTGGAAACCCTGATCCTCGGCAAAGTGCCGGAAGTCGAGCGCGTGTTCGCCCGCACCGGCACCGCCGAAATCGCCTCTGACCCGATGCCGCCGAACATCTCCGACAGCTACGTGATGCTCAAGCCAAAAGAGCAATGGCCGGACCCGGGCAAGTCCCGCGAAACCCTGATGGCGGAACTGCAACAGGCCGCGGCGACGTTGCCGGGCAGCAACTATGAACTGTCGCAGCCGATTCAGTTGCGCTTCAACGAACTGATCTCCGGCGTGCGCAGCGACGTCGCGGTCAAGGTGTTCGGCGATGACATGGCCGTGCTCAACGCCACCGCGGCGAAGATTGCCGCCGCCATGCAGAAGGTCAAAGGCGCCTCTGAGGTCAAAGTCGAACAAACCACCGGCCTGCCGGTGCTGACCATCAACATCGATCGCGACAAGGCGGCGCGTTACGGGCTCAACGTCGGCGATGTGCAGGACACCATTGCCGTCGCGGTGGGTGGGCGTAAGGCCGGCACATTGTATGAAGGCGACCGGCGTTTCGACATGGTGGTGCGGTTGTCCGATGCCATGCGCAAGGACATCGAAGGTCTGTCGGCGCTGTTGATTCCGGTGCCGGCACCGCTCAATGGCGCGGCTGATCAGATTGGTTTTATTGCCTTGAAAGAAGTCGCCAGCCTTGATCTGGTGCTGGGGCCGAATCAGGTCAGCCGCGAAAACGGCAAGCGCCTGGTGATCGTCAGCGCCAACGTGCGCGGGCGCGATCTCGGTTCGTTCGTCGAAGAGGCGGGCGAGGTGATCGAGCGAGAGGTGCAGGTGCCTGCGGGTTATTGGACTAGTTGGGGCGGGCAGTTCGAGCAACTGCAATCGGCGGCCAAGCGCCTGCAGATCGTGGTGCCGGTGGCGTTGCTGTTGGTGTTCGGGTTGCTGTTCATGATGTTCAACAATCTCAAGGACGGCTTGCTGGTATTCACCGGGATCCCGTTTGCGTTGACCGGCGGGGTCATGGCGCTGTGGTTGCGGGACATTCCGCTGTCGATCTCGGCAGGCGTGGGCTTCATCGCGTTGTCGGGGGTCGCGGTGCTCAACGGGCTGGTGATGATCGCGTTCATCCGCAACCTGCGGGAGGAGGGGCGTTCGCTGTCTGAGGCGATCAACGTAGGCGCGCTGACACGTCTGCGCCCGGTGTTGATGACGGCGCTGGTGGCGTCCCTGGGCTTCATTCCGATGGCGCTGGCGACCGGTACTGGCGCGGAAGTGCAGCGACCGTTGGCGACGGTGGTGATTGGCGGGATCCTGTCCTCGACCATCCTGACGCTGCTGATCTTGCCGGCGCTGTATCAGCTCGCCCATCGCCGAGACGAAGACACAGCCCCAGCAGAATAGGTGATCTTCCTGTGGGAGCTAGCCTGTTAGCGATAGCAAATCTGTCAGCCGACACTGATGTTGACTGACCCACCGCTTTCGCGAGCAGGCTCGCTCCCACAGTTTATTTGGCACATAACGGATATGTAATTTGTGCGCCACCGTTACGAAAGGTTCGGATTGTTACCTTGATCCCGTCAGCTACTTAAACGAGGAATCAAACATGAAATTCGTACAAATCAGTGCCTTTACAGCAGCGTTGGCGATGTCTTCTCTGGCCTTGGCCGAAGGCGGCGGCGATCGGACCTTCGAAAAAATGATGACCGCCAATGACCGCTCCGTAGAACTGTTCGTCGCCAAGGAACAAGCTCGCGACCCAGTCGTCGTCAATGAAAAGAAAGACGGCAACACCAAAGACTTGTAAGCGCATCGCACTTGAACAAGCCCGTCATCGAGTCTCGATGCCGGGTTTTTTTATGAGCCAGGATTGGAAGGAAATGGATATGAAAGTGCTTAAGTTAATGACGTTCGCCAGCGTGCTGACGATGTCCCTGAATGTGTTTGCCGAGGGCGGTGGTGACCGGACGTTCGAGCGGGCGCTGAGTGCCAATACCAAAGCCATGGAGCAGTACGCGGCCCGCCAGGGCAAATCGGCGCCGTTGGTCCAGGACTACGAATACGGAATGAAGCTGGACGTGGTGAAAGTGGTGAGCGTTGTGCGCCCGCCAGCTGCCTGCGCCGTAGTCCCCACCGCCATGACCTACGAAGACTCCAAGGGCCAACTCAACACCATCAAATACACCGTGGCGGGGGATTGCCGCAATCGCGGCGGCTGACACCGCCCGGATGGCCAGGACCGGATTCCCTGCAGGTGCTGCCGAACCTTCGGCAGCACCTGCAGGTTTTATTCAGGCGCACATAAAAAAGGCGCCCCGAAGGACGCCAAAGATTCACCTCTTACCAAAGGAGCAAGGAGCTTCTAAAGGTGAATGTGTATCAACCGCTCAATCAGAGAATCGCCAGCGGGTACTCGACAATCACTCGCACTTCATCCAGATCCGATTCAAACGCCGTGGCGCGAGTCGTGGCCTGGCGCAAACGCAGCGACAGGTCTTTCATCGAACCGCTCTGCACCACGTATTTGACTTCGACATCACGCTCCCAGCGCTTCTGGTCGGTCAGCGGATTGCCGTCAGCATCGCGGCGCATGTACACGGCGTTGGCGTTGGAGTAATCGGCGTCGGTGCCTCGGGCGTAACGAGTCATGAACGATAGCCCTGGCACGCCGTAAGTGGTCATGTCGAGGTCGTAGCGCACCATCCATGAACGTTCCTTGGGCGAGTTGAAGTCGCTGTACTGGATGGAGTTGTCGAGGAAGATCGAGTCGGATTGACGCAGGTAATCAAAGTCGTCATTGCCGTTGTTGCGCTGGTGTGAAAGAGCAACGGAGTGCGCGCCGAGTTTCACCCCGACCCGGGCGCTCCAGATGTTGTTGTCGAACTTGCTGAGCAGTTGTTTGCCTTCGTCGACAGCCTTGTAATAGTTCAGGCCGCCAAACAGCGACAGGTCATCCGATAGCGGGTAGGTCCAGGCAGTGCCGGCGTAGTACTGATTCCAGGCATCCTTGAGGCGGCTGGAGTACAGGCTGAAACTGAGGTTCTTGTTCAGCGCATAGTCGCCGCCGCCGTAAGCGATCCATGGCGAATTGACCGGGCCGGCATAAAACGTGGCGAAGTTCTCGCGCATGTCGCTGGACACGGGTTGGCTCATCGCATGCAACCGACCGCCCTGAACCGACAGCCCCTCGATGCTGGTGTTGACCGCCGTCACACCGCGAAAGCTCTCCGGCAGCAATCGCGAGTCACCTGCCGCCACCACCGGGTTGGCCGGGAACACGTCACCGACCTTGACCACCGTATCGAAAGCTCGCACTTTGGCGGCGCCACCCACCTTGGTGTACTCATCCCGCGCCTCGCCATCACTGTTGACTGGCAGCACATCAAACGAACTACGGCCACCGTTGCGCCCGTCACCGGTGTCGAGCTTCAAACCGATCATCGCAAACGCATCGACACCGACGCCGACAGTGCCTTGGGTAAACCCGGATTCGAACTTGCTGATCACCGCATGGGCCCAGGCTTCGGAATAACCATTGCCGGTGGGGCTGGACTGGCCGTTGCGGTGATCACGGTTGAAGTAGAAGTTACGATTGAGCACCGTCAGGCTGCTGCCCTCGATAAACCCTTCGGCTTTATCATCCGCCATCACCATGGACGGCCCGGAGCCGACCACCACCGCTAAAGCGGCCATCGACATTTTTGTATTGTTAACCATCAAACACTCCTTGGGTTCGGCAGAACGGGAACGTGCTTCGGCGTGGGTTTTATTATTCGGCGGAGAAGGCCCGCCGGCATGGTCGCCGGGTGACATCGTTGCAAGCTGCGGATAACGCCAAGGTGATGCGGGAATTACAATTTCGTTATGCGGGTGGAACGCCAAGCCATGCGGGTGCACCTCTGAAATCTGTGGGAACGAGCTTGCTCGCGAATACGGAGTGTCAGGCAATGATGATGTCGACTGACCTGACGCCTTCGCGGGCAAGCCACGCTCCCACAGTGATCCGGGGTGGCCACAGAATTAGCGAACGGCACACAACCTGTAGGAGTGAGCCTGCTCGCGATAGCGGAATGTCAGGCAATGACGATGTTGAACATGCCGACGCCATCGCGAGCAGGCTCGCTCCCACATTGGTCAGGGTGGGTCTGATAGATCCATGTGCGCAGATGTGGCTTCTACCTTTCGTAGGTATCTAGCTGGCTGTCTGACAGAGAGGTATCGATGTCATTGGGAAATACGAGTTTGCCCTTCATGGCGCCGATCCGCTTCATGGTTCTTGGATCTGATAGGAGATCTTCAATCCCCCCAAAACAAAAACGGCACCCGAAGGTGCCGTTTTTGTTTACTACCGAGTGTCGCTTAAGCGATCAACCCGCCAATCCCGCCTGCTGAACCAGCACCAGCAACGGCTGCGGGTACAGCCCGAGGAAGAACGCCAGTGCAGCGATCGCCAGCAGCATCACGCCGCCTGCACGTTGTTCCCAGTGCAGTTGCGCATCGTGACGACGCAGGTTCGGTTCGATCAGGTACAGGGTGACCATGACGCGCAGGTAGTAGAAGACGCCGATGGCGCTGCCCAGTACCAGGGAACCGACCAGCCACCATTGGTGCGACTCGACACCGGTGGCGATGATGTAGAACTTGCCGATGAAGCCCGCGGTCAGCGGGATACCGGCGAGGGACAGCATCATCACGGTCAGTACGGCGGTCAGGTACGGACGGCGCCAGAACAGGCCGCGGTATTCGTACAGGGCATCCGCGTCACGGCCGTTGTACGGCGAGGACATCAGCGTGATCACGCCGAACGCGCCGAGGCTGGTGATCACGTAGGTGACCAGGTACACGCCGATGGCTTCCACGGCCAGACCCTTGCTCGCCACCAGGGCGATCAGCAGGTAACCGAAGTGAGCGATGGACGAGTAACCCAGCAGACGCTTGAGGTTGCTTTGGGTCAGTGCCAGCAGGTTACCGAACAGGATCGACGCGATGGCGATGATGGTCAGCACGTCGCTCAGTACACCGCTGCTCGCCGCTGGCGAGATCTGGAACAGACGCACCATCACTGCGAACACAGCGACTTTCGAAGCGGTGGCCAGGAACGCCGCCACCGGAGCCGGAGCACCTTCGTAAACGTCCGGAGTCCAGAGGTGGAACGGTACCAGCGACAGCTTGAACGCCAGACCGATCAGCATCATGCCCAGGCCCAGTTGCGCCAGCGAGCTTGGCAGGCCGGTGGCCGCGAGGGCCTGGCCGATGCCAACGAAGCTCAGGCTGCCGGAGTCGGCGTAGAGCAGGGCCATGCCGAACAACAGGAACGCGGAACCGGCGGCCGACAGCACCATGTACTTGATACCGGCTTCCAGCGAACGCTTGTTGAAGAAGGCATACGCCACCAGACCGTAGACCGGTACCGAGAGCAGTTCCAGACCGATGAACAACCCGGCCAGGTGCTGCGCGCTGACCAGCACCAGGCCACCAGCGGCGGCCATCAGGATCAGCAGGTAAAGTTCTTCACGGTTGCCCGGGTAACCCGAACCGCCATCGCCGAGGTAGGCGTGGGCGAGGGTGACACAAGCGAGGGTGGCGACCAGGATCAGCGCCATGTACAAGCAGGCGAAGGTGTCGATTTGCAGCAGTGGAGTCACGGCCAGAGGCGCGACTTTCAGGGCTGGCAGGATCGACAGCAACGCCAGGTTCAGACCCGCCACGGAAATCAGGAAGGTCTGCGAGTGGTTGCGGCGCCAGGCGATCGCCAGCATCACCACGATGATCGTGGCGCTGGTGATCAACAACGGCGCAAGCGCAATAAAGTGTTGAGTCGTGAATTCCATAGCGCTCTTACCGGGCCGAAGCGAGTTGAGTGAAGGCGGTGCCGAGCCATTGCTGCACGCCATGCATCGTCGCAGCAGAGGTATCGAGGAACGGTTGCGGGTACACGCCGATGAAAATCAGCAGCGCCGCAAGCCCGACCACCATGATCAGTTCGCGACCATCCATGCCATGCAGCACCGCGTCCGATTTGGACGGGCCGAAGTAGGCACGGTGGATCATGATCAGCGAGTAGACCGAACCGAACACCAGGCCGGACGTCGCGAGGATAGTGATCAATGGAGCGCTCGGGAACGTGCCGATCAGGATCAGGAACTCACCCACAAAGTTACCGGTAGCCGGCAAGCCCAGCGACGCGGCTGCAAAGAACAGGCTGATGGCCGGCAGGTAAGCGATCTTCGACCACAAGCCTCCCATCTCACGCATATCACGGGTGTGAGTGCGTTCATACAGTTGGCCACTGAGGATAAAGAGTGCCGCGGCCGACAGACCGTGTGCCAGCATCTGCATGACCGCGCCTTGCAGTGCCAGTTGGCTGCCGGAGTAGATGCCGATCAACACGAAGCCCATGTGGGAAACGGAGGAGTAGGCGATCAGACGCTTGATGTCGGTTTGGGCGAAGGCCAGGAACGCACCGTAGAAGATCCCGATCAGACCCAGGGTCATGGCGATCGGCGCGAACTCGGCCGAGGCATTCGGGAACAGCGGCAGGGCGAAACGCAGCAGACCGTAAGCCGCCGTCTTCAACAAGATACCGGCCAGGTCGACCGAGCCTGCTGTCGGCGCCTGGGCGTGAGCATCAGGCAGCCAGGAGTGGAATGGCACCACTGGCAGCTTCACCGCGAAGGCGATGAAGAAACCGAGCATCAAAATGTACTCGGTGGTCAGCGACATCTTGGTTTTCAACAGATCGGCGTAGTTGAAGGTAATCACGCCAGTGTCGTTGAAGTTGACCAGTACCAGACCCAGGATCGCCACCAACATGATCAGGCCGGAAGCCTGAGTGAAGATGAAGAACTTGGTCGCCGCGTAGATCCGGGTTTTCTTGCCGTCCGAAGAACTGTGACCCCAGAGCGCGATGAGGAAGTACATCGGCACCAGCATCATTTCCCAGAAGAAGAAGAACATGAACAGGTCGAGGGCGAGGAACACGCCGACGACACCGCCCAGGATCCACATCAGGTTCAAGTGGAAGAAACCAACGTGACGCTGGATCTCTTTCCACGAGCAAAGTACCGAGAGGATACCCAGCAGACCGGTCAGCAGGATCATCAGCAGCGACAGGCCGTCGAGGGCCAGGTGCACGCTGATGCCGAAGCGCTCGATCCAGATGTGCTTGAACTCAAGCACCCAGGTCGGATCGGCGCCAGGTGCCGGGGCAAATGAATAATTACCGTGGGCCCACAGCCAGAGGCCGAGCGCGAGTTCCAGGGTCATGGTCAACAGCGCAATCCAGCGGGGGAGGGTAGCGCCGAAGCGCTCACCCATCCAGCACAGCAGGCCGCCGATGAAGGGGATCAGGATTAGCCAAGGCAGAATCATGACGGGCTCAATTCCTTTCGCAAGTTCGCAAGGTTCATATCAGACCGCTACCAGCACGATGGCGCCGATGACCAGCACGGAGCCGGCTGCCATCGAGGCCGCGTACCAACGCAGTTGACCGGTTTCGGTACGGCTCAGGGCGGTGTGACCGCCTTTGGCCATACGCGGGATCAGACCGATGGTCTGGTCGAGCGGGTCTCTGCGCAGTGCGTGGCTGATCGCAAGGTATGGCTTGACGAACAGTTTGTCGTAGATCCAGTCGAAGCCCCAGGCAGCGAACCACCAGGCCGAAAGGAAGCGGCCAATGCCGCTGTTGGCGATTGCAGTGACGAAACGACGCTTGCCGAGGAACAGCAGCGCGGCCAGCAGGATACCGGCCAGGGCGATGGCACCCGAGGCGATTTCCAGACTGTGCTTGGCTTCGCCGCCGGCATGGCCGACGCTTTCTGGCAGCACGCCGTGCAGTGGCGGAACGATCATCGCGCCAATGGCGGTAGACAATACGATCAGCACCGACAGTGGCAGCCAGTGAGCGATGCCGTGAGCGGCGTGCGCTTCGGTCTTCGCTTCACCGTGGAACGTGATGAAGATCAGGCGGAAGGTGTACAGCGACGTCATGAACGCACCGACCAGACCTGCGTAAAGCAGACCGTGGTTGCCGCTGGCGAACGCTTCCCAGAGGATTTCGTCCTTGGAGTAGAAGCCTGCGGTGACCAGTGGCAGGGCAGACAGCGCCGCGCCGCCGACGATGAAGCTGGCGTAGGCCAGTGGCAGTTTCTTCCACAGGCCGCCCATCTTGAAGATGTTCTGCTCGTGGTGGCAGGCAACGATCACCGCACCGGACGCAAGGAACAGCAGCGCTTTGAAGAAGGCGTGGGTCATCAGGTGGAAGATCGCGCCATCCCATGCGCCAACGCCCAGGGCCAGGAACATGTAGCCGATCTGGCTCATGGTCGAGTAGGCGAGGATACGTTTGATGTCGGTCTGAACCAGTGCGGCAAAACCGGCGAGTACCAGGGTCACACCGCCAACAACGCCAACCAGGTGCAGGATATCCGGCGCCAGGGTAAACAGGCCGTGAGTACGGGCAATCAGGTAGACACCGGCGGTCACCATGGTTGCGGCGTGGATCAGTGCCGAAACCGGAGTAGGACCGGCCATCGCGTCCGCCAGCCAGGTTTGCAGCGGCAGTTGCGCGGATTTACCGACAGCGCCGCCCAGCAGCATCAGGGTCGCCATGACCATCCAGAAGTCGCCGGCCTGGAATTTCTGCGGTGCCAACACCAGCAGTTCCTGGATGTTCAGCGTGCCCAGTTGCGCGAACAGGATGAACAGGCCGATGGCCATGAACACGTCGCCGATCCGGGTGACGATGAAGGCTTTGAGTGCCGCGTTACCGTTGTTGCGGTTGCTGTAGTAGAAACCGATCAACAGGTACGAGCACAGGCCCACGCCTTCCCAACCGAAGTACAGGAACAACAGGTTATCGCCCAGGACCAGGAACAGCATGCTGGCGATAAACAGGTTGGTGTAGGCGAAGAAGCGCGAGTAACCGGCTTCACCGCGCATGTACCAGGACGCGAACAGGTGGATCAGGAAGCCGACGCCGACCACCACACCGAGCATGGTCACGGACAGACCATCCAGGTACAGCGCGAAGTTAGGCGTAAAGCCTTCCACCGCCATCCACTGCCACAACACCATGGTGTAGTGACCGCCTTCAGGTGGCGCAACCTTGAACTGCCAGATCACATAAGCCGTGACGATGGCCGACAGGCCAATGGAACCGACGCCAATCAGCGCCGACAGGTTTTCCGAAAAACGGCCGCGTGAGAACGCCAGCAGCAGGAAACCTATGAGAGGGAATACGAAAGTCAGATAGAGAAGATTCATCCGCGCATCTCGCTGGCAGCGTCGATATCGAGAGTGTGGAAGCGGCGATACAGCTGCAACAGAATCGCCAGGCCAATACTGGCCTCGGCGGCTGCCAGGCTGATCACCAGGATGAACATGATCTGTCCATCCGGCTGCGCCCAGCGGCTACCGGCAACGATGAAGGCCAGTGCGGAGGCATTCATCATGACCTCCAGGCTCATCAGCACGAAGAGAATGTTGCGGCGGACCATCAGGCCGACCAGACCGAGGCAGAACAGGATGCCGGCGACCGCCAGACCATGCTCCATAGGGATAGCAGGCATCGTCATTGCTCCTTGGCTTCGTTGCGGCCCAAGTGGAACGCCGTGACAGCTGCGGCGAGCAGCAACATCGAGGCGAGTTCGACCACCAGCAGGTAAGGACCGAACAGGCTGATGCCCACGGCCTTGGCGTCTACGGTGGTGTGGCCGATGGCCTGACCGCTGTCATGGCTGAACAGTACGTACAGCAGTTCAACCAGCAGCAGGGTGCCGAGCGCGACCGGGCCGAGCCAGATGCCGGGCTTGAGCCAGACGCGCTCTTGCTGAACCGAGGCCGGGCCCAGGTTCAGCATCATCACCACGAACACGAACAGCACCATGATGGCGCCAGCGTAGGCGATCACTTCCAGCACACCGGCGAACGGTGCGCCGAGGGCGAAGAACGTCATCGCCACGGCAATCAGCGAAATGATCAGGTAGAGCAGGGCGTGCACAGGGTTGGTGTTGGTGATCACGCGAAGCGTGGACACAACCGCGATACCCGATGCGAAATAGAAAGCGAATTCCATCTTTCTTCCTTAAGGCAGCAAGCTCTTCACGTTGATCGGTTCGGCTTCATTCTGCGCGGCGCCTTTGGGCTTACCGGCAATCGCCATACCTGCAACACGATAGAAGTTGTAATCAGGGTTTTTGCCGGGGCCGGAGATCAGCAGATCTTCTTTCTCGTACACCAGGTCCTGACGTTTGAACTCGGCCATCTCGAAATCCGGTGTCAGCTGGATTGCGGTGGTCGGGCAGGCTTCCTCGCAGAGGCCGCAGAAAATGCAGCGCGAGAAGTTGATACGGAAAAACTCCGGGTACCAGCGACCGTCATCGGTTTCAGCTTTCTGCAGCGAGATGCAACCGACCGGGCACGCCACGGCGCACAGGTTGCAGGCTACACAACGCTCTTCGCCGTCGGGGTCGCGGGTCAGCACGATACGGCCACGGAAGCGCGGCGGCAGGTACACCGCCTCTTCCGGGTATTGCAGCGTGTCGCGCTTGCGGAAGGCGTGGCCGAAGATCATCACCAGGCTGCGAAGCTGGGTGAAGAAGCCATGCACGATGTCAAATATGTACTTCATGATTCTCTATCCTCACTGAGCCGCGACGGCGGGCGTGTTGAGCAACACGATCGCAGCGGTCACCAGCATGTTGACGAGGGTCAGCGGCAGGCAGAACTTCCAGCTGAAATCCATCACTTGGTCATACCGTGGGCGCGGAATCGAAGCGCGCAGCAGGATGAAGAACATGATGAAGAACGCGGTTTTCAGTGCGAACCAGATGAACGGGATCTGCGGCAGAATCCCGAACGGACCGTGCCAGCCTCCGAAGAACAAGGTCACAAGCAGCGCCGAAATCAACACGATGCCGATGTACTCGCCGACGAAGAACATGCCCCATTTCATGCCGGCGTATTCAATGTGGTAACCGTCGGCCAGTTCCTGCTCCGCTTCCGGCTGGTCGAACGGGTGACGGTGAGTCACGGCGACGCCAGCAATGAAGAAGGTCAGGAAACCGAAGATCTGCGGAATGACGAACCACAGGTTCTGCGCCTGGTATTCAACGATGTCGCGCATGTTGAACGAGCCAACCTGGATCACGATGCCCATCAGCGACAGGCCCATGAACACTTCGTACGACACGGTTTGTGCCGAGGCCCGCAAGCTGCCCAACAGGGCGAACTTGTTGTTACTCGACCAGCCGGCGAACAGCACCGCGTAGACCGACAGACCGGCCATGGCGAAGAAGAACAGGATGCCGATGTTGATGTCCGCCACACCCCAGGTCGGGGTGATCGGGATGATCGCGAAGGCAATCAGCAAGGCGCTCATGGCCACGACCGGCGCCAAGGTGAAGATCACCTTGTCGGCGAACGGCGGGGTCCAGTCTTCCTTGAAGAACATCTTGATCATGTCGGCCGCAATCTGGAACGCGCCGAACGGACCGACGCGGTTCGGACCGTAACGGTCCTGCCAGAGGGCGAGCAGACGACGCTCGACCCAGCTCAGCAGCGCGCCGCACACCACAACGGCGAGCAGAATCACGATGGCCTTGAGGACCGCGATGATCACGTCAATCACTTCAGGCGTGAACCAGGTCATTGAGCTGCCTCCTGCAGACCGTCAACTGATTTGCCAAAGATCGCTGGCGGAATGCCGGCGATACCGGCCGGCAATGCGACCAGACCGGCACCCAGCTCTTCGTTGATGCGCAGCGGCAGACGCAGGGTCTGGCCGGCCACGCTCAAGCTCAGCAGGGCACCGTCATTGACCCCCAGACGGTCGGCTTCGGATTTGGCCAGCGACACGTAAGCGGCCGGGATGCGCTCCTGAACCGGTGCGGCTTTGGAAGAGTTCTCTTCGCTGCCGAACAGGTGGAAGAACGGCACAACCTGCCAGGTGCCCGGAGCCGGGTTGAACGCACGTGGAACAGCAGCGAACCAGTTCAGCGAATCACCGGTGCTTTCGATCAGGCGGGTGCCCGGGTCGCCAGCACGGATGTGACCACCGACTTCGTCCTGGAACTTGTTCCAGGCTTGCGGCGAGTTCCAGCCCGGAGACCAGGCGAATGGCACTTGCTGACGCGGTTCGACCGAGCCCGAGTAACCTTCCATGGAGAACGAGAACGCGGTGTCGTTGTCCTGGGAAGTACGCGGTTCGTGCACGCTGATGTCGGCGCGCATGGCGGTACGACCGGAGTAACGCAGCGGTTCGCGAGCCAGTTTCAGGCCTTTGATGCGGAATGCGGCGGACGGTGCAGCGCTGACGATGCCGGCCAGTTGCGGAGTGCTTGCGGCACAGGCAGCGGTGACGTGGTCCAGTTGGGTCCAGTCGATCGGCTGGTTCAGCAGGGTCGAACGCAGAGCATGCAGCCAGCGCCAGCCTTCGTGAACCATGATGCTCGCATCCAGATAAGTCGGGTCGAAGACCTGGAAGAAGCGCTGGGCGCGACCTTCCTGGCTGACCAGCGTACCGTCGCCTTCCGCGAAGCTGGCGGCTGGCAGAACCAGGTGCGCGCGATCGCTGGTGGCGGTTTTCTGATGGTCCGCCACGATCACCACTTTCGCGGCGTTCAGGGCAGCATCGACCTTGGCTTTGTCGGTGCGGGTGTACAGATCGTTTTCCAGCACGACAATGGCGTCGGCCTTGCCATCGATCACGGCTTGCAGCGCGGCATCGACCGAGTCGCCACCGAGCATGGCCAGGCCGAGGCTGTTGGCCTCTGGCACGATCAGGCTGATGGAACCGTTCTTCTCGCGCAGCTTCAGGGCTTTGGCGATGTTTGCCGCGGCTTCGATCAGCGCCTTGGAACCCAGCGAGGTGCCGGCAATGATCAGCGGACGCTTGGCGGCGAGCAGGGCGTCGGCAATACGCTTGGCCAGCTCAAGAGCTTCCGCGTCCAGGCCTTCAACGGCAGGTGCGCTGGCGTCGAGGGCGTGAGCCACGGCGAAACCGATGCGGGCCAGGTCGTCTGGCGCAGCGTGAACGCATTCTTCAGCGATGTCATCGAGCTTGGTTTCAGCCAGGCTGGCGATGAACAGCGGGTTCATTTCGTGCTGACCGATGTTCTTCACCGCAGCGTCGAGCCAAGGCTGAACGCGCATGGCGTCGGCCATGTCTTCGGCTTTGCCCTTGACCGATTGACGCAGGGACAGGGCCATACGCGCAGCAGTCTGGGTCAGGTCTTCGCCGAGGACGAAGATCGCGTCGTGGTCTTCGATGTCGCGCATGTTCGGGATCGGCAGCGGGCTGTCTTTGAGTACCTGCATGACCAGACGAATGCGTTCCAGCTCAGCGGCTTCGATACCGGAGTAGAAGTGCTCGGCGCCGACCAGTTCGCGCAACGCGTAGTTGCTTTCGAGGCTGGCACGCGGCGAACCGATACCGACGATGTTGCGACCGCGCAGCAGGTCAGCGGCTTTATCCAGTGCTTCGTCGAGGGTCAGCTTGGCGCCGTTGGCCAGCTTCGGCTGACGCGGGCGGTCTTCGCGGTTGACGTAGCCATAGCCGAAACGGCCACGGTCGCACAGGAAGTACTGGTTTACCGAACCGTTGAAACGGTTTTCGATACGACGCAGTTCACCGTAGCGCTCGCCCGGGGAGATGTTGCAACCGCTGGAGCAGCCATGGCAGATGCTCGGAGAGAACTGCATGTCCCACTTGCGGTTGTAGCGCTCGGAGTGAGTCTTGTCGGTGAACACACCGGTCGGGCAAACCTCGGTGAGGTTGCCGGAGAACTCGCTTTCCAGGGTGCCGTCTTCAACGCGACCGAAGTACACGTTGTCGTGGGCGCCGAACACACCGAGATCGGTGCCGCCGGCGTAGTCCTTATAGAAGCGCACGCAGCGGTAGCAGGCGATGCAGCGGTTCATTTCGTGACCGATGAACGGGCCGAGATCCTGGTTCTGGTGGGTACGCTTGGTGAAGCGATAACGGCGCTCGTTGTGGCCGGTCATCACCGTCATGTCTTGCAGGTGGCAGTGACCGCCTTCTTCACAGACCGGACAGTCGTGAGGGTGGTTGGTCATCAGCCATTCGACGACGCTGGCGCGAAACACTTTCGCTTCTTCGTCGTCGATGGAGATCCAGCTGCCGTCGGTGGCGGGGGTCATGCAGGACATGACGATCCGACCACGCTTGTCGTTTTCGTCGGTGTACTGCTTGACCGCACACTGGCGGCAAGCGCCAACGCTGCCTAGGGCTGGGTGCCAGCAGAAATAAGGGATATCGAGGCCTAGCGACAGACATGCCTGTAACAGGTTGTCTGCCCCATCGACTTCGAGCTCTTTGCCGTCTACGTGGATAGTGGCCATGGTTCAAAGTTCTTCGTTGGCCCGGTGTCAGCGGGCGTGGCTAATGGAATCTTGTTATTCGCGTGAATCAACACAGCCGTTTACGGCGTCATCACACGACAAAGCGAAGGGCACGGACCCTTCGCTTTTTTAAGCGTTTACGCGCCGACTACGATCGGCCTTGCCAGAGGCGGGACGACGGCGCTGGTAGGCGCGATGCCGGCTTCGAACTCATGGCGGAAGTATTTGATTGCGCTGCCCAACGGCTCCACGGCGCCCGGTGCGTGAGCACAGAAGGTCTTGCCCGGGCCGAGGAAGCCGACCAGACCCAGCAGGGTCTCGATATCGCCGGCTTGCCCTTCACCGTCCTCGATGGCGCGCAGGAGCTTGACGCTCCACGGCAAACCGTCACGGCAAGGGGTGCAGAAACCGCACGACTCGCGGGAGAAGAACTCTTCCATGTTGCGCAGCAGGGACACCATGTTGACGCTGTCATCCACCGCCATGGCCAGGCCGGTACCCATACGGGTGCCCACTTTGGCGATGCCGCCGGCGTACATTTGTGCGTCCAGGTGTTCCGGCAACAGGAAACCGGTACCGGCGCCGCCTGGCTGCCAGCACTTGAGCTTGAAGCCGTCGCGCATGCCGCCGGCGTAGTCTTCGAACAGCTCACGACCGGTGACACCGAATGGCAATTCCCACAGGCCCGGGTTCTTGACCTTGCCGGAGAAGCCCATGAGCTTGGTGCCCATGTCTTCACTGCCTTCACGGGCCAACGATTTGTACCAGTCCACGCCGTCGGCAATGATCGCCGGCACGTTGCACAGGGTTTCAACGTTGTTCACGCAAGTCGGCTTGCCCCACACGCCAACGGCGGCAGGGAAGGGTGGCTTGGAGCGCGGGTTGGCGCGGCGGCCTTCGAGGGAGTTGATCAGTGCGGTTTCTTCACCGCAGATGTAACGCCCGGCGCCGGTGTGGACGAACAGCTCGAAATCGAAGCCGCTGCCCAGGATGTTTTTACCCAAAAGACCCGCTGCCTTGGCTTCTTCCACGGCACGGTTCAGGTGCTTGGCGGCGGTGGTGTATTCGCCACGCAGGAAGATGTAGCCACGGTAGGTTTTCAGCGCGCGAGCACTGATCAGCATGCCTTCGATCAGCAGATGGGGCAGTTGCTCCATCAGCATGCGGTCTTTCCAGGTGTTCGGCTCCATCTCGTCCGCGTTGCACAGCAGGTAGCGGATGTTGATGGATTCGTCTTTGGGCATCAGGCCCCACTTAACACCTGTGGGGAAGCCTGCACCGCCGCGACCTTTAAGGCCGGAGTCTTTCACGGTCTGGACGATGTCGTCCTGAGCCATGTCGGCGAAGGCCTTGCGCGCGGCAGCGTAACCGTTCTTGGCCTGGTACTCGTCGAGCCACACAGCCTCGCCGTCGTCACGCAGGCGCCAGGTCAGCGGATGAGTCTCGGCCGACCGCTTGATGCGGTTGGCTGGACCGAAGGAAGTCAGGGTCATACGTAGCCCTCGAGCAATTTGGCAACGCCGGCAGGCTGCACATCACCGAATGTGTCGTCGTCGATCATCAACGCCGGCGCCTTGTCGCAGTTGCCGAGGCAGCAGACCGGCAGCAGGGTGAAACGACCGTCGGCGGTGGTCTGACCCAGGCCGATGCCCAGATTGCTCTGGATTTCGCTGACCACGGATTCATGGCCGCCGATGTAGCAGACCATGCTGTCGCAGACGCGAATGATGTGACGGCCTACTGGCTGACGGAAGATCTGGCTATAGAACGTCGCCACGCCTTCAACGTCGCTGGCCGGGATGCCGAGAATTTCGCCGATGGCGTAGAGCGCGCCATCAGGTACCCAGCCACGTTCCTTCTGGACGATCTTCAGGGCTTCGATCGACGCCGCGCGCGGGTCTTCGTAGTGATGCAGCTCGTGCTCGATGGCCGAGCGCTCGGTTTCGCTCAGGGCGAAACGGTCTGTCTGGATAAGCGTGCTGTTCATGCTTAGCGGTCCACGTCGGCCATAACGAAATCGATACTACCCAGGTACGCGATCAAGTCCGCGACCATGCTGCCTTTGATCACCGAAGGGATCTGCTGCAGATGCGGGAAGCTTGGGGTGCGAATCCGGGTGCGGTAGCTCATGGTGCCGCCATCGCTCGTCAGGTAATAACTGTTGATGCCCTTGGTCGCTTCGATCATCTGGAAGGATTCGTTGGCCGGCATGACCGGGCCCCACGAAACTTGCAGGAAGTGCGTGATCAGGGTCTCGATGTGCTGCAGGGTGCGCTCTTTCGGCGGCGGCGTGGTCAGCGGGTGATCCGCCTTGTACGGGCCTTCCGGCATGTTGCGCATGCACTGCTCGATGATCTTCAGGCTCTGGCGCATTTCTTCGACACGCACGATGCAACGGTCGTAGGCATCGCCATTGGCCGCCAGCGGCACTTCGAATTCGAAGTTCTCGTAACCGGAGTACGGGCGAGCTTTACGCAGGTCGAAATCGCAACCGGTCGAACGCAGGCCGGAACCAGTGACGCCCCATTCCAGGGCTTCTTTGGTGTTGTAGGCGGCGACGCCGATGGTCCGGCCACGCAGGATGCTGTTGTCCAGTGCGGCTTTCTGGTATTCGTCCAGACGCTTTGGCATCCACTCGATGAAGTCTTTCACCAGTTTTTCCCAGCCGCGCGGCAGGTCGTGAGCGACGCCACCGATGCGGTACCAGGCCGGGTGCAGACGGAAGCCGGTAATGGCTTCGATCACCGTGTACGCCTTCTGACGGTCGGTGAACGTAAAGAACACCGGGGTCATGGCGCCGACGTCCTGGATGTAAGTCCCCAGGAACAGCAGGTGGCTGGTGATCCGGAAGAACTCGGCCATCATGATGCGGATGACGTCAACCTTCTCAGGGACTTTGATGCCGGCCAGCTTCTCGACCGAGAGCACGTACGGCAGGTTGTTCATCACGCCGCCGAGGTAGTCGATACGGTCGGTGTACGGAATGAAACTGTGCCAGGACTGACGCTCGGCCATCTTCTCGGCACCACGGTGGTGGTAACCGACGTCCGGTACGCAGTCGACGATCTCTTCACCGTCCAGCTGCAGAATGATGCGGAACGCACCGTGCGCGGAAGGGTGGTTAGGACCGAGGTTGAGGAACATGTAGTCCTCGTTCGCCCCGGAACGCTTCATGCCCCAGTCTTCAGGCTTGAAGCGCGCGGCCTCTTCCTCAAGCTGTTGCTTGGCCAGGGTCAGGCTGAACGGATCGAACTCGGTGGCACGGGCCGGGAAGTCCTTGCGCAGCGGGTGACCTTCCCAGGTCGGCGGCATCATGATGCGGGTCAGGTGCGGGTGACCGGCAAAGTTGATGCCGTACATGTCCCACACTTCACGCTCGTACCAGTTGGCGTTCGGCCAGATGCCGGTCACGGTCGGCACGCTGAGGTCGCTCTCGGACAAGGCGACCTTGATCATTACGTCACTATTACGTTCGATCGACATCAAGTGATAGAACACGGTGAAGTCGGCGCCGCTTGGCAGCCCTTGACGCTTGGTGCGCAGACGCTCGTCCACGCCGTGCAGGTCATAGAGCATGACGTACGGCTTGGGCAGGTTACGCAGGAAGGTCAGGACTTCGACGAGTTTGGCACGGGCAACCCAAAGCACCGGCATGCCGGTGCGGGTAGGCTGGGCGGTGAACGCCTCGGGGCCAAAACGGTTGTTCAGTTCGACGACCACATCCTGGTCGTCTGCCTTATAAGGCGGGATGTACAGAGCACTGCCTGTAGTCATGGTTATTTATCGCTTTCGGTCAACGTAAAGAATGAAGCCAGTTTCTCGTTCTATAAAAGAAGCAGGTCTGGATCAGACTTCGTCGGGGCTGCGCAGGTTGGTGACTGCGATTCGCTGTTCGCGGCGCTGTTCCTTTTGCGAAGGCATCTCGGCGCGGTACACGCCTTGATCGCCGACGACCCAGGAAAGCGGACGACGCTCCTGTCCAATCGACTCCTGCAAGAGCATCAAGCCTTGCAGAAAAGCTTCAGGACGGGGCGGGCAGCCAGGCACGTAGACGTCCACGGGCAGGAACTTGTCCACCCCTTGAACGACGGAGTAGATGTCGTACATGCCACCGGAGTTGGCGCACGAACCCATGGAGATAACCCATTTAGGTTCGAGCATTTGCTCATATAGACGCTGAATGATCGGCGCCATCTTGATGAAGCAGGTACCAGCGATAACCATGAAATCCGCCTGGCGCGGCGATGCCCGGATAACCTCGGCGCCAAAGCGCGCGATGTCGTGGGGCGCCGTGAAGGCGGTGGTCATTTCCACGTAGCAGCACGAAAGACCGAAGTTATACGGCCACAGGGAGTTCTTGCGCCCCCAGTTGATCGTGCCGTTAAGCACGTCTTCGAGCTTGCCCATGAAGATGTTTTTGTGGACTTGATCTTCTAACGGATCGGAAACGGTTTCCCGCTCGCCAATCGGATACTGCTCGTTAGGAGCATCGGGGTCGATCCTGGTGAGATTGTATTGCATTGCCAAAGCCTCATTGTTTCAGCTTCGCCTGCCGCTTGCGACGAGCTTCCGGAGCCCAGTCAAGGGCGCCCACTCGGAACAGGTAGACAAGACCTGCCAACAGAATTGCTATGAAAACGAGAGCTTCGACGAATCCGGTCCAGCCGCTTTCGCGGACGGACACAGACCAGGCAAAGAGAAAGAGGGCTTCGATATCGAAGATCACGAAGAGCATCGCGACCAGATAGAATTTGGCTGAGAGCCGTAAGCGGGCGCCACCTGTAGGTAGCATGCCGGACTCGAACGGTTCGTTTTTGCTGCGGCCCCAGGCTTTTGACCCGAGGAGGCTGGAGACGCCGAGCATGAAGGCACAAAGGCCGACGACGCCCAGAAGGAAAATGGCAAAGCCCCAGTTGTGGGCCATGAGTCCTGTCGCTTCGGGCATGCTGGTAATCCTTAACAGAGAGCAAAGGTCTCTGAGCTTGAAAAGAAACAAAGCAGTGACGATATGTCGCAGCAATCAATCCCGCTGATTTTATGGCACAACACCGTGCAAGTAAAATTCCTATAGCGAAATTATTTACAGGAATAAGGACATAGCGCACCTCCAAAGCCCCGCAGCCCATGCGGTTCGGGCATTAGCCGGTATTTCATCAATTATGTTTTGTAGAGAATGTAACGAACATAGTTGTGGCTAAATGATAATCAATATTGTTTGTGGTGGTTTTTAAACTGTTTAGCGGCGTGAGAGTCGGGAAGTTGTCTTATATGTGCGTAACAACAAGTAGCGAGCGGGGTCGTTTTACCCTTTTTTCCTGATCAAGAAACTGCTCTGGATCAATGATTTTCCGCGCAAAACCTGGCATGCGCGCGATCCCTGTAGCAGCTGCCGGAGGCTGCGTTCGGTTCGGGCCGCGTTCGGACGCAGCAGTCGTGAATCATGCGGTGATGTCTTTCAGGTGGATTGTGTTCGCGGGATTAGCGAGGACTTCGTCCTCGAACGCAGCCTTCGGCAGCTGCTACAGGGTGTGTGGCGCTCAAGGAATCGCGGGCAAAAAAACGCCCCGAACCAGTCGGGGCATCAGATGTGCGGCGTTGCGGTTAGCTTTCTATTCGGTCCGCAACGGCCGTTTGCTCAGGCGAATCGGATCAGTGGAACTGTTCTTCTTCAGTCGAACCGGTCAGCGCGGTTACCGAAGACGAGCCACCTTGAATCACAGTGGTCATGTCATCGAAGTAGCCGGTGCCCACTTCCTGCTGGTGAGCCACGAAGGTGTAACCCTTGGCGGCGTCAGCGAACTCTTGCTCTTGCAGCTTCACGTAGGCAGTCATGTCGTTGCGGGCGTAGTCGTGCGCCAGGTTGAACATGCTGTGCCACATGTTGTGAATGCCGGCCAGGGTGATGAACTGGTGCTTGTAACCCATGGCAGACAGTTCGCGCTGGAACTTGGCGATGGTCGCGTCGTCCAGGTTTTTCTTCCAGTTGAAGGAAGGCGAGCAGTTGTACGACAGCAGTTGGTCCGGGTATTCCTTTTTGATCGCTTCGGCGAAGCGACGAGCCTCGTCCAGATCCGGCTTGGCGGTTTCGCACCAGATCAGGTCGGCGTACGGAGCGTAAGCCAGGCCGCGAGCGATGGCCTGGTCGAGACCGGCGCGCACTTTGTAGAAACCTTCCTGGGTACGTTCGCCAGTCACGAACGGCTGGTCGTACGGGTCGCAGTCGGAGGTCAGCAGGTCAGCCGCGTTAGCGTCGGTACGAGCCAGGATGATGGTTGGAGTACCGGCAACGTCAGCCGCCAGACGAGCAGCGGTCAGCTTCTGTACAGCTTCCTGGGTAGGAACCAGTACCTTGCCGCCCATGTGGCCGCATTTTTTCACGGAAGCCAGTTGGTCTTCGAAGTGAACGCCGGCGGCGCCTGCTTCGATCATGCTCTTCATCAGCTCGTAAGCGTTCAGTACGCCGCCGAAACCGGCTTCAGCGTCCGCTACGATTGGAGCGAAGTAGTCGATGTAGCCTTCGTCGCCCGGGCCTTTACCGGCTTTCCACTGGATCTGGTCAGCACGACGGAACGAGTTGTTGATGCGCTTGACCACGGTTGGAACCGAATCCACCGGGTACAGCGACTGGTCCGGGTACATCGATTCGGCGGAGTTGTTGTCCGCAGCGACTTGCCAGCCCGACAGGTAGATCGCCTGGATACCGGCTTTAACTTGTTGTACAGCCTGGCCGCCGGTCAGGGCGCCCATGCAGTTGACGAAATCTTTCTCAGGACGGAAGGACGGCTTGGCGCCCTGGGTCACCAGGTTCCAAAGCTTCTCGGCGCCCAATTTTGCAAAGGTGTGCTCAGGTTGAACCGAGCCACGCAGGCGGACGACGTCAGCAGCGGAGTAAGCGCGTGTCACGCCTTTCCAGCGTGGGTTTTCAGCCCAATCTTTTTCGAGGGCTGCAATTTGCTGTTCGCGTGTCAGTGCCATGGGGATAAACCTCGTCGCGTCTTTAATCGAAAGTGGTTCTGGGTGGACAATTCCTGCGTGCCAGGTACGCCTTTCAAAGGGGGGCGTAAAAGGCTGCTCGCTGACCAGAAGCTTAGGTGGTCAAGTCGGATTCGGCGGGGATGGCGACGGGATGAACGATGGGCTCGAGGGGAAGTGAGCAGGTAAGGGCGAACTGGCGAGCGCATTCGGGCGTCGTGGGCCTTGGTGCGAACTTCAGTGTGGAGCCGGGTTACCTAATTACGCTTCCGTCCCTCGGGACAACTTCGTTCCAGTCGGCAACCTCGTCAAACACACCTTGTGGGCGGTACAGACACGAAGCGGCTCGCGGGGTAGTTGCGAGCGTCGCCTCGAAGGCCCTTGCCAGGGCCCCTGATTAGCGGGAGCGAGGCCATCATGCCTTTGCTTTTTTGTATCGTCAAACGTTTTGTAGTGCTTTTTTTATGGCACTACATCTTTGGTCTAATACGACTAATCAGTCAGTTTTCGGTGGTTTAGTCCAAAGTATCGACTTTCACCCGCAGGGTCATGTCATCTCGGCCCTGAGTCGAGTAGCTGCGGGTCTGGCCCTGTTTGTCGGCCTGAGTCTGGCGGTTCACGCCGGCCAGGGTGATCCATTCACCCAGTCGTCCCGTGACAGTTGTGTCGGTACTTTGCACATTCACTACATCGGGACGTTCCTGGCTCATGCGGTCACGATTGGTGCTGATCGCCAGGTGAACGATGTCGCCGGTGACGCTGGCGGTGACGTAGAAACCCTGGGTGACGTTGCGGTATTCGGTCTGGCTGCGCAGATCGCCGTAGGAATCGGTCTGAGTGCTGGTGAGCGGAACGCTCTGGCCGACCTGGATCAGTGCCGGTGCGCCTTCGCTGGCCTGGATCTGCTGAATCCCGCCGTCACGGCTGTCGGTGCTGCGATTGATGATGCGAGTCTGGCTCGGTTTGGCGCCATTTACCGAGTAACCCTGATCGCCCTGGAAGTTGTTTTCGTTGGTGTCGACAGTAATCAGCAGGCGCTTGGGTTGGGTGTCGAGTTGGACGATAAGGGCTTTAAGTTCGTCGATCTTGCGCTGATCGGCATTGACAATTAGCTGGTTGCCGTAGGCGCTGACCTGGCCGTCCTTGCCGATAAAATCCTGGGCCATCGGCAGCATGTCGGCACTGGTGTGGTAGTTCAAGGGCACGATCTCGGTGGCGGCCATGACCGAAAAACTGCAGGTCAACAGCAGCGTGGTGAGCAGGGTGCGTAGGGACATATCCGTTATCTCCGACATCTTGAAGTGTTGATATTGCCAGTTTGTCGGCCCGGCGTGGGGCAAGTTGAATCGTAGACAGCAAAACGCCCCGGCATCCGAGGATGGCGGGGCGTTTTGTGGTGTTCTTCGGGGCCTCTTCGCGAGCAGGTTCAGCGTAATCCTTGTGGGAGCGAGCCTGCTCGCGAAGGGTGCGACTCGGTATTAAGCCGAATGACGCACCATGTCCACATGCGGAATGCCTGCTTCCAGGAATTCTTCACTGACCAGGCTGAAGCCCAGGCGCTCATAGAACGCCGTGGCCTGTACCTGTGCGCTCAGCATCTGCTGCTTCAGTCCGCGCTTTTCGGCTTCACCGATCACCGCTTGCATCAGCGCATCGCCGACTTTCAAACCGCGCCAGTCTTTCAGCACCGACACCCGGCCGACGTGGCCGTCGGGCAGCAAGCGAGCGGTGCCAATCGGAAAGTCGCCTTCGAAGGCCAGAAAATGCACCGCCGTTGCGTCATCAGCATCCCATTCCAGCTCAGGCGGAACGGATTGCTCGGCGATGAACACCGTCTCACGAATGCGCCGGATCTCGGCGATGTCCTTCTGCCAGTCTGCGACACGAACGTGGATTTTATTCATCAGCAAACCCCAGGCTGCCTTGCTTGACCAGCTCGCACAGCAGGCCGAGGCCGTCTTCGTCGTTCAGCCAGTCACCGAGGTTATCGGTGTGCAGGGCGTCGGCAGCGCAGATCAATTTCAGCAGCTCGCGCAGTTTGCCCGGCAGGTAACGGCTCTGGCCGCTGGCGAACAACAGCAGGTCGTCATCGACTTCGGACCAGGCCATGCGCGCGCTCGGGTTGCGAATCAGCACGGCGCCCTGTTCCAGGCTCGCGAGGAAGTCTTCTTCTTCGACTTCTTCGGGGCCGACGACCAGTTCCGGGTAGCGCGGCTCGGTCATGTACTGGCCGAACCAGGTCAGCAGCAGGCGCTCGTCGCTCATGTGCTCGGCCAGCAAAGCCTTCAGGCGATCAAGGGCGTCGTGCTGAATCTGGTGCGGATCGACCGCCGGCAGGGCGTCGGCATCGGTGTAGCGCTCTTCGTCGGTCAGGAACTGGCTAAGGAAGTCGGTGAAGTGAGTCAGCACTTCAGAGGCGCTTGGGGCGCGGAAGCCGACCGAGTAGGTCATGCAGTCATCAACCGCAACGCCGCAATGGGCCAGGCGCGGCGGCAGGTAGAGCATGTCGCCTGGTTCCAGAACCCACTCATCGGTGGCTTCGAAGTCAGCGAGGATGCGCAGGTCCGCGTGTGGCAGCAGCTTGCTCTCGGAGTCGCACATCTGGCCGATCTTCCAGTTGCGCTTGCCGTGACCTTGCAGCAGGAACACATCGTAGTTATCGAAGTGCGGACCGACGCTGCCACCCGGGGCGGCGAAGCTGATCATCACGTCGTCGACGCGCCAGCTCGGCAGGAAGCGGAATTGCTCCAGCAACTCGCCGACTTCCGGCACGAACTGGTCGACCGCTTGCACCAGCAGGGTCCACTCGGTTTCCGGCAGCTTGCTGAATTCGTCTTCGGCGAACGGGCCGCGACGCATTTCCCAAGGACGCTCGCCGTGTTCGATTACCAGGCGCGATTCAACTTCTTCTTCCAGCGCCAGGCCGGCCAGTTCGTCTGGGTCGATCGGGCTTTCGAAATCAGGGATCGCCTGGCGGATCAGCAGCGGTTTTTTCTGCCAGTAGTCGCGCAGGAATTCGCGCGCCGTGATGCCGCCCAGAAGTTGAAGAGGAATATCAGGATTCATGTGTAACCTATTGAAAAAATGCACTTTTCAGACGGGAATAAAAACGCCCGGCGCTGCCGGGCGTCTCAAAAGGGTCAAGCGGTCGATCAGATGCGTTTGGCTTGCTCTACAGCGTTACCAATGTAGTTCGCCGGGGTGAGCAGTTTCAGCTCGGCCTTGGCCGAGGCTGGCATGTCCAGACCGTCGATGAAAGTTTGCAGTGCTTCAGGGCTGATGCCCTTGCCACGGGTCAACTCTTTCAGTTTTTCGTACGGGTTTTCGATGTTGTAGCGACGCATCACGGTTTGGATTGGCTCGGCCAATATTTCCCAGCACGCGTCCAGGTCAGCAGCAATCTTCTGTGCGTTGAGCTCCAGTTTGCTGATGCCTTTGAGGCTGGCTTCGTACGCGATCACGCTGTGGGCGAAGCCGACACCGAGGTTGCGCAGAACGGTGGAGTCGGTCAGGTCACGCTGCCAGCGGGAGATCGGCAGCTTGCTCGCCAGGTGCTGGAACAGTGCGTTGGCGATGCCCAGGTTGCCTTCGGAGTTCTCGAAGTCGATCGGGTTGACCTTGTGCGGCATGGTCGACGAACCGATTTCGCCCGCGATGGTGCGCTGTTTGAAATAACCCAGGGAAATGTAGCCCCAGATGTCGCGGTCGAAGTCGATCAGGATGGTGTTGAAGCGCGCGATCGCGTCGAACAGCTCGGCGATGTAGTCGTGCGGTTCAATCTGCGTGGTGTACGGGTTGAAGCCCAGGCCCAGCTCGTCTTCGATGAAGGCGCGGGCGTTCTCTTCCCAATCGATCTCAGGGTAGGCTGACAGGTGAGCGTTGTAGTTGCCAACGGCGCCGTTGATCTTGCCCAGCAGCGGAACGGCAGCGACTTGAGCGATTTGACGCTCCAGACGGTAAACCACGTTCGCCAGCTCTTTGCCCAGGGTGGTCGGCGAGGCCGGTTGACCGTGGGTGCGCGACAGCATCGGCACGTCAGCGAAACGGATGGCCAGTTCGCGGATGGCTTCGGCAGTCTGGCGCATCAGCGGCAGCATCACGTCATCACGGCCTTCACGCAGCATCAGGGCGTGGGACAGGTTGTTGATGTCCTCGCTGGTGCAGGCAAAGTGGATGAATTCGCTGACAGCAGCCAGTTCCGGCAGCTTGGCCGCTTGCTCTTTGAGCAGGTACTCAATGGCTTTGACGTCGTGGTTGGTGGTGCGCTCGATCTCTTTGACACGCTCGGCGTGCTCCAGAGCGAAATTTTCCGCCAGGGTGTTCAGCACAGCGTTGGCTTCGGCGGAGAACGCCGGCACTTCGCTGATGCCAGGGTGAGCGGCCAGGCGCTGGAGCCAGCGCACTTCAACCAGAACGCGAGCACGGATCAGGCCGTATTCGCTGAAAATTGGGCGCAGGGCCTGGGTTTTGCCGGCGTAGCGGCCGTCAACAGGGGAAACCGCAGTGAGCGAAGAAAGCTGCATGGGGTGTTCTCGGACAGTCGGGCAACGAAATGGGGCGCGTATCATACATGAAAAAATCCGCCGGTCCGTTGCCAACTGACCAGCGTCTTACGCGTTACAAATTACAAAAGGTCTTGCGCGCGCGGTTCAGCTGCTGCGCATCAGCGGGTAAAGCTCTTTGAGCAACTTGCGGCGGCTGATCACCAGCTGCCACCGATGACCGCCCAACTGCCGCCACAGGCGCGCCGATCGAATCCCGGCCAGCAACAGGGCGCGGATTTTCGAAGCGTTGCTCGGTTGCTGCAGGTTGCGCATGTCGCCATGGACCTGAATCCGTTGGCGCAAGGTGCTCAGGGTGTCCTGGTACAGCGCACCGCAGGCAGCAATGACGTTTTCGTGAGCCGGGCCGAAGTGCTCGACCTGGGATTGAATCTGCGGCAAACGCTTGCCGATCACGTCCAGCATGTCGTTGCGCTTGGCCAGCTGACGCTCCAGGCCGAGCATTGCCAGCGCATAGCGCAGTGGTTCGCGCTGAAGGGTGCTCGGGTCGCGTTCCAGGGCGCCGATCAATGCGCGGTAACCTTCACGCAGATTGATGTCGTCGCCGCCGTAGACTTCCAGGGTGTCCTTGGGGTCGCGAATCAGCAGGCTACCGAGCATGCACGTCAGGCCGGCTTCGGCGGTCTGGCCGGTCTTGGCGATCTTGTCGACCAGCACGGCGGCGAGAAACACGCCGCCCAGTGCCGTCAGTTGCTCCTGAGTCGGGCTCATTGTTGCTCGCCTTGAGGAGTGCCTTTGCTGGTCCACGGCTCCGCGACTTCGATCACGCCGCCACCGAGGCAGATTTCGCCGTCATAGAACACCACGGACTGGCCTGGGGTGACCGCGCGTTGCGGGTCATCGAAGGTCGCGCGGTAGCCGTTGGCGGTCTTTTCCAGCGTGCAGGGTTGATCGCTCTGGCGATAACGGACTTTGGCCGTCAGTTTGCGCGGCTCGGTCAAGTCGATCGGGTTGACCCAATAGATGTCCGAGGCGAGCAGGGCGCGGGAGAACAGGTACGGGTGGTCATTGCCCTGGCCAACGATCAATTCGTTGTGCTCCAGGTCTTTGATCAGCACGTACCACGGCTCGTCGCTGGCGTCTTTCAAGCCGCCAATGCCCAGGCCCTGACGCTGGCCGATGGTGTGATACATCAAGCCGTGGTGACGGCCGATGACTTCACCTTCGGTGGTCTTGATCTCGCCGGGCTGGGCTGGCAGGTATTGTTTGAGGAAGTCGCTGAAGCGGCGTTCGCCGATAAAGCAGATTCCGGTGGAATCCTTTTTCTTCGCGGTGGCGAGTTCGTGTTTCTCGGCAATCGCGCGCACTTCGGGTTTTTCCAGCTCGCCGACCGGGAACAGAGTCTTGGCGATCTGTTCACCGCCGACGGCGTGCAGGAAGTAACTCTGGTCCTTGTTCGGGTCCAGGCCCTTGAGCAGCTCGGTGCGGCCCTCGATGTCGCGACGGCGCACGTAGTGGCCGGTGGCGATCAGGTCGGCGCCGAGCATCATGGCGTAGTCGAGGAACGCCTTGAACTTGATCTCGCGGTTACACAGGATGTCCGGGTTCGGCGTGCGACCGGCTTTGTATTCGGCCAGGAAGTGCTCGAACACGTTGTCCCAGTACTCGGCGGCGAAGTTGGCGGTGTGCAGCTTGATGCCAATTTTGTCGCACACGGCCTGAGCGTCCGCCAGGTCATCCATGGCGGTGCAGTATTCCGTTCCATCGTCTTCTTCCCAGTTCTTCATGAACAGGCCTTCCACCTCATAACCCTGCTCGATCAGCAGGAGAGCGGAAACGGAAGAGTCCACGCCGCCGGACATGCCGACAATGACGCGCTTCTTTTGTGTGTCAGAAGGGGCTGGATCACGCATAGGGATTCAATGAGTGTCTTTAAAAAGGACGCGATTCTAACAGGCCGAAGCCCGCAAGGCTAAAGAGAAGGGCGGATCAGTTCGAGACCGAAGTGTTGGCCGTCCAGATAATCATCGATACAGCGGATGATCAGCTCACTGCGCCAGTTTGCGCGCTGTGCCATGAGTTCGTCACGCGACAGCCATTTTGCGCCGACGATGCCGTCGTCCAGCTGATAGTCGGGGTGATGTTTGAGCGGTTTTGCAGTGAAGCAGACCCGCTGATAAGTCACGCCGTTGCTCGGAGCGGTGTAGAGGTAAATGCCCACCACGCCGGTCGGCTCGACGTCCCAGCCGGTTTCTTCGAGGGTTTCGCGTACAGCGGCTTCGATCAGGGTTTCGTCCGGGTCGAGGTGACCGGCGGGCTGGTTGAGCACCGTTCGTCCGCCCTTGGATTCTTCGACCATCAGGAAGCGGCCGTTGTCTTCGACGATGGTCGCGACGGTGATGTGGGGTAGCCAATCCATGAGACTTCCTCGATTTTTTATGTTGGAACAAAGATCAATGTGGGAGCGAGCCTGCTCGCGAAAGCGGTAGGTCAGTCAATACAGGATTGAAGGATATACCGCATTCGCGAGCAGGCTCGCTCCCACAAGGGCCGGGTCAGGCAGATAAATTTGTGTGAGCGCCAGAAACACAAACCCCGGCACGAGGCCGGGGTTTGTGATGTTCCCTTACAACCTTAAACCAGCGCAGCAATCGCGGCGTTGAAGGTGTTGCTCGGGCGCATGGCCTTGCTGATCAGCTCGGCATTGGCGTGGTAGTAACCGCCGATGTCCACTGGCTTGCCCTGAACGGCGTTGAGCTCGGCAACGATGGTTGCTTCGTTCTCGGTCAAGCTTTTTGCAAGCTGGCCAAACTGCGCTTGCAGTGCAGTGTCTTCGGTCTGGGCGGCCAGGGCTTGAGCCCAGTACAGCGCCAGATAGAAGTGGCTGCCGCGGTTGTCGATGTTGCCGACTTTGCGCGATGGCGACTTGTTGTTGTCCAGGAACTGGCCGGTGGCCTGGTCCAGGGTCTTGGCCAAAACCAGAGCTTTAGGGTTGTTGTAAGTAACACCCAGATGCTCAAGGGAGGCGGCCAGGGCCAGGAACTCGCCCAGGGAATCCCAGCGCAGGAAGTTTTCTTCCAGCAGTTGCTGAACGTGCTTGGGTGCCGAACCGCCAGCGCCGGTTTCGAACAGGCCACCGCCATTCATCAGCGGCACGATCGACAGCATCTTGGCGCTGGTGCCCAGTTCCATGATCGGGAACAGGTCAGTCAGGTAGTCGCGCAGTACGTTGCCGGTCACCGAGATGGTGTCCTTGCCTTCGCGAGTGCGGCCCAGGGTGAACGCCATCGCGTCGACTGGCGACATGATGCGGATGTCCAGGCCGGAGGTGTCGTGATCTTTCAGGTAAGCCTGAACTTTCTCGATCACTACGCCGTCGTGGGCACGCATTGGGTCCAGCCAGAAAATCGCTGGAGTTGCGCTTGCGCGAGCACGGTTGACGGCCAGTTTGACCCAATCCTGGATTGGCGCGTCTTTGGTCTGGCACATGCGGAAGATGTCGCCGGCTTCAACCGACTGCTCCAGCAAGGTGCGGCCAGCGCCATCGGAAACCCGAACTACGCCGTTTGCCTTGATCTGGAAAGTCTTGTCGTGCGAACCGTACTCTTCGGCTTTTTTTGCCATCAGGCCAACGTTTGGCACGCTGCCCATGGTGGTTGGATCGAAAGCGCCGTGCAGCTTGCAGTCTTCGATCACCGCCTGGTAGATGGTGGCGTAGCAGCGATCCGGGATCACAGCCTTGGTGTCGTGCAGCTGGCCGTCGGTGCCCCACATTTTGCCGGAGTCACGGATCATCGCCGGCATCGAGGCGTCGACGATAACGTCGCTCGGCACGTGCAGGTTGGTGATGCCTTTGTCGGAGTTGACCATGGCCAACGACGGACGAGCGGCGTAGACCGCCTGGATGTCCGCTTCGATCTGCGCTTGTTGCTCAGCCGGCAGGGCTTTGATGCGAGCGTACAGGTCGCCGATGCCGTTGTTCAGGTTGAAGCCGATCTGCGCCAGCACGTCAGCGTGCTTGGCCAGTGCGTCTTTATAGAACTCGGCAACGATCTGGCCGAACATGATCGGGTCGGAGACCTTCATCATGGTGGCTTTCAAGTGGACCGACAGCAGCACGCCTTTTTGCTTGGCGTCTTCGATCTCGGCAGCGATGAAGCTGCGCAGGGCGTTTTTGCTCAGTACCGCGCAATCGAGGATCTCACCGGCTTGCACGGTGGTTTTTTCTTTCAGGACGGTGGTGGTGCCGTCTTGAGCGATCAGTTCGATTTTGACAGCGTCAGCGGCGTCGATCAGGGCAGCTTTTTCGCTGCCGTAGAAATCGCCGGTGCTCATGTGCGCGACGTGGGACTTGGAGTCCGCAGCCCAGGCGCCCATTTTGTGCGGGTGCTTGCGTGCGTAGTTCTTGACCGACAGCGGTGCACGACGATCGGAGTTGCCTTCGCGCAGAACCGGGTTCACGGCGCTGCCCTTGATCTTGTCGTAACGCGACTTGGCGAGCTTGTCGGCGTCGCTGGTCACGGTTTCCGGGTAGTCAGGCAGTGCGAAGCCCTGGGCTTGCAGTTCCTTGATCGCGGCTTGCAGTTGCGGAACCGAGGCGCTGATGTTCGGCAACTTGATGATGTTGGCTTCGGGCGTAACGGCCAGGTCGCCCAGTTCGGCGAGGTGGTCGGCTACGGCTTTGTCACCCAATTGCTCGGGGAAGCTGGCCAGGATGCGCCCTGCAAGAGAGATATCGCGGGTTTCCACGGCGATATCAGCGGAGGCGGTGAAGGCCTCTACGATAGGCAACAGTGAATAAGTGGCGAGGGCGGGAGCTTCGTCGGTGAAGGTATAGATGATCTTCGAGCGGGTGGGCATATTCGGATTAACTCTCTCTTCTTTGCTAAAGCGTGCGCAGAAAAACTCGAGGGGCGCCGGGTAAGCGCGTTCGTTCAAAGTCATCCATGAGCCGAATGTCGAGATTTGTGCGCGGTGATGTTGGGTGCATCAGTCGAGCGTCAAGCGGGTGGACTGCGGTAACAGCCCTGCTTTTTCGGGCTCAAAGTCTCGTAGTAGAGAGATCGGCCGTCGTGACTCTGTGGTCAGCGGGCGGCATTATACATAGGAAGCTGGCAATCTGCCGATGGTTCATATGCAACGATTGTCGTCCATTGGTCTAAAGGTCGCAGGGGCGAGTGGGGCGTAGAGTCTTGCACCGTGCTTGAGTTTGGCGCTTTTCCCTTTGCTTTCAGGCTTGTACGTCGCGAACTGTGCAGCTTTGCGGCCGATGGTTGGAACATAGGGTTTGCGTGCCGATTTAACTGGGGTACGCTCGAACGAAGCCAGATGTTCAATCCAAACAATGGAGTTCAGCATGGGATACAAGAAGATTCAGGTTCCAGCAGTCGGCGACAAAATCACCGTCAACGCGGACCATTCTCTCAATGTTCCTAACAACCCGATCATCCCCTTCATCGAAGGCGATGGTATTGGCGTTGATATCAGCCCGGTCATGATCAAGGTTGTCGATGCTGCTGTTAAGAAGGCTTACGGCGGCGAGCGCAAAATTTCCTGGATGGAAGTCTATGCCGGGGAGAAAGCGACTCAGGTTTACGATCAGGACACTTGGCTTCCCCAGGAAACCCTGGACGCAGTCAAGGATTACGTGGTTTCCATCAAGGGCCCTCTGACCACCCCGGTCGGCGGCGGCATCCGTTCCCTGAACGTGGCCCTGCGTCAGCAACTCGACCTCTATGTCTGCCTGCGCCCTGTGCGTTGGTTCGAAGGCGTGCCTAGCCCGGTCAAGAAGCCAGGCGACGTCGACATGACGATCTTCCGTGAGAACTCGGAAGACATCTACGCCGGTATCGAGTGGAAAGCTGGTTCGCCGGAAGCGACCAAGGTCATCAAGTTCCTTAAAGATGAAATGGGCGTCACCAAGATCCGTTTCGACGAAAACTGCGGTATCGGCATCAAGCCGGTTTCGCTGCAAGGCACCAAGCGTCTGGCGCGAAAAGCGCTGCAGTATGTGGTCGACAACGACCGCGACTCGCTGACCATCGTGCACAAAGGCAACATCATGAAGTTCACCGAAGGTGCCTTCAAAGAATGGGCCTACGAAGTAGCGGCTGAAGAGTTCGGCGCGACCCTGCTCGATGGCGGTCCGTGGATGCAGTTCAAAAACCCGAAAACCGGCAAGAACGTCATCGTCAAAGACGCCATCGCTGACGCCATGCTCCAGCAGATCCTGCTGCGCCCGGCCGAATACGATGTGATCGCGACCCTGAACCTGAACGGCGACTACCTCTCCGACGCCCTGGCGGCGGAAGTGGGCGGTATCGGTATCGCGCCGGGTGCCAACCTGTCTGACACCATTGCGATGTTCGAAGCGACCCACGGTACTGCGCCGAAGTACGCTGGCAAGGACCAGGTCAACCCGGGTTCCCTGATCCTGTCCGCAGAGATGATGCTGCGTCACATGGGCTGGACCGAAGCAGCTGATCTGATCATCAAGGGCACCAACGGCGCGATTTCCGCCAAGACCGTGACCTATGACTTCCACCGTTTGATGGAAGGCGCGAAACTGCTGTCTTCGTCTGCGTTTGGTGATGCGCTGATTTCGCACATGTAAGCGAATCGGCACAAAAAAACCGCCTTCGGGCGGTTTTTTCATGACTGGATGACCGGTGCTATCAACTCGACGCTGTTTCTTGCTGAGTGACCGGTGCGGTTTGATCATTCCCCGTGGCGACAGACCCGATCTTCACTGCATGCAGCCCCTTGGGGCCCTGAATGATTTCGAAGCTCACGACTTGCCCGGCCTTGAGGGTCTTGTATCCGTCCATCTCGATGGCTGAATAGTGGGCAAAGAAATCAATAAGATGGCCGTCATCGTCGCGACCTTCCCTGGCCTCGGTGTTAATGAAACCGAACCCCTTGGCATTGTTGAACCATTTCACCTTGCCGACAGCCATGCTCATATCCCTCTGCAACAGACTCCATCACTGGAGTATCATCCAGTACATCCGCAGTCATTTCCTGGAAATAAGATTGACTCAGCGGACCTTTTTTACCCACTGTGGGCTCTATTGGTTGTAACACCGTTTTGCCGATAGTCAAGGTGACCAGGCAGTCGGAGTTGAAATCGACGATGGTCGCCCCCACCACTGTATTCGCACAACTGACGAACCTTTCTTTCCATGCATGCAATCAGCCAGATTCGACTAACATTCAATCAGGATCGCCCGGCTCTCCAAAAAGATCATCCGGGGGCTCACGAGGACGATTCCGCAGGCATTGCTGTTCAGGAGGCAAAGCCTGCTTTACAGGCGCCGCCGATGTACAAGGTGGTTTTGTTCAATGATGACTACACACCGATGGATTTCGTCGTCGAAGTGCTCGAGGTGTTTTTTAACCTGAATCGCGAGCTGGCGACCAAGGTCATGCTGGCCGTCCACACAGAAGGACGGGCAGTATGTGGAGTGTTTACCCGCGACATCGCCGAGACTAAGGCCATGCAGGTCAACCAGTACGCCAGGGAAAGCCAGCATCCGCTACTCTGTGAAATCGAGAAGGACGGTTAATCGCCGACCACTTGGGTATGAGGTGAAGCTATGTTAAACCGCGAGCTCGAAGTCACCCTCAATCTTGCCTTCAAGGAGGCCCGTTCGAAGCGTCATGAATTCATGACCGTCGAGCACCTCCTGCTGGCCCTATTGGACAATGAGGCTGCCGCCACCGTTTTGCGTGCCTGCGGCGCAAACCTCGACAAACTCAAGCATGACTTGCAGGAGTTCATCGACTCCACCACGCCATTGATCCCCGTTCATGACGAGGATCGTGAGACCCAGCCAACCCTGGGCTTCCAGCGTGTTCTGCAACGTGCTGTCTTTCACGTACAGAGCTCGGGCAAACGCGAAGTGACTGGCGCCAACGTACTGGTCGCGATCTTCAGTGAGCAAGAGAGTCAGGCAGTGTTCCTGCTGAAACAGCAGAGCGTTGCGCGCATCGATGTCGTCAACTACATCGCACACGGCATTTCCAAAGTGCCGGGGCATGGCGATCACTCTGAAGGTGAGCAAGATATGCAGGACGACGAGGGCGGTGAGTCTTCTTCTTCAGGCAATCCTCTGGATGCTTATGCCAGCAACCTCAACGAACTCGCGCGCCAGGGTCGAATCGATCCATTGGTAGGCCGTGAGCTGGAAGTTGAGCGCGTCGCGCAGATCCTGGCGCGTCGTCGCAAAAACAATCCGCTGCTGGTGGGCGAAGCGGGCGTGGGTAAAACCGCGATTGCCGAAGGCCTGGCCAAGCGTATTGTCGACAATCAGGTACCAGACCTGCTGGCCAACAGCGTGGTGTATTCCCTCGATCTGGGGGCCTTGCTGGCCGGGACCAAATACCGCGGTGATTTCGAGAAACGCTTCAAGGCGTTGCTCAATGAGCTGAAAAAACGTCCGCAGGCGATTCTGTTCATCGACGAGATCCACACCATCATCGGTGCGGGTGCCGCGTCCGGTGGGGTCATGGATGCCTCGAACCTGCTCAAGCCGCTGCTGTCGTCGGGTGATATCCGTTGCATCGGCTCGACCACGTTCCAGGAATTCCGCGGGATCTTCGAGAAGGACCGTGCTTTGGCCCGGCGCTTCCAGAAGGTCGACGTGTCGGAACCTTCGGTGGAAGACACCATTGGCATCCTGCGCGGCCTGAAAGGTCGTTTCGAAGCGCACCACAACATCGAATACAGCGATGAAGCGTTGCGTGCGGCGGCCGAACTGGCCTCGCGCTATATCAATGACCGGCACATGCCGGACAAGGCCATCGACGTCATCGACGAGGCGGGCGCCTACCAGCGTCTGCAGCCAATCGAGAAGCGCGTGAAACGCATCGAAGTGCCTCAGGTCGAGGACATCGTCGCGAAAATCGCGCGGATTCCGCCTAAGCACGTCACCAGCTCCGACAAAGAGCTGCTGCGTAACCTTGAGCGTGACCTGAAACTGACGGTATTTGGCCAGGATGCCGCAATCGACTCGCTGTCGACCGCGATCAAACTGTCCCGTGCCGGCCTCAAGTCGCCTGACAAGCCCGTCGGTTCGTTCCTGTTCGCAGGGCCTACCGGTGTCGGTAAAACCGAAGCGGCGCGTCAGCTGGCCAAGGCGTTGGGGATCGAGCTGGTTCGCTTCGACATGTCCGAGTACATGGAGCGCCACACCGTATCGCGTCTGATCGGTGCGCCTCCAGGTTACGTCGGGTTCGACCAGGGCGGTCTGCTGACCGAAGCCATCACCAAGCAGCCTCACTGCGTGCTGTTGCTCGATGAGATCGAGAAGGCGCATCCGGAAGTCTTCAACCTGCTGCTGCAGGTGATGGACCACGGTACGCTGACCGATAACAACGGGCGCAAGGCGGACTTCCGTAACGTGATCGTCATCATGACGACCAACGCCGGTGCCGAAACGGCAGCTCGCGCTTCGATCGGTTTCACCCATCAGGACCACTCGTCCGATGCGATGGAAGTGATCAAGAAGAGCTTCACGCCAGAGTTCCGCAACCGTCTGGACACCATTATCCAGTTTGGTCGCCTCAGTCATGAGGTCATCAAAAGCGTGGTGGACAAGTTCCTTACCGAGCTTCAGGCGCAGCTGGAAGACAAGCGCGTGCAGCTGGAAGTGACGGACGCGGCGCGCAGCTGGCTGGCAGCGGGTGGCTACGACACGGCAATGGGGGCTCGACCAATGGCGCGTTTGATCCAGGACAAGATCAAGCGTCCGCTGGCGGAAGAGATCCTCTTTGGCGAACTGGCCGACCATGGTGGTGTGGTTCACATCGATCTCAAGGACGGCGAGCTGACCTTCGACTTCGAGACGACGGCTGAAATGGCCTGATAGTTACCGCAAGAAAGCAGAAGGCGCCGAAAGGCGCCTTTTTGCTGTCTTTCAGATGTACATCAATCCCCGGGTAGCAAGCGGATTTTCGGCAGCCGTTAAATCACGCGCACACAAAAACGCCCGGCATAAACCGGGCGTTTTGTATTGACTTGATTAGCGAGCGCGGTAAGTGATGCGCCCTTTGCTCAAGTCATAGGGCGTCAGCTCGACGCGCACTTTGTCACCGGTAAGAATACGAATGTAGTTCTTGCGCATCTTGCCGGAAATATGCGCGGTTACGACGTGCCCATTTTCCAACTCCACACGAAACATGGTGTTGGGCAGGGTGTCGACGACAGTGCCTTCCATTTCGAAGCTGTCTTCTTTCGACATGCAGTAAAGCCCTCGGTGTCCAATGAATGGCCCGGTGCAACTGCGCCAGGCAAAAGCGGCGTGCATTGTGCCCGAAAAATGGGGTTTAAGCCAAGGGGTTTACGGCTTGCTCTAGTTCAGGATGACCCAGCGCTGATTAATCAGCAGTTCGATAGGGCGATATTGAGTCTTGTAACTCATCTTTTTACAGTTTTTGATCCAATAGCCCAGATAGACCGCTTCCAGCCCCAGACGCTGAGCCTCGGCGATTTGCCAGAGGATCGCGTAACGCCCCAGGCTGCGGCGTTCTTCGGTGGGCTCGTAGAAGGTGTAGACCGCCGACAGACCGTTCGGCAGCAAGTCGGTGACGGCCACCGCCACCAGCCGTCCTTCGAGGCGGAATTCGTAGAATCGGGAAAACGGCAGGTCACGTACCAGAAACGTCGCAAACTGATCGCGACTCGGCGGGTACATATCGCCATCGGCGTGACGCTGTTCGATATACCGCTGATAAAGGTCGAAATACTCTTCGCTGAATTGCGGCCTGGCAGGGCGCACCTGCAGGTCGACGTTGCGTTTGAAGATGCGTTTCTGCTGGCGGTTAGGTGAAAATTGCGCCACAGGGATGCGCGCCGGTACGCACGCATTGCAATTCTGGCAATGAGGCCGGTAAAGATGATCGCCGCTACGACGGAAACCCATTTCAGACAGGTCTGCATAGACATGCACATCCATGGGCTGACTAGGGTCGAGGAACAGGGTCGTGGCCTGCTCCTCGGGCAGATAACTGCAAGAGTGGGGCTGAGTGGCATAGAACTTCAAACGCGCCAACTCGGTCATGATCAACCCTCGGGATAAGGTTTTGAATTAAGTGTAAGCCACTGGCGCAAAAGTCGCTCAGCAAACCCAGGTGGCGCGGCTGGGCCGGTCCAGATGCTGCGCAAGGTAGTCGGCAAACTCGCGGCGGGGAATCGCTCGGGCGCCGAGGCTGTGCAGATGGTCGGTCGGCATCTGGCAGTCGATCAGCACAAAGCCTGAGTCTTTCAGGTGTCGGACCAGTGTGGCAAAGCCATATTTCGAGGCGTTGTCGGCGCGGCTGAACATGGACTCGCCGAAAAACAGCTGACCCATCGCCAGGCCATAGAGCCCGCCGACCAGTTCGCCCTGGTCCCAGACTTCCACCGAATGGGCGTAGCCACGCCTGTGCAGCTCGAGGTAGGCGTTCTGCATGGCTTCTGTGATCCAGGTGCCGTCGGCGTAATCCCGAGGTGCGGCGCAAGCGCGGATGACCGCGGCAAAATCCTGATCAAAGGTCACTTGATAGCGTTGCTGGCGCAGCAATTTGTTCAGGCTGCGCGAGACGTGCAGTTCGTCGGGAAACAGTACGGTGCGTGGATCCGGCGACCACCAGAGAATCGGCTGGCCTTCCGAGAACCACGGAAAACAGCCGTGGCGATAGGCCTGAATCAGACGATCGGCGGACAGATCCCCGCCCGCGGCCAACAGCCCGTTGGGATCGCGCATGGCTTTTTCCAGGGGCGGGAAGGTCAGGGTGTTGCGTTGTAACCAAGTCAGCATGGCATCCGGGCTTGCAGAAGGGGAGGGCGGTGGTGGGCGGGTGGGCCCACCGTGAAGTGTGCCGTCAAACGACTGGAATGTCGTCGAGATACTTCTCGGCGTCCAGCGCAGCCATGCAGCCGGCCCCGGCAGACGTCACGGCCTGGCGGTAAACGTGATCGGCCACGTCACCGGCGGCAAACACGCCTGCGATTTCGGTGCTGGTAGCATCGCCTTCGCTGCCACCCTTGACCAGCAGATAGCCGTCACGCATTTTCAGCTGACCCTCGAACAGGTCGGTGTTGGGTTTGTGGCCAATAGCGATGAACACGCCAGTCAGCGGCAATTCACTGGTTTCGCCACTGTGGCTGTCCCGCAGGCGGGCGCCGGTCACACCGCTGGCATCACCCAGCACTTCATCCAGATTCTGGTTCCAGTGCAGGCGGATATTGCCTTTGGCGGCTTTTTCGAAGAGCTTGTCCTGAAGAATTTTCTCCGAGCGCAACTTGTCGCGGCGGTGAATCAGGTGAACTTCCTTGGCGATGTTTGACAGGTACAGCGCTTCTTCAACTGCCGTGTTGCCGCCGCCAACGACTGCGACCACCTGATTGCGGTAGAAGAAACCGTCGCACGTCGCGCAGGCCGACACCCCTTTGCCGGCAAATGTCTCTTCCGATGGCAGCCCCAGGTATTGCGCCGAGGCGCCGGTGGCGATGATCAGCGCATCACAGGTGTAAGTGCCGCTGTCGCCGATGAGTTCAAATGGGCGCTGTTGCAACTTGGCAGTGTGGATGTGGTCGTAAACGATCTCTGTGTGAAAACGCTCGGCGTGTTTTTGCATGCGTTCCATCAGCACCGGGCCGGTGAGGCCTTCGACATCACCGGGCCAGTTGTCGACTTCGACGGTGGTGGTGAGCTGGCCACCTGCCTGTATGCCGGTAATGACAACGGGATTGAGGTTGGCGCGGGCGGCATAAACGGCAGCGCTGTAACCGGCAGGGCCGGAACCCAGAATGATCAGGCGGGAATGCTTCGCTTCGCTCATAAAAACACCTCATAAGCCTTTGTCACAAAAGAGAATGCATGCTCAAATTGAACCGCACGTAATGTGCTGTTGGCTATGCTACACCTTGGGTTTCAAGCATGGCATCGGACGAACAAACCCGTACAATGCCTGCCTGTAACAGCGTTTGTAATAAAATGAGCGCGACACGCCGTGTTTATAAAAACCGGAGCGTAGTGTTAAAAGTAGTCCCAGTTACACCTGTTAACTTTTTTACCTGCCTGGATTGGGCAGTTTTTTATAGTCATTCAACAGATGGACGCGCCATAGGCGCAGGAAAAGAAGCGTTTTGAAGAAATCCACCGCAGCACCTAAACCAGCCGTCGTTCCGCTCTGGCGCCAGCAACTGCACTACCGACTCAAGGAAGGTGCATTGATCGCCATCGGCGGCTTGTGCCTGTTCCTGATGATGGCCTTGTTGACCTACGGCAAGGACGATCCGGGCTGGAGCCATAACAGCAAAATCGACGATGTGCAGAACTTCGGCGGACCGGTAGGCTCCTACAGCGCCGATATCCTGTTCATGGTGTTGGGTTACTTCGCCTACATCTTCCCGCTGTTGCTGGCGATCAAGGCTTTTCAAATCTTCCGTCAACGCCACGAGCAGTGGGAGTGGAGCGGCTGGCTGTTCTCCTGGCGCCTGATCGGCCTGGTGTTTCTGGTGCTCTCGGGCGCGGCACTGGCCCATATCCATTTCCACGCTGCGACCGGTCTGCCGGCCGGCGCTGGCGGCGCGTTAGGCGAAAGCCTCGGCGACCTGGCCAGGAACGCCCTGAATATCCAGGGCAGTACGCTGTTGTTCATCGCGTTGTTCCTGTTTGGCCTGACAGTGTTCACCGACCTGTCGTGGTTCAAAGTGATGGACCTCACCGGCAAGATCACCCTCGACCTGCTCGAATTGTTCCAGGGCGCGGCCAATCGCTGGTGGGCCGCCCGTGTCGAGCGCAAACAGCTGGTTGCGCAGTTGCGTGAAGTCGACGACCGCGTCCATGACGTAGTGGCGCCGACCGTCACCGACAAACGCGAGCAAGCCAAGGTCAAGGAGCGCCTGATCGAACGTGAGCAGGCCCTGAGCAAACACATGTCGGACCGCGAGAAGCAGGTGCCGCCGGTGATTGCCCCGGCGCCGCCCAAGCCAGCGGCGCCCAGCAAGCGCGTGGAAAAAGAGAAACAGGCGCCGTTGTTCGTTGACAGCGCCGTCGAAGGCACCTTGCCGCCGATCTCGATTCTCGACCCGGCAGAAAAGAAACAACTCAATTATTCGCCTGAATCCCTGGCGGCGGTCGGCCACTTGCTGGAAATCAAGCTCAAGGAATTCGGCGTCGAGGTTTCGGTGGATTCGATTCACCCGGGCCCGGTGATTACCCGTTACGAAATCCAGCCAGCGGCGGGCGTCAAGGTCAGCCGCATCTCCAACCTGGCGAAAGACTTGGCACGTTCCCTGGCCGTGACCAGCGTGCGCGTGGTGGAAGTGATTCCGGGCAAGACCACCGTTGGTATCGAGATCCCTAACGAAGACCGCCAGATCGTGCGCTTCTCCGAAGTGCTGTCGACCCCCGAGTACGACAACTTCAAGTCGCCGGTTACTTTGGCTCTGGGCCACGACATCGGCGGCAAGCCGGTCATCACCGACCTGGCGAAAATGCCGCACTTGCTGGTAGCCGGTACGACCGGTTCCGGTAAATCGGTGGGCGTGAACGCGATGATCCTGTCGATCCTGTTCAAGTCCGGCCCGGAAGACGCCAAGCTGATCATGATCGACCCGAAAATGCTTGAGCTGTCGATCTACGAAGGCATTCCGCACCTGTTGTGCCCGGTCGTGACCGACATGAAGGACGCCGCCAACGCCCTGCGCTGGAGCGTCGCGGAGATGGAGCGTCGCTACAAGCTGATGGCGAAAATGGGCGTGCGTAACCTGTCGGGCTTCAATGCCAAGGTCAAGGAAGCCCAGGACGCCGGTACGCCGTTGACCGATCCGTTGTACAAGCGCGAAAGCATTCACGACGAAGCGCCGCTGTTGACCAAGCTGCCGACGATTGTCGTGGTGGTGGACGAATTCGCCGACATGATGATGATCGTCGGCAAGAAGGTTGAAGAACTGATCGCCCGTATCGCCCAGAAGGCGCGTGCGGCCGGTATCCACTTGATCCTCGCGACCCAGCGGCCGTCGGTTGATGTGATCACCGGTCTGATCAAGGCCAACATTCCGACGCGTATGGCGTTCCAGGTGTCGAGCAAGATCGACTCCCGGACCATCATCGACCAGGGCGGTGCCGAACAACTGTTGGGTCACGGTGACATGCTTTACATGCCGCCGGGCACCAGTCTGCCGATTCGTGTCCACGGTGCCTTCGTGTCCGATGACGAGGTTCACCGGGTGGTCGAAGCCTGGAAACTGCGCGGCGCGCCGGAATACAACGACGAGATTCTCGCCGGTGTCGAAGAGCCGGGCAGTGGCTTTGAAGGCGGCAGTGGTGGCGACGAAGACAGTGAATCCGACGCGCTCTACGACGAAGCGGTGCAGTTCGTACTGGAAAGCCGTCGTGCGTCCATCTCTGCGGTTCAGCGCAAGCTGAAAATCGGCTACAACCGCGCCGCGCGCATGATCGAAGCCATGGAAATGGCCGGTGTCGTGACGTCCATGAATACCAACGGTTCGCGTGAAGTCCTGGCTCCGGGCCCGGTACGCGACTGAATTGATTGAAACGCGGTGGCGTAATGACGCGCCATCGCACCCCCACGAATGTTATGAGGACTCCCATGCGTCTTATCCGCATGCTGTTGCTGCCGGTTTTGGCTTTGACCACGCTCTCGGCGCACGCCGATGACAAGGACGTGGCGCGCCTGACCCAATTGCTGGAAAAATCCCAGACCCTGACGGCGCGTTTCTCCCAACTGACCCTCGACGGCAGCGGCACCCAGTTGCAGGAAACCGCGGGTGAAATGTCCTTGCAGCGTCCTGGCTTGTTTTACTGGCACACCAACGCGCCGGCCGAACAAACGATGGTCTCCGACGGCAAGAAGGTGACGTTGTGGGATCCGGACCTGGAGCAAGCCACCATCAAGAACCTCGATCAGCGCCTGACCCAGACTCCGGCGTTGCTGCTGTCCGGTGACGTGTCCAAGATCAGCCAGAGCTTCGACATCAGCGCCAAGGAAGCCGGTGGCGTGATCGACTTCACCTTGAAGCCGAAAACCAAGGACACTCTGTTCGACAGCCTTCGCCTGTCGTTCCGTAACGGCCTGGTCAATGACATGCAGATGATCGACAGCGTCGGTCAGCGCACCAACATCCTGTTCACCGGCGTGAAAGCCAACGAGCCGATTCCGGCGTCCAAGTTCAAGTTCGACATCCCGAAAGGGGCGGACGTCATTCAAGAGTAAGACGCAAAACCTGTGGGAGCGAGCCTGCTCGCGATAGCGTCGGGTCAGTCAACATTGATGTTGAATGTAATGCCGCCATCGCGAGCAGGCTCGCTCCCACAGGGAGCGGCGGTGTTCAGATTATTGACTGATAGTCAGTGAGGTTTCATAAGTAGTGATGGACCTGTTTCGCAGTGCCCCGATTGCTCAGCCCTTGGCCGCCCGTTTGCGCGCGGCCAATCTGGACGAGTACGTCGGTCAGGAACATCTGCTCGCTCGCGGCAAGCCTTTGCGCGAAGCGCTGGAGCAGGGTGCCTTGCACTCGATGATTTTCTGGGGCCCGCCGGGTGTGGGCAAGACTACCCTGGCGCGGCTGCTGGCGGAGGTCTCGGATGCGCACTTCGAAACGGTTTCGGCGGTGTTGGCCGGTGTAAAGGAAATCCGTCAGGCGGTGGAAATCGCCAAGCAGCAAGCCGGGCAGTACGGCCGGCGGACCATCCTGTTTGTCGACGAAGTGCATCGCTTCAACAAGTCCCAGCAGGATGCGTTCCTGCCGTACGTCGAAGACGGCACGCTGATTTTTATCGGCGCCACCACCGAAAATCCCTCATTCGAACTTAACAACGCGTTGCTCTCCCGGGCCCGCGTCTACGTGCTCAAAAGCCTCGACGAAGCGGCCCTGCGCAAACTGGTGCATCGCGCGCTGACTGAAGAGCGTGGCTTGGGCAAGCGGCAACTGACCCTCAGCGATGAAGGTTTCCAGATGCTGCTGTCGGCCGCCGATGGCGATGGCCGGCGTCTGCTCAACCTGCTGGAAAACGCCTCGGACCTGGCTGAAGACAACAGCGAGATCGGCGTCGACCTGCTGCAAAGCCTGCTCGGTGATACCCGCCGGCGTTTCGACAAGGGCGGCGAAGCGTTTTACGACCAGATTTCCGCGCTGCATAAGTCGGTGCGCGGCTCCAATCCCGACGGTGCACTGTACTGGTTCGCCCGAATGATCGACGGCGGTTGCGATCCGCTGTACCTGGCCCGGCGCGTGGTGCGCATGGCCAGCGAAGACATCGGTAACGCCGACCCCCGCGCCTTGAGCCTGTGCCTGGCAGCGTGGGAAGTGCAGGAACGCCTCGGCAGCCCGGAAGGGGAGTTGGCGGTGGCCCAGGCCATTACTTATCTGGCCTGCGCGCCGAAAAGCAACGCGGTGTACATGGGGTTCAAAGCCGCCATGCGCAGCGCCACCGAACACGGTTCGCTGGAAGTGCCGCTGCACCTGCGCAACGCGCCGACCAAGCTGATGAAGCAACTGGGTTATGGCGACGAATACCGTTACGCCCACGATGAGCCGGACGCTTACGCCGCTGGCGAAGACTATTTCCCGGAGGAGCTCGAGCCACAACCGTTTTATCAGCCAGTGCCGCGTGGCCTGGAGCTGAAGATCGGCGAGAAGCTCAATCACCTCGCGCAACTTGACCGTCTCAGCCCCCGGCAGCGGAGAAAATAGTGCTTCCATTAATCGTTGCGGTTTCCGTCGGCGGGATCGCCGGCACGCTGTTACGCTTTGCCACCAGTAACTGGATCAACGCTAATTGGCCGCGGCACTTCTATACCGCGACGCTGGCCGTTAATATCGTCGGCTGTTTGCTGATCGGCGTTCTATACGGTCTGTTTTTAATACGCCCGGAGGTGCCGATCGAGGTGCGCGCCGGGTTGATGGTTGGCTTCCTCGGGGGGCTGACGACTTTTTCATCTTTTTCACTGGATACGGTGCGCCTGCTTGAAAGCGGGCAGGTGCCGCTGGCCCTGGGCTATGCTGCCATCAGCGTATTCGGCGGGCTGCTCGCCACCTGGGCTGGCCTGTCCTTGACCAAACTTTGATAACGAGAGACCGACATGCTCGATTCCAAACTGTTACGTAGCAACCTTCAGGACGTAGCGGACCGCTTGGCATCCCGTGGCTACACGCTGGATGTTGCGCGCATCGAAGCGCTGGAAGAACAGCGCAAGACCGTCCAGACCCGCACCGAAGCACTGCAGGCTGACCGTAATGCGCGCTCCAAATCCATCGGCCAGGCGAAGCAACGCGGCGAAGACATCGCGCCGCTGATGGCCGACGTCGAGCGCATGGCGAACGAATTGAGCGCCGGTAAAGTCGAGCTGGACGCGATCCAGACCGATCTGGATTCGATCCTGCTCGGCATCCCGAACCTGCCGCACGAATCCGTGCCGATCGGTGATGACGAAGACGGCAACGTCGAAGTGCGCCGCTGGGGCACCCCGACCGCGTTCGATTTCCCGGTTCAGGACCACGTCGCCCTGGGCGAAAAATTCGGCTGGCTGGACTTCGAAACCGCCGCCAAGCTGTCCGGCGCCCGTTTCGCCCTGTTGCGTGGCCCGATTGCTCGGATGCACCGCGCCCTGGCGCAGTTCATGATCAACCTGCACACCAGCGAACACGGTTATGAAGAGGCCTACACGCCTTATCTGGTTCAAGCGCCGACGCTGCAAGGCACGGGTCAGCTGCCGAAGTTCGAAGAAGACCTGTTCAAGATCACTCGCGAAGGCGAAGCCGATCTGTACCTGATTCCGACCGCCGAAGTGTCGCTGACCAACATCGTCGCTGGCGAAATCGTCGATTCGAAACTGCTGCCGATCAAGTTCGTCGCCCACACCCCATGCTTCCGCAGTGAAGCCGGTGCGTCGGGTCGCGATACGCGCGGCATGATCCGTCAGCACCAGTTCGACAAGGTTGAAATGGTCCAGATCGTTGAGCCGTCGACCTCGATGGAAGCGCTGGAAGGCCTGACTGCCAACGCCGAAAAAGTCCTGCAATTGCTCGAGCTGCCTTATCGCACTATTGCGCTGTGCACCGGCGACATGGGCTTCAGCGCGGTCAAGACCTACGACCTGGAAGTGTGGATCCCGAGCCAGGACAAATACCGCGAGATTTCGTCGTGCTCCAACTGCGGTGATTTCCAGGCCCGCCGTATGCAAGCGCGTTTCCGCAACCCGGAAACCGGCAAGCCTGAACTGGTTCACACCCTGAACGGTTCCGGCCTGGCGGTCGGTCGTACCCTGGTGGCGGTGCTGGAAAACTACCAGCAAGCCGACGGTTCGATTCGTGTGCCGGACGTGCTGAAACCGTACATGGGTGGCCTTGAGGTCATCGGCTAAATGGACTATCTGCCGCTGTTCCATAACCTTCGCGGCAGTCGTGTCTTGGTCGTCGGCGGCGGGGAGATTGCCTTGCGCAAATCCCGCCTGCTGGCCGAAGCCGGTGCGCTGCTGCGGGTGGTCGCACCTGAAATCGAACCGCAACTGCGCGAACTGGTTGCCGGCAGTGGTGGCGAGTGTCTGGTGCGAGGCTACGTTGAGTCGGACCTGGACGGTTGCGGGCTGATCATCGCCGCCACCGACGACGAACCGCTGAACGCGCAAGTCTCCGCCGATGCCCATCGGCGTTGTGTGCCGGTCAACGTGGTGGACGCGCCAGCCTTGTGCAGCGTGATCTTCCCGGCGATCGTCGACCGTTCTCCTTTGATCGTAGCGGTCTCCAGCGGCGGCGACGCGCCGGTGCTGGCGCGGTTGATCCGCGCCAAACTGGAAACCTGGATTCCTTCCACCTACGGTCAACTGGCCGGCCTGGCAGCGCGTTTTCGCACCCAGGTCAAACACCTGTTCCCGGATGTGCAGCAGCGTCGGGCGTTCTGGGAAGATGTGTTCCAGGGCCCGATTGCCGACCGGCAACTGGCCGGGCAGGGCGCCGAAGCCGAGCGCTTGATGCTGGCGAAAATTGCCGGTGAAGCACCGACTGCAACGGGCGAAGTCTATTTGGTGGGCGCTGGCCCGGGTGATCCCGACCTGCTGACCTTCCGTGCCTTGCGTCTGATGCAGCAAGCCGATGTGGTGCTGTATGACCGCTTGGTGGCGCCGGCGATTCTGGATTTGTGCCGTCGCGATGCCGAGCGGGTTTACGTCGGCAAGCGGCGCGCCGATCACGCAGTGCCTCAGGATCAGATCAACCAGCAATTGGTGGATTTGGCCAAGCAAGGCAAGCGGGTCGTGCGGTTGAAGGGCGGTGATCCGTTCATCTTCGGTCGCGGCGGCGAAGAGATCGAAGAACTGGCGGCCCATGGCATCCCGTTCCAGGTGGTGCCGGGTATCACCGCGGCCAGCGGTTGCGCGGCGTATGCCGGGATTCCGCTGACTCACCGCGATTACGCGCAGTCTGTGCGTTTTGTCACCGGGCACCTGAAGGACGGTTCCACCGATTTGCCGTGGGCCGACCTGGTCGCGCCGGCGCAAACCCTGGTGTTTTACATGGGGTTGGTGGGTTTGCCGATCATCTGCGAACAGTTGATCAAGCATGGTCGCGCGGCGGATACGCCAGCGGCGTTGATCCAGCAGGGCACCACGGTCAATCAGCGGGTGTTTACCGGCACCTTGGCCGATTTGCCAAGTCTGGTGGCGGAGCATGAAGTGCATGCGCCGACGCTGGTGATCGTTGGGGAAGTGGTGCAGTTGCGCGAGAAACTGGCGTGGTTTGAGGGCGCTCAGGCGCAAGTCTAGAGACCGCGTCGCCCCCTTCGCGAGCAGGCTCGCTCCCACACTGGATCTGTGTCGTTCACAAATCCCCTGTGGGAGCGAGCCTGCTCGCGATGGGGCCTTAAAATCCAGCCCAAAACCTCAGGCCCTGCGCCAAACCCCTTTCCCGCTCAACCGCTCCCGATCATGGGCCGCGGTGAAATCCTGCGCCGGCCCTTTTGGCACAACGCCCGTCGGATTGATGGTCTTGTGGCTGCCGTAGTAGTGATTCTTGATGTGCTCAAAATCCACCGTCTCGGCAATCCCCGGCCACTGATAAATCTCCCGCAGCCAGTTCGACAGATTCGGATAATCGGCAATCCGTCGCAGGTTGCACTTGAAGTGCCCGTAATACACCGCGTCAAAGCGAATCAACGTGGTGAACAGCCGAATATCCGCTTCCGTCAGATATTCACCGACCAGGTAACGGTTCTCGCCTAACAGCAACTCCAGCCGATCCAGTTCGGCAAACACATCATCGAACGCCTCTTCATACGCCTGCTGCGACGTGGCAAACCCTGCGCGGTACACCCCATTGTTCACCGCCGGATAAATCCGTTCGTTCAGCGCGTCGATCTCGCCCCGCAGCGGCGCCGGGTAGAAATCCAGGTCATTACCGGTCAAATCATCGAAGGCGCCATTGAACATGCGGATGATCTCCGCCGATTCATTGTTGACGATGCGATTCTGTTGTTTATCCCAGAGCACCGGCACCGTGACGCGGCCGGTGTAGTCGGCGGTATCGGCGGTGTAGCGCTGGTGCATGAAATTGAAGTGATCGAGTTTGTCGCCGGTTGATCCGAGGTTCTGGTCGAAGGTCCAGCCGTTTTCCAGCATCAGCCAACTGACCACCGAGACGTCGATGAGGCTTTCGAGGCCTTTGAGTTTGCGCAGGATCAGTGTGCGGTGAGCCCATGGACAGGCGAGGGACACGTAGAGGTGATAACGGCCGGTGTCGGCCGCAAAGCCACCGACACCGGTCGGGCCGGGCTTGCCGTCGGCGGTCAGCCAGTTACGACGCTGCGCTTGTTCACGCTGGAACGTACCGTCCTTGCCGCTTTCGTACCACTGGTCATGCCAGCGACCTTCAACTAACAAACCCATGTTCAAGACTCCTCAGCCAATAAGCGTTGGAGAGGAGTCTATTCGCATAGGTTCGATAAAAAAGCGCAAAGGTTGGGCGCTTATGATCGGTTAAATCGATTTGTCCCGAGCGTCCCAATATTGCTGGGCGGTTTCGAAGGCGTGTTCGCGGGTTTGGCCGAGGCCGCGCAAGGCCAGGGCCATGGTCGAGATCAACGCCATTTGCGGATAGCTGTCGACTACGTCGCCACGCCACACGGCTTTCAAATGCTCGGGATCGAGGGTGGCCGGTTTGACGTGGCGTTGTGCCGACAACTGTGGCCATTCCTCGTCCCAGCTTTCGCCGCCAGTGGTGCCGTACAAGTGACTGTCGGCGTCCGGGTTGATCTCGATTTCGCCGCCGTCGCCTTTCACCACGATCGCGGTGTCGCCGAGCAAGCCGCTGGCATCGCGATGCACAGCCTGGTAACCGGGGTGGAAAATGCTTTGCAGGCCACAGCGAGCACCCAACGGATTGAGAATTCGCGCCAGGGAGTGGATAGGCGAACGCAGACCCAATGTATTACGCAGGTCGATCATTCGTTGCAGCTGCGGTGCCCAATCCACCAGCGGCATGAAGGCCAGACCGCCGTTATCCAGTGCGTCGCCGACCTGCTGCCAGTCGCGGCACAACGGGATCTTCAACTCATCCAACAGTTGCTCGCTATAGAGCCGACCCGCCGTGTGTGCGCCGCCGCCATGCATGAAAATGCGCAGACCATTTTGCGCCAGGCATTTGGCCGCCAGCAGATACCACGGCAGATGACGCTTCTTGCCGGCGTAGGTTGGCCAGTCCAGATCCACATTCAACTTCGGTGCCTGTAAACGTTCGCGCAACGCTTCGGTAAAACCCGCCATCTCCTCAGCGCTTTCTTCCTTGTGCCGCAACAGCATCAGGAAGGCGCCGAGCTGGGTGTCTTCGACCTTGTGGTCGAGCACCATGCCCATGGCTTCGCGGGCTTCCTCGCGGGTCAAGTCGCGGGCGCCGCGTTTGCCCTTGCCGAGAATGCGCACGAACTGGGCGAACGGGTGTTCGGGGGGTGTTTCGAGGGTCAGCGCAGGGTAGTCGGTCATAAGCAATTCGTCGGTTTGGGCAGGCCCGCCAGTTTCGCGGCGAGTTTGGCAGGGGTGCCTTTGAACAGTCGGTTCAGGTGCAGGCTGTTGCCCTTTTCCGGGCCCAGCTTCGTTGCGGTGTACTTGATCAGCGGACGGGTGGCCGGCGACAGCTGGAATTCGGCGTAGAAGCTGCGCAGCAGTTCGAGGATTTCCCAGTGTTCGGGGCTCAACTCGATGTCTTCGGCGGCTGCCAGGGCGCTGGCCACCTCGGAGGACCAGTCGCTCAGTTCTACCAGGAAACCGTCCTTGTCCAACTCGATGGCGCGTGCGCCGACCGTCAGGGATTTCATAGCCAACTGTTGACCTTGTCGTAGTGAATCGACAGCTCGACGAAGGCCGGGTAATCGATGGCCTTGGCCGTGTCAGGAATCTCCAGCGCGCGAGCCTGGACGTCTTCGGCCAGTACGAACAGTTTCAGAGTGCGGGCGTTCAGCGCATTGAATGGCGCGGTGCCTGGTTGCAACGCATAAACCGCGTCGCCAGTCAGCAGAAGCGCATCGTCAGCGCCCATCAAGCGCAGGCAACTGGTCAAGCGATCGTCGCCGAACGGGGAATGAGACAACACATGCAAAGTCGACATCAGAGGGTGATCACCTGGTCGTAACGGTCAATAAGTGCGGTGATTTCGTGGGCGGCCAGCACCTGCGCTTCTTCCAGCGACAAGCCAGCCAGGTTCAGACCCCGTTCCGCAACGCTGTCGCCACAGACAAACAGCTCGTCGACACCGAACATCGGCAAGGCTTGCAGGTTGGCGCTCAGGTCCTTCTGCTGAAGGGCCTTGGCATCCTGTTTCGCGGCGAGCTGGAACACCCCGTCATCGAGAAACAGCAGGCCGATCGGCAGATCAAAGGCTCCGCCGGCCAGCACGATATCCAGCGCTTCCCGCGCACTCGGTCCGGACCAGGGCGCCTGACGGCTGATAATCAGCAAGGATTTAGGCATCTCACGCGCCTCCGAAACAAATCAGGCGGTCGGCGTCCTGCACCGCGTCATGCAACTGGCCCAGACCAGACAGTTCCCACGGCGCGCCCACCGCAACGGCTTCACGCTGATAGCGCCCGGCTTCTTCTTCGTTCAACACGCCACGACGCAGGGCGGCCGCGATACACACGACACCATCCAGTTGATGCTCGGTGACGAAGTTGCGCCATTGCTTGGGCAAATCCTGCTCATCCTGCGGCGTGACCACGCTGCCGGAGGCGTTGTAGACGCCGTCCTGATAGAAAAACAGCCGGACAATCTCATGCCCACCGGCCAGCGCAGCCTGGGCGAACAGCAAGGCGCGGCGCGAGGAGGGCGCATGGGCGGCGGAAAACAGCGCGATGGCGAACTTCATGACGGACTCGATCAGTAAAACTGCGGCCATGATAAAGCTTTATCGCCGGGGGGGCTAAATGGGTTTTCCCTTGGGACCGAGTCGCACCCTTCGCGAGCAGGCTCGCTCCCACAAGGGATTTGTGTCGTACATAGCATTGAAATCCACCACGAAACCCCTGTGGGAGCGAGCCTGCTCGCGAAAGGGGCCTGACAGACACCGCCCAATTCAGCGCGGCATATAACCCAACTGCCAGCGCTGCGGGATTTTCAACGACAGCAGCCCGACCAGGCCGGCCAGCAGACCGCTGACAAACAGGGCGCTGAGCCCCAGGTGATGTTCCAGCACGGCGCCGAGTATTGCGCCGGCAAACATCCCGGTCCAGGGGATCAGTTGCACGCGCCAACCGTTGCGCCGTTCGCCGAGCATCCAGCGTCCCAGCCCACGGCCGAAGCGCGACAGGGCGCCGGTGACGTAGGTCAGGCCGACCGGCAGGCCGTTCACTTCTTCCACGGCGGCATTGAGCATGCCCATGGCGATGATCGCCGCCAGCAGCGCTGGCAATTGTTCGTCGTAGGGCCAGGCAGCGGCGCCGCAGAGCAGCGTGGCGATGCACAGCAGCAAGGGCAGCGCCCGACGGCCGCCGAGGCGGCTGACGACAATCCCCAAGGCGTTGCCGACGATGAAGGTGCCGACGAGGATTACCAGGCGCAAGGTCAGGCCCAGGTTGCCGTCGCTGATGGCGACGGCGAGGCGGGTGGTGTTGCCGCTCATGAACGAGACGAAATCGCCGCTGGCCATGAAACCGATGGCGTCGGTCATGCCAGCGAGCACGGAGAGGCTGGCCACCAGCGACATGCCGATGCGTCCGCGCCATTTGCGGGTATGCAGGTGGCCAGGACTGGCGCGGTCAGTTGAGAGGGATGGCAACATCAGCGAAGGTCGTCCTCAGGCAGCGACCGAAATGGTCACTTACTCAATCCATATAACTCGCAGTACTCCAGCCAGTCCATGCCGGCCATCTCGGCCACTTCCTTGTGCACTTCCATGCGCTGTGCCTGATAGTCCTCGGACGTCGCCGCAGTCAGTTGCAGCGTCAGCTCCCAGGCAAACAATCCCAGGCGTTCGGCCTCGGCTTCGAAAGCTTCATGCAAGCGCTCGTCGCGGTACTGCGCCGCGGTTTCGCCCTTGGCCTGAGCCAACAAAGGGTTGAGGTTGTCGAGTTCGACGCGCAGCTCAGGGCGCTCATCGAGAAACTTCTTCAGCGCTTGCTCGTGTTGCTGTTCGGTTGCCGCCATGGTCGCTCCTTGAGGCTGGATTACGAAGACTGCTTCTTGCTGGCCTTGGCCGCTGCTGCCAGGCACTCGAGGGCAAACTGCTCGGGATACGTCATTTGAATCGGCGTGGTTTCACCTTTGACGGTTCTTTCGCCGTCGAGGATGTAACGAATCCGCTTGTCGGTGACGCCAATTCGCTTGGCAATCCAGGACGGTGTCTGACCGATCTGGCTGATCAGCTTGTCGGCATATTCAGCGGTCGGTTTGTAATATTCGGCGTTGGGTGTCATGACCTTTCCAGAAAATAAGCCCGGAAAACGGGCGATGCGGTGTTAATGGCGCGACAGGGTGCGCGAATCGTCACTCGGTGTCGCGGTATAAATGAAGTAAAGCAGAACGATACGCCGTGCCGCGGTGATACAGTCCGCTTTTTCTTGATGAGCGAACGCAATGCGAATTCTGATGGTGGCGCTGGCCGTAACGTTGCTGGCGGGATGCGCGGGCTCGGCGATGAACGACGCCCGCACTGGAACCCCGTACAAAACCCTGACGTCGGATAAGCCGGAAAAAGTCGTTGCCCAGTGTGTGCAGTTTTCCTGGCAGGACGAGGCGGTGTTCGGTGTCGATGCTGGCGCGTATTTGCAGCCGGGCAAGAAGGGCGGTTCTACCGTTTACACGCGCTCGGCGGAGTCCTTTGTGGACGTGACGACCGATGCATCCGGTACGGTGTTGAGTTATTACGCGCAGCATGACGACTTTGTCGCCAAGCGCCGACTGGCGGCGTTGGCGACCTGCCTATAAGTCGTTCAGCTATTGATCAGGCGCTTCTGGAAAAAGAAGCGCGTGTGGCCCGGCGGGTAGTCAGCGATCTGGCCTAACTCGCTGTAGCCGAGCTTCCTGTAGAACTCCGGCGCCTGGAAGTCGAAGGTGTCGAGCCAGATTCCGATGCATTCCTTTTCCCGTGCCAGGTCTTCAGCCATCTGCATCAGCTTCGTGCCCATGCCCTGTCCCCGGGCTTGTTCTGGCACCGACAGCAATTCGATGAATAACCACCGGTAAAAAAACCTGCCATAGAGCCCTCCGAGGATTTCGCCGCTGTCGTCGCGTACCAGCAAGGCGATCGGCTGCGAGTTCGCCTCTCCCGCCTGCGCGGCGTTATAGGCGCGCAATGGCGTGAGGATCGCCTCACGGTCTTCATTCGTGGGGTTTTGCGATAACTCGACTCGCAGGGTCATGGCTATATCCTTATGGCGGTGAAGTGGCAGCCTATCTCGGTCGCGAGCCTTGTTCCATCCCCTGAGAACAAGTGGAACCGTCGTCATCGCGCAGATGTCTAGCCTAAACAGCGTCATTCCAGAACGCGGCCTATGAGGACCCTCCGTGAATATTTTCGAAGCCTTGCGCGAAAGCCACGACCGCCAACGCACCTACGCCGAGGCACTGATCCAGACCAGCGGCGACACCCCCGAGCGAGTCGAGGCTTACAAGCAACTCAAGTCCGAACTCCAGGCCCACGAAACCGCTGAAGAGCGGCATTTCTACATCCCGCTGATGGAGTTCGATAACGGCGTCGACCTCAGCCGTCATGCCATTTCAGAACATCACGAGATGGATGAAATGATGGAGGAACTGGACGAGACCGAGATGTCCAGCCCCGCCTGGCTGGCGACTGCGAAGAAGCTCGCCGAGAAGGTCAATCATCACCTGGAAGAGGAAGAGCAAAAGTTCTTCCAGATGGCCGGCAAGCTACTTGACGACAAACAGAAAGAGACGCTGGCGGGCCAGTATGAGAAGGAATACAAGGCGCAACTGTCTTAGCGCCAGGCTTTCGTTTTCGCCTAAGATGTGCGCCTTCTGACGAAAAAAGGGATGCATTGTCATGTCGAACACAGCCGAACGGGTCAACCTCATCGAGTCCCAGGTGTTGTCCCACGACTGGTACCTGCTCAAGAAAATCACCTTCGATTACCGGCGCAACAACGGCGAATGGCAACGCCAGACCCGCGAGGTCTATGACCGTGGCAACGGCGCGGCGATTTTGCTGTTCAACCGCGAAAAGAAAACCGTCGTACTGACCCGGCAATTCAGGTTGCCGGTGTTCGTCAACGGCCACGATGGGTTGCTGATCGAAGTGGCGGCGGGGCTGCTCGAAGGTGCGGCGCCTGAAGAGCGCATCCGCGAAGAAGCCGAGGAAGAAACCGGTTATCGCGTGCACCATGTGCACAAGGTGTTTGAGGCCTACATGAGCCCCGGCTCGGTGACTGAAAAACTGCATTTCTTCATCGCCGAATACGATGCCGCTTCCAAGGTCAGTGATGGCGGCGGACTGGAGGAGGAGACCGAGGAACTGGAAGTGCTGGAGTGGAAGTTCGATGACGCACTTGAGGCGTTTTATCGCGGGGAAATCTGCGATGCGAAGACCATCATGTTGCTGCAGTATGCGGCGATGAAAAACATCTTCACCGCAGCCTAATCAAGGTAGCAGCTGTCGAGCCTGCGAGGCTGCGTCCGGCTGCGCAGCAGTCGCAAAACCATTCACCGCGCTGTTCCGGATAAACCGTGGCGCCTGAGTTTGCGACTGCTTCGCAGCCGGACGCAGCCTCGCAGGCTCGGCAGCTGCTACAGGTCGCGTTACGGCTGATCAGAACAAATCGCCTGTCCTGCCGGCCCCTGACCATTCGCATCCTTCCAGCGTCAGCAGCTGCTCCTTCGCCTCAAGTCCACCGGCAAACCCGGTGAGTTTCCCCGAAGCGCCGATCACCCGATGACACGGCGCAACAATCGAGATCGGGTTCTTGCCATTCGCCGCACCCACCGCCCTCACTGCACTGGGATTGCCGATCTGCCGGGCTATCTCGCTATAACTGCGGGTCTCGCCAAACGGAATGGTCAGCAGCGCTGCCCAGACCTTCTTCTGAAATTCCGTCCCGGCAAACTCCAGATCCAGGTCGAAACGACTGCGCGTGCCCGCAAAGTATTCCCGCAGCTGCTGAGCGGTGCGCATCAGGATCGGATTATCCGGTGCCTCGCGCATCGGGCCGAGCCGCACCCGGTCGGGTTTGTCGTTTTCCCAGAGGATGGCTGCCAGTCGCGAGCCGTTTGCGACCAGCTTCAGCTCGCCCACCGGCGTGGCGAGGGTGATGAAGGTGTAACTCATGCCGGTGGACTCCGTAAAAGTGCTGAGCAGAGGCCAAGCATACTGCCTCGACGAGGAGGCGCAATACGCAATCCCAGCCATACTTGCCTGTGCTCTTGAAGCCTTCCCTCTGTTTTTGTACAGAGCCTAAAAACAAAAAGAGACCGACTCATGAAGTTCGAACCTTTTGCCAAAACGCTGATTGCGACCTCATTGGCGCTCAGCTGCCTCAGTGCTTACGCGGCCTCCGTGGCGCCGGTCGCGGCCGAAAACGGCATGGTCGTCACCGCCCAGCATCTGGCCAGTCACGTGGGCGTCGATGTGCTCAAGAACGGCGGCAACGCCGTCGATGCCGCGGTAGCGGTCGGTTATGCGCTGGCGGTGGTTTATCCCGCGGCGGGCAACCTGGGCGGCGGCGGTTTCATGACCATTCAGTTGGCGGACGGGCGCAAGACCTTCCTCGACTTCCGCGAAAAAGCCCCGCTGGCCGCCACCGCCGACATGTACCTCGACAAGGAGGGCAACGTCGTCCCTGACCTGAGCACCCGTGGCCATCTGGCCGTTGGCGTGCCGGGCACCGTGTCCGGTATGGAGCTGGCGCTGAAGAAATACGGCACCAAACCGCGCAAGGAAGTGATCGCCCCGGCCATCAAGCTCGCCGAAGACGGTTTTGTGCTGGAGCAGGGCGATGTCGAGTTGCTGGAATACGCCACTGACGTGTTCAAGAAGGACATCAAGGATTCCGGTGCGATCTTCCTGAGCAACGGCGAGCCGATGCAAGTCGGTCAGAAACTGGTGCAAAAAGACCTCGGAAAAACCCTGCGGGAAATCTCCGAAAAGGGCGCCGACGGCTTCTATAAAAGCTGGGTGGCCGATGCGATCGTCACCTCCAGTCAGGCCAACAAAGGCATCATCACCCAGGCCGACCTCGACAAATACAAGACCCGCGAACTGGCCCCGATTGAATGCGATTACCGCGGCTACCATGTGGTCTCGGCACCGCCGCCAAGCTCCGGCGGGGTAGTGATTTGCGAGATCATGAACATCCTCGACGGTTACCCGATGAAAGACCTTGGCTACCACTCGGCCCAGGGCATGCACTACCAGATCGAAGCCATGCGCCACGCTTATGTGGACCGCAACAGCTACCTGGGCGACCCGGACTTTGTGAAAAACCCGATCGCCCATTTGCTGGATAAAAACTACGCCACCAAAATCCGCACCGCCATCGATCCGCAAAAGGCCGGTGTGTCCCGCGAGCTCAAACCCGGCGTAGCGCCCCATGAAGGCAGCAACACCACCCATTACTCTATCGTCGATAAATGGGGCAACGCGGTCTCGGTGACCTACACCTTGAACGACTGGTTCGGCGCCGGCGTCATGGCCAGCAAAACCGGGGTCATCCTCAACGACGAAATGGACGATTTCACCTCGAAAATCGGCGTGCCAAACATGTACGGCCTGGTGCAAGGGGAGGCCAACGCCATCGCGCCCGGCAAGGCACCGCTGTCGTCCATGAGCCCGACCATCGTCACCAAGGACGGCAAAGTGGTAATGGTGGTCGGCACCCCCGGCGGCAGTCGCATCATCACCGCAACCTTGTTGACTATGCTCAACGTGATCGACTACGGGATGAACATCCAGGAAGCGGTCGATGCACCGCGTTTCCACCAGCAGTGGTTGCCGGAAGAGACCAACCTTGAGACCTTCACTACCAGCCCCGATACGGTGAAGATGCTCGAAAGCTGGGGGCACAAGTTTGCCGGACCACAGGACGCCAACCATGTGGCGGCGATTCTGGTCGGTGCACCGTCGCTGGAAGGCAAACCGGTGGGCAAAAACCGCTTCTATGGGGCGAACGATCCACGTCGTAACACTGGGTTGTCGCTCGGTTATTGAGGGTTGTTTTTCAAAGGGGACGGATCTATTTTTCGTCCCCTGATCCACTGACTTTTCAAGGAAGGGACCATGGCTACCGCACTGCTGATCATCGACGTCCAGCGCGCCCTGTGCACTGGCGAGTACGAATGTTTTGAGATCAAGCGCGTTATCGAGAACATCAACGGCCTCAGTGCCAAGGCTCGCGAAGCAGGCATCCCGGTCATCCTCATCCAGCACGAAGAAAAGGGCGACCAGCTGCAACACGGTTCCGAAGGCTGGCAACTGGACGAAAGACTGAAGACTTCGCCGCAAGACCTTCGCGTGCGAAAAACCAATCGAGACTCGTTCTACCGGACCCACTTGCAAGCCCAATTGCAGGATTTGGGCACCGACCGCCTGATCATCTGCGGGCTGCAAACCGACTATTGCGTCAACGCCACTGTCCGCCAGGCCCTGAACCTGGGCTATGACGTAGTGCTCGCCGCCGATGCGCATTCCACCGTCGACAACGGCAACCTCGCCGCCGAAGACATCATCACCGAGCACAACGCAGAGCTGGCGCACTTGACGGGGCCCGTGGCGCGGATCGACGTTGTTCCGACCAGCGAAATCCGGATCTGAAACGGGTGAGAGGCGTGCTCCCGTTGACGCTTACACGGCTCCGAAAATGTCGATCAATTCAGTCAAAAAAGCACTCACCAAATCCCGCTGACGCGCCGAATGCCTGACCGCCGCATGAAACCCCACCTCATAGCGCAACAGCTCAGGATTCAGCGGATGCAACTGCCCCAGTTGTTCATGCTTCGCCGCATAGTGCTGCGGCAGAAACCCCAAATGCTGGCCCGACAGAATGAGCAGGGCGGCGCCGTCCATGCTGTCCGTGAGCACCGTCAGGCGTTCTATCGAGGTGGGCGCCGGCATTTCCGGCAAAGGATGGCTGGGCCATACCCAATCGTAATCGCTGACGTCATCCCGGCTCAGCTCGCCCACTTGCTCGAACAGCGGATGAGTGGGGGCGCAGTAGGCGATCTGGGTTTCCTGGAACAACGCAAAGTAATCAATGTTGGGCAGGCGGTGCCAGAAATAGCCGATCGCCAGATCGATATGGCCGTTGATAATTTTCTCTTCCAGCAGCGATGACGACAGCTCCGTGAAATGGAAATACAGCCCTTCATGTCGGGACCGTAATCGCGCAATGGCCAAGGCGATTTTCTTGTTGGCAACCGGATCGATTTGACCGAGCAGGCCGATGTTGATGTTGCCCGACACCTTGCGATTGATGTGCTGGACTTCAACCCGGAACCCCTCGGCAGCCGCCAGTAACCGACGAGCCGCCTCGACAAACTGGCTGCCTTTGGGTGTCACCGAAAATCCGCCGCGCCCGCGTTCGCAAAGACGAAACCCCACCCGCGCTTCCAGTGTCGCCAATTGCGCACTGATGGTGGGTTGAGTGGTATTGAGCGCCGTTTGCGCGGCCGAGATCCCGCCCGCCTCAACGACGGTCAGAAATACCCGGATCAAACGCAGATCCAGCTCCGATACAGTGCCCAGCATGCGTGCCCCCGATATTCACTCACATAGACGTGGATCTATGTAAACAGTGTGCCTGCGATATTTTATAGCCCTGACCAACGCCCTACATTGCAATGAAACCGGCGCCTTGCCCATAAAAACAACAATCACCAGCATAGGAACACTCATATGTCAGGGTCCCCTCAATCTGCGCACGCCATCGAGGCGAGCAGCGGGTTGGCCATCGAAGGCCACTCGATCGATTACATTCCGGAAAATGAACGTCACGCCAAGCTCAGCAGCCAGGGCCCTTTCTGGTTTCTAGGCAACTTCCACTTCTTCACCATCTCCATCGGTTTTGTCGGCCCAAGCCTTGGCTTGTCGGCGCTGTGGACGATGTTGGCCGGTGCGCTGGGCATCATGTTCGGTACTATTTTCATGGCGTTTCATGGCTCGCAAGGTCCGGAAATGGGGCTGCCGCAAATGATCCAGTCGCGTGCGCAGTTTGGTTATCGCGGGGTGATCCTGGCCTTGATGGCGACGATGTTTGTGTTCGTCGGATTCAACGTGGTGAACATCTCGTTGATCATGAACGGCCTCGAACACGTGTTTGGCATCGACCCGACCATCGTGGCCATTGCGGTAGTGCTGATCGGCGCGCTGCTGTCGATTTATGGCCACGATCTGATGCACAAAGCCTTCAAGTGGGCGTTGCTGGCCACGTTGCCGCTGTATGCGCTGGTCACCATCGCCTTGATGTTCGGTGCGGGGCAGGAGGGCGTCACCCCGGCGACCGACTTGGGTTTCAGCTGGATTGCCTTTGCCACACTGTTTGCCATCGGCGCGAGCTACAACATTTCCTATGCGCCTTATGTCTCTGACTATTCCCGTTACTTGCCGAAAAACACCAGTCGACCAAAACTGATCGCCGCCGTGTTCATCGGCGCGTCGTTGTCGGGCGGCTGGATGATCGGCCTCGGGGCCTGGCTTGCGCAGCAGTTGAAAGCGGCGGATGCGCTGGTGGCGCTGAATCAGGTGGGTTCTTCGATGATTCCCGGCCTGGGTAATGTGTTGGTGATCGTTTCGGTGGCGGGCTTTCTGCCGATCATCGCGCTCAACACCTACAGCGCCATGCTGACGTTGCTCACGGGTGTGGATTCGATCAAAAAAATCACACCGACACCTCGTGCCCGAGTGATGTCGATCTCCGCGATCAGCGTCATTCTGTTGACCTGTGTGCTGTCGATCAAAGGCGATGGCATCGCCCTGTTGAACACCTTCCTCGTGCTGCTCCTGTACTTCCTCGTGCCCTGGACTGCGGTCAATCTGGTGGACTACTTCTTCGTGCGCAAAGGCCGCTACGCGATCCCGCATTTCTTCACGCCGAAGGGCATTTACGGCGCCTGGCAATTTCGCGGCATCGTCTCTTATCTGATTGGCTTCGCCGCCATGGTGCCGTTCTTCTACATCTTTGATGCGGCGGCCGGCAAAGAGGTGTTCGTCGGGCCGCTGGCGCGGATGCTGGAAGGCGTGGATATCGCCTGGCTGGTTGGCCTGGTGGTCTCGGGCCTGACGTATTACCTCCTCAGCCGTTCGATAGACCTTGAGTACGAACGCCGGATTATCGATTCGATTACTGAGAGCGACATTGTTTCCATGGCTCATCAGTCTGTGGAGGAGGGGCGTTGAACAGCACCCAAAGTACCGTGGTCGCTTGCTGCCAACTGGCGCCGAAGATAGGCGACCTCGCTTACAACCGGAAGCTGACCGAACGGGCGATTCGTTCGGCGGCTTACCAGGGCGCCCAGGTGGTGGTGCTACCTGAGCTGGTCCAGAGCGGCTACTTGTTTGCCAACCGCAGCGAAGCCCTGTCCCTGGCGGAAACCGTCGAAGGGCCGACCTTGCGTCTGTGGACGGCGTTGGCCCGGGAACTGAACATCGTGGTGGTGGGTGGATTCTGCGAGCGGTTAGCCGACGATGAACTGGCCAACAGTGCGGCGATGATCGATGCCCAAGGCCTGCGCGCCGTGTACCGCAAGGCGCACCTCTGGGATGGCGAGAACGAAATATTCAGCGCCGGAAACGACGCGCCGCCGGTTGTAGAAACCGTTCATGGACGGATTGGCATGCTGATTTGCTACGACCTGGAATTCCCCGAGTGGGTGCGACTCCCGGCGCTGGCCGGCGCGGACCTGCTCTGCGCACCGGTTAATTGGCCCGATGGGCCACGGCCGCAAACCGAGCGTCCGGCCGAAGTTGTGCGAGTCCAGGCCAACGCCTCGGTCAACCGAATGTTCATCGCCGCGTGTGATCGGCATGGTCATGAACGTGGGGTCAGTTGGGTGCAAGGCTCGGTGATCGTCGATGCCGATGGCTACCCTGTGGCAGGGCCGGCGGAGCAGGGTGGCGAGCAGATTTTGTTGGCGACGCTGAATCTTGCTGAGGCGCGGAATAAGCGAATCAGTGCGCGTAATGATTTGCATCGGGATCGGCGGTCGCAGTTGTATGGGCCAGCCTGGACGTCGACACTGCGCAACTAAAAGTGCGCAGTGTCTGCACCGACAACTGGCAGACTTGTCGACAGGGGTACGCTCTGTGTGACTTTGGCCATCTGTGTGATTTCCACCTGCAACTTATCCTTGCCAAGCAGGTAGTCGGCCAGCTTCTGCGAAAACGGCCAGTAGTTCAGTTCGGCAGTCAAGGAGAGCGGCCCGACGGCGTCGGCCGGCACCAGGAAAGTGAACATTCCAATATCGTAGCCCTTGGGCAGAATGCGGTTGTCCGAGAGAATTTGTGCGGCATTCCAGACCTCGACGTCCAACGGATTGCCGTCCTTGTCGCCTATGTGCACTTTGAAATTTCGCGTGTTGTCCTCAGTCTTGCCGTCCTTGATCGAGCCCAGCCGATAGAGCTCGCGACCACTGGCATCCAGCACCCGGAAATCGATCCACATCTCCCGTCCCTCCGGAAAGCCGGTCGGCAGCTTGTGCCCGGCGCCGACATTGGCAACTTTCACGGCTACCGAGGTGTATTGCCCGGGAATGATGGTTGCCGGCAGTTGCTGGAACGTTATTTCCCCCGCACGCGCGAGCATGTCGCGCCCGCGTTGCGCGCCCGCTTCCTGACCGAGATGCTTGAGCATCATCGAGTTGGCTCCGCTGAACCAATGCGAGGCGACCTCCTCGCGGTCTGGTCCCATGATCGCGGCCTTACCCGCAAAACCCGGCATATGGCAGCTCTGGCAGGTTATATCGTTAAGGCTGTAGGCGCTCTCCTGCCATTCGTCATAGGTTCGCTCGACCGCCACACCGCTGAACGGGTGCGTGACGTTGTGGCAGGTGCCGCAAAAGTCCGAGCGCGTGTGCAGAGCGGAATATACGGTGTCGTGATAGGGCGAAACGGCATCTTTACGCGGGCCGAACTTGGTCGGTTTACCGTGCGCTCGAGGGCTCAGGACATAGGCGCCGTTATCGAGGCCCGTGCGGGCACTAATGTTGTGGCAGGTCTCGCAATCGACCCCAGGCATCGGATGATTTTTCGTGCTGTCTTCAATCGAGGAGCGATTGATTTCCGAAGTGATTTGCCCGGTCGTGAGACCGATCGGGGTATGGCAGCCGGTGCAGAAGTTATCGACCTTCCCCTCGGTGGCCGAACTCGCACGCTTGAGCAAGGCCCGATAGATGGGTTCATCCCAGGCTTGGGACATCATCGATGAGCGCCACTGCTTGTAGATCTCCGTATGACAAGCGCCACATACCTGGGCATTGTCGAAGTCTTTTACATTCAAAACCAGGTTGCCGGGGGTATTGGCCCGATGCGGAAAGAACGGCATCCCGCCAATCACATGCATGAGCTTGGAGCGTGCCGGCTCCAGCCACTTCTCATTAGCCTGATTGTCATTGCCCTGAGGTTCGTCGGCCGCCACCAGCGTTACCGTCAGCAGGCAGGCTAGAAAGCATAAAAAACGGCGAACGAAAGGTTTGATCACCCGGTAGATCAGGTTGTGGACAAAGGCTGCCAGTAATTCACCTGGCCTGGGCGCGTGTTTGCATGTGGGGTGGTTCATAAGCGTTTCCCCAAGACAGTTGCAGAGGATGACGGCAGCACTTCCATTGAGTTGACAGGGGTACTTCATCCTGCAAGCCAATGGTTACAGGTACGGCTCCTCGACTCTCCACCTTTCATGAACGGGAGAAGCTCACTCGGTAATGACGTTGCAAGGACTGTGACAAAATATGTGCAATGACCTGGAGGTCCAGCAAACATTGGTCGAAGGCTGAATTTGTGCTGGTCGAGATGCGAATACTGCAGGGGAACGGCACCCATTAGTGGGGGAGTTCACTCCGGAATCGGGGGAGGTGTGGCTAATGCCAGTCAGTTAAGCCGTAACGCGATCTGTAGCAGCTGGCGAAGCCTGCGTTCGGCTGCGGAGCAGTCGTGAAATCAGACGACGAGGTGCTTCAGGAAGACCTCGCGCTCAGGTTTTACGACTGCTCCGCAGCCGAACGCAGGCTTCGCCAGCTGCTACAAGGTTTGCGTTGCGGCTGAAATGGCTTAACTGATCGGCATTACGCTGTTGTGCCTGGGTTTTGCCGACCACCTTGTAAAAATTGCCGCGCAGGTGAAGTCAGTTGGTCACCAACAGTTCCGGGCCGAGGTAGTCGTTGATCCGGTCGATATCGTCGTCGCCCAGACTGCCCACCGAAGAGGCCAGGCGCAGGTGCGACATCAAATAGCGCACCTTGGCTTCGAACAGATCGTGGCGCGCAACGAAGAGCAGCTCTTCGGCATTGAGGACGTCCGAGTTGGTGCTGGTGCCGCCTTCTTTGAAGCCCTTGCGTGTCGAAACCAGTGAGCGTTCGTTGGACTCCACTGCCTTCTCCAGCGCGCGAATACGTTGGGCGCCGCTCTGTACGCCGCGATACTCACGGGTGGTACCGGTGATGACTTCCTGGCGCGTGGCGTCGAGTTCGTCCAGGGCCTTATAGCTATTAGCACTGGCCTGGCGTGTCAACGCGCTGGTGCCGCCACCGCTGTACAACGGAAAGTTTACTTCCAGCCCGATTGAGGCGTAGCGGTTGCGTTGATTCAGCTCGGAGATTGATTGGCTCTGACCCGCGGTGTAGCCGGCCACGAAATCCAGTGTTGGCCAGTGGCCGGCCTTGGCGCGCTTCACTTCTTCTTCGGCGAGGTCACTGCTATGACGGCGCGCATGGATCAGCGGGCTGTCGGTCTGGGCTTTGACCAACCAGTCTTGCAGGTTGCTTGGTAGCAGCGGTGGTGTATCGAAGCTCGGACGCAAGGTGGTCAGCGAATCGGGGGTTTCACCGATAAATTCCTCAAGCTTGCGGCGCGAGTTGACCAGGTTGTCCTGCGCTTCGATCAGCTCAACCTCGGCGAGGTCGCGACGAGCGGCCGATTCGTCGATGTCGGTGACGGTGCCGGCCCCCAACTCCATGCGCCGTTTCGCCGAGGCGAGTTGCTCGTCGAAGGCGCTCAGCTTGGACTTGGAAAGGATGATGGTTTCGCTGGCCAGGAGCACGTCGAAATAGCTTTCAGCCAGGCGCACTGCGGCGTCCTGACTCTTGGCATCGAACACCGCGACGCTGTAGTCGGCACGCTGCTTGCCCTGGCGGTACTCGGCCATCTTCTGTTTGTTGAACAGCGGCTGGCGCAGGCGCACGTTAGCGCCCTTGGAGGTGTAGTCGAGATCTCTATCAACGCCGCTCTGGCGTTGGGTGCCATTGACCTTGTTGTCGTAGGCCGAGGCATTGATTTGGGGTAGCAGACCGGCCAAGCCGATGTCGCGGTTTTGCGCACCAGCCTCTTTTTCATGCACGGCGGCGCGATAGACGGGGCCTTGGTACTGCAACAGATCCCAGGCTTGTTTGAGGTCCATGGCGCTGGTCGGGAGGGACAGCGCCAGCAGGCTGAAGAACAGGCAATGACGGTCCATTTCATTGTTCCTTGAAGGAGCTGTCAACACGCTCAAGCATTGGTTTGAGAAGATAGCTCATCATGTTGCGCTCGCCAGTCTTGATGGTGACGCTGGCAGGCATGCCGGGACGAATGTGATTGCTGCCAAGAAGGCTCATCCCATCGGGCGTAACTTCCACCTGAGCCAGGTAAAACGGTTGCTTGCTTTCCTCGTCGAGCAGGCGGTCGGCGGAGACGGTCTTCACGCGGCCGGGTATGTTGGGCGTCCGGGCATGGTTGAAGGCCGGGAAGGCGATGTCCACGGCGAGGCCGGGGACCATCTTGTCGATGGCCTGCACGGGAATCATCGCGTCGACTTGAAGCGGTTCGTTGTCCGGAACGATTTCCATGATCTTGAAGCCGGGCTGAATGATCCCGCCGATGGTGGCGATGCTCAGGGACTGGACCATGCCATCAATGGGCGATCGAATCACCGTGTGGGTCACTTCATAGTCCAGCGCACGCAAGCGGTCGGCCAAGGTGGTGTTTTCCTTGGCAGTGTCGGTGAGCTGCGATTCGACTTCCTTCAGATAATCGTGCTGGCGCTGCAGGATGCGCAGCTTGATTTCGGTGGTCTGGCTACGCACGCGAGCGATGTTGTTGAGGTTCTCGGCCTGGCCGGCGGAGAGGTCGGCATTGCTGCGTTCCAGCTCAAGCAGACGGTTGCGCGGGACATAGCCTTCGGCCGCCAGCACGCGGGTGCCTGTTAGTTCCTGGCTGAGGAAGTTGATCTGCGAGGCGCGGGCGCCATAGACCTGCTGCAGACCCTTGAGCTGCACCGCCGACGCCGCGAGGTTTTCCTGCAGGATGCTGATTTCGCCTGCGAGGCCAGCACGCCGGGTGTCCAGCAGGCGTTGTTGCAGATCCATGGCGGCCACCAGGCGGTAGTCATTCCCGAAGCGCTTGAGCAATTCGGGATCGTAGTTCACCACATCGCGGCCGTCACGTTCCGCTTCCAGGCGGTTTTCCACAGTCTTGCTGACGATGTACTGGGCGCTGACCGCACCCTGTTCGGCAGCGGCACGCAGCGAGTCGAGGCGGACCACCTCCTGGCCTTTTTTCACTGTATCGCCTTCGCGAACAAGAATGGCCTCCACGGTGCCGCCGCTCAGATGCTGCACGGCTTTGCGATTGCTGGTGATTTTTACCGTGCCTGTCGCGACCACGCCGGCATCCAGCGGCGCCAGCCAGGACCACAGGAGGAAGCCGCCGAAGCCAGCGACCATCAGCAACATGCCCCAGCGCACGGGTTTACCGACGTCCAGATCCACCACGTTCCTGGGATCGGTGTGAATCATGTCGGTGTGTTGGCTCATTTGCATGATCGGTTACTCCCGTGCTTTGACGGAGGCCAGCGGAGTTGACGCGCCTGCAGGCATCACACTGGCCTTGCGCAGCGCTGCGAATACTTCGTCGCGAGTGCCGAGCATCTGCACGCCGCCGTCGCGCAGCATCAGCACCTTATCGACGGCGCAGAGCACATTGGGACGGTGGGAAATCAGAATGACGGTGGCGCCGCGGTTTTTGAGTTGGGCCAGCGCATCGACCAAGGCCTTTTCACCGATGTCGTCGAGGTTGGCGTTCGGCTCGTCCAGCACAATCAGATTGGGTTCTCCATACAGCGCGCGGGCCAAGGCGATGCGTTGCTTCTGGCCACCGGAAAGCGGGCTGCCATCGGTGCCCAGGCGGGTCTCATAACCCTGCGCCAGACGCAGGATCATCTCGTGCACCCCAGTAGTCCTGGCGGCGCGGATGACCGCGTCGCTGTCCACTTCGCCAAAGCGCGCAATGTTGTCGGCGATGGTGCCCTCGAACAGCTCCACGTCCTGTGGCAGGTAACCGAGCCAGGGGCCAAGTTCGCCCTTGTTCCAGGTGAATATGTCTGCGCCGTCCAGGCGCACCTTGCCGGCCTGTGCCGGCCAGACGCCGACCAACAGGCGGGCGAGGGTGGATTTGCCCGAGGCGGATGGACCGATAATGCCAAGGCTTTCGCCGGGGGAAAGGTTGAAGCTCACCCCGCGCAGAATCGTGTTGCCGGTGCCGGGGGCGCCGGCAAACACATTCTCCACCGCCAGCATGCCCAGCGGCCGCTGCAGTGACATGCTCGGTGGCCGGCGCGGATAGTCGTTCAGCATCTCGTTCAACCGGCCCCAAGCCGAACGGCAGCCAAGCAGCTGCTTCCACGACGCGATGACTTGTTCCACCGGGCCCAGCGCTCGGCCGGTGAGGATCGAGCAAGCAATCATCATCCCGGGGGTGATCTTGCCTTCGATCGCCAGCAGCGCGCCGGCGCCGAGGATCAGCGACTGCAAAGTGATACGCACGAAGCGCCCGGTGCTGCTGATCAGGGCGGCACGGTCGGAGGCCAGGGTCTGCATTTCCAGAATGCGCAAATGGCTTTGGTACCAGCGCTTGCCGATCGACGGCAGCATGCCCATGGCCTCGATGACCTCGGCGTTGCGCAGGTTGTTGTTGGCGTAGCTGGCGGAGGAGAGGGCGGCCTGATTGGCTTCGGCCAGCGGCTTTTGCGTCGCCTTCTCGGTGAGATAAGCCAGGCCCACCAGAATCAGCGAACCGATCAGCGTGACCAGTCCGAGCAGCGGGTGGATCAGATAGGCGACCAGCAGGTAGATCGGCGTCCATGGCGCATCAAAGAAAGCGAACAGGCCATTGCCGGTGAGGAACTGACGCACCTGCGCGAGATCCTGCAGGGCCTGGGCCGGATTACCTCCGGCGCGGCTCAGGTTGCGCTCGAATGCTGCGGTGAAAATGCGTCGATTGAGGTCCATGTCGAGGCAGTTGCCGACCCGGATCAGCACGCGGGTGCGGAACATTTCCAGCGTGGCCATCAGCAAGAACAGGCCTATCACCAGAATGGTCAACATCGTCAACGTTGTGACGTTGCGACTGACCAAGGCCCGATCGTAGACCTGCAGCATATAAATAGCTGGCGTCAACATCATGACGTTGATGACGCCGCTAAACCCTGCCAACGAGTAAAAACTGCGGCGAAGTCGAAAAAGCGCGTCAGCCAGTTCTGATCGAGTGCTCGATTGTTTGTGCATTTGGGTGACCCCTCTTCGAAAAGCCGTTAGCCCTTGCGGCGCAACAGCTAACAGATGTAGTCCGCAGGCAGTTTGTCGATACGCAGGGTGGTCGCTCTAGGGCGGATCTCCTGCAAATCTCTGCGTTGCTTCCATAGCCAGCAGCGTAGGTGGCGTCGAAACAATCTGAAATAACATTTCGCTCTAATACTGCAATGAACTATCTATAAGTCTTTTAAAAACAGCTAGTTGTGAGGTCAATCACCAGTCGTCTGTTTTGCGTGTCGTAAAATTGACAATTTTTCGCTATGCAACTTTAGTCTCAGTCATTGAGGGAGCCGCTCGCCTGAAGCCTGTCAACTTTTTGGCAACGCAAGGTGTGATGATTTTCCCGATGGAGCACACCATGTCGATGATTTCGTTCTACTGCGGAGTGAAGGGGCTGTTCAGGAAGTTCGCCGTTACTTCAAGTTTCCATGGCCCACCCAAGGCTCGGGTTCGCTCTGCCTAATCGCCGAGCGAGCCATTCTTTCGCGAATTCCAGGCGCGCATCCCGGGGGGCCGTGTAACGGCTTTGCCATCCCGCGTCAGCGATCGCCAAAAAAAAGAACCAACACACTGCGCAAGCCAGCACCGGACTGGGCGCGGGAGGATTCTTATCGTCCTGTGTCCTTCCCCCAAAGAGATCGAGGGCAATCAAAATGGCCAATTTCAACAAGTCGGACCTGGAGTTCATCCTCAAACAAATCTTCATCGCAGAAGCGCATGCCGACGGCGCCAGCCTCAGTGATTTGCTACCCAACAGTCAGGTGCCATTCGGCCTGCGCACTGTCGATGGCAGCTACAACAACCTGGTCGCCGGGCAAAGCGAGTTTGGCGCCGCGGACAATTCCTTCCTGCGCGTGCTTGATGCCCAGTATCGAGCGGCCTATGCCGCGTCAGGGAATGTGGTCGACCCGCAGCCACGGATTATCAGTAACCTGATCGTTGACCAGACTGCCAACAACCCGGCCGCGGTTGCGGCGAACGGCGGCGCCGACCCGGTGATCAGCCCCGGTCTGGATGGCGTGTTCGGCACGGCCGACGACAAGGAAGTGTTCTTCATCCCCAACGTGTCGGCGGACGCCGGTCTGACCGCCGGCTTCAACTCGTGGATGACCTTCTTTGGCCAGTTCTTCGACCACGGCCTCGACCTGGTCACCAAGAGCAGTACCGACTTCGTGTTTATTCCGCTGCAGCCGGACGATCCGTTGTACGTGCCGGGCAGCCCGACCAACTTCATGGTGCTGCCACGTGCAGTGCATACCCCCGGCGCGGACGGCATACTCGGCACTGCCGATGATGGCCAGCCCAACACCACCTCGCCGTTCGTGGACCAAAGCCAAACTTACAGCTCGCACCCCTCGCATCAGGTGTTCCTGCGCGAGTATGTCCTCAACGCGGCAGGTGACCCTGTTGCAACGGGACGCTTGATTACCAACCGCGATCTCGGCGCCGACGGCAAGTTCGGCACTGCCGATGATGGCGACGGCACAAATGGCGGCATGGCGACCTGGGCAGTGGTCAAGGCCCAGGCACGTGACATTCTCGGTATCAACCTGACCGACGCCGATGTGCATAGCGTGCCGCTGCTGGCAACCGATGCGTATGGCAACTTCATCCGGGGCTCGAGCGGTATGCCGCAGGTGGTGATGCGCGTCAGCAACGGTGCTGACGGGATCGCCGGGACAGCGGATGACGTCACTCAACTGGTCGAAGGCAACCGGGATGCTCCGATCAGCCTGGCCAACGCCGTGAGCGCCGGGCATGGCTTCCTCGACGACATCGCCCACAATGCCGCGCCGGTAGTCGTCGGCGGGGTTCTGCAGGCGGATGCTGACACCGATATCGGCAATGCGCAGCCGGTTGGCGCGGGCGGCAACAACCTGACCTACGACAACGAACTGCTCGACGCTCACTACATTGCCGGCGACGGCCGGGTGAACGAGAACATCGGCCTGACCACGGTGCACCATGTGTTCCACTCCGAACACAACCGCCTGGTCCAGCAAACCAAGGACACCCTCCTTGCCGCCGGCGATCTGGCCTTCCTCAATGAGTGGCTGGTGGACGACGTGGCCGCGATACCGACTACACCCGCCGAAATCGCGGCGTTGGTGTGGGACGGCGAACGCCTGTTCCAGGCCGCCAAGTTCGGCACCGAGATGCAGTACCAGCACCTGGTGTTCGAGGAGTTCGCGCGGACCGTTCAGCCGCAGATCGACGGATTCCTTGCCCCCAACGGGTATGACACCTCGATCAACCCGGCAATCCTCGCCGAGTTCGCCCACGTGGTGTACCGCTTCGGTCACTCGATGTTGACCGAGACCGTTGATCGCTTCGACCCCGAGTTCAATCCGCTGCTCACTGACCCGAACAACCCGGACTCGCAAATGGGTCTGATCGCGGCCTTCCTCAACCCGCTGGCATTCGCCGGCAGCGGGGCGACTGCGGACGAAGCGGCAGGGGCGATCATTCGCGGTGTGACCCGCCAGCTCGGCAACGAGATCGACGAGTTCGTCACTGAAGCGTTGCGCAACAATCTGCTCGGTCTACCGCTCGATTTGCCGGCCCTGAACATGGCGCGTGGTCGCGACACGGGCATCCCCACGTTGAATGAAGCGCGCCGTGAGATGTACGCATCAACCGGTGACAGCCAACTCAAGCCGTACATCAGTTGGGCTGACTTTGCAGACCACCTCAAGCACCCCGAGTCGTTGGTCAACTTCATCGCTGCCTTTGGCACGCATGACACGATTACGTTGGCGACCACACTGGCAGACAAGCGCGCTGCAGCCTTGGCGCTGGTATTCGGCGGTGGTGGTTCACCGGCTGACCGCCTGGACTTCCTCAACAGCACCGGTGCCTATGCCAACATAACGCTGGCCGGCAAGGATGGGCTGATGGGTACTGCCGACGACGTGACGGGTGTGACGATCACGGGCCTCGACGACATCGATTTCTGGGTCGGTGGCCTCGCCGAAGAGAAGATGCCGTTCGGCGGCATGCTCGGCTCGACGTTCAACTTCGTGTTTGAGACCCAGCTGGAGGCGTTGCAGAACGGCGACCGCTTCTACTACCTGTCGCGTACCGCGGGCCTGAACTTCGGCACCGAGTTGGAGAACAACTCCTTTGCCAAGCTGATCATGCTCAACACCGATGTCACCCACCTGTCGAACACCGTGTTCCTGACGCCGACCTTCACCCTGGAAGTGAATCAGGCCAATCAGTTCACTAACCTTGGCGTGGACGGCAGCGCCGATCCGACGGGCGGCCTCATGATCAACGGCGTGGAAATCGTGCCGCTGGTGATCCGCGACAACCCCGACACCGTCGGTGCGGACAATAATTATCTGCATTACACCGGTGAAGACCATGTCGTTCTGGGTGGCACCGCCGGCAATGACATCATCGTCTCCGGTAAGGGCGATGACACTGTTTACGGCGACGCAGGCAACGACCGCCTCGAAGGTGGCGCCGGGAACGATGCGGTACTGGGTGGCGCCGGCGATGACATCATCACCGACTCGTTCGGCGACAACCGCCTGGAAGGCAATGCCGGCAACGACGTGATCGTGGCCGGTCGCATGCAGGTGCTAGGTAATCTGATCCTCGGAGGCGATGGCCAGGACTTCATTGTCACCACTGAAGACATCACCACCACCTTCGGCGGTCAGGGTGACGATTTCATCCTCGGTGCCAAGACCAACCTGCCTCCTACCGGCAACGAAGGTGATGACTGGATCGAGAAGGGCACCCAGGACGGTGCGCCTGGCGATAACTTCTCGCCGCTGCTCAATGACGATGTGGTCGGCAACGACATCTTTGTCGGCGGTGGTGGCTTCGACGAAATGATCGGCGAAGGTGGCGATGACATCTTTGTCGGCAGTGATGCCCAGGACAAGATGGACGGCATGTCCGGTTTCGACTGGGTGACCTACAAAAATGACAGGGTCGGCGTGACCGTTGACCTGTCCTTGGCCGCGCTGGCGCAGCCACACGGTAACGCGCCAAACCAGAACGCCGGGGTGTTCAATCCGGTCGGCGCCTCGCCGGCCTCGATCCTCGACCGTTTTGCAGAGGTCGAAGGCTTGTCCGGGTCGAAATTCGCCGATGTACTCAAAGGCGATGATGTCGATGCGGTCACTATCGTCAACCACGGTGGTGCCACAGGCAGTGCGCTGACCAATGTGGCGTTGATCCGTGGACTGGACCAGTTCCTGGCCGATGCCGGGTTGCCGACTACCGGCTTTGCCACTGGCAATATCATCCTCGGTGGCAATGGCAGTGACCTGATCGAAGGCCGTGGGGGCGATGACCTGATCGACGGCGACAAATGGATCAACGTCAGAATCGCGGTTTATGCCCCTGGCGACGTCAACCATACCGGCCCCGAGATCGCCACCTTCGACAGCATGGTCGACATGATTCCGTTCATGCTGGACCGCACCTATAACCCGGGTCAGCTCAAGGCTGTGCGGGAAATTCTGTCCGGCACCTCGACGGGCGGGGCGGCCTTCGACACCGCGATTTTCTCCGGGCTTCAGTCCGAGTACACGGTGACCCAGGACACCCGTGGCACGGCCAACCTGGCGGACGATGTCTGGACCGTGGCCGATACGGTAGCGGGACGCGACGGCACCGATACCCTGTTGCATATCGAACGCCTGCAATTCGCCGACACCCAGCGGGTGCTGGTGCCGGGGCTGAATGCGCAACCGGTCGGCAGGCCGACTGTCACGGATGGCAACGGCGGCGACATTACAGTGGGCGACACACTGACCGTGAGCATGGCCGGGGTGCGCGATGACAACAACATCACCGTGGGTAACCTGCAGGGTCTCGTCAACAACACTTCGGTTTCCTACTATTGGCAGTTCGAAGCCAACCCCGGCACCGGCGTGTTCGAAGACATCATCCTGCTGCCTGCGGGTGACCTGGCGTTCCAGAGTGCAGACGGCACCTCGTTCAAAGTGTCCCCGGATCTTGCCGGGCTGTCACTGCGGGTCAAGGCGATCTACCAGGATGGTCATGGCACGACTGAAGTGGTGTTCTCGCAGCCGACTGACGTGGTGGCTCCCGGCGCGCCGGTTGTGCCGACGGCGCAGGTGCCGGTCGTCAATGCCACTGCGGGTGGCGCGGGCCTGCACATGGTCCGCTCTGACCTCAACTTCATCCTTGATCAGATCAAGATTGCCGAGGCTGACGCGAATGGTCAGGACATCCTTTCGCTGATCCCGAACATCCGCGCGCCACTGGGCCTGCGTGCTGTCGATGGCTCGAACAACAACCTGATGAACCTCAATGGCATCAACAACACCGAGTTCGGTGCTGCCGATAACGTCTTTCCGCGTTTGACCGATCCGGTGTTCAATCCTGCGGAAGGTGCGCCTGCCGGCTTCTTCGGTCCCGGCTCGCCGGCCATTCCGGGATCGTCGTATCAACAGACCAGCGGCTATGTGTTTGACTCGCAGCCGCGCACCATCAGTAATCTGATCGTCGACCAGACGTCGCACAACCCGGCGGCTTACGCCACGGCTTACGACCCGGGTGCGGACGGTGTGCTCAACTTCGGCACGGCGGGTAACGACGACATCCTCAAGGATGGTGTGCGGATAGTCGCCAGCCCGGGTATGGACGGCCAGTTTGGTACTGCCGATGACAAGGATGTGTACATGTTTGAGAACACCGCGCCGGATGCGGGGTTGTCCGCGCCGTTCAACTCGTGGATGACCTTCTTCGGGCAGTTCTTCGATCATGGTCTCGATCTGGTCACCAAAGGCGGTTCGGGCACCGTCTTCATCCCGCTGCAACCGGATGATCCGCTGTATGTGCCTGGCGGCAGCTCCAATTTCATGGTGCTGACCCGCGCGACCAACCTGCCAGGGGCGGATGGCATTCTCGGCACGGCCGACGACATCCATGAGCAAACCAACACCACGACGCCGTTCGTGGACCAAAACCAGACCTACAGCTCGCACCCATCACACCAGGTTTTCCTGCGCGGTTATGAGCTTACCGACAACGGCCCCATCGCGACCGGCAGGCTGATCACTAACCGTGACCTGGGGGCGGATGGCAAGTTTGGTACCGCAGACGACACCGAAATCGGTGGTATGGCGACCTGGAAAGTGGTCAAGGCGCAGGCCAACGACATTCTGGGTATCCACCTTACCGATGCCGACGTCGATAACGCCCCGCTGTTGGCGACCGACGCCTATGGCAATTTCATCAAGGGGCCGAACGGCTTCCCGATGGTCGTGATGAAGGGTGCTGACGGTCTTGGTGGCACGGCTGATGACGTCCTCGTCGAAGGCAATCCACTTTCTCCCATTAGCCTGACCAATGCGGTGCGCACCAGTCACCAGTTCCTCGTCGACATTAACAACAATGCAGCGCCGGTGTTCAGCGGTGGCGTGCTCATGCCTGACGCGGATACCGATATTGGCAACGCAGTGCCGTTCAATCCGCAGACCGGGGCCAACCTGGCCTACGACAACGAGTTGCTTGATGCGCATTACATCGCTGGCGACGGCCGGGTCAACGAGAACATCGGCTTGACCACGGTGCATGCGATCTTCCACTCCGAGCACAATCGACTGGTCGCGCAGACCAAGGACACCGTGCTCGATTCGGGTGACGTGGCTTTCCTGAACGAGTGGTTGCTCACTCCAGTGAGCGCGTTGCCCGCCAACCAGGCCGAGATCGATGCGCTGGTGTGGAATGGCGAGCGCTTGTTCCAGGCGGCCAAGTTCGGCACCGAGATGCAGTATCAGCACCTGGTGTTCGAGGAGTTTGCCCGAACCATCCAGCCTAACGTCGACCTGTTCTTCGCACCGACCCAGGTCTATGACGTTGACCTCGACGCCTCGATCGTCGCCGAGTTCGCCCACACCGTGTATCGGTTTGGCCACTCGATGCTGACCGAGACTGTCGATCGCTTCGACGTCGATTTCAACGTGGTTGGCGATCCAAACAGCGCTGATCCCGATCAGCAAATGGGCTTGATCGCGGCGTTCCTCAACCCATTGGCGTACGCCGCCAGCGGTGTGACGCCAGAGGATGCGACCAGTGCGATCGTGCGTGGGCTGACTCGACAAGCCGGTAATGAAATCGACGAGTTCGTCACCGAGGCGCTGCGCAATAATCTGCTCGGCCTGCCACTTGACCTGCCGGCGCTCAATATTGCCCGTGGGCGCGACGTGGGCATTCCCTCGTTCAACGCGGTGCGCCGCGACATCTACAGCCAGACGGGTGATGCCATCCTCAAACCGTACAGCAGCTGGGTCGACCTGGTGCAGCACCTCAAGCATCCGGAGTCGTTGATCAACTTTATCGCGGCTTATGGCACGCATGGAACGATCACCGCAGCGACCACGCTGGAAGGCAAGCGCGATGCAGCCATGGCGCTGGTATTTGGTGGTACGGGTGCACCGGCTGATCGACTGGACTTCCTCAACGGCACTGGTGCGTGGGCGAACGTAACGCTGGCCGGCAAGGATGGCGTGCTGGGGACTGCCGACGACCTGAAGGGTGTGACCATCACGGGCGTCGATGCCATCGACCTCTGGATCGGCGGCCTGGCCGAAGAGAAAACCCCGTTCGGCGGCATGCTCGGCTCGACCTTCAACTTCGTGTTCGAGAACCAGCTGGAAAAACTGCAGGACGGTGACCGCTTCTACTACCTGGAGCGTACCGCTGGCCTGTCGATGAATGCCGAACTGGAAAGCAACTCGTTCGCCAAGCTGATCATGGCCAACACCTCGGCCACACACTTGCCGGGCCTGGTGTTCTCGGACCCTGGGTTCTATCTGGAAAGGGACCAGAGCAAGCAGTACAACGATGGACTGGGCAACGCCGATCCGCTTGGCGAGAACGGCGAGCAGGTGGTGTTCCGCGACAATCCGCTGACCACGGGGCCGGACACCAACTACATCAAGTACACGGGTGAAGAGCACATCGTGCTGGGCGGCACCAACGGCGCAGACATCCTCGTTTCGAGTGATGGTGATGACACGGTCTGGGGTGACGGCGGCAACGATCGCATTGAAGGCGGTAATGGCAACGACCAACTGCGCGGTGGCGCCGGCGACGACATCATCACCGACCTCGGCGGCGACGATAACATCCAGGGTGGCGACGGCAACGACGTGCTGCACGGAGGCAACGGCGTCAACCTGATCATCGGCGGTTTCGGCAATGACTTCATCGTGACCGGTGAGGACGCTTCCGAAGCCATTGGTGGCCAGGGCAACGACTTCATTCTGGGCAGCAAAGCCAACGAACAGGACATGGGTAACGAAGGCGACGACTGGATCGAGAAGGGCACTTCGGACGGTGCACCTGGCGACAACTTCGACCCGCTCGGCAACGACACGGTGATCGGCAACGATGTGTTCATTGGCGGTAACGAGAACGATAAGTTCAATGCCGAAGGCGGCGACGACATCATGGTCGGCAGTCTCGGCATGGGTGACCGCTATATCGGCGGCTCAGGCTATGACTGGGCGACTTTCAAAGGGCTCGCACAGGGTGTGACCATCGATTACAGCGACCGCTTTTTCGATGTTCCGCCGGTCCCGGGTTCGGGGGCCTCGGCGCTGGTGCGTTTCGACATCGTGGAAGGTCTGTCGGGTTCGTCCCACGGTGACTTCCTGCGCGGTGACAACGAAGACGCCACATCGCTGCCCACTGCGGGCGCAACGGGCAGTGTGTTGACCAACATCAACCTGATCAATGGCCTGGCGGATCTGCTGCCAGCCGGAGCGACGTTCTTCGATGGCGGCAACATCATTCTCGGCGGTAGCGGCAGCGACCTGATCGAAGGTCGCGGTGGTGACGACATCATCGATGGTGACAAGTGGCTGAACGTACGCATCAGCGTACGGGCGAACGCGGATGGCACTGGCCCGGAAATCGCCACGTTCGACAGCATGGAGCCGATGGTGCCGCTGATGCTGAACGGCACTTACAACCCGGGCCAGTTGGTCATCGTGCGGGAGATTCTGACCGGCACTGACAACTTCGATACCGCGCTGTTCTCCGGCAATTTTGGCGAATACGGCATCGAGATCGATGGCAACACGGTCATCGTGACCGACTCGGTGGCGGGGCGTGATGGTGTCGATCGCCTGACCGGGATCGAACGTCTGCAGTTCGCTGACGTTGCGCAGTCGTCCGGGGTTGGCACCGCCCAAAACAAAGACCCATCGGGTCATCTGGCAATCCTCGATGCTGCCACCGGTGTGCGTGACGAAACGCCGGTCGCCGGCCAGTTGCTGCGCGTCAGTGATTCGGCGGTACACGACGCGGACAACCAAAGCGTAGCCAATCCGACCGGTGCGGTGACCGGTGGGGTGGCTTACTACTGGCAAGTCGAAAACATTCCCGGCACGGGTGTCTTTGAAGACATCACCTTTGTCGCCGCTGGCGAGGTATCGCGGGCGATCGGCACCACCTACCGGGTGGCGGACGATGTGGCAGGTCTGAACATCCGCGTCCGTGCGGTGTACCAGGATGCCAAGGGCACGCTGGAGATCGTCGACTCGTCGGGGAACAGTACACCGACCGAAGGGCCGACCGTTACCGGGCTTGCCGTGCAGAACCAGGTGTTGACCGCTGACCCGTCGAGCATCATCGACCTCGATGGCCTGAGCAATCCGCAGTTCACCTACCAGTGGCAGGCGAACGACGGGCTTGGCTTCGTCAACGTCGACGGCGCTACCGGTAGCACGTTCGCGCTTGGCCAGGCTCAAGTCGGCCAGGAAATGCGCGTGGTGATGGGTTACGTGGATAACTTCGGTGTGGCCGAAAGCGTTTCGTCCAACATCCTGGGGCCGGTGGACAACGTCAACGATGCACCGACTGCAGGGCCGACCGTAACCGGGCTTGCAGTGCAGAACCAGGTGTTGACTGCTAACCCGGCGAGCATCATCGACGTTGATGGCCTCAGCAATCCGCAGTTCACCTACCAATGGCAGGCGAACAACGGGCCTGGCTTCGTCAACATCGCCGGAGCTACCAGTAGCACGTTCGCGCTTGGCCAGGCTCAGGTCGGCCAGGCAGTGCGCGTGGTGGTCGGTTACGTGGATGACTTCGGTGCGGCCGAAAGCGCTTCGTCCAACATCCTGGGGCCGGTGGCCAACGTCAACGATGCACCGACAGGCGCGTTGCTGATCAGCGATACGACACCGGATCAAGGGCAGGTGCTGACCGCGCTGACGGGTGGGATTGCCGATCCGGATGGGCTGGGCACCTTCAGCTTCCAGTGGCAGCAAGGTGTCGGCGCGTCCTTCACTAACATCAACGGCGCGACTGCTGCGACCTTCACCCCTGGTGCGGCGCAGGTCAATCTGCAACTGCGAGTGATCGTGCGCTACACCGATGGCTTCGGCACGCTGGAGTCGGTGACCTCTGCGGCGACGGCGGCGGTTGTGGTACAGGGCGTGGTACTGCAGGGCAATGCTTTGGCGAACACCCTCACCGGCACCGCGGGTAACGATGTGCTGCTTGGCCTGGGCGGGAACGATACGCTGAATGGCCTCGCCGGTATCGACCAGTTGTTTGGCGGCACTGGCAACGACATCCTCAACGGCGGAGACGACAACGACGTCCTCAATGGCGAGGACGGCAACGACATCCTCAACGGTGGGCTCGGCGCGGATGCCATGAACGGCGGTGCCGGCAACGACACCTTTGTGGTCGACAACGTCGGTGACTCCGTCACCGAGGCGCTGGGTGGTGGTACCGATCTGGTGCAAACCAGTCTGACGAACTACCTGCTCGGTGCCAACGTCGAGAACCTGACCTATACGGGAGCCGGTAACTTCACCGGTACCGGTAACGCGCTAGCCAACACCATCACCGGCGGGGTGGGTAACGACTTCCTCAATGGCGGTGCAGGTGCTGACCGGTTGGTGGGGGGAGCCGGCAACGATACCTACGTTGTCGATGCAGCCGCAGACGTGGTGGTCGAGGTGGCGGGTGGTGGTACGGACACCGTGCAGACCTCGCTGGCCAGCTACACGCTGGGCGCTAATGTCGAAAATCTGACCTACACCGGAGTCGGCAACTTCGTCGGCAACGGTAACGGGTTGAATAACGTCATCACCGGCGGGGTGGGTAATGACACCCTCAATGGTGGCGACGGCAACGACATCCTCACCGGCAACGGCGGCAACGACACACTGAATGGCGACGCCGGTAACGACCAACTGTTCGGTGGCATTGGCACGGATACCCTGAACGGCGGCACTGGCGATGACAGCCTCGACGGCGGTGATGGGGCGGATGTCTTGAATGGTGGAACAGGCAACGACACGCTGCTCGGTGGTGACGCTAACGACATATTGTTGGGTGGTACCGGCAATGACTTTATCGATGGCGGTACTGGCAACAATACGGTCACTGGCGGTGCCGGCAACGACATGATGGTTGCCAGCAGTGGCAACGATATCTTCATGTTCGCAGCGGGCTTCGGGACCGATCAGATCATCGGCTTCGATGCCAACGCGGTGGGAGGCCAGGACCGGCTCGATATTTCCGCGTTCGGCGTCACTGCTGCGACCTTTGCCGGCAGCGTCATCATCACCGATGTCGGTGCGGATACCTTGATCAGCTCCGCAGGAATAGCTGACTCCATCCGCCTGGTCGGTGTGGCCGATGCAACAACCGTCACTGCCGCAGACTTCATTCTCGCCACTTGAGGTCCTGATCAGTACTGTCGCAGACGCGTGAAAAGCGGAGGGGAGGGCATGGATGCCCTCCCTTTTTTTCTTTAAAAAAACTGGCTGTTTGTTGAGCTGAAAATGGGTGAACCACCCTGGCAGGTCGGTATGTCGGACCGTAGGAAACGCTCGATCAACATTTGAGTGGGGAGTGGGAAAAGGCGTTGGATCGAGAGCAGCAGGCAGCGATCCAAATTGGATAAATGCGGTCTTCGACGGGTTATTAGCGAATGACTGTCGTGCAACTCAATAGCACTGCCTGCGAACAAGATCACCTTGGGTCACCTGTAACCCCAACATGATGAATGCTTCCCGCTGACTCTTAACTGCTGAAAAAGATGATAAGACTCCAGGCTGCCCCTATCGCAAAAATGAAAAGAATGAGTACCCGCATTAGGATTAGCGGCTCGACGCGCATCAAAGTGACTCCTCAGAAGGGCTAGGAATGCGCGCCTGATCTGTGGCGCAGGTGTTTTTCAAGGCAACGGTTGCATGTATAGGGAGTGCCCCAGGAAAGTTGTTTTTCCAGCGGTAACAGCGCTTCAAACGCTCAATTAATGCGCTAGTGAACTCACGGCATTCTCTATGCCAAAAAACTAAACAGCCTATAATTCCCCGCCGGCGAGGCCGCCTGATTCTGTGGCTGGTTCTCCATCAAACAAGTTGAAACAGGATGCGGGTAATACAGCCCATTCATGGGGGATTTCTCTCAACGTGGGTATGGCAATATTACAGATAGCTTTGGTTGGTATTGGAGGCCGGTTCTGGAACGCTCTGTGCGTTTATGGCCGGGATACGTGCTTGCGCCTTTCGCGACCTGCTGATATCGACCTGATGCGGACACCGAAAAAAAGGAACTGCAGTTGAACGAACAGACATTGTCCATGCGCCTGGAGCGCGTGGCGGCGCATGTGCCAGCAGGTGCTCGCCTGGCCGATATCGGCTCGGATCACGGCTACCTGCCGGTGGCGTTGATGCGCCGTGGCGCCATCGCGGCGGCGGTGGCCGGCGAGCTGGCATTGACGCCGTTCCGCTCGGCCGAACGCACCGTGCGCGAGAACGACCAAGACCTGCGGATCACCGTGCGCCTGGCCAATGGCCTGGCGGCGATCGAGCCGGGTGACGGGATCACGGCGATCAGTATCTGCGGCATGGGCGGTGAGACGATCCGCGACATCCTCGACAGCGGCAAGGCGCGCCTGAGCGGCCAGGAGCGCCTGATTCTGCAGCCTAACGGCGGCGAGCAGCCACTGCGCCAATGGCTGATGGAAAATGGCTACCGCATCCTCTGCGAGGAACTGCTGCGGGAAAATGGCTTCGACTACGAAATCATCGTCGCCGAGCGCGCCGGGCCGGTGATGTACACCGCCGAGGAGCTTTACTTCGGCCCGCTGCAGATGCAGGCACGCAGCCCGGCGTTCCTGATCAAGTGGCAGCGCATACTGCGCGAGAAGCAGAAGACCCTGACTCACTTCGCCCGTGCGCGGCAGGCCGTGCCCGAGGAGAAGGTGCAAGACATCACCCGGCAGGCCCGGTGGATCACCGAACTGCTGGCTTGAGCCCCGGTCCAGGGTTTGTACGAAAAAGTCGATGCGCTCGGCTATCGGTCCAGCAGAGGTGCCAGCAGTGCACACATGCCGCGCCAGTGCGAACCCTCCCAGTAAATCCGCTGGCAGGCGTCGCAGCGCAAGAAGTGCGAATAGAGGGCGCCAACGCTTGGCGGCACCTGCGGCCGGGCCAGTTCCGGGCTGATCTCGCGCAGCGGCAGGTTGCAATGAAGGCACAGGCTGAATGGTCGCGCGCTACGCGCCAGGTCGAGGCGCTCGTACAATTCGCGCAGCTGCAGCGACGGTTTCAGGGCATGCACGTAACAGCCGTGGCTGATGATTCGCCGCTTGAGCAGATCGCGGTCGCGGGTTAGCACGATGCGTCCTTGCTGCGCAGCGATCTCGGCGATCTCGCCATCCTCGAAACCATTGTCGTAGAGGGTGTCGAAGCCGCTCATGCGCAGCAGGCTGGCCAGCCCGCCCAGGTGCGCATCAGCGACGAAGCGCAGCACCCGTAAAGGATGCGCACGAACCTTTAGCAGCGGGCTGATGTCCAGCGCTTCGAACTTGGGATACACCGCCAGCCGGTCACCGTCGAAGATCACCCGCTCAAGGCCCACCGACTCTCCGTTGAGCAGCACCAATTCGACCTCCGTGTGCGGTATCCCGAGCGCCTCGATCATGTGCTTGACCGTCGCCCCTCGTGCGCACTCGCAGGTGAATGACTGCCGCCGCCGTTCGGCCGGCAGGAAATCGTTGAGCTCCTCGTAGAAGCGGAAGGTTGCACGGGTCATGCTGTACAGTATGGCAGGGCTACAGGATGAGCGAGTCTAGTCCGGACATCGTCTGCGCCTAGCGACGATAGTAGCGGTGATCGTCCTCGTAGCGGTGCCGCATGGCCCGATCCTGGTGGCGGTCCCAATCACGATCGCGTTCGGCTTCTCGGCGGGCTTGCTCTCTACGCCACTGGTCTCTACGCCACTCGTCTCGGCGCCAATCGTCTCTACGATCGTGCCAACGGCCGTCACGCCAGTATCGGTCGTCATGGGCAAGCAACGGCCCTGGCTGCTTGCCGGCCATACTGGCCAAGGTCGGCCAAGGGTTGCCGGCGGCCTGGGCAGGAGCCTCAACGGCTGTGACTTCTGCTGCGAAAACAGGGGTTGAGGTCTTCATCTGTGTTGCTGATGCCGAGCCCACTGCCGCGAACGCGGCGAACAGGCCGAAGAGCACCATCCGTGGGTCATGAAATTTCATGAGCGAAGACAACCTCTGATAGACAATCGGACGTGTGGCCATCTGGCTGCGGGAAGCCTGCGGGTTCGCGCTTACCGAGCGGATGTGCCTATCCACATAGACAGATAAATAGGGAAAAGTTCTAGGGAACCACTGCTTAAATAGCCAACGTTGTACGTCCAGAACTGTGCTATAGCAGCGCGCCCTTCGGTGATCGACGGGCGCGCTGTGCCGATGATCTAATTGAGTATTCAGGCGCCGTAACAAGCGGCTATAACAATGAGCGCTAGAAAACAGACCAACTGCACGCAAAAGAAGGTAAACCGAACCGCCACGAACGTATCGGTTTGCACATGGGATACGTGAACCAGAGACTGGCAGACGCGAGCGATCAGGACGATTATGGACAAGTAGCTCACTGCAGGGCCGTCGACCCCAAGGGCTGAAATCACCAACACGATGACGCCAAAGACCGGCAGATTTTCCACACAGTTTGCGTGTGCTCTTGTCCCGCGCCGATACCAATCCTGGCCTTCGAGCTGATCGCTTCGGAAAGAAGCAATCGGAACATTCGAGAACAGGATCCTGACCCAGCGATATACCCCGACGGTTGCCATCAACAACAGTAAAGTCCAGGTCGCAAATCCAAGCAGCATCCACATCGGAATCGTCATGGCTGCCATCCTCAATCAATCATTTTCGGCACGTCATCCCACTGTCGCGCGACCGACGCGCGGTCGGTCGCACCTGTCGATCAATGGCTCATGATGGGTGCCAGTGCGGCCTGAATCCTGGACATCTGTGCGGGTGTTGTCATACGGGTAAGCAGCCGGCCAAAGTGTGGATGCTGCACGCCCGAAATAATGTATTGCCAGCGGTAGGCGCTCAGCACGCAGGCTTTGATTTGCGCTGTCTCATCGACACTGAACGATCGTGAAACATTTCGAATAAAGTAGTCGGCATCGGACGCCGATTGTGCCTGCAGGATTGCGTCGACGGCTGCCACCAGCGCAATCAGATCGCTCACTGCCTGCTCGTGCTCGGCTGGCGAGAGTTTTGCGTGTTCCGCCTTCCACTCCAGCTCATCGAGCACGACGTGCCGGCTTTCATCCTTCCAGTGAAATTTGAAGACATCCTTGAACAGTGGGCACAACTCCTCCCGCGGGGCGATGCTTTGCGTGTAGTGCGCCTGAACAAACAGCTCGATATGACAGGTCAGCGCCAGCACCGACCAGGTACTGGCCGCAAGTACCGAACGCGCCACATCGTTTGGGTCGGCAACCTGGCGATATCCGGCTGGCAATTGCGAACCAATCATTGTCTCCATGCGCCGGAACAGCTCCTGGTGCTTGATCTCGTCGTTGGAAAAGCGCACCAGCGCTTCGAGTGCGAGCTGATCGTCAAACACATGGGCTCGGCCTTGATCGAGCATTTTGGCACTGATAAAACGCTCGACCAGGCCAAAGATATACGCATAGGTTCGGCCCTGAATCTGGCTAAGCAGGCGCGCCTCGTCCGCAGCGAGAAAGGTCAGGCGGTCGATCCGCGATAGTCCGTCGGGCAAGAATTTGCGCGAGAAGTCGAAGCTGCGCTCCTGCAGCAAATCGCGATCGATCTGCCATTCCGCTTTTTTCGATGATCTGACAAGTTGAGCATAACGGGCGGCGTTGCCCGAATCTGAGCTGGTTATGGTAGCGACGGTGTTCATATCGATCTCCTGCTTCCCTGGTCGAGTTGGAAGGGGCCATTACGGTTAACGTCGGAGCCAATGAGCATGGGTTAAGCCTCTTGGGACAGCCTCGATCACTGAGTCCGCGTTGGTGCTAATCTAGGCCTTGCAGTTCAGGCGGCGAATGACCAGTGCGCCTGATTACATGCTCCGGACTCCGGAAAGGAGGGCTGGCAATTGTTGGATGCACTGTCTGATGTCTTGCGGGTGATTCGGCTGTCTGGAGGGGTCTTCCTCGAGGCGGAGTTCACCGCGCCCTGGTGCATCAACGGAAGAATCTCAGCGGACGATTGCAAGCCGTTCCTGGCGGCACCTCGACATGTCATTGCGTCGCATTTTGTCGCCGCGGGGCACATGCAATTACGAATCGACGATGGCGCCACCCTCGACGTGCGGGCAGGCGAACTCATTCTGCTTCCTCGCAATGACGTTCATACTTTTGGCAGTGACCTAAGCATTGCGCCCATGTCGGGGCGCGAAGTTATTCAGCTGCCGGAAGTCGGCGGCATTTCAAGAATCAAGTACGGCGGGGGCGGCGAGGCCACACAGTTATTGTGTGGATTCCTCGGCTCTGAAACACCGTTCAGTCCGCTGCTTTCGTCGCTGCCTTCCTTATTGAAGTTAGATGTCCGCGCGACGGCTTCGGGAGCCTGGATTGAAAGCTCATTCCGTTTCGCTGTCAGTGAGATTGCGGCGGGGCGAGTCGGCTCGGCTACGGTCATTGCCAAGCTATCCGAATTGCTGTTCGTCGAAGCCATCAGCCAGTATGTCGCGAGCCTCCCGGCTGAGCGGCGCGGGTGGCTGGCGGGTTTGCGAGATCCGCATGTCGGGCGCGCACTGGCGCTGCTCCATGCTCGTCCAACCGAGGGCTGGACGGCAGAAGCCCTGGCGCTTGAAGTGGGCATGTCGCGCTCGGTATTCGCGGAGCGATTCACGGCATTGGTCGGACAGCCACCGATGCAATACCTGACGCTCTGGCGTATGCATGTGGCGGCTCAACACCTGCGCGAAGGCCGGGGTAATGTGGCGCAAATTGGCTTTGCGGTTGGCTACGAATCCGAAGCCGCGTTCAGTCGCGCATTCAAACGCCAGTTCGGCACATCACCCGGCACCTGGCGCAGACAATCCGCGTGAGCAGGCTGCAGATTCCACGCCTTCGGCAATGGCCGTTGCAGCGGGAACTTCAGGGTACTGGCCAGGTCAACAGGGGCCCTGTATCGGCGATGCCGAGCAGCGCTGGTGGCCTGTTTGCAGTGCCGTCCTAGATCAGCCGAGTCCGCCCCCCTGATGCCAACCAAAAGTTTTCTGCCGGGTCTCATCCTGGTGTTCTGCGCCGTCGCGTCGCTTTGCTCGGTTGCTGCCGAGCGAAAGGCGCCCTCGCAAAGTAACAGCGCATCAACCACGCTAATCGAAACCGCCTCGCGACAGTATGAAAATGGCCAGTTGGATCAAGCCGCTGCCACGCTGGAGCGTGCCCTGCATATCCAGCCGAACAATCCCGCGACGCTGCATTACCTTGGTGTGTTGCGTCTTCAGCAGGGGCAGTACCAGCAGGCAGAAACGTTGGCGGCGCGCTCGAACATGCGGGTTGGTCGCAACGTCGAGTTACGCAACCGCAACTTCCAATTGATCCAGGCGGCGCAGCAGGCCAAGGCTTCGAGTACCTCACCCAACGCCAAAGAGGACCTGGTCGCCGTACAGAAGGGGCTCGAAGAGGATGCCCAAAAGCGCCGCGAAGCAGAAATGGCCGCTGCTGAACAACTCAACGCTGGCAACTTCGCTAGCGCAAAGGCAGAGAGGGTATCGGATTCGCCGATGGCTGGCAGGCCACGGCCCGAAGGAGAATTGCCAGTGGCTTCCGTCGAGCCAGAGCCCGCGTACGATGAGGGTGAGATTCCCCGCGGCCATTGGCCGCCTCCGGGGAAATGCCGAATCTGGTTTCCTGATCGCCCGCCCGGGCATCAGCCCAAACCTGGCAAATGCAAGAAGCTGCGATATCGGGTTCCGTCAGGAGCCTACCTGGTGCACGGTTGAGTTTCTGAGTGTCCTGCGCATTACCTCCCAGTACTAAAGGAGGTGCCAATGAAAGCTAAAGGACCATTCCAGTCTGGCGTCATAGGTTTAGGGTTAATCCCATGATCAAAAGATACCGGCTGCGATGGCCCATTCACCTCTGCATCTTAAAACACTGTTCGCCTGAACACTTGATGCAGCACGTCTCCCGCTGAACGTCGTCAATGATGACAATCAGACCCGCCTCACAGCCTGCGATATGAGTAGAAGACCTCACCTGATTTTCGGGTTTCCAGAATAAAAGAGGATTTATCATGAGCAGCACCTTCTTCATTCCATCCGTGAACATGATGGGCATTGGCAGTCTCGACGAAGCGATGCTCGCAATCCGCAAATATGGTTTCCGTAAAGCCTTGATCGTCACTGATGCAGGCCTGGCCAAAGCCGGCGTGGCCGCCAAGGTAGCCAGCCTTCTGGCCCAGCAGGACATCAACTCCACCCTGTTTGATGGCGCCAAACCGAATCCGACGGTCAGCAATGTCGAGAAAGGCCTTGAGCTGCTGGGTCGCAGCGATTGTGATTTCATTATTTCCCTGGGCGGCGGTTCACCCCATGACTGCGCCAAGGGCATTGCCCTGTGCGCCGCCAACGGCGGGCACATCAGTGATTACGAAGGCGTGGATCAATCCGCCAAGCCACAGATGCCGTTGATCGCGATCAATACCACCGCCGGCACGGCGAGTGAAATGACCCGTTTCTGCATCATTACCGACGAAGTCCGGCACGTGAAAATGGCCATCGTCGACCGTAACGTCACCCCACTGTTGTCAGTCAACGATCCTTCGCTGATGGCGGGCATGCCCAAAGGCCTGACCGCCGCCACCGGCATGGACGCGCTGACCCACGCTATCGAAGCCTACGTGTCGACTGCGGCAACGCCGATCACCGATGCCTGTGCACTCAAGGCCGTGGAATTGATCTCGGCCAACCTGCGCACTGCCGTTGCCCAGGGTGACGACATGACTGCCCGGGAAAATATGGCCTACGCGCAATTTCTTGCCGGCATGGCCTTCAACAATGCTTCGCTGGGCTATGTCCACGCCATGGCGCACCAACTGGGCGGGTTCTACGACCTGCCTCACGGCGTCTGCAATGCGATCCTGCTGCCCCATGTCGCCAGCTTCAACGCCAGCGTATGTCCGGCCCGGTTTAAAGACATCGCCAACGCAATGGGTGTCGACACCCAGCATCTGGATGCGGAAAAAGGCGCCGCCGCGGCCATCACCGCCATCCGTAAACTGTCTTCGGATGTCGGTATTCCGAGCGGCCTCGCCGAACTGGGCGCCAAGGCCGACGATATCCCGATCCTGGCAACCAATGCCATGAAGGATGCCTGCGGCTTTACCAATCCGCGTCCTGCGAATCAGGACGAGATCGAGCAGATTTTCCATACCGCGATGTAACCGGTGTGAAGTGACGCCAGCCAGATCAAGAGCCCCGCCTTCGGTTGAAGAGCGGGGCTTTTTTTGGGTTCTTCGCGGGTTACCTGACCGCTATCGACTGTGGATTCAAGGTAACAGTGGTCTGCCACTTCCTGCGATTATCTTGGGGGCGCTTGTTTCGGGGCTACGCTAAAGCCATGCGGATCGTCGATCAATTGTGACCCGCGCAGCGTCCGTCCCTGGAGCGCCCAATGCCGTCCATTATCACGCGCCTGGTGGCGCTGTTTGTTCTTTGCCTGACGCTTGAAGTGCCAGCCCAGACCAACGCCTGCCCAGCCGGCGAGACACAAGTGTGCCTGGACGGCTGCATCTGCCTGCCAGGCCGGGTGCCTGATGACCTCTACCAGATCGCGGCACCGGCCCTGGCGATGTGGCTGACCCAAGCCCGCGCTGACGCAGCCAGCGCCGGCATCCAACCCATTCCACCGCACATCCGCGAGCAACTGCTGCGCTGGTACGACCCCAGCGTCCTCGATACTGCGCGCTACAAAGTGAGCGACAACGGCCAATTCAACGCCGCCACAGCCATGCTGCAAAACCCCGATGTCGGTGCCGTGACGCTGATCGACATCATCCTCTTCCGGGACGCTCAAAGCGCAGAACAGGACATCGCGCTCTGGGCTCACGAATTGAAGCATGTGCAGCAGTATCAGGAATGGGGGGTAGAGGGATTTGCCCAGCGGTATACACAGGATTTCAATGCGGTGGAGGCGCCGGCTTATGCCATACAGGCTGAGGTCAGGCGGTGGGGGCGGCAAGGGACTTACTGATGAGTAGCGAACCCCGCCGCTCGGCCACCAACAGCAACGACTGCGGCACAGGACTTTGCGGGTGCTGCGGCTCCTGCAGGCCGATCAACTGAAAACCGGCCATGTCCAGCGCATTGAACCAACTGGACAAGGTGCGCAAGTACCACGGCATGGGTTGCCACTGTCCCTTGAATCCGGCGAAGGTCTCTTCCCGCCAGCCGTCCTGATAGTCGCCCGCCGCAGCGGTCCACGGATGCAGCGTCTGGATCACCAGCGCGCCGCCAGGGGCGAGCAGGGCGTTCATGGCGGCGAGCAAAGGGATGATGTCCTGGTGCAGCAGGGCGAAGTTGGCGCAGATCAGGTCGTAGTCGCAGCCGATGTCGACCTTTGCTTCCACCAACTCTTCATAGCTCGCCAGATGCACCGGCGAAGAGCCCGCCGCCCGCGCCGCCTCGACCAGCGTCGCATCGCCATCCACACCGACCGCTTTGATGCCCCGTTCAGCCACCGCGCGCAACAGCCAGCCCTCGCCGCAGCCCAGGTCGAGCACGCGCTCGGGCTGGCGGCCCAGTACCGCCAGCAGGATTGCCTGGTCGGTCACCTTGAGGCGGCTTTCTATGGCGCCAGTGCGGATGGCTTCGACCCAGGAATGGGCGTTGTGGTGCCAGCTTTGCAGGAGGGTGGATTCGGGGGTGGGCATGTCGGTGACCGGCGTTGTGGGTTGGATAAAAGGATAGGACATGTGCGGATGGATCGAGAAATCCTTACCAGCCTTTCACTCCGCTCATATCGGGCAGCTTGTGAGCGATGCCCTTGTGGCAGTCGATACAGGCTCGTACGACGCAGAATTCAAATCGACCGTTGATTCACACGTTGAGTCAGTTCTTCCGCTGACTCCTTGCGTTCCGAGTAGCGGTCAACCAGATCCGGGCGCTCGCGCAGCAGCAACGTGAACTTCACCAGTTCTTCCATGACGTCTACCACCCGGTCATACAGCGAGGACGGTTTCATGCGGTTGCCTTCGTCAAACTCCAGATAAGCCTTCGGCACGGAAGATTGATTAGGGATCGTGAACATCCGCATCCAGCGTCCCAGCACGCGAAGCTGATTCACCACGTTAAAGGATTGGGAACCGCCGCTGACCTGCATGACGGCGAGCGTTTTCCCCTGGGTCGGGCGAACGGCGCCCAAGGCCAGCGGTACCCAGTCAATCTGGGCCTTGAATACGGCAGACATGGAGCCGTGGCGCTCGGGTGAACACCAGACCTGTCCTTCAGACCATTGCATCAGCTCAAACAATTCCTGAACTTTCGGGTGATCGCTGGGGGCGTCATCCGGTAGCGGCAGTCCCGATGGATTGAAGATCCGCGTTTCTGCACCGAAGTGTTCGAGCAGACGGGCTGCTTCTTCGACCAGCAGCCGACTGAATGACCGTGCGCGGGTCGACCCGTACAGCAACAGGATTCGTGGTTTGTGTCGGCCGTCGTCACTGGCAATGGGCTGAATCAATGACGCGTCGAGATTAGGCAGTGAGTGGGTCATGAGGGGGCTCCCGTTACAGTGTGCTGATGCGGTCGAGTTCGCGTTTCAGTACATCGCGATCAAGTTGGGCGAAGGGCAGGGCGAGGAACGCCCGGCAACGTGTTTCGATGCGCGCAAGCGTCGAGTGGAATGCAGCGGCGACGACCGTTTCGTCACCCTTCACGCCTGATGGATCCTCCAATCCCCAATGGGCTTTCAAAGCCGGCCCGAAGTAGACCGGGCACGCCTCACCGGCGGCCTTGTCGCAGACAGTGATGACAATGTCCGGCGGGTTGGCCTCGAAGGCGTCGTTCCCTTTGCTGCTTAACCCGTCGATCGCAATCCCGGCTTCTTGCAGGGTGGTCAGGCTGCGCGGCAGAACCTGTCCTTTGGGGAAGCTGCCGGCGCTGATCGCCTGGAAACCTTGCGGTGCGAGATGATTGAACATCGCTTCGGACAGAATGCTGCGACAGCTATTGGCGGTACACATGAACAGAACGCGCATGGCAACTCCTCTTTCCAGACGGGCAGGTGCTAAACGCCCAGGCGCAAGGCCAGGGCAGATAAGGTGATGAACAGAATCGGCAGCGTCAGAATGACACCCACTTTGAAGTAGTAACCCCAAGTAATGCGGATGCCCTTGCGCTCCAGAACATGCAACCAGAGCAGTGTTGCCAGGCTACCGATAGGCGTGATTTTCGGGCCCAGATCAGAGCCGATGACATTGGCGTAGATCATGGCCTCACGCACCACGCCGGTGGCGTCACTGGCCTGGATCGACAGCGCACCCACCAACACCGTAGGCATGTTGTTCATGCCGGATGACAGCAACGCCGTGAGAAAACCAGTACCCAACGCGGCGCCCCACAGGCCGAAATCGGCAAAGTAGTTCAGGGCCACCGTCAGATAGGTTGTCAGGCCAGCGTTTTTCAGCCCATAAACCACCAGGTACATGCCCAGCGAAAAGGTCACGACCTGCCATGGCGCTTCACGCAACACACGTCGGGTTGAGATCACATGCCCACGCGCCGCAACGGCGAACAGCATCGCGGCGCAGACAGCCGCAATGGCACTGATCGGAATGCCCAGAGGCTCCAGCGCAAACAGCCCAATCAGCAACAAACCCAGAACAATCCAGCCGACGCGAAAGGTCAACGGGTCTCGCACGGCACGTCGTGGATCTTGTAGGTCATCCAGTGAATAGCGTTCGGGTATGTCACGACGGAAAAACCAATACAGCATCCCGAGAGTGGAGCCCACGGCAACGAAATTGACCGGGACCATGACCGAAGCGTACTCGCTGAAACCCAGGCCGAAGTAGTCGGCTGAAACGATATTGACGAGATTCGACACCACCAGGGGCAGGCTGGCGGTGTCGGCAATGAAGCCCGCCGCCATCACAAACGCCAGGGTGGACGCTGGGGAAAAGCGCAGGGCGAGCAAAATCGAAATGACAATGGGGGTCAGTATCAGCGCCGCACCGTCATTGGCAAACAGGGCGGAAACGGCTGCGCCCAGTAGCACCGTGAAAGCGAACAGGCGACGACCATCGCCCTTGGCCCAGCGTGCCACATGCAATGCGGCCCATTGAAAGAAGCCTGCCTCGTCAAGCAACAAACTAATGATGATGACCGCGATAAACGTAGCGGTGGCGTTCCAGACAATGCCCCACACCAGTGGAATATCGTCCAGCGTCACGACGCCTGCAATCAGTGCAAGAGCAGCCCCCAAGCAGGCGCTCCAGCCGACACCCAGTCCCTTGGGCTGCCAAATGACCAACACAATGGTGACGAGAAAAATAGCGAACGCAGTAAACATGAGCAGTCTCGACGAGTGATGAGTCAGCAGCAGGCGGCAGTATTGAGAGGACGGTCGCTCATCGCTTTGAGTCGAGTGCTGTTTGCCTCAAGCCAATCGGCGTTGGCTTCCAGTGTTGTCTCAAGAAGGCTACGAACCCACTTTGGCAGTTCGGGGTTGAGCCGGTAATACACCCACTGACCCTGACGGCGGTCTAGAAGCAGGCCACATGCCCGGAGCTGCGCGAGGTGGCGGGAGATTTTGGGCTGGCTGTCGTTCAGGGCGCAGACCAGTTCGCAAACGCATAACTCTCCCTCACGGGTGATCAGCAAGGTGGCCCGCGTGCGAGTTTCGTCGGACAGGCATTTGAATACGGCGGCAGGGTTCAGCATGGAGGCGTCTTCGATACATGTGGTTATCCGAATATACGGCTATCCATATGTATTGAGCAAACCCAATCAGATCGACGTCAGGAAGACGACCTGTCGCAAGTGACCTTGCCAAGGGGGCTTGATTCAGTGAATGGCTGCTTCCGGGCCTAAAGCTTCAGATGCTCAGGTGGTTGACCGCGAACCGAACGGCCCGCTTCACTTAATTTTTGCATTCGGCCAACACCACTTTGCAGGTATCGGGCGTGCCACCGGATCGGCCGGCATAGCGTATGCAATTACTCAGGGATTTTTTGCGAGCCATGTTCAAGGTGGAGCCCCAAGCCAGGCCACCCTCGCCGGCAGTGGGGAGCGCTTTTGCATAGCAGCTGTCGCCTATGCTTGAGGCCGAATAGCGAGCCGTGGAAGCTTTGCCTGCACATCCCGCTGTCAGCGCCAGGTTGATGACGAGCAGGGAGAGCAGGCCCCATGACGAGCATCGGCGCGCTGTTTTTCCGGTCATCCCATCTCCCCTGTATCAAGAGGCTAGAGGCTTGTTGTGGTCGTGCTCTATTCAGATTAGACGGTGTTGTGCCGGCCCTTGGGTCGGTTTAGCGGAATTAGCGCATTTGAGTCATTCTTGCTGACAGCCGGAGTAAACCGTACGACAGCGAGCGGCGATCCGTTTGCGCACAGCGTGGCCTTCGGGCAGCTATTGCCGAACGCTGCCAGTCACCAGAACTCTCCCGCAGCAACAGCGCTCGCTGGACGCCATAACCGCGCCTATGGCATCGTCGAAAAAATACGCCATGTAGTAAACAGGATAAAAACAATGGAGGAGGGTAATGAGGTCGGCGCCAACACGTCGATGGCAACGCTAAAGGCGTTCAATCGTTGCGTGTTGCACCTGGGGCGGCTTGCTCGAGATCGCGGCGCCTCCCAATTCATCGCCGACGGCTTGCAGGCCTTCCGTCAACTGGTGCCCTTCGCTTCGGCATGGTGGGGCGAGATGTCGACGTCAGACGCCAGCACACCCCCTCAAAGCTGGATGCACGGGCGGATCAATCTGCCTGAGTCGTTTGCCGTCGAATGGCACAAAGTGGCAGTCAGCGACCGATTTTCCCAGGAGACCTTAAGTCAACCCGGGGAAGTGGTGCGCGACAGTGGGTTCACCGATCCCTGCGAGGAGGTGAACGACTTCGCACGGCGACACGACCTCTACCACCTGATGTGCATCACCTTCGAGCTCCCTGAAAGCGGCTTGATGTTCTTCGTCTGTCTCTACCGTGGCCTTCATGCACCGGCTTTCAATGACAGCGAGGCCGGGTTGTTTTCGGCGTTCTGCGACCATCTGTTGCAGCTGTGGCGCTTTCAGGTGCAGGACATGATTCGCTGCGACACGGGCAACGGGGCGAGTGACTTCGGGGTCGCCCGGATGGATGGCAGTCTGCTGTATGTGGGCGCAAGTCTGTGCGCCGCCATTCAGCGCGAGTTGCCCGGGTGGAGTGGTTCAATGCTTCCCGCGGAGGTCATCGCGCAACTGCAAAAAGCGCCGTGTGTGATTCGCCTCGGTCGTTGTGCGCTGACGCTGAGTCCTAACGCCGAGCATGTGATTCTGTCGCTCGAATCACAGTCGCGCGGGGCGGTGCTGGCGCCACGCGAGCGCACGGCGGCGATGCTGTTCGCCGCCGGCCATTCCTATAAGGAAATTGCCAAAATCCTTGCACTGAGTCCGGCCACAGTGCGCACCTATCTGCGCAACTGCTACTTGCAGCTCGGCGTGAAGAGCAAAGTGGAACTGGGTTCTGTCCTGCGCTCATCGACCTCGCTTGCGGAAACTGCACGTCGTAATTAAGCAGCGCCATAACGCAGTCCTTGTAGCAGCTGCCGAAGGCTGCTTCCGGCTGCGCAGCAGTCGTAAACCCTGAGTGCGCGGTGAGTCTGGTGCACCGCATAGTCTGATTTCACGACTGCTGCGCAGCCGGACGCAGCCTTCGGCAGCTGCTACGAGGTATGCGTTGCTGCTCAACTGACTGGTATTTGCCTTACCCCTCCTCATTTGTGGAGGTCCATCCGACGGCCGCGCTCTATAGGGTATGCCCTGCATATCAGGGGCTTGCGACCGTCCGTTCGGGCCACTTCCAAAACTATAAAAATAGAGGTGAGGCAGTTGAAATTTTCCAGGCTATTTATCGCCGTTGCCGCGACAACGGCATTTTCCTGTGTGGCGCTGGTGGGGTGTCAGACACACGCTTCGACAGGCGCCGACATGGTCATGCGCAACGGCTATGTCTACACCGTCGACGGCAAGAATTCCGTGCAGCAGGCGATCGCCGTCACGGGCGGGAAGATCGTTTATGTCGGCAGCGATGCAGGGGTTGCCTCTTACGTCGGCCCGCAGACCCAGTTGATCGACCTGGCGGGTCGCATGCTGATGCCGGGCTTCATTGATGCGCACATGCATCCGGGAGACGGAGGCCGCGCCATGACCTTGTGCGACCTGAAATACCAGACGATGACCCGCAAGGTTTTCCAGGAAACCATTCAGGCGTGCCTGGATGCCGACAAGGACAAAGGCCCCGATGTCTGGCTCGAAGTGGGCAGCTGGGACCGCATTGGCATGACCGGACTCGACGGCGACCCCGACAAGTCGACACTGGACGCGCTCAAGACCAACCGTCCGATTCAAGTCCGTTCCACCGACTTCCATACGGTACTGACCAACTCCCGCGGTCTGGCGGTCGCCGGCATCAACAAGCACACGGCCAATCCCGGTGATGGCAAGTACGTGCGCGACAGCGCCGGCAACCCGAACGGCATCTGCGAAGACGGAGCCGCCGAGGCCATGGCCGCCGTGGTGCCGCCCGCCACCGACACAGAGAAACTCAATCAGACCCGCGCGGCGCTCGACGCCATGCGCCAGCAAGGCATCACCAGTTTCTTCGATGCCTTGTCGGGGCCGGAAAACGGCAAAGCGTTTACCACCCTGCAGCAGTCGGGTGAGCTGACGGCCCGGGCCTTGCTGGCGATCAAACTTGACCCTGCGGCCGCCGCTGCCGACCCGGACAAAACCATCGCTGAGGCCAAGGCACTGGCCACCACTTACGACCAGGGCGAAGCGAAACCGGCGCCGGGCGTGAGCATGCGCCACGTCAAATTGTTCATGGACGGCATCATCAACGCGCCGGCCGACACCGGTGCCATGTTGACGCCGTACCTGCGCAACGCCGGCACCGATACGGCGCCGAAGTGGACACCCGGCAAGAACACCGGTGAGCTTTACTTCCCGCCGCAAGTGCTCAACCCGCTGCTGCTGAAGGCCGTTCAGGCCGGCCTCGATCCGCACCTTCACGCCACCGGAGACCGCGCGGTGCGTGACTCACTGAACGGCATCGAATACGTGCGCCAGCAACTGCCCGGCAATGGCTTCCGTCCGGCCATTACTCACAACGAGTCGGTGGACCCTGCCGACTACGCGCGCTTCAAGGCGCTCGACGTGACCGCCAATATGTCTTTCCAGTGGGCCCAGCAGGCACCCTCTACGGTCGACGGTACCAACGAGCATTTGGGGGCTACGCGATTTGCCCGCATGGAGCCTTCCGGCAGCATCGCTCGTGCCGGCGGCCGCGTTGCGTATGGCAGCGACTGGCCCGTCGACCCGCTCGACGAGTTCCTGGCGCTGAAGATCGGTGTTACCCGCTCTGGCGATCCGCTGAACCCGCACAGCTACGGCCCCAAGTATGCGGGGAGGCTGAATGCCGCCCCGGCGCTGTCGCGCTCTGAAGTGCTGCGCACCATCACCATGAACGCTGCCGAGCAGCTGAAACTGGACGCTGTGGTCGGCTCAGTCGAGGTGGGCAAGTTCGCCGACTTGATCGTTCTGGACAAGAACTTCATGCAGGTGCCCGAGGAGGAGTTGGCCCGCAATGACGTGCTGCTGACGGTCGTGGGCGGCCAGGTCGTATGGGCCAAGGCGCCGTTCGTTGGCCTTGATCCGAAGGCGTTGTCCCAGGCATCAGCCGCCCGCCCAGCCCAATAAAAACAAGAGAGTGTTCCGATGCAGCGATTTATTCCAAACCTGTTGGCCGCAGCCCTGGCTTTTTCTTCGGTGCAAGCCATGGCCGCCGCTGACCTGGTGTTGTTCAACGGCAAGGTCTTCACCGCCGAACCCGGTCAGGGACTGGTCCAGGCGGTGGCCGTGCAAGACGGCAAGATTCTCAAAGTGGGCAGTAATGCCGAGATCAACGCCCTGGCCGACACCGGCACGCAACGGATCGATCTGGCGGGCAAGGTGCTGATGCCGGGAATGATTGATACCCACAGCCACCCGGTGGTTGCCGCCTTCAACAGCATGGGGGCCAACCTGCTCGACGAGGTCAAGCCATTGCCGGCGCTTGAACAGTGGATTATCGAACAGGATCAGGCGGGCATTGCCCGCGCCGGTGACGTGATCAGCATCGCCGGGGTGAGTTCGGCCTATTGGGACAAAAGCCGTGAGCTGGGCCAGCGCTTCAATCAGGGACGCTGGGTGGATCAACCGGTGGTCCTCAGCGGGATCGACGGCCACACCGGCTGGGCCAACAACGCCATGCTCAAGCGTCTGAAAATCGACGCGACATTGGTAAAAGGACTCTCGGAACAGGATCGCAGCTTTGTGGGGCACGACGGGGATTTCACCCCCAATGGATATTTTGCCGAGTCGCGCTGGGACCAGGTACGCAGCCAGATCCCCGCGCCCAGCGACGAGGTCATGTTGAAAGCCGCCCGCGAGGCAGTAAGGGTCAACAATCAATACGGCGTCACCGCCTGGATGGACGCGGCGGCGAATGCCGGCAGTGGCGATTCGTTGTTCGATTTCAAGGCAACCGAGCAGAGTTACGGCGTGCTGCCGCTTTACCGCGAACTGGCAGAGAAGGGCGAGCTCAATGCCCACGTCGCCGCGCTGCTGTTGGCCAACCCGAAAAGCCGACCGGCCGACCTGGAAGTGCTGGCCAAGGTGATGAAGAAATTCGAGGGCGTACCCAACCTGAGTTTTCCTGGCATCAAGGTCTTCGCTGACGGCGTTCTCGAGTTTCCGGGGCAGACCGCCGCGGTCATCGTTCCCTTCAAGAACAGCCAAAAGAACGGTCAATTGCTGATCGACCCCGCGCACTTCGGTGAGTTGGTCGTGGCAGCAGAGAAGCGTGACTGGATTGTGCACATGCATGCGGTCGGCGACCGTGCGGTGCGTGAATCACTCAATGGTTTTGCCTACGCGCGCAAACTCAACCCGACACCGGTGGCTCATAGCATCAGTCACCTGCAATTGGTCAACCCGAAAGAGTTTCCGCGCTTCAAGCAACTTGGCGTGATCGCTTCCATGCAATTGCTGTGGGCCACCGGCGAGAGTTACACCGTCGAGCTCGTCAAACCCTATATCAGTGCATTTGCCTACGGTTATCAGTATCCCGCCAAGTCCCTGCATAACGCCGGTGCGGTCATCGCCGGTGGCAGTGACTGGCCGGTGTCCAGCCCCAATCCATGGAACGCCATCGCTCAGGCCAGCACGCGCAAAGGGCCGCTGGGCGTGTTGAATGCCAAGGAAAGCATCGATCGCCAGACCATGTTCTACGCCTACACGCTCAATGCCGCCAAGGCCCTGCGCCTGGAGCAGCAGATTGGTTCGCTGACACCTGGCAAACAGGCCGATCTGATCATCCTCGACCGTGATGTCTTCAAGGTCAGCGATGACGAACTGTTCGACACCAAGGTCCTGAAGACCTTCTTCGCCGGTAAAGAGGTGTACGCGCCCGCGTCCTGACTCTCCCTTCACCCGCACCACGCAAAAGACGCCTGGCTCCTCGTATGACGAGGGGCTCGGCATCGCCGTGGCTGAAATAACCCGCACCTCCATAAAAATAAGAGACTTGTATGAACGCACGCTCAGTATTGACCCTTGCCGCGCTTGTATTGGCACCCCTGACCACCCAGGCACTGCCACTTAACGATGACTTCAGCCTGGACATGACCCTGGGAGTCGTCAGCGACTACCGCACCCGTGGCATTTCGCAAACCCTGGGTGATCCGGCGGCTCAGGCCGGCGCCACGCTGGTACACAGCAGCGGCCTGTACGTGGGCGCCTGGACCTCGAATGTCGACTTCGGCGGCGAGTTCAAGACGCGGCAGGAACTCGAGTATTACGCGGGCTACTACTGGCAGGCGACCGAGGCCATCAGCCTCGATCTGGGGTACATCAAGTACGACTATCCAAAAGAGGGCCAATTCAACCTGAGTGAGGTCTACGCCGTCCTTGACGTTTATGGCGTGAAGCTCGGCGCCAACTACTCAAACGATACGCCGAACTTCTTTGGCGAGGACCAAGACACCCTTTACACCTACCTCAGCTACAAAATCGAATTGCCGGCCGAAATCGGCCTGGACCTGCGCGTGGGTCGCAACGATGTCAAAGACCCGGCTTTCTGGTCCGCCAGCGGCGAAAGCCGTGATGCCTACAGCGAGTGGGAAGCCAAGTTGACCCGTGACTTCGTGGGCGTGACCTGGGGCCTTAGCTACATTGATACCGACCTGTCGAAAAGCGAATGCACGAGCTGGTACGGCTATGGCGATTTGTGCTCCGCCACTGTGGTTGCCAGTGCCAGCAAGGCGTTCTAAGCGTTCGAGTCCACACCATAAAAACAAGCGCCTCAAAGGAAAACAGCGTAATGACCAAGGTCAGCGATAGTCAGCAGCGAAGTCCCCTGATCGAGACACGTTCGATCGATTACATCCCCGAGGCCGAGCGTCATGGCAGCCTCTACAGCCAGTTCACCCTGTGGCTCGGCGCCAACCTGCAGATCACCGCGATTGTCACCGGCGCCCTGGCCGTGGTGCTGGGCGGCGATGTGTTCTGGTCGCTCATCGGCTTGCTGATCGGCCAGGTGCTCGGCGGGGCGGTGGTGGCCCTGCACGCGGCGCAAGGACCGAAGCTTGGGCTGCCGCAGATGATCTCCAGTCGTGTGCAGTTCGGGGTCTATGGGGCGGCCATCCCGATTGTACTGGTGTGCCTGATGTACCTCGGTTTCAGCGCCACCGGCGCAGTGCTGTCAGGGCAGGCCATTGCCCAGTTGATTCATGTCAGCGACAGCGCGGGCATCCTGATTTTCGCCTCCTGCATCGCGTTTCTGACGATCTTCGGTTACCGGGTCATCCACGTGGTCGGCCGGGTGGCCAGCGTGCTGGGCATCATCGCCTTCGTCTATCTGTTTACCCGGTTGATGACCCTCAACGATATCGGCCTGTTGCTGGAAAACCGTCATTTCGGCTGGAGTACTTTCCTGCTGGCGGTGTCGTTGTCTGCTTCCTGGCAGATCGCCTTTGGCCCTTATGTGGCGGACTATTCACGCTACCTGCCGAGCAAGACTTCGTCGTGGAAGACGTTTGCTGCCGTCGGGCTTGGAACGGTGCTGGGTGCCCAGGCGTCCATGGTGCTGGGAGTGTTCGCCGCGGCGTTGGCCGGTGCGAACTTCCGCGGTCATGAGGTGGCGACCATCGTCGGGTTGGGCAGTACCGGTGTGATGGCGTCCCTGCTGTACCTGAGCGTGGTGTTCGGCAAGGTCACAGTGTCCACGCTCAACGCTTATGGCAGCTTCATGTGCGTGGCCACCATCATCAGCGGTTTCCGCAGTCGTCTGGAGATTTCCGCCCGGCAGCGGATGGTGTTTGTGTTGGTGATTGTCGCGGCGTCCACCACGCTCGCGCTGCTGGGCCAGTACTCGTTTCTCAACACCTTCAAGTACTTCATCCTGTTTTTGCTGACCTTCTTCACACCGTGGAGCGCGATCAATCTGGTGGATTACTACTTCATCAACAAAGAACGCTATGACATCCCGGCGTTGTCCGACCCGGCGGGCCGTTATGGTCGCTGGAACATGCGCGGGATCAGCGTGTATGTCGTGGGTGTATTGATCCAGTTGCCCTTTGTCGATACGCACTTCTACTCCGGGCCGATGGTCGCGCAGCTCGGCGGTGTCGATATTTCCTGGATCGTTGGTCTGGTGGTGCCGGGGATTCTTTATTACGGGCTGGCCAGGACATCAATGCCGGCGGTGGCTCCTGCGCGGAACTGAAAGGCCTTAAGGATTGGGTGAATCCCAAAAGATCGCAGCCTGCGGCAGCTCCTACAAGGGACGGCGTACACCTGTAGGAGCTGCCGCAGGCTGCGATCTTTTGATCTACATTCCCTGTTCCCGTACATCAAATCAATCCGCAAGGAGACGGTCAACATGGACATCCAGGCCCTGCGCGCCGACGCATCCCACCTCGATAAAATCGCCAGCCTGTTCGACGCCTATCGAGGTTTCTACGGCCAGCCGTCGAACCTGCCGCAGTCTCGCGACTTCATCGCCGAGCGCATTGCCCGGGATGAATCCGCGATCTTCTTCGCCCAGGCCCCCAGCGGAGAGGCGCTGGGTTTCGTCCAGTTGTTCCCGACGTTCTCCTCCATCGACGCGCACCGCACCTGGCTGCTCGGCGACCTCTTCACAACACCCGCCGCCCGAGGGCAAGGGGTCGGCAGGTTGCTGATGAACACTGCGCGAGCCTTTGCATTGTTGACCGGCGCAAAAGGCATGGTGCTGGAAACGGCCACGGACAATGTCGGCGCGCAACGGTTGTATGAATCCTTGGGCTATGTGCGCGATACGGGTTACTACACCTACTGCCTCGATTTGAAACAAGGCTGAGCCAACCGCTGCCGGTTACATCAACTCGTGCAGGAATGCAGCTTGGGCCTTGGGGCAGGTGAGGATGCGGTAACGGGTGCTACGGGAAACATCACGGTCCCGAAAGCGTTCATACACCGCCTGGAAAACTGCACGGTTCAATGCTGGGTGCTGATGCTTCAGGTAGCGTTCACAGCACGCGTTGTAGTGTTCAACCGATATGAACTTGTTGAACCAGAAGCGATAGAAGTAACCCAGCAGAAAACCCAGGCTGAAGTCGTGATCCAGCACCGAATGCGCGCAGCATTCGAAATCGATCAGGCGCAGCCTGCCATCGGGGCCGATCAGGATATTCTTGGGGTGCGGGTCCATGTGTACAAACCCCTCGATCAGCGTCCGCCCAAACAGTTGGAAAATGTCCGACAGCAGCGTTTGTGCCTGCTCGGGTTGGGCGATCAGTCGATCATCGACGCTGCAATGGTTGTCGAAAAAACTGACCAGCAAATACTCTTCCTTGAGAAAAGGAAAACGTCCGACATGGCCGAATGCAGCCACTCTGGGCGACGATTCTGACTTGGCGGACACAACGGACAGATTGATGAATTCGTTGGTCAGGTCATGCAGCCCGAACACACGCTTGAGGCCCAGGAAATTCTGCAGCTGCTTTTTCCAGTGGGTCAGGTGGTTGTGTTTCAACACCCATTTGCGCTCACCTTCGAGCAGGAACACGCGGCGGGTTTCCTCGGGAATATCCAGCAAGGCATGTTGATCCGGCTCGGCAAAAAAACGCTGGAGCACCGTCACCAGTTCGTTCTGATCAGACGAATCGAAATGGAACGTGACGTCGGCAATCTTTTGCGGATTCAGAGGGGAAGTAAGGTGTCGGAGGTGACGCATGTAAAGTCCTTGCTAAATGCTTTGCGGTCCATAAAACGCCGGCAAAAGAGCGCGACGCTTTGTCGATATCGGCAGGGCGCTGCAGACCCTTACTCACGGAGTTGATTTTTTACCGCTGGGTTGGCTGCACGTACGCCGCATCGGTGCTTTCCGAGACGCCAAAGGTTGACTTGCCATAGGCCAACAGGACGGCACCGCGTGGGTGGTTGAAGCGGTATTTACCGGCGACTTTGGCCTGCATCTGGCCCAGCGAGTTGTCGGTGCCGGCCAGCGGCGTGGCCTTGGAGCGGGGCCAGCCGGGGCTAACTTCGACCTGCAGCAAGTCGCCCAGGTCTTTGGGTTGAGTGAATGTGGCCATGGGCTGTTCTGGTTGGCGGGCGGTGTCGGCGAGGCTGTCGATGGCCCACGACGGGGCGACCTGGTCGGCGGTGTCTTTGTTGAATTGGCTGATGAGCCATTCGCGGAAGCGGCGCCAGAGGTCGGCGCTGAGGTAGTGGCCGTGGTCGCTGAATTCGATGACGCCTTGTTCGTCGTCAGCGAGTTCGATGGGGCGTAGGCCTTTTACTGATGGCGGTTGGGCGCCGAGGAAGCCGACGTGGCGCAGGTAGTAGACGCCGGGCACGGGGTTGTTGGCGGCGTCTGGGTGGTAGAAGGAGGCGGAGATTTTTTTGTAGCTGCCTTTGGCGATTTGTTCGGCGAAGGTGGCGTCGACTTGTTGGGGCTCGGCGATGAGGCCTTGAGTGGTGGCTGATAGGGATTTGATCCAGCCGGCGGCTGGGGCGTCGTGCTTAGGATGGCCGATGACCATGGGGGCTTCGTGGAGCGATGGGTTGTAGGCGGCGACGGTGGCGGATAGGTCGGATTCGGTGAAGTTGAAGCTGGTGCCACACATTGCGGTGTGGGTGCCGGGTTTGAAGATGTGGAGGGGTTTCATGGTTGAGCGCTGCACTGGAGTAATGAGCAGAGCGTGGGCTTGAAGGTGGCTTGGGGCTTTTAATCGGGTTTAAAGGGTTTGGGTGGGAGTGCCAGGCGAGATTCGCGGCGGGTGTGATGGTTTTGATGAGCGAGATGAGATGGGAAGTGATGATGAGGAGAGCCAGTGGTGCGCAATGCGGCTGACTGGCTTTATAAAGCATTTACGTCGTATTGTTCGCTCAACCGTGAGCCGACACGCAGTGTACCGTTGCTTGTGCCTTCTAAGACGACTGTGTAAAGCCTTCGGGTCTGGTCTTGGTCTGAGCTATAGCTAACGGGGAGAGCCATTGGTTTCAGTGGTGGAAACTGGGCGATTACTGCTGGTTACAATGGACGGCTGTTGACCCGAAGCGGGCCGTGATGGAGGGCACGAGTCGGCCAATAGCTGCCAGTTGTATCCGGTAGCAACCGGCCAAAAGCAGGCATTAGACGCGTGTACGAACCCAGCGGCTATTCACTGCTCTAAATCCCGCTGTCTGCCGAAGACGTTCACGGCGCCAACGCCCTATTGCATCGGTCTCGCTGATCCCGTCTCGCACCACCCCGAAAGCATGTGAGGTCAGGGTACGGGGGTCGCCGGTGTTGATTCCGTACGTCGCACTATCCGGCCATCGACGTCCAGGCCTTCCCAAGGGCTGCCCTGGCTACAGGTAAACTCGAGGCGTAAAAAAGCCCGCGTTGAGCGGGCATCGGAAATCATCCGAACTAATTCAGGCACCTGATTCAGGGTCACTCGCAGGCATACCGCGAGCTTCCTTATCGTTTTCGTCCTGATCGTCCATCTGTGGGTCGGCGTCAGGGTTATCGACTCGACCGCTCTGTCCAGCTTCTGGATGCTCACTCGACACCGAGTTATTTGCATCCACGTCAGTCATGTCTTCGTCGACAGGAGCCTCGTCGTCTGGAGGCAGCGGAACTTCGGGCTCGTCCCTCTTGGGGTCATGGCCGGTTTCGTTGTCCGTCGTGCGCGTTTCGGGCTGCTGTGATTTGTTGCCAGGTGCGTTCTCGTCAATGTCCATGCTGAACCTCCGTACTGATGCGCGGGATGTCCGTGCTTGAACATGAGAAACGGCAAAGCGTTACAAGTGCAGCGCAGTGGACGAACGGAGAAGAAAAACCCGGCTCACTGGCCGGGCTTTCTCTCCTATCTCCTATCGTCAGAAAGCGGTGTCTGTTCATCCGCCTCTGGGGTAGTCCTCTCACCAGGATCCTTCCAGTCTTCTGGACGATCATCGCTTGGATTTTTCAACGGATCGTATTTGTTCGGATCGTCTGGATCTAGCGTCGGCTCATCTGAACCTGGCTCAGGCTTGGATGGAACAGAACCTTGTGTTTGGTTTTGAAAACTCGAATCGGTAGACATACCCACCTCACCAATGAGGTCCAGCTTTTCTGGGCCGTAATAGTTTGAATTTGGCAGGTGGAAAGTGTGCGACTGAGCAGATGAGCGGGCAGTAAAAAGCCCAGCGGGCGGCTGGGCTTTTGGAGTTGCACGGACTTGCCCCCCATCTGCATCACAACTGACCAGTCATTTGCAGCCGACTTGACCAGCGCACGTGGGAATGACGACCGGCAGAGAACGGCCATTAGGGGACGTTCGACTCAGGCCTGCTTTGGCGATATCGAGTTACTACGTACCTGACGATTGTTCATCAAATGTGGATTGCCGCCCTTCGCGATAGGCAGAAATCGACCATTTTAGACAGTCATCACAGCATTTCAGCGGATGACCAAAATGCACCCATTCTCGGCGTCGCGATTTTGATTGTTGAGAGTTTTATCTCTAACACTCTCGCGCAAGTAAAACCGCTTCAAAAAAAACAGCTAGGACCGGTTTTCTGGCTAGTGGTATGCCGATGCAGACCGGAGGACCAGTATCCATCGAGGCCTCTTCCGCAGCCCAACGACAATGATTGGCATTGGCCAGGACACGCAACGCTCTTAGAGGCGCCTTTATAAAAAATGCTTTACTGAGGCAATCTGCTAGCATGCTGGCACGGCGCATTTACAAGGAGAAGCATGTGATCGTAGGGCTGTTATTAAGAAATTACAAAACATACCAAAATATAAATTACATACCTCTTTCTAACGGCAGTATGTTTTCAGCAATAGTTGGCGAAAATGGCTCAGGTAAGAGTTCTGTTCTAGAGGCGCTTGATAGTTTCTTTAATTCAACAGAATGGAATCTGAATCACAGTTTGACGAAAGGGTATCCCGAGAGGGAACCGTACATTTGTCCTATTTTTCTTATAAAAAAGGGTTCATTTGACTTCGAGTACGAGGAACATGACGATTTTCTTGAGAAAATAAATGAAATGGCATGGTCGGCAACCCCGCAAGAATTTAATTCATCGCCGAAACCTGTTAGCGAATTCTGTTCCAATAGAGATGTTTTACTGAGTGGTGGTTACGGAGTTCATAGTCATTACCTTCTACCTTTAGGGCTGATTAAAACAGCGGCGGGTGCAGCGCCCGGCTCGTACTTTTCAATATTTGAATCTCTGGAAGAATTTGGGGCTCTTAAAGATGATCCATATTGGACAGGGTTTGAAGATGCCCTATTTTACTATGTGCAAACAACATACCAATACATATACGTTCCATCCGAGATCAATTTCAAAGAATACACAAAGATAGAAAGCAAAACAGTCCAAGCACTTCTAGGAACAAAAATTGAGGAGATAGTCAGAAATATAGTAAAAAAAGCGACAGTCACCGACATCAACCAGAAGCTCAATGCGTTCCTAGCAGAAATCTCCAATACACTTGAAAATTACGAATACAAAAAACCTGCAAAAAAACAGAACCTATTCAACCAATCGCACTTAACAGAAAAAATCATAGAAGCTTTCTTTGATAGTAAAATTCTTACGAAAACGGTGGGGAAAGATAGTGTTCCAGTAAACAATCTAAGTTCTGGAGAAAAAAGACAAGCTCTGATCGATATTGCAAGAGCGTTTCTTTTAGAGACTGAAGCAACCAGGGAGCATCATGTTATATTTGCTATAGATGAGCCCGAGCTTTCCCTGCATGTTTCCGCGTGCTTTGAACAATTCGAAAAATTGAAAGACATCTCTCAAGCTCGGGTCCAGACAATTGTCACTACCCATTGGTACGGATTCATGCCGATTGTATCTGACGGTGTCGCCATTTACTGCCCTAAGCTTGAAAGCGAACTAATAATGATTGATTTGCGATGCTTCAGGGAGGACATTGCAAAGCTTAGAAAAACGACGCAAGGAAAGCTACCTTCGGACATAGAGCTTAAAGGATTAAACGATCTCGTTCAGTCAATGATAGCTTCTATAACAGGCAATGACTATAGGTGGATAGTTTGCGAAGGCTCGGCAGACAAGATTTATCTCGACTTTTATTTATCGAGAAAAAAATTATTTATTCTGCCAGTTGGTGGTTCTAAGCACGTTAAGAAAATATTTAGATACTTGGAGATGGCTCTTGATGACCATCGAGACGACATTAAGGGTAAAGTTTTTTTACTGCTAGACACTGATAAGGCATTTGAAAAATATGATGCTAGCGAATCGATAAAGCAAATTCAAATCAAGCGCATACATAATGACATCGATGAAAGCAGAACAATGCTGAAATCAACAAATAATACTGAATATCATCCTCCAACGGTTATTGAGGACACACTAATACCCAGCGATTTTATAACCACACTTAGAAGCTTCGAAAGTGATCCAGACTTTGGGGACTACGTCGGGCCTCTCTTGGAGGCGATAAATCATGATCATGAAGACTGGCCTGCGGGGTTGGCGTTCGATTTGCGGACAACTGAGCAACGCAGTATGGAAGAATTATTCAACTTACCTAGATTTAAAGTTAAGTTTGCTCTCAAATATGCTGAGATTGCGGACGTGTTGAATACTCCATCGTGGATGAATGAGCTAACTGACTTCTTGTTTCCAATTATTAGAAAGACTCGCGCTAATAAACCAAGAGGTTAGCTTTACGGATACCTGTGAGCAGAAAAAGGGACAGGTTTATTTTTTGTCCTGGGAAAACAAACCCGTCCCCTTTTCGTTTTTACTCTCAATTTCTCTTCCCTCTTCTAGCATTGAAGAGAGATTTTTCCGATTGCTGAAGCTGAAACCTAACTCGAGGAGTAATCCGAGAGAGTTTCTTTTTTGAATTCTTGATGTGTTCACGAACATCCGAAGAAAAATTTTGAATAACCATATTCATAATTAAAAGATCGGCGCTTTCTGTTTCTACGCAAAGTTCTGCAATCAATGTTGATAGAGACCCCGCGACGTAGCCCATAGCTACTTCGCATCCGAAGGCAGGTGAGATCTCGTCACTATACTCGACATTCATCCCCAAACTAATTCTTGTTAGAGCTGCTAGTGCGCCTCCGTGAGTCGCACTATTAGCGTACTGATAGCCTTGCCTCAGCATCTCCATTTCAACAAAATCTTCCAACTCTCGAAAGGTGACTCTTGCTCGACCTAGTTCTACCGCTGCCCATCCCAAATCTTTGGCAAAGGATGGGCCAAAAATTTTTACCAGTTGCCGCTTCTGATTTTTTAGCGAACTTAAATATTTTTCATCCGCTTTATTCTTAGCCCCATTCGTACCCTCACTACAACCTGACTCAACCAGTCTCAACTCGTCAATTATGCTGTGTGCCAAGTACATTTGCGCACACTTATCAGATTGTTTGCTCAAAAAAATCGCAACAATACAAATTTCGTGAATTGATCGCCACCTCGCTAATGCACCATCGGCATACCCAGCTCGTGCAAGCGCTATGACTTCACCGACTACGCTATATACTCGTAAAACTACTCTATTCAACGCGAGTGCAGTGTTCGGATTGGCGTACGGCCCACTCTTAATTGCAGATGCAGTCCCGTCCCACTCTACCACTAGATGTCTTAGCATATTTAACTGATCTACGGCTTTCCCCCAAAGCTTTTCAACTGTGCTAGCGCGCAACTCCTGTGTTTTATTAAGATATTCAGTGTGCTCCATCGCTTGGGTGTGTAGCTCCACTCCGATTAAATCGGCCATCTTCTCCAATGTAACTTGGACAGCCGGTGGTAAAGCTTCAGTTATTTGCGCTCCGACCTCCTTAATTGTGTCTTTTAGATCCTCTATAAGGCAGGTAATCGTGGCCTGTATTTCTTCTCCTGTCTTGCCGAACGAGCATGGGATATCTAAATCAATTTTAATGCTGCCATCTTCGGCATTACTAAGCGCATTTATCAACGCTTTCAAGTCGGACTCGTCGCAGGCCAAACCCAGCCGCTTAACCGACTTAGACATAGCCATCGGCAAAACATTTTCGGGTGCTACGGTTTGCTCCATAGCCTTATCCAATTGTTCCTGTATTCCACACGGCTTTTTCACTGTCGACTTCCGTTTCAAATAAGAACATTTCATTGTCCCCCCGTACGCAAGTAGACAGGGGCTAGTCACCCTTCATGATGACGACAAAGCCGGTAACGAGTCCACTGTTAGTGGATGATGAATTTAGTAGAAAACCAACGTCCGATTTTGGCCGGAATCAGACTGATTCAAGAGTTCACACTACCCACCACACCTGCGACGCTCAACCTTAAAAATATGTCGGATGCGTCCACGATTTTCTCAAGGTTTCACCTCGCGCAAGAAGCGTGCATCAGATTTTTAAACATCTCCATAGGGTGCTTGTTTAAGCGCCCTCAAGGTTACGTCCTGAAAGCTACAAAACCTTGCGCCGTTGCCTACGGCTGCGCCAGAATCCGCCGGCTTGTGCGCCTTGGGGGCCCTCGGTAACTTGATTCGTGTCACTGCCCATCAGTGATCGGGTTTAGCAGCTCGTGGTTTACGAAGCGCATCTGCATCCAGACAGTCAGGTCATTTAATGCCTGCACTTCTTGGTAGCTGTGCGCAGGGCGCCCTCGGGCGCGCCGGATTCGTACTCCCCGGTCTGCTAACCTGCGCTCAGCTGCCACCCATCGTTTAGCAGCGACACGGTGACGGCTCCAAATTGGAGTACTGAACATGTTCAAGGTCACACCCAACCCGCCGGACACCGATCCGGTCTCCCCGTACGAACCCGATTCAAAAAAACTCAACGAAGCCGCCGAGCGGGCTCTCAATTACCACTTCCCGTCGATTGCCGACATCAAAGCCACCCCGCGAACTCGCAGCACTCTGTTTTACGTGGACCCAGAGGCCACGACCGAAACCCTGGCGGTTTTTCTGGTCGAAACCCTGGCCTCGGTTGATGTGATGGTCCACGAGTTGGCGGACCTCTTGGAGGGTTGCTCGCGCTATTCCCTGTTGGGCATTTCCAACAGCGTCATGGTGGCCGAAATCACGGCAAACCGATTGCTGGATAAAATTGAACCACCTGCGTAAGTGCGGTCTGCTGGGGTGAGTGGGTGACTGACGTTGGGTTGGGCAGTTTTTCCCTTTTGGGGGCCGCTGCGCGGCCCAGCGGAAGCACGCTCCCTCGCCACAGGTTTCTCGGTTGCCGTTGCTGACCGGTGATTGGTTTTGTGTCAGGCCTGGGATGTCGCGTCATCGTTCATCGCGAGCAAGCTCGCTCCCACAGGTATTGCGGCGACTTCATGCCCGAGTACAAGCCCTACATCCTCGACGGCAAAACCATCATTGCTTCACCGCACATGGTTTATGGCCCGGAAACCAATGACCTGGCGCTGCAGCCGCGCAAGCACGGCGTGTCGCAAATCATATTGGCGGGCATGGCGGCGAACCTGTGGAGTTTCTAAAGGCCAAATAGGTCAAGCGCGACCAGGCTGTGCCTCGCGGTGCGGGGTACAGCCTTGTCAATACGAGACGCTCTTCGATTCTATGCAAACCCGAGAAACGACAGGATAACCACGACAATTACAACTACCCCGACGATGTAGATGATGTTGTTCATGAATTCCACCTCTCAACCTGAATGGATTGCGAAATGTGGTCGTTACAACCACAAGGTACTGCACCTTTACTGGCAATTCCATTGCGCAACACACCTGGCTCCGTTGCTCATTTGCAACCGCGCGACCCGACTTATAGCCAGTATCCCCACAGTCGCCCCATCTGCTCCTTGGCTCTCGAAGCGAGCGAGCGGCGCTGCCACTTTTCCAGCTTGATTTCCTTCGACTTGGCCAGGTCAGCCATGAATGCCGCCTGCATCTTTTTTGCAAATCCGGTGCCCAGCACAACGACGTTGACTTCATCGTTGTGCAGGAAACTGCGCCAGTCGAGGTTGGTGGAGCCGACAGTCGACCACACACCATCGATGACGGCAGTCTTGACGTGGAGTAGCGCATCACGGCGTTCGTAAAGCTTGACGTTGGCCTCCAGCAGTTCTCTGTAGTAGGCACGTCCGGCATGGAACACCAGCCATGAATCGGTGCTGCTGGGCAGCACCAGCTTGACGTCGACGCCACGTGCTGCCGCCTCCTTGAGTGCCGCCAACAACTGCGGATCGGGCACAAAGTAGGCGTTAGTCAGCCATATCTCGGTCTGCGCGCTATGCAGCGCCGAAATCAACGTCGCATAGATCTGGCTGAACGGCTCATCTGGCGAGCTACCGATGGCGCGAATCACTTCGGTGCCTTTGCGCTCCTGTGGCGGAAAGTAGTGGCGAGCCGCGAGTGGCTCACCTTTCTGGGTCGTCCAGGTTCCGATGAACAGCTTCTGCAGGTCCGCAACCACGGGCCCCTCGATGCGCAAGTCGGTATCTCGCCAGGGTAATTCACCCGTTGGACGAGTTTTCGAGTGAGCGCTGAACGACCCCCCCGAATAGACGCTGCTGATGTTGATCCCGCCGAGAAAGGCAATACGGCCGTCCACTATCAGCAGCTTTCGGTGGTCGCGCTGGTTCACGTCCCAACCCACTTTCGCCGTCGCCGGATTGACTGGGTTGTACTCCAGCACTTTGATGCCCGCGTCGGTCAATCGAGAGAAAAACGCTGAGGGTGTGCCAAGGGTTCCGACGCTGTCACGGATCAGATTGACCTGTACGCCTTTTTGTTGCTGAGCGATCAGTGCGGCGGAGAAACGCTGACCGACTTCATCATCGTCGAGGATGTAGGTCTCCATGTTGATGTGGTCGCGCGCAGCTTCAATGGCTTTGATCATCGACTGGTAGGTGCTGGGACCGTCCTGCAGCAAGTCGATCTTGTTTCCTTCCGTTAGCGGGTTACCGGCAACGGATTCTTCGATTGCGAGGTGCACATCGAAGATGTTGGTCTCTGCTCCGGTGGACTTGAGTCGGTCGAGAATGGCTTTGCTGCGCTCGGCTGACAGAGGTCCGTTTATCCCGTCGAGTTGCACTGGCGCAGAAGGAGCGCGAGCCATGTCGGGCACTATCCTCGGCAAAGCACTGGAGCCAATCACAAATGTCAGGAGCACAACCACGCCTAGCACCAGGGCAATACATGCACCCTTACATCGGGTTAGAAGATTCATTAGGCCCCCTCTTGGCGAGGACGGTGATAGCGCTCTGTCCGGGCGCCTTGCGGACTACGCAAGACGCCTTGATGGACGGGTTTCAGCGCTTGATCAGGGAAATCTTCGTGCCCTCGATGCTCACCCCAGCCATTAACCCTTGCTGGTCGAAGATGAACGCGTAGGCATCGTCCTTGAGTGTCGAACTCGACAGATTCTTCGCGACCCCTGCGTCAACCACGACAACGGTTGGCCCCACGCCGACTTCCCAGCCCTTGGTCTCACGAACATAGTTCACGGCTTTGTCAGTCATCAGGAACAACGCATAACCGTACGATTGGGCGCCTGCCTGCAGCCCCCATGACCCCGTTACGGAGTTGTAATAACTATCCACTTTCGAGCCCTTCATCAGCACGCCTTCGCCATAGCTGCCACCAAACACGAGGCCGGCCTTGATGATTTTCGGGAAGACCAGCACCGCTTTGGCTTTCTGCGAAATGTCTTTGGCAACGGGTGAGGCCTTGTAAAGCGTTTGCAACGCTTGCTTGGAGTCGGCATTCAGGTCCTCGGCGGTTGCCGCACCTGCAGTGTTGAGGAGGCTCGCTGATGCCAATGAGGCTGTCGCGAGGAAGATTGAGAGGAAGAAGCGCATTGACTGAGTCATTTTCGTACTCCGGTAAGGGAGCAGGGGATGGGAGCAGCAGTCAGCGCCTGCACCAGACAGGATCCGAACCTACTGAACGTTATCCGGCGCACCCTGATGTGTGTGAATAGCAAAGCTTCGCTTTTGAATGAACCAGGCCCAAGGCCGGTGATCAGTCGCGATGCCATCAGTTGGTTGGACCACTGCGCAATGGCCGGGTTCGTTGTCTGAGGCAAAGTGGTTGATGACCCCAAAAGAAATGCCCGGCAACGACAAACTCAAATACCCCATCCTTCTCGCACAGCCCTTCGAATGCCTTCCAGCAACATCGCAAATGCCGGGTTGTCATTGTTCTCGCGCCAGATCAAATGCAGCTCGCTCTGCACACCTTCGCCCAAATCGATATCGCGAAACACCACGTTCTTGAACACCACGCTGGTGGCGCAGCGAGGCACCAGGGCCAGGCCCATTCCGGCGTTGACCAAGGCCAGGATGGTCAACGATGAACCGAGCCATTGCACGTACTCCGGGGCGACGCGGGCAGAGCGGAGCATGCCGGTCAGCAGTTCGTTGAACGGTGGGTAGGCGGCGTGGGAGTACATCAGGAACGGTTGCGCATCGAGGTCGTTGACCGAGACGGTTTCTGCACTCGCCAGCCGATGACTGCTCGGCACCGCCAATACAAACGGTTCACGCACCAGGCATTCGGTGGCGTATCCAGGCTCCAGCAACGGCGCTCGAACGATGCCCAGATCGATACGCCGCGCACGCAGGGCTTCATGCTGCTGGTAGGTGTTCATCTCCGTCAGGTCGATTTTCACATGCGGCTGTTTGAGCCGTGCTTCGGCGATGACTTTGGGCAGGAATTCATACACCGCGCTGCCAACGAAACTGATGTTGACCGAGCCGATGTCGCCCTCGGCAAAACGGCGGGCGGTGACGGCGGCTTGCTGGGCGCGCTCCAGCAGGTTCTGCGCTTCGATGAAGAAGGCGCGGCCGGCGGCGGTCAGGGCGACGCTGCGGGTGGTGCGGGTGAACAGTTCGACGCCCAGGTGGTGTTCCAGCAGTTGAATCTGTCGACTGAGGGGCGGTTGAGTCATGTTCAACCGTTCGGCGGCACGGCGGAAATTCAGTTCAGTCGCCACGGTGGTGAAACAGCGCAGTTGGGTCAGTTCGAACATTGATCTAATTCCGGTATCAATCGAATGCCAAGTTAGATTAGACGGGATCAATACCTGCGTCCATCATCGGCCTGTCCCTAAAAAAACAATGATTGGGAGTTGCCCCTTGAATGCCGTCCAGAGTCCGCCGGACCCGAATGTACTCGCCCGCGCAGCGGCCAAGGTGAAGCGCCATGTGTTGCCGCTGTTCGTGGTGATGTTCATCGTCAACTACATCGATCGGGTCAACATCGGCTTCGTGCGCAGCCACATGGAAACCGACCTTGGCATCGGCGCAGCCGCCTATGGCCTGGGTGCCGGGTTGTTCTTCATCGGTTACGCGATCTTCGAAGTTCCCTCCAACATGCTGCTGCAACGCTACGGCGCTCGCGCCTGGCTGACGCGCATCATGTTCACCTGGGGCGCGGCAGCAATGGCCATGGCGTTTGTGCGCGGTGAAACCAGCTTCTATGTCCTGCGTTTTGTTCTCGGTGCAGCCGAAGCGGGGTTCTTTCCCGGCATCATTTACTACTTCACCCAATGGCTGCCGTCGACCGAACGTGGCAAAGCCATGGCGATTTTCCTCAGCGGTTCGGCCATTGCCTCGGTGATCTCCGGTCCTGTCTCCGGCGCGCTGTTGAATGTCAGCGGTTTCAGCCTGCATGGCTGGCAGTGGATGTTCCTGATTGAAGGCTTTGCCTCGATCGTGCTCTGTGGATTTGTGTGGTTCTGGCTGCAATCCCATCCCCGCGAGGCGACATGGTTGAGCGCCGAAGAAAAGGACGCACTGGTTGACGCCATCGCCCTGGAACAACAGGCCCGCGAGGCCACACAGACAGTCAAGCCGTCGATGTTCAAGCTGCTGGCCGACAAGCAAATCGCACTGTTCTGCTTCATCTACTTTTCCATCGCCCTGACCATCTACGGCGCCACGTTCTGGCTGCCGAGCATGATCAAGAAAATGGGCAACCTCGGCGACTTCCAGGTGGGCCTGTTCAACTCGATTCCGTGGATCATTTCGATCATCGCGATGTATGGCTTCGCCGCCATGGCCAGCAAATGGAAACACCAGCAAGCCTGGGTGGCCTTGACTCTGGTGATCGCCGCGTTCGGCATGTTCATGTCCACCACCGGCGGGCCGATTTTCGCCTTCGTCGCCATCTGTTTTGCCGCCATTGGTTTCAAGGCCGCCTCCGCATTGTTCTGGCCGATTCCGCAAGGCTATCTGGACGCTCGCATCGCCGCCGCGGTGATCGCCTTGATCAATTCCATCGGCAACCTCGGCGGTTTCGTCGCCCCGACGGCGTTCGGTTTCCTGGAGCAAAAAACCGGCTCCATCGAAGGCGGCCTCTACGGTTTGGCGGCCACATCACTGGTCGCGGCCGTGGTGATCTTTTTCGCCCGCACGGCACCGCGTGGCGATGCGCTTCGGGCGCTGACCGGCAAACCTGCCGCCGACGCGGCACCACAAAAATCTATAAGTCACCCAGCTTTGAAACCTGATCCAAAGGGAGCAGCCTCTTGAAAATCAAACGAGTCACCGTCACCCCAATCGCCTTCCGTGATCCGCCGCTGCTCAACGCCAGTGGTATTCACGAACCCTTTGCGCTGCGCTCGATCATCGAGATTGAAAGCGACAACGGCTACATTGGCCTCGGTGAAAGCTACGGCGACACCCCGGCGCTGTTGATCCAGCAGCAACTGCAAGACCAGTTGATCGGCCTCGACCCGTTCAACCTCAATCAACTGCGCCGCATCGTGCAGGCCACTGTGGCGGCGAGCAAACCGGCGAGCATTGCCGGTGCGGAACTGGCGCCCGGCTCCCATGCCAGCAAAGCGGTGAGCAATGCGTATTCGGCGTTCGAAGTGGCGTTCCTGGATTTGCAGGCGCACTCGTTGAACGTGCCGTTGGTGGACTTGCTGGGCGGTGCGATTCGCGACGAAATTCCGTTCAGCGCCTACTTGTTCTTCAAGTACGCCCAGCACGTCGACTCACCCTACAAACCCGACAGTTGGGGCGAAGCGCTAAACGAAGAACAGATCGTCGCCCAGGCCCGACGCATGATCGAGGCCAACGGTTTCAAGAGCATCAAGCTCAAGGCCGGCACGCTGCCGCCGGAGCACGAAGTGTCGTGCATCAAGGCGCTGAAAAAGGCTTTCCCCGGTTACCCGTTGCGCATCGACCCGAACGGCAACTGGTCGTTGGAAACCTCGATCCGCATGGCCGAACTGCTGGGCGATGACCTGCAATATTACGAAGACCCGACGCCGGGCCTGGACGGCATGTCCGAACTGCACAAGCGCACCGGCCTGCCGCTGGCGACCAACATGGTGGTCACCGACTTCGATGAGTTCCGCCGCAGCGTGGCGTTGAACAGCGTGCAGATCGTCCTCGCCGACCACCACTACTGGGGCGGCCTGCGCGACACCCAGGCGCTGGCGAAAATGTGCGAGACCTTTGGCTTAGGGGTGTCGATGCATTCCAACTCCCATTTGGGCATCAGCCTGATGGCGATGGCGCATGTCGCCGCCGCGGTGCCCAATCTGGATTACGCCTGCGACACGCATTACCCGTGGCAGGAACCGGATGAAGAAGTGATCAAGGGCGGCAAAATACCCATCGTCGATGGCTGCGTGAAAATCACCCGCGCCCCCGGGTTGGGCCTGGAACTGGATCACGATCAACTGGGCAAGCTGCATGACCAGTACCTGACGTGCGGCATTCGTCAGCGCGATGACGTGAAACAGATGCAGCGTTACAAGCCGGAGTGGAAGGCGGTCAAACCGCGGTTTTGAGTTCAGTCAGCAAACGCTCTATCTGTGCCAGCTCCCAGGTGCTGAGCAAACTGACCGGGTCGGTGCCGTAACGTTGCCAACTGTCGAACTCACCCTCGCGGCCGTCCGGGCTCTGGCACCGTTGGCAGTGGCGCAGGTGATTGCCGTCGAAGTCGAGGGTCAGACGCCAACCCTCGATTTCGACCTGTACCTGGCCCGGCTCGGATTGTTCGTCGAGGCGCTTCAGAAGCCGAACTTCCAGCGCGGCGTCGCGCAATTGCTGGTAAACCTCGCGGGCGGTCAGGGGTAGCACAGGTGTCTCCGGTGAGTTCGTGGCTTGCGTAGAATCGGGGTGCACAGAATAGACGATCATGGTGAAATCTCCGCGAGCTTGTGCTGTGAACACCTACTGATCTGGAACCCTACATGAAGAAAGCCGCGGTACTCACCTTCGCCCTGATGCTCAATGCAGGATTATTCAGCACGCAAGCACAGGCAGCCGGCGATGCTGAAGCGGGTGCGACACTGTTCAAGCGGATATGCGGTGGCTGCCATCAGGTCGGGGAGTCGGCGCGCGGTTCATTCGGGCCGCAGCTCAATGGCATTTTTGGACGCCCTTCGGGCAGCACCACGGATTACCAATACTCTGATGCGATGAAATCAGCCGGTATCGTCTGGACCCGTGAAACACTGACCGCGTACCTCAAAGCTCCAAAAGAAGTAGTACCCGGTACTCGCATGATTTTCTGGGGGCTCAGCGACCCGGAAAAGATCGACAACCTGTTGGCGTACCTTCAGACGTTTCAGCCGCAATAGGGCTTTGTGACGTACGTAAGGCATTTCATGGCCGTTTGCGCCTCGTCGAAAAAATTCCTCACTTTTTCGTCGACGTTGGCGCTGAATTCCGGGGCGACGGTCAACCAGTGGACGGGATTGGAGTGTGTAACGCCCCAATCCCGCTCTTTCTATTGTTTGCCAACCGGCAAGGATGGGGTTCGAGGCGGGATCAATCGTTTTGACCCGATCGACTCGAACGCTGAAGCCAGGCGCAGCAGCGTCGAATCGTCATAGGCACGACCGGCAAATGTCAGCCCGACGGGCATGCCGATGTCCGGCATGACGCCCATCGGCACCGTGACTGTGGGAACGCCCAGGTGCCGGATGGCGAGGTTGCCGTTGGCAACCCAGATGCCGTTGCTCCACGCGATATCCGCAGATTTCGGATCGACATCGGCATTCGCCGGACCCACGTCGGCAACCGTCGGGAACAGCACCGCATCGAGCCTCAACCGATCCATCCAAATCTCAAGATCGATTCGACGCGTCTGTTCAAGTCCGCGCAGTCCGTCAGAAACGGTGGTGATCTGGTCCCACGGGGTAATGCCGCGCTCGGCCATCTTCACGTACTCGTCCATGCCTGCGGCAAGGTCGTCCTCCCGGTTGGGGAGAGTGCCCGGGTCGTGGGGGAAAATCAGCGGTCCGTCGACATCGGCCAGGCGGTTCAACTTGGGATCGCCATTGGCCCGCAGAAAATCATCGAACGCCCAGGCCGACAGGTCCCACAACTCATGATGCAGGAACTCTTTGGACACCAGGCCCCGCGTAAATACGGTCGGCGCACCAGGGCGATCACCTTCGCAATTGGAGACTAGCGGGAAATCGACTTCGATCACTTGCGCACCGGCAGCTTCGAGTGCCTTGCGCGCCTCTGCCCAGAGCCCGATCACGGAAGGGCGGGTGACGACTCGCTGCCCCGTCGGACCACCGATGCCAGGTGCATCGCTCGTGCCGGCATCCGGATCCGCGTTGATGTACATGCGCGGAACGCCAAAGCGTTTTCCAGCCAGTGCATCGGACTTCACCGCCAACTCGGCATAGGAAGCGGGGCGCACCGAAGCGACGCTCGGAATCGGCACCCAGGGTTGCATCCGCCACAGATCGCCACGGGTGTCGGGATCATCCGCCACCACCACGTCGAGCACTTCGAGCAGGTCGGCCATGGTTCTGGCAAATGGCACGACAACGTCCATCGTCGGCGTCAACGGCCAGTTGCCGCGCACCGAGATTACCCCGCGCGAAGGTGTATAGGCACACAAACCATTGTTCGATGCAGGGCCGCGTCCGCTCGACCAGGTTTCTTCCGCGAGGCCGAATGCCGCGAAGCTGGCGGCAGTTGCCGTACCGGCGCCGTTCGATGAACCCGAGGCGAAGGGGGCGGTGAGATAGTCAGCGTTGTACGGGCTCTCCGCGCGGCCGTAGACCCCGCGCTGCATGCCGCCGTTTGCCATGGGCGGCATGTTGGTTTTGCCCAGGCAGATCGCGCCAGCAGCGCGAAGCCGTTCGATCGTGAATGCATCGCGATAAGCAATCAGGTTCGCGAAGGCCGGACTGCCAGAGGCAGCGGTGAGCCCCTTCACCAGGTAACTGTCCTTGGCCGTATAGGGAATGCCATCGAGCGGACCCAGCGTCTCGCCCTTGGCCCGACGGGCATCGGACGCCTGCGCCTCGTCGAGCGCCTCGGGGTTTCGAACCACCACCGCGTTGAGGGCGGTCGGCGTGTCGGGTCCGTCGTAGGCATCGATCCTGGCGAGATAGGCCTGGACCAGCTCAACCGCAGTGGTTCGACCAGATTCGAGCGCAGCACGCAGTTCGGCAATGGAAACTTCGGTGACCTCGATCATGCTGTTACCACCGTCTGCTGATGGGCGATGCGATGAATGTTTCCATCACGCTGAATGTTGGGCTCAGGGACATCATTAATCTCAAAAAGGGTATTCATCGGTGTTCTCGTTGCGCTGCTTTACGCGCTCTATTTAACACCAAGCCGGGAGCAGAGGCATCGCCCAAGGCGATGCAACGTCTTCAGGCTTTGCTGGCCGCCAGGTAAGCGCCAAGGCGTTGTCCCATTTGCTCGCCCAAGGCTTGCAGACCACTCAAGGGACGGACCATCACCTCAAACTCAACGATTTTTCCTTGTTCGTTGAACCGGATCATGTCGATGCCCTTTAACGTTTTTCCGCCGACGCTGGCGCTGAACTCCAGGACGACGTTCAGCCCGTCTGCGGTCGACAGTTCCCGGAGGTAGACAAAATCCTCAAATACCTCGATGACCGTGTTGAGAATCATCGATACCACGGCCGCACCCGAGTAAGGCGTGTGAGCCATCGGGGAGCGGAATATCGCCTGTGGGTCCAACAAACCGGGCAAGGCGCTCAAGTCACCCTTGCTGATCATGTCGTGCCACTGGTTCAGGGATTCTGCGGCTTTGGGATGCAATTTCAGTTCAGACATTTCAACTCCGATGGTTTGCCGTGTGACATTCAATAGTGCCGCCAGGATCGACTTGCGACCCTGCGGATGCACTAAAAGTAGCTCACAAAAAAAAGCCCGGCTGATCAGGCCGGGCTTCTTTTCAGAGACCGCTTTAAAGCTACTCAGTCACTGATCAGCGACACACAGCTCCCCGGTGGCGCGTATCAGTGCCTGACCATGCAGGCCGTCCTTGATCAGGCTGGATCGTTCTTTGGCTAGCCAGTTCGCGCATTCCGGGTCATTGCGATAGGGCGCGAAGGCGGCGTATTGCTGCAACAGGCGGTTTTGCAGCTCATCAAGCTGTGGCCGGATTTGATTGGCGAGGTCTGGTCGCGGCGTGTCAGGCGCTTTGCCAGCCGCTCGCCATTGGGCCACCAGCCCGTACTGCACCAGCTTGTTGGCTTCAATCTGGGCGGCGATCAATTCGGCGAACTCGTCGGGGTCCAGTTTGCGCTCAACGGCCAGCTTCCTGGCGTTGGCGATGACTTGCGCTTCCCGGGCACTGTCCTGGATCGGTTTGCCACTGTCCCACTTGGTCAGCGCCACAAGATCAGCAATGCTCAGACGTTCGTTCAACGTCACCAGCAGCGGTTGCAAGCTATCGGGTACCGGGGAGGGCACACTGGCCTGTGCGCTGCTGGCGAGTAAACCGAGGACGGCGCAGATCAGCAGTTGCGGTAAATGTGGGGAACGGGGCATCGGCAAACCTCATCGGGTACGGGACTCACAATCAGGTGTTATGTATCACAGGTGTGGCGGAGGCATTAAGCAGGGATCGATTTATTTTGTGCACGAAAAAGCCCGGCTTGTCAGGCCGGGCTTTTCGTTGAGTGCTTCGGTAAAGCTATTCATTTATGCAGCGCGGCTTTCGATCAGACGATCCGAACCACCTTCAGCGACGCGTTTTTCGATCAGACGATCCGAACCACCTTCGGCGACGCGGTTTTCGATCAGACGATCCGAACCACCTTCAGCGACGCGTTTTTCGATCAGACGATCGGAGCCACCTTCGGCGACGCGGTGTTCGATCAGACGATCGGAACCACCTTCGGCGACGCGTTTTTCGATCAGACGATCCGAACCACCTTCAGCGACGCGTTTTTCGATCAGACGATCCGAACCACCTTCGGCCACACGATTTTCAATCAAACGATCCGAACCACCCTCAGCCACACGACTTTCAATCAGACGATCCGAGCCGCCTTCAGCGACAACGGGGTGAGCAGAGGTAGCGGCGAAAGCGTTAACTGCAAAAACCGAGAAAGCGATGCTGAGGAGGATTTGGCGTTTCATGATGGTGTGCTCCGGGGTGTAGTTGTTTGGTATGGGGCTGATGTTACGCCGCGGATTTTTTATGAGAACTTCATTGAGGTGATGGTGACTATCGACGCCGGCAATGATCCTCCAGTCGTTGGCTCTACCGCTCAGCCAGAACCGCGACGTCCTTGCGGACGGAAATCGGTGGTACGGCCTGCCCATCAGGACAATGGGCAGGCCAATGCAACGCAATACTTAGCGCAAGGTGCGGAAGGCTGCGCGCAGTTCCTTGGCGAACAACTCGGGTTGTTCCCATGCTGCGAAATGCCCGCCCTTATCCACTTCGTTGAAATAGATCAGGTTTGGATAGGCGCGCTCGGTCCAGGTTTTCGGCGCCTGGTAGATTTCGCCCGGAAACACAGTCACGGCGACAGGGATCTTGATATCCCGGGTCTTCTGTTCCACGGCATTGAAGTTGTTGGTGTTGTTTTCCCAATACAGGCGAGCAGACGAGATGGCGCTGTTGGTCAGCCAATAGAGTGAAATACCGTCGAGTATTTCGTCCTTGGTCAGGGATTTTTCCGCATCGCCGCCGCTGTAGGTCCACTGGTTGAACTTATCGAACATCCACGCGGCCAGCCCTGCCGGTGAATCCGACAAGCCGTAGCCGACGGTTTGTGGCCGGGTGCTCATCATGGCGCCGTAAGCCGCATTTTTGCTGAAGAAGGTTTTCAGCGACTCATAGGCCGCGGTCTCCTTGGCCGACAGACCGGCGGGAGGCGGGGTGCCGTCGTTGATCGCCTTGGCGACATCGGCTGGCACGGTGGCCGGCATGTTCACGTGGATACCCAGCAAGCCGGGTGGTGCCTGGCGTCCCATGGCGTCGGCGATCACCGATCCCCAGTCGCCACCTTGCGACACGTAGCGCTTATAGCCCAGGCGCTTCACCAACACATCCCACGCCGCGCCGATACGGTCAGGACCCCAGCCGCCGTCGGTGGGTCTCTGCGAGAAACCGTAGCCGGGCATTGAGGGAATGATTACGTCAAAGGCATCTTCGGCTCGACCGCCGTAGGCCGTTGGGTCGGTCAGCGGGCCGATGGCTTTGGTCAGTTCCAGAATCGAACCGGGCCAGCCGTGGGTGAGCAGCAACGGCAGGGCGTTGGGATGTTTCGATTTGACGTGGATGAACTGGATGTCGAGGCCGTCGATGTTGGTCACGAACATCGGCAAGGCATTGAGTTGGGTTTCAACCTTGCGCCAGTCATATTGCGTGCCCCAGTAGCCCACCAGCGCCTGCAGTTTTGCCAGTTGTACACCTTGAGATTGATCGTTGACCGTTTCACGGTCGGGCCAACGGGTCGCCAGTACGCGCTTGCGCAGATCGGCAACCGCGTCTTCAGGGATGTTGACCTTGAATGGACGAATCGCGCTGTCCTTCTCGACGGTGACGACAACCTGCGGCGTCGTACTGGCCCGGGCGTAAGTGGGCGAGACGAGGGCGACCAGTGCGATGGCACCAGCGGTTGCTGAAACAGCTAACAGGCCGCGCCGGAACGCGGCAAACGATAGTGCTGACATGGTCGTTCTCCAGGGGTATTGGGGCGATAGTTTCGAGCGCGATGGGTTCCGATCTAGTTCAGGAAGGCATTGGCTTGCAGCACGAAATCGTTGGCATATTGGAACAATGCACCGTGTCCCGAGCTTGGATAGATGAGCAACTTGGCGTTCGGAATATGCTGTTGCAGCGTGTAGGAGTTCTCGGTGGGCACCATCACGTCCTTGCTGCCGTTGACCACCAGAGTTGGCTGGGTAATCTTGCTCAATTGCGAAAAAGTGCCGTCACCGGGAATGCTCCATTTGCCCAGCGCCGCCCCTTGGGCTGCGATGACCTTCATCGAACTGAGCTTGTCGAGGTCTTCCGTGCGCTGGTGGCGCCTTTCCCAGAATTCCCGGGCCGCCTGCTGGCTTGACGGCGTCGGATCGAAGAACAGGTAAGCGGTCTCTTCTTGCGTGGCGATCGATTCGCGCAGCGCGATCCCCGGAACCCGTGGATCATGTCCCGAGACCCCGCCGCGCGGCGACGTTCCCGCCAGGATCAGCCGGCGCACCAGTTGTGGATGACGCAACGCAACTTCCTGCGCCACCATGCCGCCGATTGAAAAGCCAAGCACGTCTACTTGCGTCAACCCGCGGGCGCGGGCAAATGCGGCAACGTGGTCGGCCATACCTTCGAATGAATCGGGTGTTTCGCCGCTGCTAAGACCCACGCCAGCATTGTCGAACAGGTAGACCGGGCGCTGCTTTGCCAGGCCATCGGTCACTGCCGGGTCCCAGTAATCCATATTGCCGCGAAAGTGCTGGAGCAAGATGACAGGAATGCCAGTCTCCGCCCCGAAGTGACGATAGGCATAACGCACTCCGTCAGCTTCCACGAATTGATTGGGTGCACTGTTGTGCGTGGCAGTCGGCGCGGCAATGGCGCCGCTGACTGCGATGGCAAAGAATGCCGCCCCGAGGGCTAGCCGTTGGAAGAGGTGCATGGTGTGCTCCTCACGCGACGGTTTCGGGATTCAGATAAGCCGCTTGCTCAGTAGACAGGCTGGCTTTGATGGCGCGTGTCCCTTTGTCTGCGAGCACTTCTTGCAGGCCGGCTTCCACGCCGTCCAGCGACTGGATCACGACTTCGGATGGCTGGACTTTTGGCACGTCAAAACCATGGGTCAGGTCGGTGTCGATGAAGCCCACATGCAGGCCTTGCACGTTGGTGCCCTGGCCATGGAGTTCGAGCCGCAGCGAGTTGGTGAAGCTCCACGCTGCCGCTTTCGATGCCGCGTAAGCGGACAGGAAAGGCGCAGCGACCCAGGTCGCATCCGACAGGACGTTGACGATCGCGCCGCCGCCGTTGGCTTTAAGCACAGGAGCGAAGGCCAGGCTGACGTGCATGACGCCGTAGTAATTGGTTTCGAAGATTTCGCGAGCGGCTTCTACCAGGCCAGGATCAAGCATGGATGGCAGGATGCGGGCAATGCCTGCATTGTTGACCAGCAGTGTCACGTCGCCCGCTTGGGCCACAGCCGCGGCAACCGATGCCGGGTCGCTGACGTCGAGGCGAATGGCGATCACGCCCGGAATGTCGACGCCTTCGGGATTGCGCACCCCGGCATACACCTTGCTCGCGCCGCGGGCCACGAGTTCTTTTGCGAACGCAAGACCGAGACCACGGTTGGCGCCGGTAACGAAGGCAACGGAATTTTTTATTTTCATGATGGTGTGCTCTGGTTGGATAAGCGGCTTTCGCCCTGTAAGATTGCGATCGCAATCATTGAATTAATAATGGTGGTCGCATTTATTAAAGTCAAGACAAATATTAGCGGCGTAATAAAGCCTTGCTAGTATAGGGTTTTTGTTCATTGTGAGTGCAATCATAGTGTGCAAGAATGAACGCATAGGAGCCTCATCATGAAAATCTCGAAAGAAAAATCAGAAGCCAATCGCGCTGCATTGGTGGAGACGGCGAGCCGCCTGTTTCAGCAGAAAGGGATCGATGGCGTGGGCGTTGCCGAAATCAGCAAGTCGGCTGGTTTGACCCACGGCGCGCTGTACGCACACTTCCCATCCAAGGAAGCGCTGGCAGCCGAGGCGCTCGCGTGGAGCCTGGAGCAGAGCAATGCCAAGCTCTATTCGGGTACGGTGGACGGCGAGCCGGACCTGGAACGGTTTCTCTGCGACTATCTGTCCGTCGATAAACGCGACGATTACGCCGACCACTGTGCAATGGCCGCGTCAGCCAGCGAAATTGGCCGCCAGGATGTGGCGATCAGCTCAAAGTTTACCGAGGGCTACCTGGTGCTGGTGCGGGCGTTCGAGCGCAGAGTGGCGGCCAACAATCCTGGCGCCGACGCGCTTGCGATCGCCATGGGCATCGTTGCCGCAATGGTTGGCGGCCTCTCGGTTGCACGTGCCACGGCGAAGGCCAGACCGGAGGTGTCGGCCCAGGCACTGAGGGGCGTGCGTCACATTATCGACGCCGCGCTCCGCAAACCGGACTAATTGGAAAGACATGCGATAAAAACGCGCCGGACTGCATTTGACACGATTCTCGGCCAGCAATAACTGCAACTGACGGCCCCATCAGACCAGCAATTCGCTGCAAATGAACCGCATTTGGCGAGGCCGGCGTGCGTGGAGGCAACCTACCGACTATGAGCAACGGCTGCCAGTTGCTCGGTATCTACGCGAACAAAAATGGAGTCTCCAATAGCCGTCAGCACATCCCCCGCATAGACCTCGCAGATGACGCGAGTTTTGCGTCCGACTTCACCTTCGACTTTCGCACGCAGGGTCAGCGGTACACCCATCGGTGTCGGTTTGATGAACTTGATGCCAAGGTTGCCAGTGACGCAATTGATGCGTGGGAGGTTCCCGACTTCGCGGCGTTCCATACGGTAGTGATATGCCATCGCCGTCCAGTTTGAATGGCAATCAACCAGCATCGCTGTCAGTCCGCCGTAAACCAGATCCGGCCAGCCGCAATACTTGGCATCGGGCACGTGTTCGGCCATGACATGCACGCCGTCCTCATGCCAGAAGCTCTTGATGTGAAGCCCGTGCGGATTACTGCTGCCGCAGCCGTAACAAACGCCTTCAGGTGCGGCGGTGTCTTGCAGGGAGATGTCGAGCCTGGACATACCGTGGTCATCCTCAAAAATGTGAACCAAACCGTCGGATTTTAACGCTGCAATCGGGCTTCGGTCACTCGGGCAACCCCGCCCGCTGCAGTCCATCCGCGAGGCGCGCGAAATCCTCGGGCCGCTGGATGGGCAGCCAGTCTTTCAGGTTGGAGACGCGCAACGATGGATCCAGCTCTTGCAGGCGCTGCATCGCCTGTTTCGCTTTGTCCATTCTGCCACCAAGGCCGCCGGGACCAGGAGGCTGGGCAGGTTCCCCAGCGCCTTTTCCGACCAGGCAGAAGCGGTGTCGAAGCGCCCGGCGAAGAAATGCGCGAGCGCCATTCCGACCTGCATCCTGAACATTTCCGGGTCCAGCGGACTCAAACGAACGGCATGCGTCAAATGCTCAATCGCTTCGTCTGTTTCACCGCGCAGTGCGCGCAGGATACCGCCCAGGTACCAGGCGGGAGGAGGTTGGGCCTTGGCTTCCTGTTTCTATCGATCACGCTGATCGCTTTCAGCGGCCTCAACAGCCGAAACCTCGCCTGCGGTATAGGTCTCTTCAATACGGGGCGCCAGTTGGGTGGTCTGATGGGCGTCGCAGGACTCCAGACACTGATCGACCATAACGTCTTCGCCAATGCCGTGGTCCTCGGCGCCAATGTCACCCCGGGAGGAACTGCGGTCATCGAACGGCTGACGACCACGACAGCCATGCTGTCGGTGAAAGGGATGGATGCAGCGGCCGCCGGCCGTGTAGCGGTGAGTCTTCTGGGCCGGATCGTGTCAGGTCAAGCCACTGTGATTGCCTTCGACACCGCGTTCATTGCTGTCGCCCTGCTTTTTGTAGTCGCCGCGCCCATGCTGGTTGGCATCAAGATCGGACTGTCGAAATACGCGAAAGTACGCACAGCGCGAACCGTAGCGTGAGGCTTCACTCAGTCCAGGTTAGCCAGCAGCCACTCACTGAAGCTTCGCGCCAACGCATTATTCTCACTGTCACGATGGGTCAGCATGGCCCAGTTCGGGCCGCGAATGGTTTGTTCCACCAAGGGTTGCAACAATCCCTGGGCGCGCGCCTGCCGACTCAATAACCGGCTGACCAGGGCGATACCGAGCCCCGCGCACGCGGCGTCCAGCAGCAGGCCGGGGTCGGAGAAATTCAGCCCCTGATCTTTCTGGCCCACATCGATGCCAGCCTCCACCGCCCAGTGACTCCAATCCATTTCCCGCTCGCCATGCAGGGTTGTGCGTTGTTCCCGTGGCAGTGCCAACAGGCTCGGGTGACACGCCGGATAGAGGCGGTCGGCGTGCAGCACCTTGAAGCTGCACTCGGCCTGGGAGCTGATGTCATCGCGCACTGCGAGGTCGATGGTCTGGGTGGTCATGTCCGGGACTTCATCGGTACTGAAAATCCACAGATCAACGTCCGGGTGTTCGCGGCGAAAATCCCCCAAGCGTGGCAGCAGCCAGTGACGGGCGAACGCCGGCGTCGTGTTGAGCACCAGTTGATTGGGTTTCTGGTACTGCCCGAGGCGGCGAATGCCGACGGCCAATTGTTGCAGCAACGCCTGGGTGGTGCTGAGCAGGTCGTGCCCGGCATCGGTCAGGCTGACGCTGCGTCCACTGCGAAAGAACAAGGGTTGTTCGAGGTACGCCTCAAGGCTGCGGATCTGCTGACTGATCGCCGATTGGGTGAGGTGCAATTCGGCGGCCGCCTTGTGGAAACTGCCCAGGCGGGCGGCGGCTTCAAAGCCGCGAAGGGTGCTGAGAGGCGGCCAGTGCTTGAGCATATTGATAAGTTCCTCTAATCATTTGTCCGCTAAATCCATCGTTTGTTTGCCTGATTTTACGGCCGTAGCATGCATGCCAGGACCACCCAAGCAGTTTTCATTGAACACAATGACTTAACTTAAAGGTACTTGTCATGCAGCAGAATGAAGTTCGAAACAGCGGTTGGATGATGCCGGCCGAGTGGGTCAGGCACGCCGCCACCTGGATGGTCTGGCCACACAACACCGCACTCTGGGAGTCCGGTTGGGGCGTGACATTGCCTCAGGTGCAAGAGGACTTCGCTCGCGTCGCCAACGCCATCGCCCGTTTCGAACCGGTGAAACTGGTCGTCGACCCTTCTGCGATCGCCAGTGCCAAAGCGTTATGTGGGCCGAACATCGAATTGATCGAGCTGGCGGTGAACGACAGCTGGTGCCGGGACTCCGGTCCGAGCTTCGTCTGCCATCCGCAACAAGGCCTGGCCGGGGTGAGCTGGCGCTTCAACGCGTGGGGCGGCAAGTCGGCCCATGATCTGGACGAAAGCCTGGCTCGTCGCGCACTCAATCACTTGGGCGTGGAGTGCTTTGGTACCGCGCTGAGCAATGAAGGCGGGGCCATCCATGTGGACGGCGAGGGCACGCTGATCACCACCGAGTCGGTGTTGCTCAACCCCAATCGCAACCCGGGCATGAACAAGGCGCAGATGGAGGAAATCTTCGCGCGTCTGCTGGGCGTGAAGAAGACGATCTGGCTGCCAGGCGATCCGGACTATGTGACCGGCGACATGACTGATGGCCACGTCGATGGCGTGTGCGCGTTCGCCCGCCCTGGCGTGTTGCTGGTGGACGCCACCCACGACCAGCACTCGGTGTATGCCGAAGTGGCCCGCGAAAACCGTCGAGCCCTGGAGCTGGCCACCGATGCCCAAGGCCGACAGTTCGAGCTGATCGAATTGTATGAAGCCACCGATGCCGTGGACACCGATGCCGAAGTGTTCTGCGCCTCCTACACCAACTTCTACATCGCCAACGGCGCCATCATCATGCCGGCCTACGGCATTGATGCCGACAACGTCGCGGCCGAAGTGTTGGCTCAGGCGTTCCCCGGGCGAGAAGTGGTGCCGGTGCGGATCAATCACCTGGCCCACGGCGGTGGCGGTGTGCATTGCATCACTCAGCAACAGCCCGCCTGGCCGGTGGAGGGTTGATGCCATGACGCTTCTGACCATTGCCACCACCCAGATGCCCTGCACCTGGGACCTGCAACACAACCTCGATCAGGCCGAGCAACTTGTGCGCGAGGCCGCGGCCAAAGGCGCCCAGGTCATCCTGTTGCAGGAGCTGTTTGCCACGCCGTATTTCTGCATCGAGCAAAACCACAAGCACCTGGAGCTGGCTGAAGAATATCGACACAGCCCTGTACTCAAGCGCTTTGCCGCATTGGCCAAAGAGTTGGGAGTGGTGCTGCCGCTGAGCTGGTTCGAGAAGGCCGGCAGTGCCTACTTCAATTCCTTGTGCGTGGCCGATGCCGATGGGCGCCTGCTGAGGGTGTATCGCAAGACCCACATTCCCAACGCCATCGGCTATCAGGAGAAGGAATACTTCAGCCCCGGCGACACCGGTTTTCGTGCCTGGGACACGGCGTTCGGGCGCCTGGGTGTGGGGATCTGCTGGGATCAGTGGTTCCCCGAGACCGCGCGCTGCCTGGCGTTGATGGGCGCTGAAGTCTTGCTGTTTCCCACCGCCATCGGTTCTGAGCCTGGCTGCGCGACGCTGGATTCCCGGGACCACTGGCAGATGACCATGCGCGGCCACGCCGCCGCCAACCTGCTGCCGGTGGTGGCGGCCAATCGCGTCGGCCGAGAGGCGGCGACCACCGATCCGACCTTGCAGATGAGCTTCTACGGCTCGTCGTTTATCTGCAATCACAAGGGCAAGTTGCTTGCCGAGGCCGACCGCGACAGCACCGGCGTGCTAGTGCAAAGCCTGGACCTGGCCGCCATGCGCGAAGAGCGCTTGAGCTGGGGCATTTACCGCGATCGCCGTCCGGACATGTACGGCGCGCTGCTGACTCAGGACGGTCGTCACACCCATGCACGCTGGAAGACTCAAGAGGTTTGATATGCACTCGATCAATAAACTGTTGAGCGGCGCCTTGGGCCTGGCGCTGGGCTGTGCCTTGCCGGCGCTGCACGCGGAAGAAAAAACCCTCAGGCTGTACAACTGGGCCGACTATTTTGCCGAGGACACGCTGGCCAAATTCACCGCCGAAACCGGGATCAAAGTGATCTACGACGTCATGGATGGCAGTGAAACACTGGAAGCCAAAATGCTCGCCGGCGGCAGCGGTTATGACCTGATCTTCCCGGGTGACACCGTCGCCGAACGCTTGATGCGCGCCGGCAGCCTGAAACCGCTGGACCGGTCAAAACTCACGGCCCTGGATGACATCGAACCTGGCTTGCAGAAGCTGCGAACGCACTACGAGTATTCGCGCCAGGCCACCGTCCCTTACACCTGGGGCACCATCGGCCTGACCTACAATGCCGAGCAGATCAAACAGCGTTTACCGGATGCTCCGGTCAACAGTCTCGACATGTTGTTCAAACCGGAACTGGCTGCCAAATTTGCCGACTGCGGCATTTCGATGATCGATTCGCCCGACGAAGTGCTGGCGGTGGTGCTCAACTACCTGGGCCGCGAGCCACGCAGCGCCAAGCCCGAGGACCTGGCCGCGGCGAGTGAACTGTTGCTTAAACTACGGCCGTACATCCGCAAGTTCCAGTCGCAGCCGGTCACCGACCTGGTGAACGGCAACCTGTGCCTGTCGCTCGGTTACAGCGGCGACATGACGCAGGCGCAACGGACGGCGGATTCCGCCGGCAAGCACGCCATGTTCCAATACCGCATCCCCCGTGAAGGCACCACGGTGTGGATGGACACCATGGCGATTCCGGTCGACGCCAGACATCCGGAATACGCCTATGCGTTCATCAACTTCGTCATGCGCCCGGACAACATGGCTGCCATCAGTAACTTCACCGGCTACCCCACCTCCAATGCCAAGGCACGTGCGAGCGTCGATGAGTCCATGCGCAACAACCCGGATATTTACCTCGATGAGGCCACTTACACACGGCTGATTCCGGGCAAGGACATTCCCCAGCCCGATATGCGGGCGCGCATGCGCACCTGGACCAAGTTCAAGACGGCCACCGCGAAATGACTTCAGACAAATATTCCAGGGAGCAACACATGTCGACGCGTCGTGAGTTCATCAAGCAGGTATCGGTCGTCGCCGGTTTGGGCGCGGCAGCGTCTATCGGGCTTGGCCTGACACCCCTTTGCGCGCAAGCGGCTACGCCCGACAGTTGGCGTATGCCGGATGAAGGCGACAGGCATCAGGGGGCCTTCATCGCATTTGGCGCACAGGAAGCGATCTGGGAGGATTTCACCCCCGACGTACAAGCCGCCATTGGCCTGATCGCTCGCACCCTCGCGCGATATGAACCGGTGACCGTGTTCTGTCGTGAGGGTGAGCGGGAGCTGGCCGAAGAATATTGCGGCACGGCTAACATCACCTACGTCACCAGCGAACTCGACGACATCTGGATGCGCGATACTGGCGCCAACTTTGTCATTGATGGGGACGGCGGGCTCGGCGCCGTGGATTTCAACTTCAACGGCTGGGGCAACAAACAGCAGCACGGCGAGGATGCGCAACTGGCCGCTTTGGTTGCGAGCACCGTTGATGCCCGCCATATCCGCAGCGAGTTGGTGGGCGAGGGCGGAGGTATCGAAGTGGATGGTCACGGCACGGGGATCATGACCGAAAGCAGCTGGATCAATGCCAACCGCAACCCCGATTGGAGCAAGGCCGAGATCGAGCAAGAGCTGAAAGCGCGCTTGGGCTTGCGCAAGATCATCTGGCTGCCGGGGATCAAAGGCAAGGACATCACGGATGCCCACGTCGATTTTTACGCCCGTTTTGTCAAGCCCGGCGTTGTGATCGCCAACCTCGACAACGACCCTCAGTCATACGATTACGGCGTCACGCGGGCCCATTTGGACATTCTCAACAATGCCACGGATGCCGATGGCCGCAAGCTGCAGGTGCATACCGTGTCGCCACCGCTCAACCCACGTAAGAGCAAGTTCAGCCGCAACAACCCGGACTTTGCGGCTGGCTACATCAACTACTTCGTGATCAATGGGGCGGTCATTGCGCCCGAGTTTGGTGACAGGGCGGCAGACTCCAAAGCCTTTGATTTATTGTCGGAACTCTACCCGGACCGTGAAGTGGTACAGCTCAACATCGACGCAGTCTCTGCCGGTGGCGGCGGTATCCACTGTGTGACCAGTCACCAACCGTTGGCTTAGTCTGGATCAACGCTTTGCCATCCGGATCTGCGAAGCCGTCAGGCCTTGACCCAGCGTTGACGGCTCCAACTGCTCAATGTGTCGACAGCAAATACCAGCAACAGCATCGCCAGAATGACCGTGCTGGCTTGAGCTTCCTGGAACAGGCTGAGGCTGACATAGAGCATTTGCCCCAAACCACCGGCACCGACGAAGCCGAGCACACTGGCCATGCGGATATTGTTTTCCCAGCGGTACAGGATGTAGGCCAGTAGTTGTGGCAACAGGTTGGGCAGTGATCCGTAACAGAAAGCCCAAACGGCATTGCCGCCCTGCAGGCGGATGGCTTCGGCCGGTTCGGGTGGGGTGTTTTCCAGTGCTTCGGCGAACAGCCGGCCGAGCACGCCGGTGGTGTGCAAGGCCAAGGCCAGGGTGCCGGCATTGGGGCCGAGCCCGGCGGCCAGGACCATCAGCGCCGCCCACACCAGTTCCGGAACCGCGCGCAAAGCGTTGAGCACCAGACGCGACGCGCTCTGCAAAGGCCAGCCGAAACGCCCGGCCGCGGGCAATGCCAAAAACAGGCCGAGTACCGCCGCGAGCAGGGTGCCGAGGGCAGACATGGCCAGGGTTTCCAGGGCACCATGGCCGATGGCTTGCAGATGGCCCGCGCTCAGGTCGGGGCTGAGAAAGCGTTGCGCATAAGCGCCCATCTGCTTCAGGTTACCGCTGCCACCGAGCTCGCCGAGGTCGATGCCCAGGTAGATGAACGAGGCGACCACCGCTGCGCCGATACACAGGAGCAGCATCAGGTTGATCAGGCGGTTCATGCCAGCCTCCAGCGCAGCAGGCGGCTGAGTTGATCGGCGAGCAGTACCAGGACGAGAAACGTCAGTAACAAACTGGCCACTTCACCGCCGGCGAACATGCGCAACGACAGGTCCATTTGCTGGCCCAGACCGCCGGCACCGACGAAACCCATCACCACCGAGGCGCGGATTGCGCACTCCCAGCGGTACACCGTGTACGACAGCAGCTCGGCAGCGACATTGGGCAGGATCCCGTAGAAAAAGGCTGCGAGCCGACCGCTGCCAGCCTGCAGCAGTGCATGGGCCGGGCGCTGGTCGACCGACTCGAAAATTTCCGCGTAGACCTTGCCCAACATCCCGCTGTAGGTAATGGCAATGGCCAGCACCCCGGCCGTCGGGCCGAGGCCGACGGCGCGCACGAACAAAAGCGCCCAGACGATTTCCGGCACGCTGCGCAGGAAGATCAGTAAACCGCGGACCGGCCAACGCAGCAATTGGCCCCAATAGCTTGGGTGGCCGGCTCGGGAGGCAGCAGACAGCGACAGAGCACGACTGGCCAGCAGGCTGGCGGGGACGGCCAACAGCAACGCCAGAGCCATGCCGGCCGTGGCGATGGCCAGGGTCTGCAGAGTGGCTTGCACTAACAGCTCAATGAATTCCTCGCCATGGGCCGGTGGCCAGAAGGCTGAGACAAACCGGCCCATCTCGCTCTGACTGTCACTCGCCACCAGAACACTGAGGTCCAACTCGCTGAAGTGAATACCCGGCCACAGCAAGGCCAGGGCCAGCAAGATGAGCAGCAGGCGGGGCAGGGTAGCCGGGTCTCGGGTATCACGGGTCAGCATCGGGGAATCTGCACACTCAAGGGCGCCGGAGTAATCGGTGGGGATTGCAGTTGTTCGTTGGCGTAGAGCTTGTCGAGCAGCTCGCGGTCGACTTCGCTGGCCGCAAGGTCGAACAGGATCTGTCCATCACGCAAGCCGATGATGCGCGAAAAGTGCGCCAGGGCCAGCTCCACCGCATGCAGGCTGGCGACCAGGGTGACGTTGTGCTGCCGGGCATGACGGCAGAGTACCGACAGCGTGTGCTCGGCCAACACCGGGTCCATGGCCGAGACCGGCTCATCGGCCAGCAACACCTCGGGCGCTTGATACAGCACGCGGGCAATGCCCACGCGCTGTAGCTGTCCACCGGACAGTTGCTGGCAATGCGCGAACAACTTGTCGCTGAGGTCCAGCCTGGCCAGCGCCGCACGTGCGCCCGGAATATCCACCGGACGCAACAAGTTCAGCAGACTTTTGCCCAGCCCCCACTGACCCAGCTTTCCAGCCAGAACCGCAGTGACCACGCGCTGGCGCGGTGGCAGCGGGGGCGCTTGATGGATCAGGCCGATGCGCGCGCGAAGACGCTGACGCTGACGGGCAGACAGCTGCCAGGCGCGCTCGCCGAGCACCTGCAGCTCGCCGTTGTCCGGTCGCAGGGCGGTGGCCAGCAGGTTGAGCAGGCTCGACTTGCCCGCACCGGACGGGCCGATGATGGCGACCTGTTCGCTGGCACCGATGTGCAAATCCACCCCACGCAACGCCTGGACGCCGTTGGCGTGGGTAAGGTTGATCTGGGTCAGAAGCAATGTCATTTGAGCAGGTCGGCAGCGCGTGCGGCTTCCTCGATGCCCTTGTAGTTCTCGGGTTTGGTTTCGATGAATCGGCTGGCAGCCTGCAGATCCAGAATCTCCTTGTCCTTCGGGTTCGAGGGATCGAGAGCCAGAAAAGCTGCTTTTATCTTGGCCGCCAGCGCCGGGTCGAGGGTCCCGCGCACGGTCCAGTTGTAGTCGAAGTAGGCCGGGGTGGTCTCAAACACTCTGACCTTGGTGGTGTCGACCTTGCCGGCGGCGACCAGTTTTTCCCACACGCTGGCGTTCAGTACCCCGGCGTCCACCTTACCGGCCTGGACCCAGGCGACAGTGGCGTCATGGGCGCCGGAATAGCCCACGCGACTGAAGTAGGTTTCCGGTTTGATGCCGTCCTTCAGCATGAAATAGCGCGGCATGAGACTGCCCGATGTGGAGGACACCGAACCGAAGGCGAAGGTCTTGCCCTTGAGGTCGGCGAGTGACTTGACGGCCGGGTCGGCGGTGATGAATTTGCTGGTGAATTGGGCGTCCTGTTCGCGCTGTACCAGCGGAATGGCATTGCCGGTTTTCAGGCGGGCCTGCACGAACGTGAAGCCGCCCAGCCAAGCCATATCGATTCGGTCGGTGGCCAGCGCCTCGACCACGGCCGGATAGTCGCTCACGGGAACGAACTCGACTTTCATGCCCAATTTTTGTTCCAGGTAGGTGCCCAGTGGCTTGAACTTGCGGAGCAGTTCGGTCGGGGCTTCATCGGGAATCGCACTGACTTTCAGGGTGTCGGCGGCCTGCGCCAACAGGGTGCAAAAAGACAGCGTCAAGCCGACAGCCAATGCCAGGGTACGGTTGAGCATGAAAAATCTCCGGTGCATTAAGGCAACAATGTCGATACGCCAAGCGCAAGCGGGTTGCTGCATGGCGCATGTGAGGGTAGACGAAATGGAGTGAAATTGACCGTTTTGGCCCAATTGTTAGTACGACAAGCCTGACGTCGATCCGGCCAGGATGATCCTTGGGCTAGCGCTTTTAGCAGCCCGAAATCGCCATGTTTCATGACCGCCCGTAACCCGGCACGAGGGTTAGCTCAGGCTTCGCTATTCTTGATGACACTACAGGTGCAAGTTGAACATAGGATTGAATGATGAAGATGTTACTGATGGTCGAGTGCCCTAATGAACCCTTCAACACCCTTGTCAAAGCCGGGAAGGTGGGCGAGGTTATTGAGCGCATCCTGAACAGCATCAAACCAGAGGCGGCGTATTTTACCGAGCAAGATGGCTTGCGTGGTGGGATTTTTGTGGTCGACGTACAAGACCCCTCCGACATCCCCGCCTTGGCGGAGCCCTTTTTTCTCAACTTTAACGCCACTTGCAAGTTCCGTATTGTGATGAGCGCGCAGGATCTGCAAAAGGCCGGTCTGGAGACGCTGGGGCAAACGTGGGCGTGCTGAGTGGCCAGCCACGTCTGATTAGTCAGTTCCGTACAGTCCACAGCATGGTCTGAACCCTGATATGTGGATGACTGGCCAAAGGTTCCCATTCATCGATGAAAGAGAAACCCTGCTTTAGATAGAAATTCGAGGCTCTTGCATTGTCCGGGGAGACATCCAGAAAAACGCGATCATGCCCTTTGTCGATCGCGCGAGATTTCACCGCCTCAACAAGCTGAGCTGCCACACCAGAACCACGTGCAGCGGGTTCTACCCACATTCCGATCAGGTTATAGCGATTCGCTTGAGTGACTCCCGCACCTATCATCCCCACCGATTTATCGTCCTTGATGGCCAACCAGAATTCCGGTCCGGCCGCTGACGAGGCGCGTTCTATCCACTGCTCGTCAGTGTAATGAGCGGCCGTTTGGTAACTCACTCCAAACGCTGTCGGTGTGTCCAGAAGCGCAGCAAGACGGACTTGCTTCAAAAACATCCAGTCTTTGGCTTCCGTCAATCGAATGTCCATGTTCTTCCTTAAAGATGGCGCGCAATGGCTGCTTTCGTAGTCTAGTTTTTTTTCTTGATTAGTTTAGCCAGGTAGTACTTTAGGCTTAAACGATCTTTGGGCCTTGGCTTGTAGTGGGTTTTATTTCTTTGTGCAGGATCGATCACCATGGTTCCTGCGGTGTAGTAATACAGCGCTATGGACCTGCGCGTGATGTGCTCTGGAGTTGTTAAAGGCTCTGGATGCCCATGATTGCTGTCTTTGTCTGTATTGAAAATGACACAGCGATTGTAAATGGGCAGGACTTTTTTAAGGCAGGTCTTCATCCCGACATCCCAAAGTTCAAGATTGCCGCCGTATTCCTCTCGCCAGTCTTCATTTAGATAAATGATGATATTCAGTCGGCGCTCAACATTAAGCTTTTTGTTGAGTCTGAAGTCCGAGTGTACCCCCAGGAAACCACCACTTTTCGTTTCATGCAAGCCGCCACCAGCAAAGTAGGGGTCGGGTATCAAGCCTTCAATGCCGGTGAGCTTTTCAAGAAACTGCAACATGGGGGCTGAGTTAAAGGCGTTGAAAACAGTCTTCAAAAAGGGGGGGCATTCGTTGGGACTGATTTGACGTTTTAGTTGACCTTTATAGCCGCGCTCATAGAGCATTTCGTTGTTGGTTGGCTCGATTGGGAAGTGCGAGCAGATACTCGCAATCAGCTCTTCATCCAGGAAATTATCGATGACGATGTGCGGAAATGGCGTAGCCTGAATATAGCGACTGGCCAATGAGTGACCCATGGCGCTGGCGGCGTTCTGGTCGAAATCAAGCTCCGGGGAGAGGGTCATAGGTAGTGCTTGAGTGATGGGTGCCATTACCGCTCCAATAACTTGATATAAAGACTTGTGGGTGACTTCAAGCAGCGTCCAGCGCACTGCTCGTTGTGTCTCTTCGTCGCTTAACTTTTACTGCCTTCTTTTTTCAGGCGCTTAAGAATATCGTTGTACATTTTGGTTCGTCTATGAGTCTTTTCATAGCCGCCAGCCGCTGCAACAGTACCGGCCTGGATGTGATCCAGATAACTGAAGATTTTACGCGGTGATAACATTTCGACGACATAGCCAAGCTCGGTCATGCGGTCTTGGAGGGTGTAGCCTGGCACGCGATCATCCATCAAAAAATGCATGTCGTGCTGTTTGATAAGTTTGCAGTTCCACAATGTGCAAAAACTCTTCAAGTAGACTTCTCTGTACGGCTTGGGTTCTCTGGAGCGTAAACCCATGGAGATTTTCAGGTGCCTGAAATGGTGTTTGAACAGTCGTGAGCTAAAGCGCCAAAGCGTTCTCGTGGTGCCGCGGTTTAATTGCTCAACACAACCGACGGCTACGACTTTTTTGTTTTTTAAGCATTTATTCAGCATCATCGGAAAAACATTTTTATCGAAAACAAATGTGTCGGTGTGCATTAGAAATAAATAATCAGTTTCAACTCGCTCCAAAACCAGGTCAAGTGCTTTGCCATGCGCGATATGCCCAGGTTCTGGTTCGGAAACAGAGCGCTCGATTAAATTTATCCAGTCAAGAGTTCGTAAATACTCAGTGCTTTCATCGGCGGAATAGTTGTCAACTACCCATATTGGGACGCCGTGGCTGCCGAAATGCTGGTGCAATAAGTCTAAGCATATCTTGGTGATTTCTGGTGTTTTGTAATTGACTATAACTATGCTGAAGGTTTTGGGGTCGTCAGCCGGGAAGCTAGTGTTATTCATCGTTCATGCGCCCAATGATATTGCATGTTGTAGGAATAATTGAACATGTATACAGCTCTCGCTAATTTGTTTGTGTAAGATTTGCTTGACTATAAAAACACAATTTGTTAGGCCGCTTGTCAAACATAATCATAGCTTACTCTGCCTGATGGTCCGCAGTATATGCGGACTTCATCGTATAAGGATCGGCTCTGTCGGTAAACATTCGTGACTTAATTTGTTACATGTCCCCTGCTAGCTACCTCTCGTACACGCAGCTTGGCTAAGTCGCAGGCATGTAGATTACTGTCGCTGGCCAAATTAATGAGCGCCGGATCTCGTGTCGACTGTCGCCCGCTGATGACCCTGGGACCTATCTTTCATGGTTATGAGGGAAATGCACTGTGTGGAAAATTTACCGGGTTGTTATGACCGAGGCGGCGCCACAGAAAACAACCGTTTCTGTACATGCTGGCACTAACTGCGCATTGAGCATTACTGATGAAACGTACGGCCCAGTGCATCCAGGCGGACGGCGATGGGGGGCAAGCGCTGGCTGCTCAGGGCAAGGGTTTCGACATCGTCTGACGTGTTTTGCGCGATGGCCTGCACAGACTGCAAGCGCCCGACCACTTCGCGGCTTGCCGTGGATTGTTCGCGGGTGGTGGTGACAATGCGCCCATTGAGTTCATCAATATGCGAAATGTCGCTGCCCACCGCCTGCAACATCGCCGCCGCCAGTTGACTGTCTTCGACACAGCGCTCCACGCCTTCACGGCTGTCATGCATCGCCTCGACGGCTTTGCGGCTGCCTTGCTGCAAGTCCTCGATGATTGTCCTGATTTCCTTCGTGGAGAGGGCGGTGCGCTGCGCCAGACTGCGCACTTCATCGGCCACTACGGCAAAACCTCGGCCTTGCTCACCAGCGCGAGCAGCTTCGATGGCGGCGTTGAGCGCCAGCAGGTTGGTTTGGTCAGCAATACTGCTGATGACCTCCAGGACAGTACCGATTTGCTCCGCCTGTCCCGCCAGCACCTGCACGGTTGAGTGGGTGCCTTTCAGGCGAGACGCCAACTGAGTGATTTCATGCTGCGCGCGGTTCACACTTTCCTGTCCTCGGGTGATTTGCACGCTGGCCTGGCCGGCATGTTCAACGGCATGTTCGACGTGAACGGCAATATGCCCCATCGCGTCCCCCATCCGCTGCATCGAACCCGTCATCTGGGCAATTTCCGTCAGCTGATGCTTGGCCCCTTTCTCCAGCGTATTGCTCGCCTTGGCAAGCTCCTGGCCCAGCTCACCCAAGCCGTGAGAGTCGCGAACAACCCCGTCAACCAGGGCGGTAATCTGCATCAGGAATTGATCGAAACGATCCGCCAGCGATACATGCATTGTGGCCTTGTCTCCCTTGCCAGCATCGACGGCGAGCTGGGACGTGGCCGCGAGCATCTTGTCCAGCATGTCCTGGCTCTCCACTGCCTCGGCCTGACTGTGTACGGCCAGATAGAGCAGGGCGACCGTCTCCATGACCGCATAGAAGGCGTGAACAAACACCATCGTCCACCCACCGTGATGCGCCATGACGTAGACCGGAAAACCTTGGTGTTGCAGCGCATGGAAAACCACGTGATGAACGGCGATCGTTGCAGCGGCGACCAGAATCGGTAGCCAGTCGCGATAAAAAGTCAGCACCGCCAGCAACGCGAAAATACCGAAGTGGGCTTCAATGACGCCCTCGGCCTGATTGATATGCAACGCCGCCATGACCATCAAACCAATGCCCAGGCAACACCGCATCAACCGCGTGCCGCCCATTGCGCGATAACACACCGTCAGCAGCAGGCTCGTGCCGCCACCCACCAACAACGCCTGAATAAAGGTGTCGTGCCAGAAAGCCAGACCCAACGCGAAGAGGAACATCAGCCAGATCAGGCCCAGCATGATTCGGTCGGCCTTGCGGTAGTGGTCAAGAAAACGAGGGGGCAAAGGCATTCACGTTTACTCCATGTAATTGAGCCGGAATAAAGCAGGTCATTTGTCGCTCGTGCTATCTCTTGACTGAACTGCAGAGTCAGGTACTCAAATCTGTAGTCGGCATGTCGAGGCATACATGAGAAACCCTGAAGAGCGTAGCCGTTTGCCATCACACCTCCCGTGTTCGACGCTGAACACCGGAAACAATGTCAGAAATAGAGGCAGGTAATGCTGAAGTGACGGGCAGTACGACAGGCTCCGTTGCAATCCGGCCGTGGGAATTTGGGTGTCGATGGGAGGAAATGGAACCCACATCACCGACAGCGTCTAAATTACAGAGAGATGTCCCGCCACCCCGAAGGAACGACTCATGCTCAGATCTCGCTCATTGATTGCAGCAATTACATGCCTTGCGCTGGTTTCCGGTTCAGTGACTGCATTGGCCGATCCTGGTAATGGAAAGGGCCAGGGAAACGGCAAGGGAAACCCGCAAAACAGCCAGGTTCATGGCAACCAGGGAGGTCAGGGAGGCAAAGGCAAAAATTCCGGGGGCGGCGATTGGGATAATGGCCCAAGCATCAATCGCGGCAGCGTTCTTGGGATTGTTGGCGGGTATCGAGACTACTGGAGCCCCGGACCTGCATTGCCACCCGGCATTCAAAAGAACCTCGCGCGAGGTAAGCCGCTTCCTCCCGGGATTGCCAAAAAACTGGACGGCCGGTTGATCGGCAGGCTGCCTCAGTATGATGGGTATGAATGGCAGCAAGTTGGCACCGACTTGATATTGGTCGCGTTGGCAACCGGGCTTATCTACGAAGTGCTCAACGGTGCTTTTGATTAATGGGCATGATCCATATGCCCATTTGAAGGCTGTTCAGACGCGGCTGCCCATGAAATTGCCGAGTTGCTGCCGAGCAGGTGGCAACCGGCGTATCCCGCACTATTCGTCCACGCTGATGCCCGATCCCCCTAATTCGTTGGGGACGTCCTTCAGCTTGGGCAATCCATCCCTGATGCGCAGCACGGTCTCCTGATAGTGGACGTGAAGCCCTGGCGAATACGCGAGATCCGGGATGACCGCGGCATACACATCGATCAGCCCCATCCCCGGATGTTCAGTGAAGATGTGCCCGCCGCAGGTCTTGCACCACTTGCGCAAACTCTGCGGTGTCTTGTTATAGGTGCCGATGTTGTCAGCACCTCGAGTCACTTGCACTGCGTCGGGTTTCCACAGCGTGAAGGCATTGACCGGTCCCGCTGACCAATGCCGACACGACTCGCAATGGCAGTAGCCCATTCCGACCGGCTCGCCACTGACGGTGAACTCGACTGCGCCGCAAAAACAACTGCCCTTGTAAGACCGTTCAATGCTCATGGCATGACTCCTTGATCAATGCTCAGGCGATACCGCCGGACTTCACCCGTCGATGTAGCGCACCGCTGTCGCCGGCGTGCGCCGCACCTGCAGTTCGAAAATGTCAGGGCGCGCGTAATGCCCGGTGACGTCGAGCGCCCGCCGCGCTGGCGCCACAAGTGAGACGTCGATGTCCGCATACAGAATGCCTGCCTCTTTGTGTAATGGACCGGCCACGATCCGGCCTTGAGGACTGACAACCACGGAGTCGCCGTCGTTGATCCATTCGTCCGGATCGGGAAACAGTTGCGCACGCGCCGGGAAGTCGTCGGGGATGTCACTGCCGCGCAGCACGGTGCCGCTGCCGAGCACCCAACAACGGCCTTCGAGAGCAATGTGGCGCATCGTGCTGATCCAGCCATCGCCCGTGTCGTACGTGGGGGCGACGTAGATTTCCACCCCTTGGGCATACAGTGAGTAGCGTGCCAGCGGCATGTAGTTTTCCCAGCAGATGAGCGCACCCACGCGACCGACCGGAGTATCGACCGTACGCAAACCGCAGGCATCACCGAAGCCATGCACCATGCGCTCGGGATTGGTTGGCATCAGCTTGCGGTGTCGGTTGAGCACGGCGCCGTTCGCGCCGATAACGACTACGCTGTTATAGAGCGTGCCCCCGCCATTGCGCCGGTCGCATTCATTGATGCCGCACACGATCGTCACGGCGTGAACCCTGGCGGCCTCGCACAATTGGCTCAGGTCACCGTTGGTGATATCGACGGCGTTGGCCAGCAGCCGCGTGTGCAACTGGCCCATTACAGCCCCGTCCTTTCCCGCCGCCAGCCGCCAGATCCATGACGGGTAACCGGGAATGTACGATTCGGGCAAAACGATCAGCGAGGCTCCCGCCGCCGCTGCCTCAGCGACCGACTGCACGGCCCGGGCGATCGTCGCACTGCGATCGAGCAGCACGGGCGGGCGCTGAATAATGGCTACCTTGGTCATGGCGTTCTCCTTTGGCGGTTAGCTTTCGAGGTTTCAGCGTGCGCGTGGCGAGGTGGCGGGGCTAGTTCAGAATCTGAAGCGTTTATAGTTGCGGAGTCCTGGCGATGGAAGAAGGCTACGGTCAGTTCTGCACAGTCGCGCGCGGTGCTGAAGCCCTCTGCGAGCGCTGGACACCCTTGGTCGTGCGCGAGTTGCTGTGCGGCAGCAAGCGCTTCAATGAACTGCACCGCGGCGTTCCACGGATGTCCACCAACCTGCTGGCACAACGTCTGCGCCATTTGGAAGAAATCGGCGTCGTGCACCGCACGGCCACCGGTAAAGTCTGGGAGTACAGCCTGACCGAGGCAGGCGAGCAATTGCGCCCCATCATCATGGCGCTAGGGCATTGGGGCGCGCGCTGGATCGGCAGTCGCCTTCGCGATGACGAACTCGACGCGGGCCTGCTCATGTGGGACGTGCGCCGGTTCGTGCGCATCGAAACGTTCCCGTCCCGACCGGTGGTCATCCAGTTCAAATTCCGCGACGCGCGGCCTGGTGAGCAAGCGTGGTGGCTCGTGGTTGAACAGGGTGTGGCAGACCTGTGCCGCGACGATCCCGGACGTGAACTGACGCTCGTTGTGGACTCCAGCGTGCGAGCGTTGACCGAGGTGTGGACGGGCGACCGCACACCGCGGGAAGTTCTGCAGTCGCGAGAACTGCGTGTAGATGGCGCGGTGAAGGATGCGGAAAGCTTGTGGCGCTGGCTTGGTACGAGTGCGTTCGCGGGTACCCGGAGCGCCGCTCGCTAGCGCCGCCTATTAGGGCAGTACTCATGGCATTCCGTCGGTCGCAGGACTTGAACTGTCAGGGGCGAAAAGCGTCGTAAGACTCGCGATATCAACCCTACGGAAGCCACCATGCTTTTAAATAATAAGAGTCTCATTGCTGTAATGTCCTGCGCCCTGATGCTTGCAGCCGCCCCATTACTCCCTGCTGACCTGTCCATCATGAACTCCGCCTATGCGAAAGACGGTGGTGGTGGTGGTGGTGGTGGCGGTAACGGCGGCGGTGGTGGCGGTAACGGAGGTGGTAATGGGGGAGGCAACGGAGGTGGTAATGGCGGTGGCCACGGCGGCGGTACAGGCAGCGGTCACAGCGGTTCAGATCACTCCGGCGGTTCTACCAGTAATGGCCACGGCAATGGACTGAGCAGCGATCATGCCGGCAAGGCTGTTCGCGACCGTGGTGAAAGCGGAAACCACTATGGCAGTGAACGCAATAGTGATCGCGGTCATGGCCAAACGACTTCAGGCATCGCCCATTCCAGAGATACTCGCGGCGTGGCCAAAGCCAGTGCAATCTCGACCTCGACGCCAGGCGATCACAACGCGAAAGGGTTGAGCAAAGCCGGGACGTCGGTATCGAAAAAATCGTACTGATCGGCCATAACGGCTGATAGGGAAGTACAACAGACTCAACTGCAAAGCCTGTCGCACGCTTGAGGTCAATTGTACTTCTTCGACGGGTAGTGACCGCGCAAGCCCCCGGATTCGGCGCCTGTTTTGCAGGGCAGGGCAGGCACTACCGGGCGGGATCTGGGTTGGGGGTTGGAGCGGCTCCGGGGTTGAGGTTGTTTGCTCATTGTTTGCCTCCAGACTTTCAGGGTTTCGCGAAGGCCTCCTGGTAAAGCTTAGCTGCTTCAAGCAACCAAACCCCGCAGCACGCAACCCTAAACAAAACGGGCGCCCGGCAAGGCGCCCGTTTTCGTTTGTTCCGCTGCTTGAACCCGTAAGCGTCGGCCGATCATATCCATCAAGTCACAGCCATCACGCGGACCTAACTGGTTTCTGAAGCCATCCAGGTCAAAAAATCATGGAGCTGAGTCGTAAACTCTTTTGGCTTCGCGCATGGGGTCCTTGCCTGGGACAAGAAAAAGAGATCTGCATTCTCATGCACGGGTAATGCTGAACAAACAGCTCAACATGCTCTTCCAGTGTTTGCGGCCACATCAAGTCCTGTTCAGAGCGAAGCACTTGAGTTGACCGGATGAGTTTGCGCGAGGCTTCGCGTTGCAAGCGTAGCGATTGCGTCGGTGTGGTCGCCTGATCGATAAGATCGGCATACCGGGTCAGTACGGATTCAAAGTCACCATTCACGGCAATGGCGATATCACGCGACGGCTTGAACCGGTCGAATCGCTTGGCCAGATTATTCCCCCATAAGCAACGACAGTGATGCTTGAGCCAATAGCCCCAGCTCAATCGATTGTCAGCCGCCAATACTTCAGAACGACTGCCGATGTCGAAATCGATCTTGATGACTTCGGTATGCCGACTTTCCAGCATCCGCCTTTTCGACTCCAGCATTTCCAGATCCTGCGACGCAGGAGGGCTGTGCAGAACAAGGGTCAGGTCCAGGTCGGAAACTCCCAGTACGGCGTCGCCTCTAGCGACGCTGCCATAAAGATAAATCCCGTCCAGCAGAGGTTCCGACCGAGCGAGCGTCATGCAAACGTCCGCCAGCAAATCCTGAAACTGTGGCTGCACCTCGACGTTGGACACGGTAAGGATATAACCGTCTGCATCAATGCCACGAGGATGGAATCGTTCCATGAAGCCGTCCGTTAGTTGCGTTCAGAGAGGTACTTTAACCGAGCCCGCTCAGCGTGCCACGCGAATGTCCGTTACTCATCCGGGGGGCTTTAGCTCAATCTGGAGCGCCACTTTTGTACACGCTTGTGAATTTACTACCCAATTTTTTGACCGGAAACGGTGCATTTTTGCGGCGGTCATTTATTGGGAATCAAATTGGCGCCAATATTGACTGGGTTTTTCTAAAAATTGGTCTGATCCTTGCTCTAGGTCTTGCTCAACCTATTTGAGGGCAGGGCATGAGTGGTCAATTTCCGTGTATCGAACTAAGTGGCGGGCCATTTGCCCGGGGTGTGCAGTACGGCAAAGCCTGTCCACAGATCATCGCTCGCAGCATTGAAATCTACGGACAGCAACTGCTGGACATGGGTTATGACTGGACCGGTATCAAGCGATTGGTCAATCAATTCATTCCCAATATTGAAGCGTTCGAGCCGCAGTACCTGGAAGAGATGCGGGGCATCGCGCAAGGCTCCGGTCACGACTTCGAGGCCATTGTGATGATCAATGCCCGCACCGAGATTATTCACCTGGGGCGGCGTTCGATGCAGGACAAACCAGAACTGGATGGCTGCACCGGCGCAATCGTCCTTCCAGGCGCCACCGCGAACAATGAAGTACTGCACGGCCAGAACTGGGACTGGCGCATGGAGTGCGCGGAGACTGGCGTGGTCCTGCATATTCGTCGTGACGACGGCCCTGATGTGCTGACGTTCACCGAAGCAGGTGGGTTGGCCCGCGCAGGCATGAACTCCATCGGCACGGCAATCACGGGCAACAACCTGGAATCGGATCGTGACTATCAAGTGCTTGGCGTGCCATTGCCACTGATCCGCCGCAAGGCGCTGGAAGCCAATCATTTCGCCTTGTCGATGAAAACCGTGGCGGTGACGCCAAAGTCGGGTTCGAACAACATGATGCTCAGTCATGCGGCCGGGTTTGGTATCAATTACGAATGTGCACCTGATGAAGTGTTCCCGCTGTTCGAGATCGACGATCTGTTGGTGCACGCCAACCATTGGCGCAGTCCGGTGGCGCAAATCAAACTGAAGAACACTGGCATTGGTGGTGCACCCGAAAGCTTTTATCGCGATATCCGGGTCGAGAAACTGCTCAAGCCATTTCATGGCAGCCTGACGCTGGAACACCTGAAAAGCGCGTTTTTCGATGATTTCGGCAAGCCCTTCGCCGTCTGCCGACCACCACGTCCGAGCTCGAGTGGCGAGGACAATCTGTCGGCGACGGTGGCGATGATTTTGATGCGCCCCGCCAGTGGGTTCATGGAAATTGCCTCCTTGCCGGCGATCAACCGTACATTTGGGCAGTACCGCCTCGAGATGGAATCCGATTACGCGCGGTATGCCACTTGGTAATCATTGACCCGTTGTCAGCCTGAGCCCTGCCCGATTGAGGGCCGTATCAACATCGAGGAACCCACATGTTTCGTTTGATCATTCAGCGTCTGGCCATGGCTGTCCCGACGTTATTGCTGATCTCTATTGCGGTCTTCGCAATGATCCGGCTGATACCCGGTGACCCGGCGCTCTTGATGCTGGGCGACATGGCTGATCCGGCCAGTCTGCTCAAGATGCGGCAGTCCCTCGGGCTGGATCAACCGGTGATCGCGCAGTACCTGATCTGGCTCAAGGCAGTGTTCCATGGGGATCTGGGCTTTTCGATCACCAGTCATGAAGCGGTTTTGCCGCTAGTGCTTGAAAGGTTCAGCGTCAGTGTGACCATCGTTCTGACGTCGGTCGCGTTGGCGGCGGTGATTGCTGTTCCTCTGGGCATGCTGGCGGCCTGGAAACAGGACACGCTGGTTGATTTGGGACTGGTGACGACGGCGACGTTGTTACTGTCGATCCCCGGCTTCTGGATGGGCCTGTTGCTGCTGTATGTGTTTGGCCTGGAGCTGGGCTGGTTGCCGGTGGTGGGGTATATGCCGTTTTCGGCTGATTTTGGCAAAGCGCTGGCCTACATCATTTTGCCGGTGACAACGTTGGTGCTGCATGAAAGCGGCGTGATTATCCGGATGCAGAGGGCCAGCTCGATCGAAGTCTTGCGCCTGGACTACATCGCTCATGCAAGAGCCAAAGGGTTGTCGGAGCGCGCGGTGCTTTGGCGACATACGTTGCGTAACGCCTTTGCACCCACCTGGACACTGATCGGCCTGATCCTCGGCAACCTGCTGGGCGGGATCGCTGTCATCGAAACGGTGTTCACCATTCCCGGCATCGGGCGCCTGATGGTCGACTCCATTTATGCGCGTGATTACCCCGTACTGCAGGGCTGCCTGTTGCTCATTACGTTCGTCTACGTGTTGGTCAACCTGCTCGTAGATTTGATGTATCCGCTGTTCGATCCTCGGGTGAAAGCATGAAGATTTTAAGCGAAATTGCCGCGCCGCCGACCGCGGTGCCGAAGGCCTCGGGGCACAAACGTCCGCTCCCGTTCAACGCGCTGATCGGAGGCAGCCTGCTGGGGGTGCTGGTGCTGCTCGCGGTGGCCGGTATCGTCTGGACACCGTATGACCCGCTGCGGCTGGATCTGGCCAACCGATTTATGGCGCCGACCTGGCCGCACATTCTGGGTACTGATGAGTTCGGCCGCGATGTCTTCAGCCGCATCATCATCGGTGCCCGCACCAGCCTGTGGATCAGCCTGCTGACAGTAATATTGGCCATCAGCATCGGCACGCTGTTCGGATTGCTTGCCGGTTATCTGCGTGGCTGGACGGACCGCCTGTTGATGATGGTTAACGATGCCTTGCTGGCATTCCCCGGGATGTTGCTGGCGCTGGGGTTGCTCGCCATTGTGGGTGCGAGTCAGTACGGCATCGTGCTGGCGCTGGGCCTGGCCTATATCCCCACCGTGGTTCGGGTGGTGCGCAGCACGGTGTTGTCATTGCGTGAACGAGAGTTCATCGAAGCCTCCAGGGTCATTGGCAATGGCGAGCTGTACACGATGTGGCGGCATATAGCGCCGAACTGCGTGGCACCGTTGATTGTGCTGGCCACCAGCATGTTTGGCTGGGCGATTCTCTCTGAGAGCGCATTGAGCTTTCTCGGGTTGGGCGTTCCACCGCCTGCGGCCACGTGGGGAAACATGCTTGCCTCCAGCCGGCCGCATCTGGTTACGGCACCGTGGCTGGGCTTCTTCCCTGGCTTGATGATTTCCATTGCCCTGATCGGCATCAATCTTTTCGGTGACGCCCTGCGTGATCGCCTTGACCCCCGGATGAGTCGCTAATGGATACCGTCAAGCCTTTGCTTCGCGTCAGTAATCTTTGCATTCAGGTGGGAACCGAGGGTTCGCTTGCGGTTGACCACCTCAGTTTCGACATGGCACCCGGCGAGATCGTCGCACTGGTGGGTGAGTCCGGCAGCGGAAAGACGATGGCGGCGCGTGCTGTCATCGGGCTGTTGCCGCCGCCGATGCGCGTCGCGTCCGGTCGTATCGAGTTTGCCGATACCGACCTGTGCACCTTGCCTTACGATCAGTTGCGTGATGTTCGCGGCTCGAAGATCGGGATGGTGTTTCAGGAGCCGATGGTCTCGCTCAACCCGACAATGACGATCGGTCAGCAGATGGCGGAAGGGTTGCGCCTGCACACCGATCTGGATGAAAAAACCATTCTTGCCCGGTCGTTGGAGATGCTGCGCCGAATCGGCATGGATGATCCGCAGCGCTGTTTGAACGCCTTTCCTCACGAGTTCTCCGGTGGCATGCGACAACGCATCATGCTGGCTTCGGTCATGTTGTTGCGCCCGGCGTTGTTGATCGCCGACGAGCCGACCACTGCCCTCGACACCCTGGCCCAGGCCGATGTGATCGAGTTGATGCTCGAACTGACGCGGGAGGAGGGCACCGCGATCCTGTTCATCAGTCATGACTTGTCGCTGGTGGTGCGCCATGCCCACAAAGTCGTGGTGATGCGCAACGGCAAAGCGATCGAAAGCGGCCCGACCGAGCAGATCCTGCTAGGCCCCAAGGCCGATTACACCCGGCAATTACTCGAAGCACTGCCCACCCGAGGCAACCTTGACAGCGCCTCACTGGCCGCGCCGTTGATCGACATGCGCAACGTCACCATCGAGCACCCGGGTCGTCAGGGTTTCCTGTGGCGCGGTAAAGCCAAACGCGCGGTGGATGGAGTCAGTCTGCAAATCGCTGCGGGTGAAACGCTGGCGCTGGTCGGTGGCAGCGGTTCAGGTAAAACCACCCTTGGCCGTTCGGTCGTCGGGCTGGTCAATCCGATTGCTGGCGAGATCTTTTTCGATGGCGTCGACATCCTCAAAAACGCCAATCGTGAGCATCGGTTGCAATGCCAGATGATTTTTCAAGACCCGGTATCGTCCCTCGATCCGCGCGCCCGGATTTCTGAAATTCTCGCTGAACCGCTGCGCCATGTGCCGGGCCTTAGTCGCGAGCAGCGTGCCGAGCGCGTGCGCACCATTCTGCAGGATGTTGGTCTGGACCCGCTCTTCGCCAACCGCTTCCCCCACCAGCTTTCAGGTGGTCAGCGGCAACGCGTGGCGATTGGTCGGGCGCTGATTCGTCACCCCAAACTGGTCATCGCCGACGAACCGATTTCCGCGCTCGACATGACCATTCAAAAGCAAATCCTGGCGTTGTTTGAGCGGCTGCAAAAGCAGTACGGCTTTGCTTGTCTGTTCATCTCGCATGACCTTGCGGCGGTGGAACGAATTGCCCATCGCGTGGCCGTCATGCAGCAAGGTCGACTGGTTGAAATTGGCACCACCGCGCAAGTGTTTGACAACCCGCAACACGCCTTCACTCATCGACTACTGGCTGCCGCCAATCCGTTGGTGCGGCTGGCCGATGGGAGTTATCAATTGCGCAGCAGTGCTGCTGTGTGAAGGACTTCAAGGCCGTCGTACCTGTGGCGGCGCGAACCTGTTTCATCTTTATCTAGGACTCGCTTATGAATCGTTTTTTAGTAAACGCTCTGACTCTGGGCATGATGACCATGATCGGTTGCGGTATCGCCCAGGCGCAAACCTTGCGTCTGGCAATGAACTCCGATATTCGCAGCCTGGACCCAGGGGTCAATCGTGACGACCGTTCCGATGCGGTCGTGCTGCATATGACCGAAGGGTTGGTGGCCTATGGGGAAAAGGGCGACGTCAAACCGTTACTGGCACAGAAGATCGATGTCTCTGCCGATGGTCTGACCTACACCTTCACCTTGCGCCAAGGTGTGAAGTTCCATAACGGCGAGTTGTTGACCGCCGCCGACGTGCTATGGAGCTGGAACCGGGACATGGACCCCAAGACTCAGTGGCGTTGCCTTCCGGAGTTCGATGGCAGCGGTTTGACCAAGGTGGCCAAGGTAACGGCACCGGATGACCATACCGTGGTGATGGAGTTGGAAAAGCCCAGCGGTATGTTCCTCGCCACTCTGGCGCGTACCGATTGCGGCGGCACCGCGGTACTGAACAAAGCCTCAGTCAACGCTCAAGGTGAGTTCCTGGCGCCGATAGGCACTGGTCCTTATCAGCTAAGCGAATGGAAGCGTGGGCAGTACGTCACGCTGACCAAATTCACAGGCTATCAGTCCTTGTCCGGCCCTCGCGACGGCTATACCGGAGGCAAGAACGCGCTGACCCATGAAGTACGGTTTGTGATTATTCCCGATCAGGCGACGGTCAAGGCGGCGCTATTTTCGGGCGACCTGGACATGGCTGAAGTCACCGAAACCGACCTGCCAGAAATCAAGACCCACGCAACGCTCAAGGTCTCGACAGACCCCAGCGCGACCATGAATGTGCTGATGTTCCAAACCCGGGATCCGTTGCTCAAGGACAAGCGCATTCGTCAGGCTATTGCCGCCGCCATCGATGTCAAACAACTGGTAGCGACGACGAGCAATGGCTTCGGTGTGCCCAATAACTCAATCATCAGCGTGGCCTCCAACTACTACGGCCCAAGCGAGCAACGCGGCTTCACCTATGACCCACAGAAGGCTGCGCAACTACTCCAGGAGGCAGGCTATCGCGGCCAACCTCTGACGATCGTCGCCAACAAACGCTCGATGGTTCCCAGTTATGACCTGGCAATTATTGCCCAGGCGATGCTGCAAGCGGTCGGTATTAACGCGCAGGTTGAGGTCATGGAATGGGGGACTCAGCTTGAGCGTTACCAGGCCGGGCGTTATCAAGCGATGTCCTTCACCTATTCCGCACGCTTCGACCCGGCGCTGAGTTTTGAGCAGGTGACGGGTAACAAGGACAAAGAGTCGCGCAAGGTCTGGGAGGATCCCGTGGCGATTGAGTTGTTGTCCCAGGCACTGAAGGAAGGTGACGTCGCCAAGCGTCAGTCAATCTTCGATCAACTGCATGAGCGCTTCATCGATCAAGTGCCGATGATCGTCATGTACAACGGCCTGGACATCGTCGCGCTGAATCAGAACGTCGAGGGCTACGACGCCTGGATCGGGCAGAAGCCGCGCCTGTGGGGCGTCAGCATCAAGCCTTGAAACTCATTGCTCCAGTGGAGTTTGACGGATGTGCGCCGCGATCAGTCGCTTGAGTTGTTCGCGGTCACCCTTACGCAGGAGGTCAACGATCTGGAAGTGTTCGCGGCTCGACTGCTCAGCGCGCAGATGCGTACGCCAGGTGCCACCTGGAGACGATGGGGGACGGCTGCGAATTTCTTCAATGAACTCGATCATGACCCGGTTGGTGCACATGTCATAGATCCCGCGATGAAACTCGAGATTCGCGCTGTAGCACTCTTGCATCGTGCCTTCGTTTACCAGACGGCTGAAGCGCTGCGCGATGACGTCCAGCGCCTGCAAACGCTCCTCGGTGACCTCCATCTGATCGACGGCTGCACATTCGAGTGCGATGCGAACTTCGCGGGTATCCGACACCTGGGTCAAGTCAGGCGTGTGGACGTAATAACCCCGATTGGGGATGTGTTCGACCATATTTTTGAGGACCAACTGGTCCAGCGCACGACGGATGTCCAGTCGGGTACAGCCGTAGCGGTGTTCGAGATCGATCTGCTTGAGCCAGCTGCCGGTCGGAAGAACACCGGCATTAATGTCGTTTGAAATCAGCAGCACCAATTGGCTGCGATCAGTAGTTTTTTTGTTCAAAGGTGACTTCCACAAAACTTGGTAGTGGGCGTGTGAGTCGTCGACCGTGCATGACCCTGACCCGCTGTAGTTTTCAATAATGGCACAATTATCAACGAGGTTTCACAATGTTGAGCAACCCTCAAGACACTCCCGAAGCGCGGCATCGTCAGATGTACTACCGAGGTAGCACGACCATTTTTTCGTGCCGTAAGGATCCGCGTTTTGTCTATTGTCTTTATGTTCCGCAAACCTTCGATCAAGCCCCTGAGGGCCACCGTCTGCTGGTCGCGGTCCATGGTACCGGGCGCACGATGGTGGAGTATCGGGATGCGTTTGCCGAGTTCGGGCGCTTCAATCGCTACATCATTCTCGCACCGCTGTTTCCGGTAGGTCCGCTGGGCGATGGCAACCCGCATGGTTTCAAATACCTTAAGGAAGGGGACATTCGTTATGACGAAGTCCTGCTGGCAATGGTTGATGAAGTATCCGAGGCGCTCAGCACTTCGTTCGAGAAGTTTTCATTGTTTGGTTATTCGGGCGGTGGGCACTTTGCCAACCGATTTTACTACCTGCACCCCGAACGTCTACGCTCCGTTTCTATCGGTGCACCGGGGTCGGTGACCTTGATCGATGAGGGGCGCGATTGGTGGGTGGGTACCGGAGGGATTGAGGCGATTTTCGGCAAACGACTGAATCTCGATGCGCTGCGTGAAGTCGATGTTCAACTGTTAGTGGGTGCCGCAGACCTGGAAACCTGGGAGATTCATTACGCACCTGGTTCAGTGCAATACATGGACGGTATCAACGACGCCGGACGCACAAGGGTGGAGCGCAATGCAACGCTGGCACGCAACCTTGAGGCCTATGACATTCGTGTTCAACAAGACATTGTTCCCAACACCGCCCACGCTGGAATATCGGTTGTGCCCTACGTCCAAGACTTTCTATTGCAACTAGGCGATTGAATAAAAACGCCGTCGAGGCCACATAAATTTATGAGCACTGATTACCAGCAAACCTTTTATGAAACCACGGCCGACATCACCACCTATCCCGCCCAATCGGGTCGTGTAGATACTAAGGTGTGCATCCTCGGTGGTGGCCTGGCCGGCCTATCGACCGCACTCGGGTTGGCGGAGCGTGGTGTCAATGACGTCGTTGTTCTGGAATCTCATCGCATCGGTCATGGTGCTTCGGGGCGTAATGGCGGCTTCGTCTTCGGAGGCTACAGCCTGGGAAGCGGTGACCTTCTCGCCACCCTTGGCGTTCAAGAGGCGCAACGCCTTTATAGGCTAACGCTTGATGCCGTTGAGTTGATCCGTAATCGCGTCAAACAATACGGTATCGATTGTGACCTGGTTGACCAGGGGGTGATTCTCGCTAATTGGTTCAACGACCCGTCAAGACTTGAAACGCCGCGAAAACTTATGAGTGACGTCTATGGGGTTGATTGGGAATACATGCCGCCAGGTCAGTTGAAAGAGCTACTCAAGACTGACCGCTATTTCGGCGGCCTGCTGGAGCGTAACGCCTTCCACTTCCATCCTCTCAAGTACGTGTACGGCATTGCTCGCGCTGTGGCTGAATTCGGTGTGCGTATCCATGAGCAATCATCCGCCCTGAACATCGAGAAGCGTGGAAAGAAATATGTTGTGCAAACCGATGGCGGGGAAGTGCATGCCGAGCATGTCATCTTTTCCTGTGGCGGGTACGCGCGCGGCGTCTATCGTCCAGTCGAACGTGCTGTGTTACCCATTGCGACCTATGTCGTTGCAACCGAACCTCTCGGGGCTCGCTTGAAAGAGGCTATTGACTGTGAATCAGCGGTCTACGACACGCGATTCGCGTTTGATTACTACCGGCCACTTCGCGACAGCAGGATTTTATGGGGAGGGCGGATTTCAGTGCTCAGTCGGAGCCCGGAAGCGATTGCCAGTCTGCTCAAAACAGATCTTTTAACGGTCTATCCCCAGCTGGAAGGTGTAGAAATCCAATATTCCTGGGGCGGGTTGATGAGTTATGGCCGGCATCAAATGGCCCAGATTGGCCAAGATGACGCAGGCGTCTGGCACGCCGTTGGTTTTGGTGGTCATGGCATGGCGCCCACGACGGTGGCGGGTGAGGTTCTGGCTGACGCTATCGCCAAGTCCATTCCGATTCCCGACGGTTTCCGCAAATTCGGGTTGACCCGTACTTTTGGTCTGGCCGGACTAGTCGCCGCGCAAATGACCTATACCGCATGCCAAGCGCGAGATGCTTTCGACGCTCTGCGCCTCAACAAGTAACGGCAACGATAGTAACGCTATCGGTGACACGACCTGTTTTGACGACAAAGCAGGTTAAAGTTCCTGTCTGCAGTCGTGCTTCCTGCCAGGATTCAACCGATCGATGTCACAGATTGGCTAGCTACTTTCTTGGCAAATCTCTTACCAAAAGCAATCCACCATTTTTCATAATAGAAGGTCGAGATATGCGCGGTGAGAAAGATTGCGGCGAACAACAAAGGGCGCTTCAAATATTTTATGACGGTGTCTCCGCTACCCAGCCAAGTATGTATTAGCAGCGGATGAACAACGTAGAGAGCGTACGAGATGGTGGCGATATAAAATAGAGCGCGATTATTCAGAAGCTGGGCAACTCGTGTCCGGCTATTGAGTAATGTGCTCCCCACCATTGCTGCGGCAAGATAGGGGCGGAAGTAGTTCATGAAGCCCGCATCGGGATGACAGGACAAGATAAATAGGAGGAATAAAAATATTTGTGCGATCCCTGTTTGTGTCGGAAGTTTAGCAAGGATGTTGCCCAGTCTATTGTTGTATATCAGTGCAAGTATGCATCCGGAAAGTATTTCATCAATGCGGTAATAAGTGTTGATTGCGACATGGACATCATTCATGACTCGGTACATCGTGACGGCGATGCAGAGAAAAGGGATTAGCACTACCCACTTGTTTCTCAGCAGAACTACCAGCAAAGCGATGGCGAAATAAAATTGGACCTCCATGCACAAACTCCATAGGTGGCCGTTTACATCGCCAAGCCACATAGGCGGCCAGTTGGCGATGAACAGAAAGTTTGCGATGTAGAAATCCGAAGTGCTGTTCATGACAGGTAAAGCAATGATCATGTACAACCAGGCGAGCGGCACAACCCGAAAGATTCTGCGGATTAAAAAATCAACGACGCTGCTGTTGTTGAGCAGAAAATTTGTTATCAGGAAACCCGATAGCGTAAAAAATATAGCCATTCCCATAACGCCTGCGGCGGCATTAAATTGCCAAAGCTTTGGGCCAAGTGGTAGCAGGTGGCACGCCAAGACAAGCAAGATGCTTATGCCGCGCCATCCATCAAGTACGCTGAATCGAGAGCCCGCTACGGAACTACTGTTCATATTTGCATCCCGCTCTTGGGTCGAAAGAGGGCATTTGATAAAGGCAGTGCTGCGTCTGAAAACTGTCTGAATTCATATACAAACCCAGTAGTTGCAGCGGTGAAAAACTCAAAAAATCAGACCATTTAAGCCTGTAGTCTAGGACACCTTTTGCACTTTACACTTCACGCCATGAAAAAATTCCAGTCGCGAGGAATGCGCTAAATGACTGGGTTTTGACGTTGCTTGTTTGACGTTGCTTGATAGCAGGGCGCTAAGTGAATCGCCCACTTTGGGTAGATATCCTGACCGGCGGCATTTGGCCGAGGCTGTGTAAAAACGTTTTAGAGCAGGTTTGACGGTCAGAACCAGAACAAAAATCGCGTTCCTACGCAAATTTCAGGTCCGTTCGTTAACCAATCACTGGCAGATTTTACGTAGCGACGCAGACTTCAAAACAGTGACTACTTTTTTACACAGCCAGGGCCGATCGCTGCCTGTCGCAAGGGGCTTCAATCGACCCAAAGCAACCCTTGATGTATGTTTGTTGTCGCCATATGTTATTGGCATTCATGGAGGATTCTGACTGATGGCACGTGTGGGATTGATACTGACACCCGGTTTTGCGGACTGGGAATATGCTTTCATTGCTGGAACTGCGTCCCCGTTTTACGGGATCGACGTCAGGTTTTTCGCTTCTGCTACGGGTCAGTTCCGCTCGCAGGGTGGATTGGCTGTAACTGTCGATAGCAGTTTGCAACAATGTCTGGACTGGAAACCGGACGTTGTTGTCGTCATTGGAGGAATGGTCTGGGAAAGTGCAGAAGCACCGGATATTCGAGACTTTCTTCATGCTAGTCGTTCAAGTGGAGCGACAATTGCCGGTATCTGTGGGGGAACGCTGGCACTTGCTAGGGCCGGGCTTCTCGACACGGTTCCTCATACCTCGAACAGCGCTGACTTCTTAAAACAGAATGCCGTAGGTTATGAAGGGCGCACGCTTTATCGAAACAGTCCGGTAGCTGTGGTTGCAGACCGCATCATAACTGCTCCAGGCCCTGCACCCGTTAGCTTCACCTGCGCAGTATTCGAAGGTGCCGGGCTATCTTCAGAGATCATTTCTCAGTTCAGGTCAATGTTGGCAGCGGAACATCGGTGACCGCTTCGTCCTACAAAACAGCCGATCAGGTGATGTGTTCGAGTGGCCGCTCATGGCCCGTTAGCTGCCTTTTGCGAAGGGCAGCTTTGGGTCGGATAGCGCCCTCCACTTATTGTGCGCTGTCCAACTCCTGCTTGGTCGTACGGCCCGGTGCGTCAGCGCCCAGCGGTCCAAAAGGCGCTCCAGGAAGAAGGACTGGAGTGATGTTGAGCTGCCAGGAGGTGCTGCTGAACACTTAATCGTTCATTTGTTCATCATGTCGCCATGATGTGCGTCTACTTCCATCGCGTCCTTGCCATGGTCGGAAAGCTGGGCGTCAAACCACTTGTGAAGAGCCGCTATCAAGGCGGGATCCGAGGTCTTGAAGGCCAATTGGGCTCCACCTTCGACGTCTTTGTACGTGATCGCAATTTGCCCTGGCTTGGCAGCTTTCAGGTCTGCCAGACCAGGCATGTCTTGGCCATGGATGTGCGTAGGACCTGAGAAGTCGCCCTTGAGAAATCGCACGCGGATTTCTTGAAGGTGCTGGCGAACTAGCTGCACTTGGGCAGCATCGTCAGGCTTTTTGGCCACCACTTGCTGAATGCCGCCTTCAGCGGTCTTGGTGAAGATATGGGTTGTCGCTGCGAGGCTAAACGGCATTACGTCCTTACCGTGACCTGCTACCTCAGCTTGCCGTTGCGCATCGTCGTTCGAATGATCCAGGGCCTGAGCATGAAGGTTTGCAGCAAGCGCCGAGAGAACGATTGAGGCGATAACAGTTTTTAGCACGGTCTTTCTCCAGTAGAGACAGGGCGTCGAGCCGACGCTGGCGCGTCAATCCAGCAGGTGCTTTAGCGCAGCGACGCCAACAGGCGGCTCCGCCGTCCAGGGCACCACAATGAAAGCATGGCTGGTTTGGTCGGCTACTCGCGTCATCTGTTTTTGCTCGCTATCCAGGCGCGCTCGCAGCAGCGGGTCGATGGTGTCTGTGGCCAATAGCGACTTATTGACCACCCATGCAAACGGTTCGATGCTGGCCCTGCGCAAGTCATCTTGCAGCGCTGCCGCCTGAGACACCGGCGTGGCTTCGGGCAGCGTCACGAGGAGGATTTTGGTGTAGTGCGCATCTTGCAGGCGCATTAATGGCGTGACGATGTGGTCCGAGGCTTGGCCTTTGAATTCCCTAACCATCTGACGGTGATAGGCGCCTGTGGCATCCATCAATAGTAGCGAATGACCCGTGGGAGCGGTGTCCAGCACCACGAACGAGGTCCTGGCTTGAGAAACCACGCGGGAGAAAGCATGGAAGACGGCGACCTCTTCGGTGCAGGGCGAGCGCAGATCCTCAATGAGCAAGGCTATTTCATCTTCCGTCAGGGTCGAAGCGCGGGAAGCTACGATCTTGTCGACGTATTTTTGGGTTTCGACCTTCGGGTCGATGCGGCCGACGCTGAGCCCTTGAACATCGGCATTGAGGGTCATCGTCAGATGCGCCGCAGGATCCGTCGTGCTCAAATGCACGGACTTGCCGTGCTGCACCAGGCCAAGCGCGATAGCGGCGGCAATGGTTGTTTTGCCAACCCCCCCTTTGCCCATGACCATGATCAACCCGCGTTCGTCATTCGCAAGCTCGGCAACCAGTTCCGAGAGTTTGTGATGTTCGAGGCGTGAGGGCTCGTGGGTTAAAGTGCTAGTTGGCCGAGTAAACTCCGGGGCAAGCAGCCCGCGTAGTGCCGGCAAGCCAACGGAATCCACAGCCTTGAGCGGAATGTAGTCGACTGCAAGCTGGCGCAACGAAGCTGGCATCTCGTCGAGCGCCTGCTGGCCGATGGCTTCGATGGCTGCTGCGATCGGATCATTCAAGTCGCTGCGTTTGAATACAGCGTTCACCACTAGACGTTGGTTTTCCAGACCCAATTCACGAAGCTCGTCAGAGGATCGCGCGGCCTCACCGAGCGCGCCTTTGTCAGGGCGAGCCACTAGCACGACGGTGGTCAGGGCTGGATTATTGAGCGCAGTCAACGCCTGATTGAAAAGCTGCTCCTGCATTTTCAAACCCGAGTGCGGCCCCAGACATGACGCACCACGATCATTGCCTTCCAGAAATCCGCTCCACGCTTTTGGCAGGCTCAACAGCCTGAGCGTGTGTCCTGTGGGAGCGGTATCGAACACGACGTGGTCATAGTCCGCGCCGCCTTGAGACAGGAGGTGGGAGAACTCATCGAAGGTTGCGATTTCGGTCGTGCATGCCCCCGAGAGTTGCTCGCGCACCAGAGCAATATCTTGATCGCTGGCCTGGGAGCCCATTTGCTCAACCACCCGGGATCGGTAGTCGATGGCAGCGGTCCCGGGGTCGATGTTGAGCACGAACATTCCAGGCACGTCCGGCACTGCTACAGGCTGATTGCTCAGCTCGACACCGAGCATCTCATCAAGGTTCGAGGCGGCGTCTGTGCTAACCAGCAGCACCTTCTTGCCTGCATCAGCCAAGGCGATTGATACCGCTGTGGAGACCGACGTTTTGCCAACCCCGCCCTTGCCAGTGAAGAACATATATTTGGTGGGATGATCGAACAGTTTGATGGTGGACTGCATGGCACGCTAGCCTCCCTGCGGAGCACAACTGAGGCTCAGAGTTTAGACCGATGTTCAGCACCTCCCACTTTATCTTATGAATCAAGCGGAAAGTTTTAGCCATCGAGTGACCGACTTTGGCCGTTTGCAGTGCCTCACGATAGGCTGCTTTCGCCGAAAGCAGCTGTTCGCGACCGACCGCTATCCCAAACCGGTCATTCGTGACGGGCAGAAAACGGCCAAAATCTTCCCATCACAACAGACCGGAAATGGCCCAAGGCTCTCATCGTAAATCCACAAAAGGAGGGCATGGTTTTCGCTGTTTTCAGCGTCGCGCAGACAGCTGTTGCGGCGCCAAAAATGCATCGTGGAAATAGTTACGAAACGCCTGCATCGCCGGGCTGAATTCGCGCTCGCGATGCCACGCCAGTCCGACACTCATCGGCGTCACCTTGTCGGTGACTGTCAGGGTTTCGATGCGTTTTCCTTCCAGTGACCAGGGGCGGTGCACCAAGTCCGAGAGGATTGCCACGCCGCTGCCATTGGCGACCATGCTGCGCACCGCTTCGACTGAACTGGTGCGCACCCGCACGTTTGGCTGCTGTCGCGCGTGTTCCCAGTAGCGCATGGCACTTTGTTCGGCTTCGTCGACGGTCAGCAGAATGTAAGGTTCCTTCGCAACGTCGGCGAGGCTGACTGCCGAACGCTCGCACAGGGGATGGCGGCTGGGCAGCCATAACCGGCGCTCGGAGTTGAAGAGAATCTCCGAGACGATGTCCGGGTGGGTGAGGTTCGCGGTGAGCACCACTGCCATGTCGAATCGACCTTCCAGCAGACCCTGCTCGATGGCCGTCCGCTCTTGTTCGTGGACTTCGATGGCCACGTCCGGATGCCAGTGTTCAAGCCGTTGCAGGTGGTGCGGCAGGAAGTAACCGATCACCGTATAGCTCGCCGCCAAGCGCAATACACCACTGGCGCGGATGTCCGGCAACGGGCTGTTCAACGCGTCATCGACGCTGCGCAAAATCACGTAGGCCCGATTCAAAAAGTGCCGCCCGGCGTCGGTCAGGCTCATGCCCTGGGCCGAGCGCTGGAACAACAGCGTGCCGAGGATGCTTTCCAGTTCCTTGATCGCCGTGGTCACCGCCGACTGGGAAATATTCAAATGAATCGCGGCTTGAGAGATTTGCCCGATCTCGGCGGTGGCGACGAAATAACGGACTTGGCGCAGGGTCAGGGACATGAGCACTCCGGGTGACGAGGTATCTGTTTTTCAGAAGATACCCCATCTGATAATAGATCTTCCCAAGGGGTTAACAGGAATCTAACTTGGCCTGCATGAAGTCACAAGCGTCGGGAGCAAGCGTCATGCAGGCAGTAGATTTCAACTCGGACATGGGCGAAGGCTTTGGCCCCTGGACCATCGGCGATGGCGTCGACAATGAGCTGATGGGCTTTATCAGTTCGGCCAACATCGCCACCGGTTTTCATGCCGGCGACCCCAGCACCATGCGTCGCACCGTCGAGCAGGCCAAGCGCCTGGGCGTGGCCATCGGCGCGCATCCGGGGTTTCGCGACCTGGTTGGTTTTGGCCGTCGGCACATCAATGCGCCGGCCCAGGAACTGGTCGACGACATGCTCTATCAGTTGGGCGCCTTGCGTGAACTCGCCCGGGTTCAAGGCGTGGCCCTGCAACACATCAAACCCCACGGCGCGCTCTACATGCACCTGGCCCGAGACGAAGAGGCCGCCCGTTTGCTGGTGGAGAACCTCCAACGTCTGGAACCGGAGTTGCTGCTGTATTGCATGCCCGGTTCGGTGATCTGGCGGGTTGCCACGGAACTCGGCCAACCGGTGATCCGCGAGTTCTACGCCGACCGCGAATACGACCTCAGCGGCTCCATCGTCTTCACCCGCAACGTGCGGGCTTACGACCCGGCCCACGTCGCCGAGCGAGTGCTGCGTGCTTGCCAGCAAGGCGTGGTGCGCACTGTCGAGGGCGAAGACCTGGCGATTGAATTCGATTCCATCTGTTTGCACAGCGACACGCCGGGTGCCCTGGCGTTGGTCGAAGCCACGCGCAAGGCACTTGATGGCGCGGGCATAGAGGTCCGAGCACCGCGCTGAGACCAATCGAAAACACCTGGCACACAGATGCCAGGGTTTGCACTCCGATTCACTTTTTGCCTGCCTTTCTACAACTATTCCAAGAGGAACAGACATGGCCGAACACACTGTTATCACCCCGTTGCCGGGAACCTTCTACCGCAAAGCCACCCCGGAATCGGCGAACTTCGTCGAGGTTGGCGCGCAGGTCAGCGCCGACACGGTGATTGGCCTGATCGAGGTCATGAAGCAGTTCTCCGAACTGACCGCCGGGACGGCCGGTCGCCTCAATGCCTTTTTGGTAGAAGACGGTGATCCGGTGGAGCCGGGTCAAGTCGTCGCAACACTCGACGACGAGTGAGGGCGCGATCATGACCCACGCCATTCATAAATTGCTGATCGCCAACCGTGGCGAGATCGCCGTGCGGATTATCCGCGCTGCCAAGGAACTGGGGATTCCCACCGTTGCCGCGTGCAGCGAGGCGGACGTCGATTCCCAGGCTGCGCGCATGGCCGATGAGGTGCACATTCTCGGCCCGGCCCGTGCCGACAAAAGTTACCTGAACGTCGAGGCCTTGCTCGGCGCCTTGAAAGCCACGGGCGCCAACGCAGTGCATCCCGGTTACGGCTTTCTGTCGGAGAACGCCGATTTCGCCGAAGCAGTGGTGGCTGCCGGCGCCATTTTCGTCGGCCCGAGCGCGGAGACGATCCGGCGCATGGGCGATAAAGCCGAGGCGCGGCGCACGGCGCAAGCCGCTGGCGTGCCGGTGGTGCCGGGTTCGCCGGGTGAACTGTTCGACGTTGAATCGGCGCTCAAGGCTGCCGAATCCGTTGGCTTCCCGCTGTTGATCAAAGCTTCGGCCGGTGGCGGCGGGCGCGGTATTCGGCTGGCGGAAAACGCCGAGCAACTGAGCGAAGAATTCCCCCGTTCCCAGCGCGAAGCCCAAGCGGCGTTTGGCAATGGCGCGGTGTACCTGGAGCGGTTTATCAGCCGGGCCCGGCATATTGAAGTGCAGGTGCTGGGCGACGGTCAGCACGCCGTGCATTTGTTTGAGCGCGAGTGTTCGCTGCAACGGCGCCGGCAGAAAATCTTCGAAGAAGCGCCGTCGCCAGTCCTCAGCCAGCAGCAACGGGAAACGCTGTGCGCCAGCGCCGTGCGCCTGACCGAATCCCTGGGCTACAAGGGCGCCGGCACCCTGGAATACCTGTATGACGATGCTACTGGTGAGTTCTTCTTTATCGAGATGAACACGCGGATTCAGGTGGAGCACCCGGTCAGCGAACTGATCACGGGCATCGACCTGGTCCAGGCCATGTTGCGCATCGCTGGCGGCGAGCCGCTGGGCTTCAAGCAAAGCGACATCCGACTCAACGGCGCCGCCCTGCAAATGCGCCTGAACGCCGAAGACCCGGCGCGGGATTTCTTCCCCAGCCCAGGCGTGGTCGAGGAACTGACCTGGCCGCAGGGCGAGGGCATCCGCGTCGACACACATCTGTATCAAGGCTACCGCGTGCCGCCGTACTATGACTCGCTGCTGGCGAAGTTGATTGTTCACGGTGCGGATCGCGCCGAAGCCCTGGCCCGTGCGCGGGTTGCGGTAAGGCGGACCACGCTCACCGGCATGGCCAGCACCTTGGCCTTGCACGGTGAACTGCTGGAACAACCGTGGCTGCACAGCGCCGACTTTCACACCGGCACCCTGGAAACCTGGCTGGCCGAGCGCTGCCGCGGAGGTGAAGCATGAGTACTCCCATCCGCTACAGCTTTGGCGCCGATGAGCATTTGTTTGCCGAAGTCAGCGACAGCATGTCCCTGGACGCGTTCTTCAAAGGTCTGGCCGTCACCCGCGCCGTGGAACGGCTGGCGCTGGATGGCGTGCTCGATATCTGCCTGGCTAACGCGTCATTCCAGATTCGTTTCGACCCGGATCGCATCGCCCCTCACACCTTGCTCGAAGCGGTAAAAATCGCCGAGGCCGGGGCCGTCGCCGAGCGCACGTTGCACACGCGGATTATCGAGATTCCCGTGCTCTACAACGACCCCTGGACCCACGAAACCCTGATGCGTTTTCGCGACCGCCATCAAGACCCGAGCGCCACGGACCTGGAATACGCCGCACGAATCAACGGTCTGGCCGACGTCGATGCATTCATCGCGGCCCACAGTGGCGCGCCGTGGTTTGTCTCGATGGTCGGCTTCGTTGCCGGGTTGCCATTCATGTTCCAGATGGTCGAGCGCGAGCGTCAGTTGCAGGTGCCCAAGTACCTGCGCCCGCGCACCGACACACCGAAATTGACCCTTGGTCACGGCGGTTGCTTTGGTTGCATTTACTCAGTGCGCGGCGCCGGCGGTTATCAGATGTTTGGTGTCACGCCCGCGCCGATCTACGACCCGCAACAGAACCTCGCGTACCTGAAAGAACACATGGTGTTTTTCCGTCCAGGCGACATCGTGCAGTTCAAACCGATGGACCGTGAAGCCTACGACCACGCGGTGGCCGAAGTGGAAGCCGGTTGCTTTGATCTGCGGATTCGGCCGGTGGAGTTTTCGCTGGACGCGTTCCTCGCCGATCCCGTTGGCTATCCCAAGTCGTTGCAGGAGGTGTTGGCATGATCAAGGTCCTCAAACCCGGCCTCGCCACTTCGGTACAAGACCTGGGCCGCGAAGGGTATTACCACTTGGGCATTCCGCCGTCCGGCGCGCTTGATCAATACGCCTTGAGCGCGGCCAATCAATTGGTCGGCAACCCGGCAGGTTTGGCGGCGCTGGAATGCACGCTGCTCGGGCCTGAGTTGGAGTTTCAGCAGGATGCATTGGTGGCGGTCAGCGGCGCGCACATGACGCCACGGGTCGATGGCGTGGAAATGCACCATGACACCGCGTTCACCGTGAAGGCCGGGCAAGTGCTGCGCTTTGACTTTCCCAAGGCTGGTGCCCGCGCTTATGTGGCGGTGGCCGGCGGTATTGATGTGCCGGTGGTGCTCGGCAGTCGCTCCACCTATGCGCTGGGCGCGCTCGGCGGTTTTCAGGGGCGACGCCTGATTGCAGGCGACGAATTGCCGGTGGGCATCGCCAGTGGCAAGAGCCGCGCCGGGGCCAGTTTGCCCATGGCGTTACGGCAATCATTGGGTGGCGAAATCACCCTGCGGGTGGTGCCCGGTTTGTACTACCACCGCTTGACCGAATCGGCTGCGAAGAGCTTTTTCGCTGAGCCGTGGACGGTCGGTTCGGAAGCCGACCGCATCGGCTATCGCTTCAAGGGCGGCAGCGCGCTGAGCTTTCAGCCCCGGGAGCAGCCGTTCGGCGCCGGTTCCGATCCGTCGAACATCGTCGACAGTTGTTACCCGATCGGCTCGATCCAGGTGCCCGCCGGGCTCGAACCCATCGTGCTGCACCGTGATGCGGTGTCCGGTGGCGGCTACGCGATGATTGGCACGGTGATCAGCGCCGACCTCGATTTGATCGGCCAGATGCAACCCAACCAGAAGGCCCGCTTTGTCGCGGTAACCCTCGAAGAGGCGCTGGAAGCGCGACGTTCCTATAAGAAAAAACTCAGCTGCCTGAGCAAGCTGTTCCCTTCCTGATTCTGCCCGCCGTCTAGCGCGGGCCATGCCAAACGGTACGCCAACGCCGCACTTCGGTGCGGTGACGGCTGCCCGCGCTTCAACCTTTGACTGGTTTTGGAGTTCACGCATATGCCTGCTTTATCGCAATCGAGTCAAACCGGGCAAGACCCGGCGCATCATCCTGTTCCCACCGAAGCGCGCATGGGCCGACTGTCCCTGACCATGGCCTGGTGGGCAGTGTGCAGTGCGATGTTTTACATCGTGGTGGGTGCTTCATTGGCGTTGTCGTTCGGTGCGCGCAATGCGCTGATCGGCATGGTCCTGTCGGTGATCAGTTATGGACTGGTCAACAGCGTGCTCAGCCGTTTTGCGATTCGCAGCGGCTTGTCGGTGGCGTTGTTTTCACGGCTATTGTTCGGCAGCACCGGGGCGTGCCTGGCGACGTTGATTTTCTTCTCGACCGCGATCTATTACGCGGTGTTCGAAGGTTCGGTGATCGCCGTCGCACTCAATCACCTGTACCCGGAACTGGTCTATCCGCTGGCGGCATTGGCGGTGGTGCTCTACAGCGTGCCGATGATCCTGGGCAGCGTGCAGCACTGGCTGGACAAGCTCAACGGCGTGTTGCTGCCGGTGTACCTCGGTGGTTTGCTGGTGGCGGTGGGGCTATCGATCAGCCGTTATGGCTACCAGCCGCAATGGCTGGATTTCGGCCCGGCAACGCCTAGTGCATTCGGCTGGTGGGATTGTTTTGTCGCCTACATGGGCGTCTGGGTGTTGATGCTGTTCACCTTCGACTATGCGCGTTTCGGCAAGCCTGAAGACGCCGAGTACCACGGTCGCTGGAACTTCGGCATGCCGTTCTACGCGGTGACGTTTCTGCTCAACGGCGCGGCGGGCATTTACCTGGTCAGCAGCATTCCCCACGAAGGCGCGCTGAACGAAGTCTCGGTGGTGATGGCGATTTTGCAGTTGATGGGCCTGTGGGGATTGCTGTTTGTCTGGGCCACGCAAACCCGGATCAACACCGCCAACTATTACTTGGCGACCCTGAACATGCAGGCGTTCTTTGGTCGATTTGGCCTTCGCGGTTCGTACCTGATGTGGGCAGTGGCGGTGGGGGTGATCGTCTACGGCTTGATGCTCGCGGACGTGTTTGCCTACATCCTCAAGGCGTTGGCCTATCAGGGGATTTTCGTGGTGGCCTGGGTGGGTGTGGCGTTGGCGCAGATTGTCTACGGACGCAGTGACGTGGCAGCGCTCGAACGGGCGGTCGCGTTTAACCCGGTGGGCTTGACGGCCTGGTTTGGCGCCACCGCATTGGGTCTTGCGTTGATGTTTTCCGGCGGCGACCTGAGCAGCTTTTCCGCGCCATCTACCGTGATAGTTGCATTTGCCTTGCAAGCAGGCTTATCCCATCGAAGCCGGTTGCGGTTACGGTTGGCAGACTAGAGTTTTGCAGTCACTCATCCCGTACCCGCCTGCTCTAACAAGGTAGAGCGGGCAATGGGAAGCTCATTACGAATTCGCTGATGGGTTTCCCGTGACTGCTTCTGGCCGATAGTTGTCTGTCAGGAAGGGCCGCAGGTCTCATACCGCGATTCTACAAACTGTCTTCTTTGTTGATAGATGACTGAAGAAACTCGTCGATCAGCGATGTAACCTGCTGTTGGATCACCCCACGCGAGCGAGCGCTGTCGCCATCCCGACAAATGATGCCATCGCCTGGTACATCTTCTTCGAGCAATACCTGCGCGCCAGGTTTGCACACCGACAAGAAACTGAAATGACTTGCGTCGCTGATTTCGACGTAACGGCTTGACGCCGCAGGCAGGCGTTTGGCCAGGTTGGCAGACTCCAACTCAGCGGGAAGCTCGCGCGACGGTACGCCGGCGGCGATCACCAGCGTTGGTACCGGCAGCGCGGCCAGGCTTTCATCGGTCATGCCCCGTGAAAGGCCCAGGTCCAAGGTAACCACAGCAGTGACGCGTTTATCGCGCAAATCGGCGGCCAACGCGGCCTTTGATTCTGAGGTGCTTGCAGGGTTTATCTTTCCATAGACGGTGCAACTTGCTAACTGCGGGTGGGCTTTGCAGTCATGGGCGAAGCGGTCTGGATCGAAACGAGCACCGGCGATCTCCAGGGCGGTCCAGCCGCCGAGTGAATGGCCCACTACTGCAATTCGGTCATTGGCGACCAAGCCGAATTTTTCAGGTTGAGTCGTGACCCCATCAATGGCTCGACGCACATCAATGGGCCGCTGCCATAACTGCGCCGCTGCTTGAGGGCTACGGTCATGAGTGGTGGTGCCAGGGTGATTGATTGCGGCGACGATGTAACCTCTATGAGCCAGAGCACTGGCAAGCCAGATCTGGTTGCTCCAGTTACCTCGGTACCCGTGGGAGAGCACCAACAATGGATGCTTGCCAGCAGCGGGCGGCGCGTCACGAACGGCAGAAGCCCCGACGAACACCACATCATCGCCAATCAATTGCGTGGCGGCGGTAGTTGCACTGGGGTACCAGACGACCATCTCCAGTGAGTGGTCATTGTGCGAGTCCGCCAGTGTGGAAGAGTGGAAGCCGACAGGGTTCTCGTCAGCGAGTGCGATGGTAGTCAGCCAGCTCAACAACAGGGCGCCAAAAGCTATTTTCAATGTCGTTTCTTCCTTGATTAGACAAGTGCATAGCAACCAGAACCCGCCGTTAGGCGAATCCACCTTCGTAGGGAGTCGAAGCTAATGTGGCGGTATATAAGCACGGACATTAAAGCCCATATTCGAACCGCCGCGCATAACTTTGATCGTTAACCTATTCGTGGTCTTTAGCGAGAAGGTTGAACTGGTAGCCGATCGACGAGGAAATCCACTAAAGTCTTCGCCCCTTCGGATCGGCGTGCCAACGGTAGTGACCTAAAGAAGCGACTAAATGTTGTGCTGGATCTCCAGCATCCTGAACGTCACTTTTCCGCCCTCGGTGGGATAGCCGGTGTTGTCCTGCACATACGCACCCGCTTTGAAATACAGTGGTTTGGTCTTCCAGCTCGGGTCGATGGTGGTTCTCCAGTTGTATCCTACTGCGCTGATGCCCAGCGCGCCCTTCGGGCTAAGGTGGATCTGGTAGGAAAAGTTGCTGTTGAGCGGCACCCCCGTCGCAATGGTAATGACCTGGCCTTCTTCATCGTCGGGACGCATGCGCACCTTGGCGACAATGTTTCCCGTCGAAGTCGACGTTTTGTACTGGTATTCCAGCTTCACCATGGGGTTGTTGCTGTCCTTGTTGTGAATCTGGCCAATCACGATCTTGCCGGTGCTCGGAACCTGATTGACGGTCAGACTCGCCCGCAGAATGTTATCCGCCGCTGAATACTGCCAGTTGCGCACCGTTCCATCGCTATAGGTTTCCCGCAACTCGCTGCGCGGGTAAATAGCGTTGGCCGTCCTGGAACCGGTCACAGGTGCCCAGAAGGAAAGGGTAGCGGCTTCAGAACTGAAATACTGGTCCTTGAAGCCTTGCGCCAATCGAGGCGTTTCTATGGTGGCCGGTGGGCTGCCTTCAGGGATGCTCAAATTCCAAGTGGCGAGGTCGATCATGTCAAGAATCCTGTATGCGGAGAAAGTTGCGGCCACAGTTGCGCTCGAACCTGCGCTATTGAGCTGTGTCAGTTGGGTCTGCTGATTAGGAAATCCGTATGGCGGTAGATTGACGTCAAATGTTCGTCGAGGTGTTTGGTGCAGGCTTTGTGCCTACGGGGGTTACCGTTAGTCGGCTATTTTGGAAATTGATGGAACTAATCCGGTTTGCTTAGCTGCTACAGCGAAGGGACCTAAGCCATCAGCGGTGAAGGGTCGGCCAGGACGAGTGCATGCACTGGACGAAGAACACGCGCAGAATCCGGTTCTAAATAACCGGCGCGCCGCGCCATAAAGACAGGAGACAGCTCATGAGCCACCGAAGCAATTTTGCGCTGTTGAGCTTTGATCCGGCGTTTGCGTCGTTGCGCGATGGCCTTTCGGTCGCTCAGCAGATTGACGACACACTCTGGGTGGCGAACGACGAAACCACGAGCCTGGAACGCCTGAAAATCCAGGATGCTGCGCCCGGCGGCGTCGTAATGTGCGACGAGCACCAATCGTTTCCGCTCCTGGAATATCTGGATCTGCCCATACCGAAACAAGACGCCGAGATCGATATCGAGGGTTTGGCCTATGTCCCTGACAGTGGTTACCTCTGGGTGGTGGGCTCCCATAGCCTGAAGCGCAAGAAGTCCGAGGCCGGCACTTCTGCACAGAAGAATATCAAGCGCCTGTCGACGGTAGAGGCGCACGGCAATCGTTTTCTGCTGGCCCGTATCCCTGTGGTGCAGCAGAACGACAGCTATGTACTCGCCAGGAAAGTGGATGCCGATGGACGTACAGCGGCGCAGCTGCAGGGCAACGAAGTCGGTAACGACCTGACCGCGGCCATTGCTGAAGATCCTCAGCTACGCGACTTCCTGCGTATCCCGGGTAAGGACAACGGCTTCGATATCGAAGGGTTGGTGATGATCGGCTCGCGCCTTCTGCTGGGGCTGCGTGGACCGGTGCTACGCGGCTGGGCCGTGTTGTTGGAGATCGAACCCGAGCTGACCGACGCCTCGTCTGACACGCTGGTGCTGAAGAAGATCGGTCCGGATGGGCGCCGCTACCGCAAACACTTCTTCGCGCTCAATGGCCTGGGCTTGCGTGACCTGTGCACTCGCGGTGACGATCTGCTGATCCTGGCGGGCCCCACCATGGAGCAGGACGGTCCGGTAACGGTCTTCCGCTGGCGCGGCGGTTTCGCGTCCGACGAGGAAAGCGTGGTCTTCACCGATCAATTGGAGAAGGTGCTGGAGGTGCCTTTCGGGCAAGGCAACGATCACGCTGAGGGCATGTGTCTGTTCCAATCGGGCGAGCAGCCTGGGGAGGTTCTGATGATCGTCTACGACTCTGCGGCGGAGAGTCGTAAACACGGCGATACGGATGTGGAAGGGGACCTGTTCATCCTGGATTAGCCACGCACATCGACGTCAACGCGGCCTGTAGATCAGTTTGTCTGAGGCTTCATTGTCTTCGGTGACTGGATGGCCCGGACCGCTTCTGGCCGAAAGTTGTCAGTTACGAATGACCCAGCCAAAGTCCCTCGAACCTCTTTTCACCTTTAGGTGAGTCGCCTTTACAGACGCATTCCCATCTCGAAAGCACGAGTCTCAAACCCGAACTCTGTGTACATGCGAGCAGCACGTGCATTGAACGGCCAGACGGACAACCTCAAGTCCTGAGCGTCATTTTCGATTGCCCAGTTTTTAACGAGCTGAATAAGCCTACGTCCAATACCTTTCCCCCAAAATTGCTCGGCAACACATATCGATCCGATGCGAACAACATTCAGCGGTTGCATCAGTGGCCCAGAGCTTGCCGACAGGCTGGCAGTAATGAAGGCTGCGGCCTGGTGACCGACATTCGCGATGAATACAACCTGACCCGGTTTCTCGAAAAGACCTGACCAGTGAGGAAGGTCGCGCGAAAAGTCTTGGGTGGCAGCCGCGTAAATATCGGGACGGGCAGCGTGGTGCACCGCGTTAAGCAATTGTCCCAACTCACAAATGCTCAATGCGTCTTCTACCGTTGCAGCTCGGTAAGTAATGGCTTCGTCCATGATGTGCAACTCTCCTTGATTATGTGGTGGTTCGCAGGGCTCCCGGTCTTTGTCTCATGGCAGGGATGATATTCCAATGGCTGCTTTGGGGCTGTGGATTCAACCGGTCGATGCAACAGATTGGCTAAATCCGCAGGCCGAAAGTAGCCATTCCGGACGCTCCTGCACGCAAGAGTGATCGCCATGCGTTGAAGGACTATCCATCAGTCATTTGATATGTCGGTAAACCTTTGTTGTACGGACCGAAAATCCTGCCCCCTCGTACAAGCGATGGGCAGATTCACGATCTGGGTTGGATGTTAAATCCAGTGTTTTCGCGCCGAGATCACGGCTTTTTTCTATTGCTGCTTCTATGAGTGCTTTACCGACCCCTTGACCTCGAGCACTGGCATCTACCACGACGTCTTCGATCCAAGCACGAACGCCTGTTGGAATACGAAAATGAATTAGGGTTAGCGCACCCAAAATGCTTCCTCCACTTGCTGCTCTCACGACAAATAAATGGGAGCACTCTGAATCCACGATCTGCTTCAAATCATCCATTGTCATCGCTTGAGCGTTTTTGGAAAGCTGTGGGAGAAGGTCATTCAAAGATCTGAGCAGTATAGGATCGGTTTCTTGAACCACCTCGACAATAGCGGATTGGTTTGTCATTAGAGATCCTCAAGTGAAAGGGGGGAAGCTTCAATGGTTCAATTCGACACACTACCTCAAAGGGTCTGCGAGTGACCGCTGGCCGATAACAGCCTCTCGCGAAGGGCGGCAATCGACCCTTTGTCGCCTCCCGCCTGATCACTCCTTTTACGGTCTCTACTTCTAGTTAGGCCCTGTACATACAGAGAGGAGCGCGCGATGAGCGACGAACAGGCGGCAGCTGAGACGAAAGGCGTTACGGTGAAGTTACTGGCAACGATTGACCTGGGTCCTGAGATCGAGGGTATGGCAGGGCGCCAACTCAGAATGCGCAGGGTGACCATCGAGCCCGGAGGCGTCTTCGGGCCGATTCACAACCATATCGACAGACCCGGCACCGTCTACATTCTGCAAGGAACGATCACTGACCATCGAAATGGAGTCGCCACGGATTATGGGCCGGGAGTGGGCTGGCCCGAGGACAGGAACACCACACACTGGCTTGAGAACAGAGGCACGATTGCGGCGGTGGAGATCTCGGTCGATATTGTCAGGCAAGAGTAAGCACGGGACCAAAAGGGACAGACGTATTTTGTAGTCGTGTCCCCTGGTCTCACTTGAACTGAGCAATCAGCCAATCCTTCAAGCGCCCACACGCCGGGTCCTCCGCCTTCTTCTCATTGATCATCAAATACTGAACCGCCTCCCTGAGCGTCAGCTCCTCTGGCACCGGCCGAACCAGGCGCCCCTGCTGTACCAGATGTCTCACCAAATGATCCCAGCCCAAGGCGAGCCCCTGATCATCCAGCGCCATTTGCACGAGAAGGCTGTAGTCGTTGCTGCTGAAATAGTGCGGGTTTTCCGAGGCCGGAATCTGTAGATCATGGGACTGGAAAGCGAACCACACATTCCAGTCGACCTGTTCTGACAGCTGGGAACGGCCATAAGGGTTCAGGTCCAGCAGGACGCTGTTGCGCATGCCCTCCAGGGTGCTGAGTTCTGGATGAGCCTCCAGATAACGAGGTGTGCACACGGGATAGACGACTTCATGAAACAAGGGTATTCGCAGATAGTCGGGGCGCAGATCACTGTTCTTGGTGATGAAGATATCCGGATTTATCCCGGGCTCCATCACCAGAAAATGCTGGGTGGTGATGACATTCAAATCGACATCGGGGTTGGCGCTGAAGAAGTCTTTCAGTCGGTGGGATAACCAAAGCGCCGATAAGGCGGGTGAGCAGCAAAGGGTCAGGGTGCGCTTATCGCTTTTTTCCCGGCGGATTCTTTCGGTTGCTTGAAAGATGTTGAGCAGGGACAGTTGTGCAGCGTCGAAGAGTGCGGTGCCCGACGCTGTCAGCCTGACTTCCCTCCCGGTACGTGTGAACAACTCCGTTCCCAAGTAGAGTTCAAGCTCGCGAATCTGACGGCTGATAGCCGCCTGTGTGACGCACAACGCCTCGGCGGCCCGGGTAAAGTTCCGATACTTGGCGGCGGCCACGAAGGATCTCATGGCCTTGAAGGACGGCATTGAGAGCAGGGCCTGATCAGGCTGGGAGCTTTTAGCCATAACAAAAACTACCTGTATTCTCGAAAAAAAAGTCGGTTCTGCCCATCGGGCTACGGGTCCACACTCTACCGCACGATGGGCTGCGGACCACGGGCCAGTCAACGGTCGATCAAACGGGTGGCGCAAACACAAAACAAGGAGACGAAATGCCGTACCAATCAGGAAGGGAAGCGTTCATGCAAGGTGTCCGGGCGCTCATTCCATTGAGTCCCGGAGTCGTTCCTTTCGGCTTGCTGACGGGGGTCATGGCGATCAACATGGGCCTGTCGCCCGGCACGACCATGGGCATGACGCTGCTGTTCTACTCTGGGTCCGCTCAGATGGTTGCGCTGCAACTGCTCCATACGGGCGTTGTGCCGCTGGCGATTGTGGTGACCGCCCTGGTCATCAACTTGCGCTTCATCATGTACAGCGCGTCACTGGCCCCCCATCTGCACCACTTGCCCCGGCGCTGGACGTGGCCGGTGTCCTACATGCTTTCTGACCAGTCCTACGCACTGTTCAGTCTCAAGCTTTCCTCTGGCGAACTGGGTCAATTCGCTCACCACTACTATGCCGGCACCGCCGCTGCCATGTGGCTGACCTGGCAATTGTCGGTATTGGCGGGCATCTACCTGGGCGCAAGCATCCCCGAAACCTGGTCATTGAGCTTTGCCATACCGCTTTCTTTTCTGGCGCTTCTGGTTCCCGGCATACGCAGCGCGGCGAGCCTGGCCGCCGCCTCGGTCGGCGGGTTGCTCGCCGTGGTTGCGGTGAATATGCCCTACAACCTTGGACTGGTAACCGCTTCCATCGGCGGTGTCATCGCGGGTCTGTTGATCGAGAGCATTCGCAAACGCCCATTGAGCGATGCGCTGACCCATGACGTCGAGAGGGAGACACCATGAGTGATCTAGCCTTGTGGGGGATGTTCCTGGCGGTCGGTTTGGGAACCTTCGCCATGCGTCTTTCCTTTGTCGAACTGTATGGCCGGTTGCGCATCCCGTCAGTGCTGAGTCGGGCCTTGCTTTACGTACCGGCGAGTGTGCTGGCGGCCCTTGTACTGCCCGCCGTGGTGTACCCCAACGGGCAGGGGGAATTCGTGTTGAATAACCCCCAGATACCCGCCGCCATTATTGCGGCCTGGGTCGCTTGGCAGACTCGCAATACGCTCCTGACGCTGGCGGTCGGGATGGGAGGGCTGTGGCTATTCAAGTATGTCGGTTTGTAATGAATCGATGTGCAGCCGGGGGGCCTGAAGCGTCAGCGACAAACTGTCTGCCAGGCGCCTGGCCTGCTGAGTCGCGTCCTCACGCGCGCGTCGATCAACGTCTTCCCCCAGGATGGTTTTCTCCACAATCACCGAATGCACATCCGTGACGCCGATAAATTTCAGCCAGGCTTCCACGTAAGGCTTCTGGAAGTCGAAGCGCTCCGCCGGTGTGCTCGACTGCGCCGAAAAATCCAGACCGCGGGCGTACATCACCACGGCGAGTTTGTTGTGCAGCATGCCTTCCAGACCGCGTTCCGGGTCAACGCTGAACAGGATGTCTTTCTGCGATACCAGGTCGATGAAGTGCTTGAGTTTGTACGGGATGCTGAAATTCCACAGCGGTACGGACATCACGAGCACATCCGCGCGGTGCAGGTGACTGGCCAACGCTTTTAACGTGTTCCAGGCATCTTGTTGTGCGGGGGTCAATGGCGTGCCATTGAGCCCGGCGTATTTGGCTTCCATGGCCAGATCATCGAATTCCGGCAGCGCCAGGTTCCAGAGGTCGAGGGTGATGATTTCGGTGTCCGGGGTGTTGGCTTGATAACGCGCAATGAAGCTGCGGGCGACTTCAAGGGAAGCCGAACGCTGCTTGCGGGGAGAACACTGAATATGGAGAAGAGTCGTCATGGCACACCTCGAATGATGGGGGGCAGGGCAGGTGGGAGCATTGCAACATAGTTGGATTTGAAATATAAATCGTAAATTACTACTCGATTGATCACGAATAAAACTATGTTTGATGCTCTGCTACTCAAGACATTTGTCACCGTCGTCGATGAAGACGGTTTCAGCCGTGCAGCCGAGAAGCTGCACCTGACTCAGTCGGCGGTCAGTGGCCATGTGCGCCGATTGGAAGAACAGATTGGTAAACCCCTGTTGACGCGCACCACCCGTTCCCAGCAATTGACGGCCGATGGCGAGCGCCTGGTCTCTTATGCGCGCACAATCCTTGCGCTGAACCGTGATGCCTGGACAGACCTGACACGCACGCCGTTTCACGGGCGACTGCGGATCGGGGTGTCCGAAGATTTTGTCGAGTCTCGATTACTGCGCACTGTTCAGGATTTCGCAGCGCAGTACCCCGGCATGAAGATCGAAGTGCAGGTGAACATTCCGGGTACGTTACTGGCGCTGATGAAGCAAGGGCATCTGGAGGTCGTCATCGGTTCGCTGTGCGAAACCAGCGAAACGGGGCTGTTGCTATGGCAAGAACCGCTGGTGTGGGCCTGGTCGGCGCAACCCGTCGCCCGGTTACCCACGCCGTTGCCGCTGGCCCTGTTCCCCGAGCCGTGCCCTTATCGCGAGGCCGCGCTGACGAGGCTGGCACAGGCGGGGATCGCCCAACGCACGGCGATGTTGTGCAGCAGCACCGCCGGGTTACGGGCGGCAGCCCTGGCAGGCTTCGCGGTAGCGCCCATGCCACTCAGTCAGTTGGGGCATGGATTGGCGGTTGTTGGGGCTGAACAAGGGTTGCCGGATTTGCCGGATGCGCAATGTCGGCTGTTCACCTCGCCTGACGCGGATCAGGCGATTGTGGCAGCGGTCACTCAGCTGATTGTGGAGTATTGCTCTACGCGCAGGGCTTGATTGTCATTTCGAGGGGCTGCTTGAACGTCTCGGGTATGCGGTCTTTGCATTCCTGAGGGAAGGTCATCCGTCTGTTGGATGCTGGGAACCACTTTGATCATGGACACAAAAAACGGGCGCCTTGATGGCGCCCGTTTTTACTTACTCCTTCACCTGCGCTCGCAAGCGCCGGCCGATCACGTCCATCAAGTCACAACCGTCGCGTAACGGAATGGCCAGCAGTTTGGAGAAGTCCGACAGCACCACCGTGTCGCAACCGAGTTCGCCGCGGTAGGCGATGTTCTCCAGCACCTGCGTGACCGTGCGGATGCGGTAATCGGCCATGGCTTGCAGGACGTCGAGTGGGGCTTGGGTGTCGATGAGCAGGGAGGCCGGGATCAGGTCGATTCCGGTTAGGGGCATGTATCTTTCCATAGGTGAAACTCCGAATCAGATTAATGGGGGCTGATCCGATCTGCAGGTCGCCAAACCTGGTCGCAGGGTGGGCGACGCGTGGACTATAGGTTTTATCGCTTTATGGGGGATATGAGTGATTTCCGAGGTTGCTGTAGGACCGGTATGGAAAGAAGGCGTGATATTGGAGAGCACTTAGACTCCCAGCATCGCGGTCGTTCAAGGCAGGCAGCGTTCGCCCAAAGTAGCCTTTGGCGAACGGCCGGTATCGGCCGAGGCTGTGTAAAAACGTTTTTGAGCGCGACAGGTACTCAAAACTGGACTGGAACTCGCGCTTCTACGCGAAATCCACATCTGCTGACGTGCCGATAAATTTCAGATTTAACGTAGACGCGCACACTTCAATTTTGGCGAAGCGTTTTTACACACTCTGGGCTAGAAGCGGACGTTCGGCCCATGGTTACTTTTAGCCGAAAGTGGTCATTTTTCCTCGGCACCATGTAGATTTACCGAAATCGCTCTTCCATATGGTGAACACCTTCTCAATCGATTCTGTCATGGCATACTGCACTGATCCCACAGATTCGGCTAGAACATGGACATTGATGGTTTCGCGCAGTGCCTCACATATATCCAAGCTACAACAGTGAAAACTTCGGTGGATAAGTTTTTACCGCTGGCGGGTACGATTGTCGGTGCTGGTCTGGCTTTTGGTCTAAATTACTTTTCGACAACACGTAAAGAGGCAAAGACGAAGGTTGCGAAGAAGAGTTGTTGCGAAGAGGATATTCACGAACTCATGCACATATGTAAGCATACGCTGGGAAGTCTCCTTGAAATATGCGAAACAATAGCCACGAAAAATCGTCCAGCTGGACACGACCTGCCCTCAGCAGTGAGTTTGCCGCTATTGGATAAATATTATTCCGAAATAGCCCACACATTCAGCGTCGATCAGCGGTACTGGATTAAGCTTGTTTTTAGACATGTAGATGATATAAACAAGGATCTCGACCTGCTGATAAGACATGAAGCAAAAACTTCATTATTTCGGATTTCTTTACTGGTGATTAACTTGGAGGTCTGTCTGCTTGAAGTTTACAAGCGGTGCTATTGCATAATGCATGATAATAAATTCGAATTTTCAGAGCATGATGAGGCTCTTGCCGAGTTGGGCATGGATCAAGAACGAATAGTGTGGTTAAGCATGTTGAAGTCAAACGCTGAGAAAGCTAACTCGGTTTTAAGCCTGCCCAATACATAGCGTAGGGATAAATTGAGCTTCGTAAGTTAGTGTGACCACATTGCACGGCACAACGAGGTGAAGTCGAATATTCGTTCCTCGCCTTAAACTTTTGGCAAATAAAGAAACTCGTCGAAAATATGCATAAATTTTTCAGTTTCTTTCGCGTAGGTAGTGCAAAGATATTCGATGACTTGCGCTTCCGTCATAAGCTTATTTCTCGTTACATGTTTATACAATTTCTTATTATCGAGCCCTTGTACTTTACCTATCGCATTCTCTAAAAAACCTGAACCTCCATAATAGTCTGAGTGTAATTGTTTTTCGACGCTTTCGAATGGGATGCAGTACACATTTTTATAGTTTTTGACATGTTTTTCTTTCGCTTGGTCGCCATCAAGAATAGAAATTACGTTTTTCTGGTCAGCAAAAAATTCTTCTTTTGCATTTCTGCTCATCAAATCGACAACACCACTCCCGCCTCCAATATATATAATCTTATATTGAAAATGTGTTTTAGGATGGTGTTTTCCAAGTAGATGCTCTAGAAGTTTCTGGAGCAAGTCATCCTCAGTAAGAATATACCTGTCCCATCCTTTAAATCCGAAGAGGATGCTTTTCACGTAGCTATAAGAAGCCGGAATTGGTCGAACACAAGTAGAATCATCAAGCAAATAAAAAATCTCGTCATCGTTGAGTGTTTTCATCAACGCTAGAGAGTGCGTCGTAAATAAAATATTTACTTTGTAGGTAGCGCAAAATGATCGTAGCTTTGTTGCTAATCTAGTTTGGGCCGCTGCATCTAATGATATATCGATTTCGTCAATCACGATAAGTTTGCAGCGATTTTTTATTTTTCTGTAAACGCTAATAAGAAGATATTCGCCAGAACTCAAATAATCTTCGCGTATATACCTGCTCTCTTCCAAGAGAACGCAGTAATATAGGTTGCGCTTTACTTTTATTTGGACCAGATTATTAAATTTTGTGGTGGAATATATATAGTTTAGAAACTCAATTAGCTCCGCAGGGCCTTCGTGTGTTCCCATTACAATGTTGCTTCGGATATCGGGGTCGGCTTTTGTCAGTGTTTGAAAAAAACTAAATCGCTGACCGTATGGCATCGGCAACTCTACATCAATATTGTTTTTTATAATATCTGGTATGACGTCTTTTGAGTTTAAGCTCCGAATGCCCGGATCATAGGTGAACGTGAAAGGGATTTCGTCGACTAAGTATTTTATATGACTATCGGCACGAAATATGCCTGGTTGTGATGTTTGAGCAAAGGTGTCGGCAAACCTTAAATTCTGTATTGCTTTAATTAGCGTAGTTTTGCCTATGCCATTCTTCCCTATTAAACACGTCAGCTTATTTAAGCTTAGATCAATATCAAATCTCAAAATGGACACATGTTGAATGTTATTGATTTCGATCTCAATTTTCATAGGGACTTCACCGACCCGCGCACAAACATATCAACCACAGATGCGCCATATTTTTTGCGAAGTTTGTTGAGGTAAACCTTATCCGTTGTGTTGATGTAGTTTAAATACCCAGACACTTTGGCGAGCGCAGTCGCACTGTCGGCTTCAATCTTATCTAAAAATTTTTGTTTATCTTTTGTGAAAAAATGCAATAACACTTCAATATCGGCCTTCAACTTCGAATCTATCGTGATGGTGCCGTTCGGCAAAATCATCATTCCGAGTATTTTAAGTTTGTTACCTGCAGAGCTGTATTTTGTTTTGGATGAATTAATAGATAGATGACCCTCAAATTGCCGATAAAGAACTTCTGCTATTATTTCACCTGTCCCGTACAGTTTTTTATCACCCCCAGAAATTATGATGTCATCTGAGTAGCGCGTATATATTAATCCGCTCTCCTCACAGTAACGCTCCACTTCATTATCAAAGTGCAGTAAGCATGCATTGCTAATTAAAGGCGATGTTGAAAAGCCCACCGGCAGTTTGTTAGAAACGGTGCAGATCTCGATAATTCTGTCGACATATAAAAGTACGTCGGTAATAGGCATTCTATCAATGCTGGCTATTATGCTACCTTTGACAAAATCGCTGCGAATACTTCCAAAAAAATTATTCAGATCTGTTTGATAAAAGTGCTTGCTGTGAGCGTGTTTTTTTACTGCGTCAGCTACATTCATTCCTTTTCTATAGGAATATACGCAATTCTCATTAAACTCGAGCCATTGAAATACAAATAGATTGAGAAATTTATGGTAGATTTTTAGTGTCTGATCAGCTTCGTATACATTTTTTTTATTAAGGTCAAGCTTTCTGAATTTTTCGGAAATATCACCTGACTTAAAATCTTCAAAATCATACTTACCATGGTACATAGCTTCAAATGCAGATTTAAAGTCTCTATTAACCATTTATCAATCTCTGATTAGATTCAACAAATATCACGGCAACGCGACCCAGAACGGTTACATGTCGCACAAGAAAAAATTGGTGCGAATTAATGTCACGTAATATCAATGCTGACGAGCCGAGTATTCGGAGTTTTATATCGAGGCGAGGTAGAGCGACAATAAAAAAGAGAAGATGCGGAAGGGAGCAAACTTTACAATTCGCATGGCCACCCTGCTCAAACGATAACCTAGCAGGGAGGCCATACAAACGTAACATGGATCAAGACCTCTAGAGGTCAGCTTAACGACTGGAGATACCCCTAGTCACTGACATAGAGGCATAGTAAGGCCTACAGAACAAAAAAACAACCGCTGGGATTTTATGTGGAAATATGATTTATTCCGCTGATTTAGATGAATATTTTTATTTGTGAGGGGGGCTGCAGTGTCGCCTCTGCTGCATCCAACCTCTACATACGAGGAAGCCGTCGCACCACGATTGGGTCTACTGCTCTATTGAAGCCCTGGAGAGTCTTAGATAGCAAGAGACTATGGGGAACGGAATGCTACTTCGCCACGGCCTATCGTCACCATGGCTACTGACCGCGGTGGACGGTAGGCCCATACAGACGTTTTCAGTTCCCACTAATTACGCAATCAAGCGGAAGGGCTGCTTTTGGCCCAGAGTGTGTAAAAACGCTTCGCCAAAATTGCAGTGTGCGCGACTACGTTAAATCTGAAATTTATCGGCACGTCAGCAGATGTGGATTTTACGTAGAAGCGCGATTTCCAGTCCGGTTTTAAGTACCTGTCGCGCTGAAAAACGTTTTTACACAGTCTCGGCCGAAACCAGACTCTCTGCGAAATCGAATCGGGTAGTGCCCAGTCCCCTAGCGTAGAATTTCCAAAACACGAGCCCACCCCGAGACGGACCCTCAATGCAAACCCCCGCCACCCAACACCCCCTCTGGAAAACCTACCTCCTTTTCCTGGCCCCCATGGTCCTCTCCAATTTCCTCCAATCCATGTCGGGCACCATCAACAGCATCTACATCGGCCAAATGCTCGGCACTCAAGCCCTGGCTGCCGTGTCCGGCATGTTCCCCATCGTCTTCTTCTTCATCGCCCTGGTCATCGGCCTCGGCGCGGGTGCGGGTGTGCTCATCGGCCAAGCCTGGGGCGCGCGTGAACCGCATCTGGTGAAAACCATCGCCGGCACAACCTTGCTGTTAGGCGCAATGATCGGCCTGACAGCGGCAGTACTCGGCAGCGTATTCGCAAGGCCAGCGTTGCAGGGTTTGGGGACCCCGGTCGACGTTATCGACGACGCCGTGTCCTACGCCCACGTGATGATGTGGATCATGCCGTCGCTGTTGGTGTACGTGCTGTTCACCCAGCTGCTGCGCGGGGTGAGCGATACGGTGTCGCCGCTGATTGCGTTGGTGGTGTCGACGTGTATCGGGTTGGCGCTGACGCCGGCGTTGATTCGGGGTTGGTTCGGGTTGCCGATGATGGGGATTCAGAGTGCGGCGTATGCGGGGTTGGCGGGTAATTTGTCGGCGATGGGGTGGCTGGCGTGGCGGTTGATTCGCAAGGGGCATCCGTTGGCGCCGGATCGGGAGATGTTTGCGGCGATGCGCCTGGACCTGGTGATTCTCGGCAAGGTGTTGCGCATCGGGTTGCCGACCGGGTTGCAGATGGTGGTGTTGTCGGTGTCGGAGCTGGTGATTCTGGCGCTGGTGAATCAGCACGGTTCGCAGGCGACGGCGGCGTATGGCGCGGTGACGCAGATCGTCAATTACGTGCAGTTTCCGGCGCTGTCGATTGCGATTACGGCGTCGATTCTCGGTGCTCAGGCGATTGGGGCAGGGCGGCTTGAGCGCATGGGGCCGATTCTGCGCACGGGGCTGTTGATCAATGTGTGCCTGACCGGTGGGTTGGTGGTGTTGGGTTATCTGTTGTCGCACTGGTTGCTGGGGTTGTTCCTCACGGATGATTCCACCCGGGCGAAGGCGGAGCATCTGTTGCACATCATGCTGTGGAGTCTGTTGGTGTTTGGCTTCCAGGCGATTGTTGGCGGCATCATGCGCGCCAGCGGTTCGGTACTGGTGCCGATGGCGATATCGATTTTTTGTGTGGTCGGGGTGCAGTTGCCGGTGGCGTATGTGCTGGACGGGCACTTCGGGTTGCAGGGGGTGTGGATGGCGTTTCCGGTGGCGTACCTGGGGATGCTGGCGTTGCAGACGGCGTATTACAAAATGGTCTGGCAGCATCAGAAGATTGAGCGGTTGGTGTAGGCGGGCGGGAGGTAACGGTGCTGAGCATGCAGATGATTAAAGTAGACGGTAACGGTCTGGATCAGCTCCGTGATGCGCTGACCCGAGCGAATTTGCCCTGCGACGATGTCAGTGAACCAGGCCGGCAGTTTTACCGTTTCGAAGTGGCGGGGAAATGGGTGGCTTTTGGAGGGCTGGAGGGTTCGGCTCCCGACCTGTTGCTTCGCTCCATGGTGGTGTGTGATGAGCGTCGTGGAAAAGGTTTGGGCAAACAAGTGCTGCTTGCACTGGAGCAGTGTGCGGCCTCCCAAGGTGTGCTTCGACTGCATTTGTTGACGCAAGGGGCTGCCGGTTTTTTCGCAGCCAATGGCTACGAACGGTTCGACAGGCATGAGGCGCCTGGCGCTATCAACCAGACAGCCCAGTTCGAACATTTATGCCCGGCGTCTGCGAGTTATCTAAGAAAAACGTTAAGTGCATCTCAAAACGACAACTTCGACCCCAGGTAAGCATTGGCACTGGCGATGTCGTCATCCCCCAATGCACCGACATCGGCAGCCAGCCGCAGTTTGGCCGGCAGGTAACGTAATGTGGCCTCGAACACTGCCACACCGTACTCGGCCTGATACTCGCCCTGGCGATACTCGGCCATTTTCTGCTTATTGAAGAGTGGTTGGCGTAGCTGCGGGGTTGCGCCTCGCGAGTTGTAGTTCAGGTCGTTGGTGTGACTGTTGCTGAAAAAATCCGGCTGCTTTTGCGTGCCGTTGATGTGGTTGTCGAAAGCGGTGATGCCGATTTTCGGCAGCAGCCCGGATTGACCAATTGCGCGGTTTTCCAGTGCTGCATCTCTTTCGTACCCGGCAGAAAGGTAGGTCGGGCCTTGGAACTGTATCAAGTTCCAAGACTCGCGCAGGTCAGCGCCGCCACCGACTGAGCCAGGCACAGCAAAGTGGTGAAACCAACAAAACAACGGTCGCCGCTCACGTCACTGCTCCTTGAACGCACTGTTGACGCGGTCCAGCAGCGGCTTCAACAGGTAGCTGAGCATGTTGCGCTCACCGGTCTTGATGGTGACCGAGGCGGGCATTCCCGCACGTATATGGTTGCTGCCCAGCATGGCCATGCCGGCTGGCGTCACTTCGATCTGTGCCAGGTAATAGGGCTGTTTGTTGTCGTCGCTGACCAGGCGGTCGGCGGAGATGGTCAGCACCTGCCCCGGGACGTTCGGCGTCTGCACGTGGTTGAACGCGGGGAAGGAAATCATCACCGGCAACCCTGGGGTCATGCGGTCGATGGCCTGGACGGGAATCATCGCGTCGATTTGCAACGGTTCATGGGCCGGGACGATTTCCATGATCTTGAATCCGGGAGCGATGACGCCGCCGATGGTCGACACGTTCAAACCCTGGACCATGCCGTCGATGGGCGAGCGAATGACTGTGTGACGCACCTGATAGTCCAGTGCCTGCAAGCGGTCGGTGAGGGCGCTGTTTTCTTTCTGCACATCGGCCAGCAGCGACTGCACTTCCTTGCGATAGTCGAACTTGCGCTGAAGGATGCGCAGCTTGATATCGGTGACCTGGCCCCGCACCCTGGCAATGTTGTTGAGGTTGTCGGCTTGCGAGGCGTTGAGGTCAGACCCGGTGCGTTCGAGTTCGAGCATACGGTTGCGGGGTACATAGCCTTCGGCGGCGAGTTGGCGGACCCCGACGAGCTCCTGATTGAGAAACCCGAGTTGCTCCGAGCGGGCGCTGTAGATGTGCTGCAAACCCTTGATCTGTGCTTCGGCGGAGTTGAGCGACTCACGCAGGATGCCAATCTCGCCCTCAAGGCTGGTACGGCGCGTGACGAATAGATCACGTTGCAGGTTGATGGCGTCGTTCAGGTGATCGTTGCCGGCGTAGCGCTGTAACATGGCGGGGTCGAAGACCACATCGGCGGCACCATCGCGTTCGGCTTCCAGGCGGTTTTCCATTGCTTTGGTGGCGATGTACTGCGCGTTCACCACCCCTTGTTCCGAGCGTGCCTGGGTGGCGTCAAGCCGCACCAGTTCCTGATCCTTGCTGACGCCGTCGCCTTCGCGCACCAGAATCGCTTCGACACTGCCGCCGGTGAGGTGCTGGATGGCTTTTCGGTTGCTGGTGATCTTCACCGTGGCGGTGGCGACGATGCCGGCGTCCAGCGGTGCCAGCCATGACCAGAGCAGAAATCCGCCAAATCCGAGGATCACCAGCATCACGCCCAAACGTGCCGGGCGATGGTCGTCGACATCGATATTGGCCGCTGCGCGCACCAACTCCTGGCTACGCGGATCGAGACTCAAGGCGCCCATTTATTCTCTCCCGCGAACAGCTGACAGGGTCGGTGCGCCCACCGTCGGTACGCTGGTTTGACGCAGTGCAGCAAACACTTCGTCCCTGGGGCCGAACAATTGGGTGCTGCCTTCACGCAGCATCAGGACTTTGTCGACGGTGCCGAGGATGCTCGGGCGGTGGCTGATCAGCACCGTGGTGCAACCCCGGGATTTGAGGTCTTCAAGTACCTCGATGAGGGCTTTTTCCCCGGCGTCGTCGAGGTTGGCGTTCGGTTCATCCAGCACGATGATCGACGGCTCGCCGTACAAGGCACGGGCCAGGCCAATGCGCTGACGCTGTCCACCGGACAGCGGGTTGCCGTCGATATCCAGCGTCGTGTCATAACCTTGGGCAAAGCGCAGGATCATGTCGTGCACGCCGGCCCGCTTGGCCGCCACGATCACCGCGTCGCTGTCGACCTCGCCGAAGCGGGCGATGTTGTCGGCGATAGTGCCTTCGAACAATTCCACGTCTTGGGGCAGGTAACCGACCCAGGGGCCGAGTTCTTCTTTGTTCCACAGGTAGACGTCCACACCGTCTAGCCGCACCTTGCCACTTTGTGCCGGCCAGATACCCACCAGCAGTCGTGCCAGGGTTGATTTGCCCGACGCGGACGGGCCGATGATGCCCAGGGATTCGCCCGGCGACAGGTTGAAGTGCGGCCCGTGAATAATCGATTGGCTCATGCCCGGTGCGCCGGCGTGCAGGTGCTCAACCGAGAGCATGCCCAATGGCCGTTGCAGCTTCATCGCATCGGCCCGGGGTGGAAATGCTTGCAGCAGTTGCTTGAGCCGCGACCAGGCGCGACGGCTGGTCAGCAGTTGCTTCCAGGCGCCGATCAGTTGTTCCACCGGCGCCAGCGCGCGGCCGCTGAGGATTGAGCACGCGATCATCATGCCCGGTGTAATCGAGCCTTCGATGGCCAGCAGGGCGCCGGTGCCGAGGATCAGCGATTGCAGCGTGATCCGCACGAAACGCCCGAGCCCACTGATGTAGGCGGCACGGTCGGAGGCCAGGGTTTGCATCTCCAGAATCCGCAGGTGGCTGCCGAACCAGCGTTGGGTGATCGCTGGCAACATGCCCATCGCCTCGATGACTTCGGCGTTGCGTAGATTGTTGTTGGCAAAGGTGCCCGAGATTTGTGACGCCTGATTCGCCTCGTTCAACGGTTTTTTGGTGGCGATTTCCGTGAGCCAGGTCAGGGATACCAGAATCAGCGAGCCGCACAGGGTGACGATTCCGAGCAGAGGGTGGATCAGGTAGGCGACGAACAGGTATATGGGGGTCCAGGGCGCATCGAAGAACGCAAATAACCCGTTGCCGGTCAGAAACTGCCGTACCTGTGCAAGGTCCTGCAGGGCCTGGGCCGGGTTGCCGCCGGCGCGCTGTAAGTTGCGTTCGAACGCGGCGGTGAAGACCCGACGGTTCAGGGCCATGTCCAGTCGGTTGCCGACCCGGATCAGCACCCGTGTGCGGACCACTTCGAGCATCGCCAGCAAGGTGTACAAACCGATCATCAGAAGGGTCAGCATCAGCAGCGTGGTGACGTTGCTGCTGACCAGCGCCCGGTCATACACCTGCAGCATGTAGATGGCTGGCGCCAGCATCAGCACGTTGATCACGCCACTGAATCCGGCCAGCGAATAGAACATATGGCGCAGCCGAAAAAACACGTCGGCAAACTCGGATCGCGGGTGGGGTTTCTTGTCCATCGGGAGGTTCCAATGCCGTGGTTTTATGTACCTCAGCGTAGGAGAGCGACTGTTGGTCGGAAGAGGGGCTGGGCCGGGTTTTATGTTGGAGATGTTTTTTTGGCGGTTTTTACTACGTTAAAAAACAATGGGTTGGCGAGTGGTTTTTCATGATGTTGTGATGATGACGGCTTGTTGACGAGTGAAATTCGTCCGACCTAAGTCTAATTATCGACCTTCAACCCCCCGGCTTAGCCGACCGGGGACCAACGTGCGGTGGGGTTACCTGCTATTAATCAATGGGTGTTCGAGTACTTGGCCTCCCGGGAGCGCGTCATGAACCCTTTTATCCGTATTGGCATTGCCGATGATCATCCGCTGTTGCGTGAAGGTGTTGCCAATACGCTGAGGAAAAGGGCTGACCTGCAAGTCGTCGAGCAGGGCGCCAGCGCGGACGATGCTCGAGATATCGCACAGCGAATGAGGCCGGATGTGATGCTGATGGACGTCAATATGCCGGGCGACGTGTTTGGCTCGGTACGGTTCATTTCCACGCACCTGCCGGATGTAAAGGTGTTGATGCTCACGGTGTCCGAGTCAGAGGATGACGCTTATTCAGCACTGGAAGCGGGCGCGCGCGGCTATGTATTGAAAGGCGTCAGCGGGCCGGACCTGGTGCTGGCGATCCGGTCGATCGCCAGGGGCGAAACTTATATCACCCCCGAGTTTGCCAATAAGTTGCTGAGCAACTTCAAGAAGCATGAAGCCGAAGTTCGCAAGATCGACCTCACCCATCGAGAGGAACAGATCATTCGTGAGGTCTCAAAGGGCCTGACCAATAAGGAAGTGGCATCAAAGCTGTTGATCAGCGAAAAAACCGTCAAGTACTACATGACCTGCGTGATGCAGAAGCTGCACGCACGCAATCGTGTCGAGGCGGTAACGGCCCTTCGCCGTTATTGGGAGCGCGAGGCCGTAGGTCGCCTGCACATAGGGGTGGGTACTCACGTAGATGCCCAAGGTGGGTCCTAACTAGAGCTTGAATTGTGCATTCACCAATGTGCCAGCGATGGACGATTCGATGCTGAACAGCCCGCCCAAAGATTCAACACGATAGCGCAAACCGGCCAGCCCCAGTCGGGTTCTGCCCTCTGTCTCGACCACCATGGCGTCAGCCGCCATGCCCGGCCCACTGTCTTTGACGCTGATGAATAAAAACCCGTCAATGTAATCGGCGGTGATGGCCTGGCCTTGGCCCTGGGCATGGCGGTAGGCGTTGTTGAGGGTTTCCTGCACAAACCGGTAAAGACAGAGTTTGAGTGGCAGTGACGCAACCTCGGGCAGCGGCCCCAGCGTTAATTTGACCTTGGTGCCGGTGCGTTGCTCGTGTCGCTGCGCCACCAGTTGCAACTCCTCCGGCAGACTCAGGTCATTGATTTCCGGAAGTGCCAACCCCCGCGACAGTTCCCGCACCTCACGTAACGCATCGGTAGCGGCGCCGCGGATGGTTTCCAGGGACTCCTGATCGACCGCCGTGCAGTTTTCAGCCAGGTCATCGAGGCGGATCAGAATCAGCGTCAGCAATTGTGCCGGGCCATCGTGCAGGTCCGCTCCGATACGGCGCAGGGTGAGCTCGTTGATGCGTGAAAACTCTTGAGTCGCCGTGGTCATCTTGCGCTGAAGCACGGCATTGCTGATGTGCAACCGGGTTTGCTCCAGCAGTCTTAATCGCAACGCTACTTGCTGGCGCTGGATGATCTTGTCGCCGCGTCGAACCAGGAAGAACAGCAACGTCAACATCGCCAGCGTTGCGGCCCCGACGACCATCCACACTTGCTGGCGGATCCGGTTGATTTCCTGCTCCAGGCTTGCCGCCATTTCATAGAATTCGCCCACCGCGATGATTTTCCCGGTGTTGAACTCTCGCAGCGGCGCATAAATTTCATAGAGCGGCACGTTCAGCTTTCGCTCGAATTTGTTCTCTTCCTGATCCAGGTTCTCAAGGTCGGTGACCACGTTGCCCTTGAGCGCATCGGCGATTTCATCCATCGGGAATTTGCGATTGGTGATGGATTTGTCGGTGCTGTAAACCACCGTGCCATCCACGCGCCAGATCTTGATCGAGACGATGTGACGTTTCAGCGAACGGCTCTCCATCAGGTGGTCCAGGGATTCGATGCTTGAGTCCGACAATCCGTTATCGCGACTCATCTCCTGAACGTAGGGTTCCAGAAACGCCTCCATGTAGTGGGCACCGGCTTCTGCTGCGCTTTGCACAGCAGCCCGCTCTATTCGCGCACTCACCAGTTTGCCGACAAAAAACATCGTCAGTCCCAGGATCAGTGCGGCGGCAATCACGAACTGCGTAGAACGGCCGAGGTTGCGCGCCCGGGTCTTGAACCGGGTGCGCCAGATAGCCTTGCGGCCACCCTCGTTAACCGGGGGAGGCTCGACCAAAGTCTCAATCTGATCGCCGACAAAAGTCTCGTTTTTTGATTCGACTTTTGCATCTTTTGCCATTGATTCGGTTCCCTGATCATCGTGATAAGTCGGTTAGTAAACCCTGCAACTCAATGGATATCTGGAGATTGCCATGTATGAGCTAAAGCGCTTCACCCTCAATCAAAACGATATTTCGTTTCTTGAGCAGCAGGTTACGTTTCCGACCATTCATGTCGTGGGTTATAACGCCTCCGGTGATCCGCTTTACGGTTACAGCGGTTCGGACGGCAATGTCCATATGCTCGGGATTCTCGGCAGTTTCAACCCGCTGGATATCCCGGCCGGCGAAACCCGCTGGTACAACGGCGCGCGGGACCCGATCGGCTTACGCGATGTCTCCGGCCACTTCAACAACCTGACCCAGGACGGTCAGGCCTGGGGTAGCTTCGGTCAGAACTTCATTCGCCTGACCCACTCGGACTACACGCACTACGTACATCAGAACCTGGATAACGCTGCGTTGGCAGGGCCGGGCGTTCCTGTCGGCGCCACGCCCATGACTGACAGTAGTTCACTGTATAGCGATCCGACAGCTTCGCTGGTGGACTACACCCCCCGGATGATCAGCCAGACCATCGTCAGTGGTGGGGTGACCTTCGCCACCGATGCCAACGGGCATATCCAGCACACCGCCACGGGCGTGGCGATCGTCACTAATCCGGGCATCCTCGGCACCATTGGCGAAGTCGATACCACCTCGCCGGACTCCGGCCAGTACTACATTCGCAACCAGAACACCGTTAGCGGCGACCCGTCGACAACCGGCTGGTTCACCTTGTTCGGGCAGTTTTTCGACCACGGGCTGGACTTCATCAACAAGCCCAATCAGAACGCCACGATCACCATTCCCCTGGCACCGAATGATCCGTTGTACGGCTCGATTGGCCCGGACGGGCAGCCGGTTTATTCGATCAAGGTGCACCGCGCCTCGGTCAGCGAAGTGGACGGGCAAGGCCAGGCGCAATACGTCAACCTCGACTCGCCGTACATCGATCAGAACCAGACTTACGGCTCCAACGACGCCGTGACCCAATTGCTGCGGCAGTGGGTGGCGGACCCGAATCACCCTGGCCAGTTCATCGCCGGGGCGGCGCTGTTCGACGGCACGACCTTGAGTGACGAAGCCGCCTGGACCCTCAACGGCGTGCTGACCCACCAGACCCTGCCGACCCTGAGTGAACTGCGTGCCCATGTGCTGGCCACCGGTCGTGACGACCTGACCTGGGACGACATCGCCAACTTCCGCGTCCGGGATGCCAACGGCCATGTGCTGGATGCCGACCCGAACACCGCCGGCGTGCAAGTGGTGTATACCCGCGAAGCGATCCTGCTGGACATGAACCCGCACTTCGACGATGTGCATATCGATCAAGCGAAGCTGATGTCGCTGGATGCGCACATCACCAGCATCACCTTCGATGCGAACAACCCTTATGGCATGGTCATCACCTACGACAACTCCGGGCCGAAGAATCTGTTCAGCTTCGTCAACTTTGCCGACTTCTCCATCAGCGCTGCGCCCGGCAGTGCCGATTTTGCGGTGGCCAACGAGTTGCTGCTGCAATCGGTGGGCGACCACTACATTGCCGGTGACGGTCGGGTGAACGAAAACTTCGGCCTGACCGCGATTCACCACGTCTTCCACGAAGACCACAACGTGCAACTGATCAACCTGCAGAACGAAGTGCTGGGGCAGACCGACGTCAATGTGCGGCACAACTGGCAGGTACAGGTGAGCAACGGCAGCGGCGGTTTTTACACCGATGCCAACGGCAACTTCACCCTGGCCGATGGCGTGACGGTGTCCTGGGATCAGGACAAGCTGTTCTACGCCGCCAAGCTGACCGTGGAAATGGAATACCAGCACGTCGCGATTGACCAGTACGCCCGGTTGATCACTCCGGACCTGCCAGAGTTCGTGACTTACGACTCGGGCATCAACGCCAACATTTCGCTGGAATACGGCCAGGCGGCGTTCCGCTTCGGCCACTCGCAACTGCGCGAAACCATCGATGCCCTGGAGAAAAATGCCAGTGGCGGCTACGACTTGACCGGCGCGATTACCCACTATGCGCTGGAGCAGGCCTTTCTCAACCCTGGCGGTTTCGCCGATATCGGGCCGACGGCTATTGCGTTGGGCATGACCCGGCAGATCAGCAACGAAATCGATGAGTTCGTCACCCCGGCCCTGCAACAAGGCTTGCTCGGTCAGCCACTGGATCTGGCGACCATCAACCTGGCCCGTGGCCGCGACCTGGGCCTGCCGACCCTGAACCAGGCGCGTCAGCAGATTCACGATGCTCTGATTGCCGAGCGGGCGTCGCCGGCCGGTGCGCAGCATCACACCAACCTGATCGTGGACGGCCTGACGCCCTATACCAGCTGGAGTGACTTCGCCAACAACATGATTCACCCCGAATCCCTGGTGAACTTCATCGCCGCGTACTCTTTCGACGGTGACAAGGCCCACGCACAGGCGATCATCGATGCTGATGTCTCGGGCGTCACCGTCACCTATGCCGGTGGCAGCGTCACGGCCGAACAGGCCGCGTATTTCCTTTCCGGTGCGGCGGATGCCAACGGCAATCATGTGGCCGGTTACGACGGCTACAACGCGATCGATCTGTGGATCGGCGGCCTGGCGGAAAAACACGTCTACACCGGACAACTGGGCACCACCTTCAACGCCATCTTCGAGGATCAGATGGAACGGTTGATGGACGGTGACCGTTTCTACTACCTGTTCCGCCTTGACCTCGGCTTGCCGGCGATGACCAACCTCAACGAGCAGGTGGTGACCGAGCAGTTCAAGGACATCATTGAGCGCACCACCGACGCTCGGCACCTGGCCGGTGATGTATTCGGTTACGCCGACAGCTACATCGAACTGAGCAACACCGACTCCGGCGCCAGTGCGACGGCGTACAAGAGCGAGCACAAGTACGGCACGCTGATCGCGGCCAACCACGTGGGCGTTTACTCGAGTGGCGGTACGGGCGGGATCGGCGGTAACGGTCTGCTGATGAGCCTGACCAATCCGGAAACGCATACCGCTCAAACCTATATCCGTGACTATCGTCCGGACCAGGGCGAGAACCCCGATGGCACCGCAGCAGTGGGCTACAACTCCCACGAAGTATTGTCTGGCACCGACTACAACGACTGGCTCGATGCCGGTGACGGTGACGATACGATCTACGGCGAAGGCGGCGACGACATCCTGGATGGCAAGGCCGGTGCCGACCATATCTACGGCGGCGACGGCAACGACGTGATCTATGGCGGTGATATCGAAGACTTCCTCGATGGCGGGGAAGGGGACGACACCATCTATGCCGGGACCAGCGCCGGTGCCCTCGATGTGGTGATTGGCGGTAACGGCAATGACCATCTCTACGGTGAAGCCGGGATCGACGAGCTGTACGGTGGCGCCGGCAATGACTACATCGATGCCGGTGGCGACACGGACCTGGTGCATGGCGGTGATGGCAGCGACGAAATCTACGGCGGCGACGGCCCGGACATTCTGTTCGGGGAGGACGGCGACGACATTATTTCCGGCGGCTCAACCGGCGACCAGGAGTTTGGCGGTGTCGGTGACGACATTTTGCTGCCGGGCCTGGGTGGCGCACCCGGTCAGGGTGACGGTGATGAAGCCCTTGGCGATGTGGGCTTCGACATTGCCGCCTTTAGCGATGTGAACATTGCGCTGGACGCGGCAGCAGACCTCAACAATCAGAACATCGTGGCGGCACCGGGCACTTCAGTGCTGTTCCAGCCGTTCAACGCCTTGCTGACCGACATTGAAGGCCTGGTCGGTTCACGCTTCAGCGATAGCCGCGCGAACACGGTCACCCCGGCCAATCCTTTGGCGGGCCTGATCGGTAACGCCACGGAGAACTGGTTGATTGGCGGCAGCGGTGACGATGTGTCTCAGGGCAACGGCGGCAATGACGTGATTGTCGGCGACTCGATCAAGCTTGCCGATCTGAATCACCTGCTCGCCAGTCAAGGGTTTTCCGAGCATTTCACCGGTCTGCAAGCCGCCCGCCCCGACTTCATTCTGGGTGACAACCATCAAGCAGCCGGCACCGCTGATGGTGCGGCGGACACGGCGATATACTCGGGTAACTACGCCAATTACAGCATCACCAAGTTCACCGACACCCGGCCGGGTGGCGAGTTGATCACGGCGTTCAAAGTGGTGGATTTGCGGGTCGGTGCGGCTAACATCGATGGCACCGATATCGTGATCGGTGTTGAGAAACTTCGCTTCGCCGACCGCACGGTCAATCTGAGCATCACCAATCATCTGCCGACCGGTAATGTGGTGCTATCGGGTTATGCCACCGCACCTACCACCCCAAGTCGTCCGGTGCCCGCCCAATACCGGCTGACCGCCAACACCTCGGCCATCCAGGACGCCGATGGCTTGCCTGGGCCGAGCGGGTTCTCCTATCAGTGGCAAGCACTGGTGGGGGCGACCTGGTTGAGTATCGCCGGGGCGAATGCTTCGACCTTTGCACCGACCTCGGCGCAGTTCGGCCAGCAGCTGCGGGTCATCACCACTTACACCGACAACAACGGCACGGTGGAACAACTGACGTCAGACCCGTCGGAGGCGGTGGGGCGCTTCATCGAGGGCACTAACTCATTCTTCTTCGGTGATACGCTTACCGGCACCAGCTATCAGGACATCCTGTTGGGCTACTCGGGCAATGATGTTCTCAACGGCGGGCTGGGTTCCGACTTGCTGGATGGCGGCGCCGGTAACGATACGATGCGCGGCAACGCTGGCAATGACGTCTACATGGTCGATGCCAATGGCGATGTGGTTCAGGAGAATCTGAACGAAGGCACCGACACCGTCATGTCCTCGGTCAGCTACACCCTGGGTGCCAACGTCGAGAACCTGACCTTGCTGGGCTCGAACAACATCAACGGTACCGGTAACGCGCTGGACAACGTGATCCATGGCAACAGCGGTAACAACCAACTCAGCGGGCTGGCCGGCAACGACACGGTCTTTGGTGAGGCAGGCAACGACACGATGCTGGCTTCGCTGAACGACGGCAACGACCACTATGACGGTGGTTCGGGCACCGATACCTATGATTTGTCTGCCACTTCGGCCGCGGCGACGGTTGATTTACTCGTCGGCACTTCAACCAGCAGCCAAACCGGCAACGATTCCCTGACCGGGATCGAGAACGTCACCGGCAGCGCTGGCGATGATCACATTCAGGGCGATGGCGTGAGCAACGTGTTGCAAGGCCAGGGCGGCAATGACTGGATGGACGGTGGCAGCGGCGACGACACCCTGGTCGGTGGGCAAGGCCTGGACAGCCTGTTCGGTGGCCTTGGCAATGACACCTTCCGGGCGTCGGTCAATGACGGTAACGACAGCTACGACGGCGGTGGCGACACCGATACCTACGACTTGTCAGGGACCTCGGCCAACGCCACGGTCAACTTGTCCACTGGCCTGGCCAGCAGTTCGCAAACCGGTAACGATACGTTGACTGGCGTCGAAAATGTCATCGGCAGCAGCGGCACCAACAGCCTGACCGGCGACAACGCCAATAACGCGCTGACCGGGCAGGGCAGCATCGACACTTTGAGTGGTGGTGGCGGTGCCGACACCTTGACCGGCAATGGCAACCGCGACACCTTGACCGGCGGTGCGGGGGCGGACATGTTTGTGTTCAGCTCGATCAATGACTCGGGCACTTCGGCCGCAAGCCGTGACGTGATCACGGATTTCTTGCACGGAACTGACCATATCGATCTCACCCTGATCGATGCCCGGACCTCCGGCGCCGGTTCCGCCGGTAATCAGGACTTCACCTTCCTCGGCGAGTGGAATGGCGCTGGCAACGAGTTCAGTAACCAGGCGCAATTGAAGTACCACTTCGTCAATGTCGGCGGGGTCGATCACACGTATGTGGAGGGCAATGTAAACAGCGGTAATGGTGCCGATTTCCAAATTGATCTGGTCGGGCATGTCGCCCTGACAGCGAGCGATTTCGTCGGCGTGGTTTAAGTCGTCAATCCTTAAAGGGCGCCCCTTCGTCTAGCGGGCGCCCTTCGTTTTTGGAGGACGCACCCGCTAGACCACTGCGCCAAACAAGTGCCCCACCAGTGCCGTAATCCCCATGGCCAGAGCCCCCCAGAATGTCACCCGCCAGGCGCCGGTCATGATTTTGGCCCCGCCTGCTTTGGCGGCAATGGCGCCCAATGTCCCAAGAAACACCAATGACATGGCCGATATCCAGGTCCCGACGCTGTGCTGCGGCGCGAAGAAAGTCACGGCCAGAGGCAACGCGGCACCCACCACGAAACTGGCGGCGGAGGCCATGGCGGCCTGCAAGGGTTTGGCGGTGAGGGTGGCGCTGATGCCCAACTCGTCCCGGGCGTGAGAGCCCAGTGCGTCATGGGCCATCAATTGATCGGCCACTTGATGCGCCAGTTCGGGTGATACGCCGCGATGCATGTAGATGTTGGCGAGCTCGATGTGTTCGGCTTTCGGGTCGCTCGCCAGTTCTGCCCGTTCGCGTGACAGATCGGCCCGCTCGGTATCGGCCTGGGAGTGCACGGAAATGTACTCGCCAGCGGCCATGGACATGGCGCCGGCCATCAGCCCCGCCATACCGGTGACCAGCAACGTGGCGTGGCTGGCGTTGGCGGCCGCGACGCCGATCAGCAGGCTGGCGGTAGAAACAATTCCATCGTTGGCCCCAAGGACGGCGGCGCGTAGCCAGCCGATACGATCGCTTCGGTGTGCCTCGGTGTGCCTGTGCATGAATTTCATTGTTTAACGGGACTCCCTGTCATTGGGCGGTTCAAGTAGGACGGGTTCCGAGCGGTCCGGCAATCGGCGTCAGCGGGTTTCAATCTGCGCCTGCAACTGGCCGCCGACAATGGATATTTCTTTGAACTGTTCACCCTCGCGCAGCACGAACAACGCGTCCATCCCGCGTTCCTGAGCCAGACGCGGGCCCTCGGTTTCGCCCAGGACCATCAGCGCCGTGGCCCAGGCATCGGCGAGCATGCACGAGGCCGCCACCACTGTGACGGCGGCGAGCGGGTTGCACAGCGGCGCGCCGGTGGCCGGGTTCATGGTATGAGCATAGGACTGACCGGCCACGTCCACCCAATGTCGATAGTCCCCGGAGGTCGCGATAGCGGCATCGCCAAGTTCCATCACGCCCATGACTTCACGCACGCCCCGGTTGGGCTTTTCCAGGGCCACGGCCCAGCACTGGCCGTCAGGTTTGAAGCCTCGGGCGCGCATCTCGCCATCGATGCCGACCAGGTAGCGGTTGATGCCCAAACCCTCCAGGCAACGAGCCAGTTCATCCACGCCAAAACCTTTGGCGATGCCACTCAAATCAAGGTTCAGCGGCACGCGCTTGCGCACCTGATTGCGTTGCGGGTCAACCACCAACGCGGCGCTGGCCAACAGCCGGGCGCTTGGCGCAATCGTGCCGATCGCCTGCTCTGTGACCGTCTGCTCTCCGGGGCCGAAGCCCCAGGCGTTAACCAGATCACCGACAGCGATGTCGAAAGCGCCGCCGGATTGCTGACTGACGCGCAATGCAGCAGACAGCACCGTGGCCAGTTCCTTGGGCACCGACACCCATTCCTGCTCGGGGGCGGCGTTGAGGCGGTTGAGGTCCGAGTCGGGTTTCCAGGTGGACATTTGCTGGTCCACCCGGCCCACGGCGCGCGCCAGGCGATGGCCAACGTCGTCGGTATCGATCCCGGCCCCGGCATAAAACAGGGCGGTGTAGCGGGTGCCCATGGTTTCGCCGTTCAGGCTATAGCGCTGCAACTCAGTAGACATCTTCACGGTAGCGTCCTTGTGCCTTGAGGGTCAGCACACTCAGGTTCAGAGGCGCCAACACTTCATCGAGGGCCTGCATCACGCCTTTGGCCATTTCACGGCTGCCACACACCAGCACCTGGGCACCTTTTTCAATCAGTCGGCGCAAGGCCAGGGCATCGCTGATCAGCCGGTCTTGCACGTAGCTGCGGTCCTGAACCTGAGAGAAGGCGGCGCGCAGTGCCGTGAGGCGTCGGTCCGACAAGTATTGGTTGAGCTCCGGTTCATAGAGAAAATCCGAGGCCGGGTTGCGCCCGCCCCAATACAGGTGCATCGGGTGACGGGCCTTGTTGTTGCGGATAAAACCGGCCAGAGGACCGATGCCGGTACCGGCGCCGATCAGGATCACCGGGTGCGTGCCCGATGCCGGACGAAATTGCGGGTTGGGCTGGATAAAGGCTTCGATTTGCGCGCTGATGTCCAGGCCATGAAGGAATTCCGAGCACATGCCACCGTTGTGTTTACGCACACAGATCTCCAGCACGCCGTCCTCGGAACCGCTGGCCAGTGAGTAGAAACGCGGGATCGGGCTGCCCGGGGGCAGAATCCCGACCAGGTCGCCGGCCAGAAACTCCGGCAGCTCACCGCAGGCTTTGAAACGCAGTACGTGGGTCGGCGCATTCACCTGTTCGCCATAGGCAATCCGCTCTGTCAGCTGCAATTGATGCGTACGCGGCTGCTGCGGGGTGTGAACCAGCGTCAGGTCCTGCCCCAGTACTTCGCCCAACGCGAGGCCCCAGCGCGCAAACTCCTGAGAGGATTGGCGGTTGACGGTTTCCAGCTCCAGCAACGGCGAGCCACCGGCCTGCAACATCGCGTCCTGCACCTGATGGGCGTACTGACAGAACTGCGCAAACTGGCGGTCGCCCAGGCCCAGCACCGCAAAGGGCAGGCCGGGCTTGAGGCCGGTTTTGGCCATCCGCGCCAGGAACTGCGAAGCCGAGGCCGGCGCATCGCCGTCACCGTGGGTCGCGGTGAGGATGAACACCCGTTGGGCATTGCGGTAATCGCCCACCCATTCATTCATCGCCGCGCTGTGCACCTGTTGGCCACTCTGGTGCAAGGCGTCGTGCAAGGTTTTGGCAAAACCCCAGGTGCTGTTGTTTTCGCTGCCCACCAGAATCACGCTGTCGGCGGAGTGGGCAGGGCTGTTGTGGCGGATGTTCGGGCCAGCCTTGCGGCGGCGCCACCACAACAGGATGCCGGTCACGCTCATCAACGGTACGCAGAGGGCGCAGAGCCCCAGCGGCAGGCCCAGCCACCAGAGGCCTTCGCCGGTGTGCAACTGATAGATCAATTCGTAGAGGTTGTGCATCGAGTCGTGGGCTTGATAGGACAGCAAAGCGCCACTGGCCTGATCCACGTAGCCGTCGCCCTGGGCCGTGCGCAGGGAAAACACATCGCGCGGGTTGCCGGGGCTCGGGTAGACCAGCTCGCGCAGGTCGTTCAGGTCGGTGGCCTGCAAGGCTTGCAGCTTCGCCACCGGCAAGGCCGGGCCGGTGCTGACGTGGGCGGGGAAGGCGGGTTCACTCTGACTGCCGTCGGCGATAAAACCAAAAGTGGTGGCGGACATGTAGAGCCCGCTCAATGCCGACAGCAGCAGCCCGAGCAAGGCCAGTCGCCCGACTTCAGCATGCCAGCGCTGGCTGAAAGTGCCCCGCAGTGGCCGCAGCAGGTTGCGCCAGCCGCCCAGGCGCCGGGCCAGCAATAGCGCGCCGGACACCGACAGCATCAGCATGAACAGGGCGCCGACACCCGACACCCCATGGCCCGGGGTGCCAAGGAACAGCGAGCGGTGCAGGTCTTTCACCCAGCGGGAGAACGCGGATGGCTCGTAAGGGGCGAGGCCTTGGCCGGTCAATGGGTCGACCTTTTCCGCCCCGGCCTGGCCGTTCTGGTTGTAGTAGACGATCACCGTGCCGGACGCTGAGCGCTGGATCTGCTCCACGCCCGGAAAGTGGCTGGCAACGCGCCCGGCCAGTTGGCCGACGTTGAGTTGTCCGGCAGGAGTGGACGTGCTGTGCAGGCGTTCCAGCGCCGGGTCGACAGACAGGATCGCGCCGCTGATGGCCAATAACATGACCAACAGGGCGGCGATCAGGCCGGGAAGGGAATGGAACTGACGAAGCATGTTCAGCCTCCAGAGATGGCGGGTGCTACAGATCGTAAGTAAAGGAGTCGACGTAGGCACTGCCGGTCACCGGCTTGCCTGCGCCCTTGGACGTCAGGGGCACGCTGACATCGGCGCGGGCATCACGTTTGTCCTCGACGGCGCTGTCGATGCGGATCTGATACCCGGCATCAATCAGGGTGTCTGCCAGTTCGACGCTGACTTTGAGGGTGCGTCCGCTGCCGACACTGGCGCCGCTAACCCCATCGAACTCGCTCCGGTTCATCCCGCTGCCACGGGCCCAGTCACCCAGGTGCTTGTAGTACTTGGCCTTCTTGCCGGCCACCCAGAGGGTTTTCTGGTATTGGCCATTGGCGTCGGTGACGTAGATCGCCAGGTAGGCATCATTGCCGCTGTAGTCCTTGAGCTGTGTGGTCAAGGTCACTTCACGGGCCTGGGCCAGACCCGGCAGGGCAATGGCGCCGACGAGGCAGGTTGCTGCGATGATCTTTTTCATGGCGGTGTCCTTTTGATCGTTAGGTCGAGAGCCTGGACCTGCTTGCTGACAGCAACCTGAAACGCAGGAAAAACTCATCGACAGGTGAGGCGTCATTCGGTGAGCGGGCTGCCGAGGTAATCCCTGGCATCGCCGTCGTCGCGGAAATGGATCTCGAGTGTGTGCAGGCGCAGCGATGCCGGTGAATAGCTGGCTTCGATGGCATTGCCTTTGCGGTCTAACCCCTTGAGCTCGTAACAACCGTCGTCGACCTTGATGCGCTGCACGCTCCAGCCGTACTGCCGCTCGACCTGCTGACGCAAGGTTTCGCGCGGTTGCCAGTCGCTCACCGGGTCGCTGCAGTCGTCATCGGCCAGGGCGTAACCGCTGAGCAGCAGGCTCAACAGCGCGGCATTGGCAATAAAACCTGATTTCATGATCTGTCTCCTGCCGAGGTCGGCGTCTGTGGCATACCCTAAGGTGCATTCCTGACAACCAGCTGAATCTTCAGATTCACGTCAGGTAAGGCGATTAAGGTGCTGCATGACAACCATCACAGGAGGTGCCAGATGCGGGTTTTATTGGTCGAGGACGCACCAGGGTTGGGAGAGGCGGTGCGCGAACAGATCGCCGATGACGGCCACGCAGTCGATTGGGTGCAGCGCCTGGACCATGCGCGCAACAGCGTGCGCACCACGCCTTACGACCTGATCCTGCTGGACCTGATGCTCCCGGACGGTCGCGGTCTGGATTTTTTGCGACAGCAACGCTCGGCAGGGGACGTGACCCCGGTGATTATCCTGACTGCCCAGGATCAGATTTCCGATCGTATCGCTGGCCTCAACGCGGGCGCCGACGACTACCTGGTCAAACCGTTCGACCTGTTTGAACTCTCGGCCCGTGTGGCGGCGGTGGCCCGGCGTTATAGCGGCAACCCCAATCCGCAGATCAAGCTCGGTGATTTGCAGGTCGACATGAGTGCCCGTACGGTGCAGCGGGCCGGTGCGACGGTGGACCTCACGGCGCGGGAATGGGCGCTGTTCGAGGCGTTTGTGCAGCGCCCCAGCGCGCTGCTGTCCAAGTCGCAGCTAGAAGAACGGCTGTATGCCTTCGGCGCCGAAATCGAGAGCAATACCATCGAGGTCTATATCAGCCGTCTGCGTAAAAAACTCGGGCGCGACCTGATTGAAACCGTGCGGGGCATGGGCTATCGGTTGATGTCCGCATGAAGCCGTCGTCAAGCCTGCAAAAACGTCTCGGCCTGGGATTGACGTTGGGCACGACCTTACTGTGGCTGGCGGCGACCGTCGGCGCCTGGCTGGTGGTGCAACATGAATTGAACGAGGCGTTCGACAGCGCGCTGGAAGAGACCGCGCAGCGCATCCTGCCCCTGGCCGTGCTGGAAATCAGCAACCGGGAAAACCCCAGTGAGGCACAACATGTCGCCACCCTGAAAATGCACAAGGAATACCTGACGTATCTGGTGCGCGATGCCAAGGGCGAGATCCTGATGCAGTCCCACGACGCCAACCCGAAGATCTTCAATCAACAACCGGCCGAAGGCTTTTCAACCACTAAAAAATACCGTCTGTACGGCGCCAGTGCGCTGCGTGAGACGGTGTTTATCGAAATCGCCGAACCTCTGGAACATCGCCGTGAAGCCGCGCGGGAAGCGTTGCTTGCCTTGTTGTTGCCGTTATTGGCGCTGATTCCCATCAGCCTGTTTGGCACCTGGATGTTTGTGCGCATCAGCCTGCGCAGTGTATTGGCCTATCGTCGCGCCGTGGAGGCTCGCGGCGTGGGTGATCTGTCGCCGATCCACGTGGCGCGACTGCCGGCGGAAATCGCCCCGCTGGCCGAGGCGGTCAATCATCTGCTGGAGCGCTTGCGCAAGGCCTTGGAAACCGAGCGCAGCTTTACTGCCAACAGCGCCCATGAACTGCGCACGCCGCTGGCCGCGACCCTGGCGCAGATCCAGCGTTTGCATCACGAAGCGCCTGAAGGCCCGTTGCGGTTACGCGCGGCTAAAATCGAAACCTCGTTGCGCGAACTGACGCGGCTCTCGGAAAAACTCATGCAGCTGGCCAAGGCCGAGGGGGGTGGACTGTTGTCCGAAACGCCCCAGGACCTCATTCCGTTGTTGGCCCATGTGGTCGATGAGTGGAACCACAACAGTGGGCACCGGATCGAGTTGCACCTGCCAACCCAGACGAGCGTGTACTCGACAATTGATCCGGACGCCTTCGCCATCCTGCTGCGCAACCTGATCGAGAACGCGCTCAAGTATGGCGCCGCAGATCAACCGGTCGAAGTCAGTCTTACCGACCAGGCGCTGCTGCGGGTGGTCAATGGTGGCCCGCCGGTGCCCGAGGCGGTGTTGCAGCGACTTACCGAGCGCTTTGTGCGGGGCAATAGTGAAGCCAGCGGTTCAGGGTTGGGGTTGGCGATCGCCAAAACCATTGTGCAGGGCGTCAACGCGAAAATACGGCTGGTATCGCCGGCGACAGGTCGAACGGATGGATTCGAAGTCTGCGTCTGGTTTACGCTCGCGTCGACGGTCGAAGGCTGAGGGCGGTGCCGGACAGTGACATTAACTTGCTGTCCGGACGCTCGATAAAGTCAGTGGGTTTTTTAAGCGAAAGGTATGACTATTTAGTTGGTGTATCAGTCCTGAATGAGAGTGGATCGCTATTGCCATTGTTGTGCGCGTAGTCTCAACTTATGGATCCAATAAACACTGTTTTATGCTGATGTCATTCACCAGGCTAGTTACCGTGGGCGTTTCGGGGAGGTGCACGAATTACTGTGAGGAGAATATCTTTCACAATAACCACCGTTTGTCGGTAGTGTGCTCAAAAAATGAACATTCCGGGATCTCGGGCCTCTGATCCTTCAGCACGTCACCCAAGACCTGCTCCTGCAGCCGCAGAAAAGAAGTGGAAAATAAACCTCATGTGCATTGAATGCTAATGGGGATTTTTTTACCTGAAATTCAGGAGGCAATAAATAAGCCGGTCATTGATTTGCCAAGCTAATCAATGGGCTAAGCAGTGCCAGGTCGATGAGTTGGCATATCTTATAAAAGTAAGATCGCACAGGGTTTTGAAGCGTTGGATGCCCTGTTGAGTATCGATCTGTACTATCGAATAAGGTGGAGAAAGTACCGTGGCGATAAATACAATTATGAGCCTGCTAGAAAATAAAGAGTTTATGGAGTTTGTGCGGTTGGGCGTTATTTACGTTCATTTAGTGTCGTGTTGTGTGGCTATTGGTTTGGTATTAACCAGTGATGTTGCGATGGTCAGAGACTTGTTAAAACGCAAAACATTGACTGAACATGATAATGCTCACATGGAAAGTCTGCAGAAGTCTGTCATCGCTGCATTGATAGCGTTGTGGGTGACCGGTATCGCCGTCATCGGTATTGATTACCTGGAAAAAGGTACGGATTACTTTATGAATCCAAAGCTTCACGCCAAAGTAATTATTGTCGTGTTGCTGAGTTACAACGGCATCTTGTTGCATCGCCTGGTATTGCCCGCGCTGCAAAAGGCCGGCTCCTTGCTCAATCTCGGCTTCAGCGCACGGATGCTGGCGCTGTTCTGCGGCTCGCTGTCGGCGGTGTCCTGGATGTATGCGGCCATGCTGGGCGTCGGGCGCCCGCTGGCCTGGAAATACTCCCTTTCCGAACTGTTGATGGCGTATCCGGTACTGATTGCACTGGGTTTCCTGACGATGCTGGTTTTGACTCAGCGGGTGAAACTACAGGACCGCGTCGTTATTTCTCCACGGACAGTAGCGAGCGCATGTTAGGCCGGTTCAGTGTGTAAGCCTTAGGGCTTATTCGGAGCCTGACAGGGGCGACCTTCTTTATGCAGCTGACAATAAAAGCCTGCATCAGGGAGGTCGCTTTTTTTGAGTCATTCGCGCTGACGACGGCGATGGGATCGGCGGGCGCGTGCGTCATGGCTGAGCTTGCTGTCAGCCACCGTCAGACCGACAATCCTGAGTGAGCGTGTGATGCGAACCGACAGGCGTGATCGCCTGAGGAGGTTTTCAAATGAGTCCCTCATCGCCCACCCTTCTGCAGGACCGGGCCGCCGCCGGTCGACGTCTGGTGGAGCCGTTACTCAAATACGCGCATCGACCCGATGTCATCGTCCTTGCCTTGCCCCGAGGCGGTGTGCCGGTGGCCTATGAAGTGGCCACGGCCCTGGACGTTCGTCTGGACCTGATGCTGGTCCGCAAGTTGGGCGTTCCCTCTCATCAAGAGTTCGCCATGGGCGCCATCGCCAGCGGCGGCATACAAATCCTCAATGAACATGCGCTGCGGGTTCACCCGATTGACCCGGCCACGTTCGATGACGTGGTCGCACGGGAAACCCGCGAGCTGCTACGTCGCGAGCAGATTTACCGGGGAACGCGCGCGCCTGTGCAACTCAAGGATCAGGTGGTGATCCTGATCGACGACGGCCTGGCGACAGGCGCCTCGATGATGGCGGCGATCCACGCGGTGCGTGCGCACGCGCCGTCTCGCATCGTCGTCGCCGTGCCGGTGGCGCCGATTGAGACCGCGGAGGCGCTGCGCAGCGAGGTGGATGAGTTGATATGCCCGCTCATTCCCGACTGGATGATGTCGATCAGCCGTTGGTACATGGACTTTACCCAGACCTCGGATGCCGAGGTCATCAAGCTGTTGCAGCGGGCCTGGCTGCGGGAGTCCAGCGCCGCTCAGCACTGGTGACTCAAGAGGGATGCGACGTGTTCAGCCAGTCTTGAAACCGGGTCGCTCCGACAATGGGGCTATCGCCTGGCGTGAGGGACTTGTCATTGATCGATGCGCCGAAGTAAGGAACCGTGTCATCCGAAACGGCTTCGCGCGGGTCCTTGGTGTGTTTCAGGTACTCACTCACGAACTCGACAATGGGTCGGCGATCCGGCCCGGCCACTTCCACGGTCTGATTGATCGGCGCTTTTTGAGCGATAGCCGTCAGTGCGGCCGCGACATCGACCGAGGCCACCGGTTGCAGGGCTGCGGACGTTAAATGGATGGTGTTGCCGTCCTCGCGACCCGAGTAAGCAATGGCACCAATGAACTCGAAGAACTGCGTGGCCCGCAAGATGGTGTAGGGAATGCCCGAGGCCTTGATGAGTTTTTCCTGGGCCATTTTGGCCCGGAAGTAACCACTGTCGAGCATCCGTTCGGTGCCCACGACGGACAGGGTGACATGGTGTTTGGTGCCGGCTACCTTCTCGGCAGCGAACAGGTTATGCCCGGCGGTCTCAAAGAAATGCAACGCCGCGTGATCCTCGAATGAGGGGGAGTTGGCCACGTCGACCACCACGTCGGCGCCCTTGAGCGCGTCCGCCAGGCCTTCGCCGGTGATGACGTTGATGCCGGAACTCGGTGACGCTGATATGACTTCATGCCCCAGATCCTGGAGGTTCTTGCAGACTTTGCTGCCGATCAGCCCGCTTCCTCCGATGATGACGAATTTCATGGCCAGTCTCCCGACAGGGTGAGTTGGACAATCATTAAACACCTGCACGGCGGCCGTATTGGGGCGGCCAATTGCGTGGACCGACAGGTGGTCGGAAGTCTGAGTGGCAGGTGGCATTAACCGCGTTTATTTGCTTTAGTCCACCTATCGCTGGCTTATGCGTGCGGCGCCTCAGCTCAAACGGGAGCTCGACCGGAGAATCCCATGAAACATCGACTCCCGACCTGCGCCCTGCTGGTTGCCGGCCTTGCATTCGGCGCGCTGCCTTGCGCCCAGGCGGCCGAATACACGCGGGTCAATGAAACCGCCAGCACGATCGCCTTCACCTATAAACAGTTCTCCTCACGGGTATACGGCACGTTCGGCAAGTTCGACGCCACGCTTGATTTCGACACGGCGAAACCGTCAGCAGCCCACGCCGCGCTCACCATCCAGCTCGACAGCATCGATGCCGGAAGCAGCGACGCTAACAGCGAATTAAAAAAGCCAGCATGGTTCAACACTGCAACGTATCCGGTGGCGACGTTTGAATCGACCGGCGTGAAGGCCCTGGGCAACAATCGTTACTCGATCACTGGCAAACTCACGCTCAGAGGGATTACGCATGTAGTGGATGTACCGGTGCTTTTGAAGTCCGAGAACGCCATCGGGATTTTCGATGGCCAGTTAACGCTCAAGCGCAGTGACTTCAAAGTCGGCGAAGGCGAATGGGCCGACAGTGTTGTCTCCGACAAGATCAATATCCGGTTTCGGATGGTTGCGCCGCAGCGGTAACTCGGCCAGGCGCGCATGGCGTCGGTTATGATAGGCACGCCCGCGAACATACCCTTCACGTCCGCCCCGGAATCAGAGCCACGAATGCCCCAGATCACCCATTTCAAAACCCCGTGCCCCGAGCACATCAATAGCCAGATCCTGCAGATGGTGGTCGATTACCTGACCGACATCAGCATGGTCGCTATCGCGCCCAGCAACCTGTTGTACAACGTGTACCAGTACGCGATCGGCTACGAGGTTCACCTCTATCTGGAGGCGTTGAACGGGGCGAAAGGGATTGCGGTGGAGTTGCTCGTCGCGACCGACGAAGACGACCCCGAGAAGGTCGTCGGCTTCTTGCTGTACCTGCCGGTCAAGGACGATCCCGATGCATGCGGTGTCGCGTATATGGCGGTGAGTGCCAGCCATCGACGCCAAGGTATTGCCCGGCGGATGCTGCAGGAAATGGTCGGCCGCTACCCGCATGCCGAGCTGACGTGCGCGGTGGCCAAGGTTCCGTATTTTGAGGCAATGGGGTTTCAGGTGCTGGGCGTGCGCGCTACTCAAGTGCTGATGAACACCCGCGACCACAGCACCGATGGCTTGATGGCCGTGCTGGACGTGGCATCGATCTACAGCTCGCTCGAGGTGCGACAGATTCATACGTACCTGCTGCAAAAACACGGCAAGCGGGCCATGCTCGATGCGGAAAAACAGCGTGACCGACACCTGGACCAGATGACGCGCAAGGCGAGTGAGTTTGTGCGGGAGCGACTCGGTGAAGGTGCGGTGCCAGTTCCTTCCCCTCGGCTACGGCTGGTCTAGTCGCTTCGATTCAACGCAAAAAAGCCCTTGGTGCGGACAACGCGCCAAGGGCTTTTTTGTGTCTGGATTTCGTGCAGATAAAAAAGAGCCTCAAAGCTCGTTGATGGGGAGGAAGTAGAGCCCTCGAGGCTCAAGATGCGCATGAAACAAGTGGTGAGCTTGGTAGGGGTTCATTTCACTCACCACTTACGCAACGGCTTGAGCAAACAAGCGGCTGCGTAGAGTCATCGTAGAAAGTTGAGGGTTGGCGCTCAAGTACCGCTAGTCGAATCCCCTGGCCAACCCGCTCGACGCAAGGCGTTGAGCAGCGTCCCGGCGTCCAGTCCCGGCACCGCATGCCCGTTGCCTTCGGCGGTGTCGGAGGCCAGCAAGGCATTGATGATCGCCTCCTCCACCGCTTCGGTGGCGGCCAGGAACAACTCGCTGATGTGGTCGTTGTTGACCATGCTCAGGTTGTCGGTGGTCGGCGCACGCTTGCTCTCGTAAGCGGCGGGAGGCACATCGTTGCCGGTGGCGAAGGCGATGAAGATGTCACCGCTGTGGTCTTCATTGCCGCCGCCGGTGCGGGCCAGGCCGAGGCTGGCGCGCTGCGCGAGGCGCGTGCACTGGTGTGGCAGCAACGGTGCATCGGTGGCCAGGCAGACGACAATCGAGCCCATGCCCGGATGCGGCAAGGACGCCTTGAGGAACGGTGAGTCGGCCTGTTCCATATAGCGCCCGACCGGGTAACCGTCGACGCGCAGTTCGTTGCGGATGCCATGGTTGGCCTGGACGATGGCACCGACGGTCCAGCCGCCCTGAGCACTGTTCAGACGTCGCGAAGCGGTGCCGATCCCGCCCTTGAATTCGTGGCAGATCATGCCGCTGCCGCCGCCGACGGCGCCTTCGATCACCGGACCACCCACCGCCGTGCGCAGCGCTTCGGCCACATGTTCGACCTTCACGTGGAAACCGTTGATGTCGTTGAGCAGACCGTCGAAGGTCTCCAGCACCACCGGCATGTTCCAGTAGAGTCGCCCGTCATCGGGCTGCTGTTCACGGTCCAGCACAACCAGCGCATCGCGCACCACGCCCAGGCTGTGGGTGTTGGTGAAGGCGATCGGGCTGGTCAGCAGGCCGGCCTCGCGAATCCACTCCAGACCCGTGGCGTCGCCATTGCCATTGAGCACATGGACGCCGGCAAAGCACGGTTGTTGGCTGGTAGAGCCAGCACGTGGTTCGATCACGGTGACGCCGGTCAGGATGTCGCGGCCGTTGGCGGTGCGTCCTCGCACATTGCTGTGGCCGACCCGTACGCCGGGCACATCGGTGATGGCGTTGAGCGGGCCGGGTTGCAGTTGGCCGAACTGGATGTTCAGGTCGCGGGCACGTGGTTTCATCGTTTCTCTCATCTTCAATTCATTCAAAAAAATTATTGGCTAACGCAATCCCTGTAGCAGCTGGCGAAGCCTGCGTTCGGCTGCGCAGCAGTCGTGAAATCAGGCAGTGCGTTGTTCCTGGTGGACCGAGATTTCAGAATTTACGACTGCTTCGCAGCCGAACGCAGCCTCGCAAGCTCGACAGCTGCTACAGATCCCATCGGGTTCACTGACCGTTTTTGACTTTGCTCCAGATCCGCGTGCGTACGCGCTCGGTGGCGGGCGGCAGAGGCTGAAGGGTGAATAATGTGGCCATGGCTTCGGCGGACGGATACACGGCAGGGTTGTTGCGGGTCGCTTCGGCCACCAGTGGCGTCGCGCTGCGGTTGCCGTTGGGGTAGGAGAGGTGATCACTGACCGGCGCGATGACGTCGGGGCGCATCAGGTAGTCGATAAAGGCCAAACCCTGTTCCGGGTGCGGCGCGTCCTTGAGCAACACCAGTGTGTCGAACCACACCGGCGCGCCTTCTTTCGGCAGGCTGTAGGCGATCTTCACGCCGTTGTTCGCCTGCTGGGCAGTGTTCTTGGCTTCCAGCATCGCGCCGGACCAACCCACCGCCACGCAGATGTTGCCGTTGGCCAGGTCGCTGATGAACTTGGACGAGTTGAAGTAGGCAATGTGCGGACGCAGCTTGAGCAGCAGTGCTTCGGCCTTTTTGTAGTCCTCGGGGTTGGTGCTGTTGGGTGGCAGGCCGAGGTAGTGCAGGGCGACCGGCAGCATTTCGGCCGGCGAGTCGAGCATGGCCACGCCGCACTGACCGAGTTTGGCCAGGTTTTCTTCGTTGAACACCAGGTCCCAGGAATCCACCGGCGCCTTGTCACCCAGCGCGGCGCGGACCTTGTCGATGTTGTAGCCGATGCCATTGGTGCCCCACAGATATGGCACGGCGTACTGGTTGCCCGGGTCGTTGTTGGCCAGTTTTGCCAACAGGTCGGCGTCCATGTTTTTGAAGTCCGGCATCTGCGCGTGGGGCAGAGGCGCAAGGGCACCGGCCTTGATCAGGGTCGGCAAGCTGAAGTTGCTGGCCACCACCACGTCGTATCCGCTGCGGCTGGTGAGCAATTTGCCCTCCAGTACTTCGGCACTGTCGAAGGTGTCGTAAACCGGTGCAATTCCGGTGTCACGCTTGAAATCCTGCAGGGTCGTGGGACCAATGTAGTCGTACCAGTTGTACACGTGAACCGTCGGGCCGTCGGCGGCAACCGCCGATAGCGAGACTGACAGACAGGCGCCCAGTCCAAGATTGAAATGCGAGCGGTGACGACTCATGATGCGGCACTCCTGGCCTGCTGCAGGCCGGTGATGATCAGGTGCTTGCAGCGTATCGATCGGGAGTGGACTCACCCATTCCCATCATGGGTTACTCGAAAGGGGTAGGGCGTGGACGCGTTGTTGAAAGAGTTACCGGTGCACCAAGGGCTGGCGCGGGTATTTGGTGCCTTGGGGCAGGACGGGTTCTGGCGTGCGCTGGTCGACACTCTGCGGCTGCTGGTGCCGATGGACAACGCGTTGGTCGCGGTAATGCGGGCCGGACGGGTGCCGCGTCTGCTGATCGACTTCGACTCAAAGGGCGGTGCTGCCGAGCAAGAAGAACTGGCGGATTACAGCGCTGGCATGTACTTGCTCGACCCGTTTTATCAGGCCGCTTGTGCCGGCATCGCCGACGGCTTGCACAGCCTCGAGTCGGTGGCCCCCGACCAGTTCCAGCAGAGCGAGTACTACCTGAGCTACTTCCGCACCGTGGTGGGCGGTGACGAGTTGCAGTTCATGGTCAACGTCGAGGGCGCCGTGCTCGGTTTGTCGTTGGGACGCTCGACGCGATTCACGCTTGAGGAACAGGGCCGTCTGCTTTGCGTGCGCGATTGGATACTGGCGGCGATGCGCCGTCACCTGCAATTGATGCCGCCGGAAGGACCGGCAACCGAGGCGGTGGCCGGGGATCTGGCAACCCTGCTGGATCGCTTCGACGCGCGTCTGTCAGTGCGGGAAATCGAAACGGCGCGCCTGATTCTTCAGGGCTTCTCAAGCAAGGCCATCGCCTAGCAGATGGGCATTTCCCCGGAGACGGTGAAGGTGCACCGGCGCAATCTCTATCACAAGCTCAATGTGAATGGGCATGGTGAGTTGTTTGCGTTGGTGTTGCAGCCGCGCTGAGATCAACATCAAAAGATCGCAGGCTAACCCAGCCTGAACACTAGCGCCTTCAACCCGCATTCAACATCGGCATCGGGAAACTCCGGCGGATTGTCCAGCCGTTGCTCGAAACGCAGGCTCGGTGCTTCGCGGGTGACGCCGTCGATGAGGAAGTCCGCACCGAACGCCGGATCGTTCATGCACGCCAGCACCGTGCCCTGAGGGCTGAGCAATTCCGGCAGTCGGCGCAGCACGCGCTGGTAGTCCTTGGTCAGCAGAAAACTGCCTTTCTGAAAGGACGGTGGGTCGATGATCACCAGGTCGTAAGGGCCCTTGCCGATCACCTTGCCCCAGGATTTGAACAGGTCATGACCGAGGAACGTCACCTTGCTCAGGTCGTGGCCGTTGAGCCGGTGATTATCGCGACCACGGCTCAGGGCCGGGCTGGACATGTCCAGATTGACCACGTGCGTCGCACCCCCTTCGATGGCCGCTACTGAGAATCCGCAGGTGTAGGCGAACAGATTCAGCACGCGCTTGCCTTGAGCATTGGCCCGCACCCAGTCGCGGCCGTAACGCATGTCGAGGAACAGGCCCGTGTTCTGCTTGCGGCCCAGGTCCACCCGGTAATGCAGGCCGCCCTCAGTGATCGTCATTTCGTCGATCGCGTCCCCCAACAGCCACTCGGTGGTGCTTTGCAGCAGGTAGCGATGTTGCAGCAGCAGGGTGTGCGCGCCGGATTGCGTCCACGCAGGCGAATGCGTGAGGTCCATCAGCGTCTGTTTCAACGCTTCCAGCTGCGACGCTTCGGGTTCCTTGAACAGCGACACCAGCACCACGCCCTGCAACCAGTCGACCGTCAATTGCTCCAGCCCCGGCCAGCACCGGCCACGGCCGTGGAACAGCCGACGGGTTTCGGCGGGGGCAGTGGCCAGTGCTGTCAGCAGATGGTCGTGGAGGGTGGAGAGAGCGTCAGCGTTCATCGGGCAGGGCCAGCAATTTGTTGGGGCGGCATTTTAACCACAATTGAGCCAAGGGCGGACCACGCAAAAAAACTGTGGGAGCGAGCCGGCTCCGGGCGGCGTTCCGACGATGGCGGCATTAGATTCAACATACATGTTGACTGACCCACCGCCATCGCGAGCAGTCTCGCTCCCACAGGTTATATGGGGGGAGTTATCACGATTAATTTAACTTTACGTGAGGATTTGGCGATCTGTCGGCTCGCATACTCGGCTCCAACGATCAACCGCCGGGAGCCCATCATGTCGCAGTTACCTGCTTCACCCGCCGTCAGCAGCCATCCCCGCTGGCTACGGCTGACCCATTGGCTGAACGCCCTGGCGGTATTGGTCATGGTGACCAGCGGTTGGCGAATCTATAACGCTTCCCCGCTTTACGATTTCAGCTTTCCCAAAACGATCACCTTGGGTGGCTGGCTCGGTGGCGCGTTGCAATGGCATTTCGCGGCGATGTGGTTTCTGGCCGCCAACGGTCTTGTCTACCTGATCATCAACCTCGTCAGTGGTCGTCTGAAACGGCGCTTTTTCCCGGTTTCACCCAAAGGGGTTTTGCATGACCTGTGGGCGGCACTGCGGGGCCGGTTGGGGCATGCCGATCTGAGTCATTACAACCAGGTGCAACGGGTGGCGTACCTGTTCGTGATGGTCGACATCACGCTGCTGGTGATGTCCGGGCTGGTGTTGTGGAAGTCCGTCCAGTTTCCGCTGTTGCGTGAACTGCTGGGCGGTTACGAAGGTGCGCGGCACGTGCACTTCATCGCGATGTCGCTGTTGGTGGCCTTTGTCGCGGTTCATCTGGTGATGGTCGCGCTGGTTCCCAAAACGTTGTGGGCCATGATTGTCGGTCGCAAGGAGGTCGTATGAAAAAGCGCATTCAAGGCTCAGGGCTGGACGAGTCGTCCATCCTGACTGACGCCAGAAAGGTCCTTGCACCACAGATCGAGGACCGCTCACGACGCTCGTTCCTGATGCGTGGCCTGACCCTCGGCGGCGTGGCCATGTTGTCCGGCTGCAACCTCACCGACAACGAGAGCGTCGAAACCGCGTTGTCCTCCATGTCCCGGTTCAACGATCGGGTGCAGGGCTGGTTGTTCAACCCCAATGCCCTGGCGCCAACCTATCCCGAGTCAATGATCACCCGGCCGTTTCCGTTCAATGCCTTCTACGGCATCGACGAGGCGCCGACGGTGGAGGAAGAAAGTTACCGACTGGAAGTGACCGGCATGGTCGCCGACAAGCGCAGCTGGCGCCTGGAAGAACTGCGCGCCATGGCCCAGACCGAACAGATTACCCGACACATCTGCGTCGAAGGCTGGAGCGCGATCGGCCGCTGGGGCGGCGTACGGTTCAGCGACTTCCTGAAACGGGTCGGTGCCGATACGGATGCCAAGTTTGTCGGCTTCAAATGCGCGGACGACTACTACACCAGCATCGACATGGCCACCGCACTGCATTCGCAAACCTTGCTGACGCTGACCTATGACGGCGCGGTGCTGCCTCGCCAGTACGGCTTCCCGATGAAGCTGCGCATGCCCACCAAGCTGGGCTACAAGAATCCCAAACATATTCAGGCGATGTTCGTCACCAACACCTATCCGGGTGGCTACTGGGAAGACCAGGGCTACAACTGGTTCGGTGGCAGCTGATGGCGCCTGGCCACTTCACTGCGCAGCGTCCGCTGCGTTTCGCAACCTGTGCTTCAAGGAGTTCCATCATGAAAAAGTTAGCGACCACCGTACTGTCCATGTGCCTGGCGTTTGGCGCCGCCAGCGTGTTTGCCGCCGATGCAACAACCAATAACGGCATGAGCAACGACAGCATGAGCAAGGATTCAATGTCTAAAGACGCCATGCACAAAGACACGATGAAAAAGGACGCCATGACCAAGGATTCCATGAGCAAGGACGCGATGAAGAATGACACCATGTCCAAGGACGCCATGAGCAAGGACGGAATGAAAAAGGACGCGATGTCCAAGGACACCATGAAAAAAGACGCTCCGTCGTACTGATCCGCACACCCTTCTTTCGAGGCCAGACCCTGGTTTTCGGCGCCCATACAGCGCTGTATGGCGCCTGATTCATCGCCCGATTGCATCAAAAATGAATTTCCGCGAAGTCCGCTGCTCATACCTGATAGGTAGCGGATTTGAGCCCGCGAAATCATTTATACGATCAGGGAGCGGCAAAGTCATGTGTCCAGTATCGACGGCAGGCGATCACCTTCCTGGCGGGTTGATTCTTGTGGTTGAGGACGACCCGCTGATCCTGGAGTTTCTCTGCGAAATTCTTCAGGAGGAAGGCTTTGTGGTTGAACCGCATGTCAGCGCAGACGCCGCATCGGAATATCTGGAACAGCACGCCAACGAGGTGGTGCTGTTGCTCACGGACATCACCATGCCAGGCAAACGCAATGGCGCGGACCTGGCCAACGAGTTCGGCGACCGCTGGCCGGACAAACCGATCATGATCATGTCCGGTTTTGAAACACCGGAAAGCGCCGGGGTCAGGCATTCGGTTTCATTCATCAAGAAACCGTGGGCGCTCGGGCAATTGCTGGACTGTGTGGAAGGTGCCTTGAAGTCGAAACGTACCCTGTAGAACCTGCGGCAGCTCCGCGGAGATTCGGGGTGTTTGCGAGCCTGCCACGATGCGCCTTGTGGCGGGCCTATACTTCAAGAGTCGGCACACTCGTCGTGTTTGATGTCTGGGGTGGCGCGTCGAGTGATCGTTAACGCAGGCCTCAGCCTGCCTTCGTCGTAGGGAGGAGAAGATCATGGCGCGTAAATACATCGACTGCCGCGAGTTTCCAAGCGATGCCAAATGCTCGGTCGCACTGTCCGCAGACTCTGAAAACGAACTGCTCGAAGCCGCCGCACAGCATGCGGTCAGTGTTCACAAGCATACCGACTCACCGGAACTGCGCGCTCAACTGAAGACGATGTTTCACGACGGCACCCCGCCTGTTGAAGCACCGCGTCCCGCTTAGCAAGGAGATCCTCTTCAGGAGTTGCCGAAGGCGCGGGTCGCGTTCGGCAGCTCCTCGCAAATGCTACATTGCTCGGCGAACCCGCCTGGCACTTGCGAGAGGAAGCTCCCCCTTGTCTGCTCAAGAATCCGTCTTAAACACCCCGTACCGCGCTTTTCTGTTTGATATGGACGGCACCGTCCTCAATTCCATCGCCGCTGCCGAGCGGATCTGGGCGGCCTGGGCCTTGCGCCACGGCGTCGATGTCGTCTCATTCCTGCCCACCATCCATGGCGTTCGCGCCATCGACACCATCAATCGTCTGGCGTTGCCCGGGGTGGATGCCGAGGCTGAAGCGGCGTTCATTACCGAGGCGGAAATCGAGGATGTCGAGGGGATCATCGAAGTGCCTGGCGCGGCGAACTTCCTGAAGTCGCTGCCCGCCAACCAGTGGGCGATCGTCACCTCGGCGCCGAAGGCGTTGGCGTTGCGGCGGATGGCCGCAGCGGGTATTCCAGAGCCTTTGGTGATGGTCACTGCCGAGGACGTCAGTGCCGGAAAGCCTGATCCCGCGGGCTATCGACTGGCGGCCAAGCGCTTGGGCGTTGAACCGGCCGATTGCCTGATTTTCGAAGACGCCACCGTGGGCATTCTCGCGGCCGAGGCGGCGGGCGCGGGCCTGATCGTGGTGACCGCGACCCACGACCATCCGCTCCAGACCCCGCATGCCACATTAGCCAGCTACAACTCGGTCGAGGCCCGCACAGATGCCGACGGTCTCATCCGCCTAACGAAGATCTAATGTGGGAGCGAGCCTGCTCGCGATGGCGGAGTGTCATTCAAAATAAATGTTGAATGTCAGGCCCCCATCGCGAGCAGGCTCGCTCCCACATTAGGGGTGTGTTGTTTCAGTAAACCCCGGGAATCAACCGCCAACTGCGGGCGCAGTAAGCCTCGTATTCGCTGCCGAACTGCGTCCTTAACAGCGCTTCTTCGGCGTGAATGCGGGCGATCAGCGGGATCAGCGTCACCGCGGCCAGCAACAGGCCAACGCCGGAACGAAAGGCCAGTGCCCAGCCCACGGCAGTGACCATCAGCCCCAAATAACTGGGGTTGCGCAAGGTGCGATAAATCCCGTCGGTGACCAGCGTGTGCCCAGGCTGAATCGCCACCAGTCCACTGAAACGCTTGCCCAGCACAAACACCGGCCACAGCCGCAGCGTGCCGCCGATGATGAACAGCAACGCGCCGAGCCAGCGCACGCCTTCGCCACCAAAGGTCCAGAAATCGATCCGGTCGGTGTAGGCCGGCAGGTACCCGCTCAATAAACCGATCACCCCGAACGCCGGCAGCACCCAACGATTGGCCCGGTCTTCACGTTCGCCGGAACTCAGGTTGACCTCAGTGAACAAGGACGCGATGGCCATCACCAAAGTGGCAAGCACAACGACCACCAGCGGTGCATGAGAGAAAAACGCCGAGAGTCCGCCAAGCCCCCACACCGCGAGCCCAAGGTAGGCGAGGGTGGAAACAACGGCGAAAAACGCCAGTTTGGCCGAGATTTTCATCTACACCTCCACAAACGGACCTGACACCGTTCAGTGTAGGAGCTGCCGAAGGCTGCGATCTTTTGATCTTGAGCGGTATTGAAGACAGCCAAAGATCAAAAGATCGTCCGAACGCGGCCCGAACCTGCGGCAGCTCCTACGTAGCGGTGTCGGCCCTGGCATTGCGCCGAATCACCTGCGGCGGCTGCCCGAACGCCCGAAGGAAGGCTTCGCGCATGCGGCGGCAGTCGCTGAAGCCGGATTCTTCGGCGATCTGGTCGAGGGTCAGCCGCCCGCGTTCCAGCATCTGCCGCGCGGCTTCCAGGCGCAGGTTCTCGATGGCTTTGGCCGGTGATTGACCGGTTTCCGCCCGAAAAGCCCGGCTGAACTGCCGAGGGCTGAGGCGTGCGACGTCCGCCAGTTGCTCCACCGATAACGTCTCGGTGAGGTGTTCTCGCGCATAGCCCAGGACGGTTTGAATGCGGTCGGATTTCGCCTCCAGTTCCAGCAGCGCCGAGTGCTGCGACTGGCCGCCCGCGCGGCGGTGGTACATCACCAGTTTCTGCGCCACGGAACGGGCGAGTGCGGCGCCATGATCCTTTTCGACCATGGCCAGCGCCAAGTCGATGCCGGCGGTCATCCCGGCGGAAGTCCAGATCGAACCGTCGACGACGTAGATGCGGTCTTCTTCGACCTTGATCGACGGAAACCGCGCTTGCAGTTCCCGTGCATAAGCCCAGTGGGTGGTGGCCCGCCGTCCGTCGAGCAAACCGGCCTGGGCCAGGACGAACGCCCCGGAGCAGATCGACGCCGTGCGTCGTGCGGTTTTAACGCTGTCGCGCAGGTAAGTCAGCACGCCCTCGGGTGCCTGCTCGAGGATGGCATCGCCGCCCACCACAATCACCGTGTCGAACACTCGCTCATCAAAAGCCTGTGTGCCGACACTCAAACCACCGGAAGCACGCAACGTGCGGCCATCTTCGGAGATAACGCTCACTTCGTAGAGCGCCTCGCCAGCGCTGAAGTTGGCGTACTCGAACACCGGCATGGCCGCCAGCGCCATGGACTGGAAACCTTCAAAAACCACAAACGCCACGGAAGTCATTGAGGTGTCCTCAAAAGGTTGTGTCCGAAAAACGTACGTTATACGTCATTTGAGACAGGCGTTAGACTCTTTATAACGGTTCACACCCGGCGACGTTATCGCCTCAATGTGAAGGAAATCGACATGGCTCTCTCATCCAAAGGTACCGCGCTGATCACTGGCGCCTCTTCGGGCATCGGCGCGGTGTATGCCGACCGTCTCGCCCGGCAGGGTTACGACCTGATTCTGGTCGCCCGCAGCCAGGAAAAACTGAACGCCCTGGCCAACCACCTGAGTAACGAAACCGGTCGCGCCGTCGAAGTGGTCGTCGCCGATTTGAAAGACAAGGCCGACGTGCGGCGGGTCGAAGAAATTTTACGCTCCGACGCCAGTATCACCTTGTTGGTCAACAACGCCGGGGTCGGCGCTGTCATGCCGCTGCTCGGTAGCCCTGTGGATGACATGGAAGACATGATCACCCTAAACGTGACCGCTTTGATGCGTCTGGCTTACGCGGTGGTGCCAGGCTTTGTCGCTCGCGGCACCGGGACGGTGATCAATATCTCCTCGATCGTTGCCATCGCCCCGGAAATTCTCAACGGCGTGTATGGCGGGACCAAGGCGTTTGTCCTCGGCCTGAGCCAATCGATGCACCACGAGCTGGCCGACAAAGGCCTTCGCATCCAGGCCGTATTGCCCGGTGCCACGGCCACCGACTTCTGGAGCGAGGCCGGCAACCCGGTGGAAAACCTGCCGCAAGAGATCGTGATGTCTGCCCAGGACATGGTCGATGCCGCGCTGACGGGCCTGGCGCAAGGCGAAGTGGTGACCATTCCGGGCCTGCACCAAGGCGACCAGTGGGACACCTACGAAGCCCAGCGCCAGACGCTTTCAGGCTTGTTCGGCCATTCCACGGCCGCCCCGCGTTATCGCTGAAGCGGTAGCCGCCGGGCAGGGTGAACTAAGCTTGGATAAGGACCGTTCCCCTTTAAGGAGCTCCACCATGCTTCACATCAGAACTCCGTTGATTCTGCACCCGGGCCTGTCAACGCCGGCCCGGCGGATCTGGCTCAAGCTGGAAAACCTGCAACCCAGCGGTTCGTTCAAATTGCGTGGCATGGGTCTTTTGTGCAGTCAGGCAAAGGCGCAGGGCAAACGCAAAGTCGTCTGTCCTTCCGGTGGCAATGCCGGGTTCGCCACCGCCGTTGCTGCCGCCAGCCTGGGGTTGAAAGCCTGCATTGTAGTGCCGCACACCACACCGGAAACCACCCGCGCACGGATCAGGAAAACCGGTGCCGAGGTGATCGTCCATGGCAAGCTCTGGGACGATGCGAATCAACGGGCGAAGGAACTCTCGCAAGGCGCGGACACTGAATACGTGCCGGCCTTCGATCATCCGGTGTTGTGGGAAGGGCATAGCACGATAGTCGATGAAATCCTCGAAGATTGTCCTCAGGTCGATGCAGTGGTGACGTCGGTAGGGGGTGGTGGTTTGCTGGCGGGCATTCTCACCGGGTTGATTCGCCATGACCGCATGGACTGCCGGATCATTGCTTGCGAAACCCAGGGGGCAGCCTCTTTTGCGGCCGCGGTCGCTGCCGGGCATCCGGTCAGATTGCCGCGGATCGACACCGTTGCCACTTCGCTAGGCGCTGCTCAGGTAGCCGCCTGGCCGGTGCAGCACATCCTCGATTTCCCGCACGAATGTGTCGTGCTCAGCGATGACGAGGCGATCATGGGCGTGGTTCGTTACGCCAACGACCTGCGTCAGTTGGTGGAGCCGGCGTGTGGTGTTTCGTTGGCGATTGGATACCTGGACCATCCGGCGATTGCCGAGGCCCATGATGTGGTGATTGTGGTGTGCGGCGGCGTGAGCATCAGCGCGCAATTGGTGGCAGGTTGGGCGCGTTTATCCGGCGCTGAAGCAAGGTAGGGCTGCAAACGCTATCCGGGTGTCGCGAGCCCCACCGCTACTTTTTCAGCCTTCATTGCCCTGCAGCAGCGCCATCCTGGACGAGGATCGCTCTGGCCAGATCTTCGTCGCTGGCATTGAGGCCGGGATTGTCCTGACGAATCTGTTTTAAGACCGACTCCAGATAAACCCCACGAATCGCACCGCCACTGGCAACGAAGCTGGAGGCGTCATCCCGGGCAGGAATCATGAGTTTGTGGTCCTTGAACGTTGAGTACAACGATGCGGAAACCCCGGCTGACGTGGCGACATCGCCCGCATCCACTTTGGCCATAGCGGAGCCGAAGGGTAAACACAGCAAAAGGGAAGAGATGATAATCAGGCGGCGCATGACGGTGTCCTCTGAAAGCGTGAAGCAAAAAAAGGAAGTACCTCATCATTTAGGATGCGTGGCGGTCGTCAGGAGTTCCCTGTCGGTGCGTGATCAGTCCAACGCCTGCCTCTGAAAAAACTCAGCCCCTCGCCGCACACACGATGATCTCCACCAATAACGCCGGATCAGCCAGCTTGGCTTCGCCGCAGGCGCGGGCCGTGGCCCTTGGTCAGCACAGGCAAAGCGCTGACCCAGTGTCAGCGCTGAGTCCAAGAGGCAAGGCGAGCATCCTCCCATTGCGCGCAATCCCTTTAGGGCTCTCTGCTAAAGCAAAGGAATGCTGTAGCTCACGATCAAGCGATTCTGGTCCTGATCACGGGACGCCTCGCTGTTGGACTTGCCGTTACGCCATCCGAACCCGACACCTTTAAGCGTGCCGGACTGAATCACGTAGTCCAGCGCAATGTCCCGCTCCCATTCCTTCTGGGTATCGCCAGAGGTCGTCTTGATGTCGTCCCCGCTGAGGTACATGACGGACGCTTTCAGTCCGGGCACCCCCATGGCGGCAAAATCATAGGCGTATTGACCGAAGGCTGTGCGCTCGCCCGCGCGGGTGAAGGTTTGAATCAGACGGTCGGTGTACAGATAAAGGCTGGAGCCGCCGGCCCCCTTGTTGGCCAGCCCGCCCTGATTGAGCTGCGTGAAGTTGCTGCCACTCGAAACGCTTTGATAGCCCGCTGTGAGGCCATGGCCACCCACCGTGTAAATCAGCGCGGCGCTCCAGGTTCGATTGTCGATCTCGCCATCATTGCCTTGGGTGTAGCCGCTGATTTTGTAGCCTGAAGTGCCCGAACTGTTTGCACCGGATGAATCGGTCTTGAAGTAGCGCAAGTCGGTTTTCAGCGATTGACCTTCCGTGATCGCCAGCGTGTGGATCAGTCCGAAAAACTGCTGGGTGTAGTAGTTGTCGAGGTTGGCGTAGTAATACTGGGCCGTCAGGTCCTTGGTGACTTTCCAGTCGCCGCCGGCGAAGTCGAACGCGTTGCTTTCACGGGTGCCGCCCGTGGCGGCCAACCCCGTCTGATCGCTCGAGCCCCGACCGGTGGCGTGTTCGATTCGGCCTCCCGTGAGGGTCAAATCGTTAAACTCGCCCGAGGTGATCTGGCCACCTTCGAAGGTCTGCGGCAGCAGGCGGCCGTCGTTGGACACCAGGATCGGCAGCTTCGGCATCAGCGTGCCCAAGCGAAGTTCGGTTTTCGAGATTTTGACTTTGCCGGTCAACCCCAACCGGCTCCATTCGTCGACGGCGCTGTTGTCGCTATCCGAAGGAATCATGCTGCTGCCGACGTGCCGTCCCTTGCCGCTGTCCAGCGTAATCCCCATCAGGCCCAGCGCGTCGACGCCAAAACCAACCGTGCCGTCGGTGTAGCCCGACTTGTAGTCCAGCATGAAACCCTGTGCCCACTCTTCGGTTTTCGAAGGCGCGGCGGTGCCGTCACGGTTGTCGTTGTTGAAGTAGAAATTTCTCATCCCCAATGTCGCTTTGCTGTCACTCAGGAAGTCGGCGTGCGCCTGGGTGCTGAGTGCAATGGCACCCAATGCAAACGTCACCGCCGTTTTCTTGTTACTCATCTGAATCGCCCCTTTTTTTTGTAGTTTGTATTTGGGAGGGTGGCTCCCGCAGTAGCGGGTGCCGGCAACGTTCGATGCCTGCGGGAGCGTTGTTCGCCTGGCTTAAATACCCAACACGTTGGCGCCGATGCACGGGTCAATCCCGCGCTCCAGACGACGCTGGTGCACGATCACGGTGATTTCCATCGAGCCGGTGGTGACGTCAAAGTCGAGGATGTGGCCGCCATAGGCTTGAAACGTGGCGTCACCGGCAACACCGTGCATATGGATCGAAGGCTGTTCGTTCTTCCAGGCCACGGAACCGGTGATGCTGGCCATCTCGACACTGTTCAAGGTCTTGGCGTCGAAGTCTTTCTTGTCTTTGTTCCAGAAGCCGAACTTCACATTGCCGAAGCCGATGCCGCTGATGGAGGCGCTGGGGATTTTTTCGGCGATGGCCAGTTTGGTCAGCTCCTTGAAGGCGTTATCGCCCATGCGCAGCACCATGAGATAACCGGTGGGGGTTTTGGTGTAGCGCGGTGTCGTTTCAGTTACACATTGCATGGGTGCTGCCGTCGCGGTGGGTGCGGTTTCTGCAACCGCCAGTGAAGAAAACGTTGAATTGATCAGAACGGCAGCGGTGACCGCCAACATCATCTTGGAGAGACGCAGTGTCGGGTGAAGTTGAACGTGCATGAGACTTCCTCTGTTTTTGTTGTTGTGGGCTACAGCGTTTTTTGAGGCGAGCGTGTCCGGCGCCTATTTTTCGATAGGCGACGGAGTTGTTATTAACGGTGGGTGTTAGTTCGGAGACTTACAGCGCATCACAGCTGCTGACACCGTCAATCAATCGGGCAATACCCAGCGGGTTGGCGTCCTTCAGGGCGTCCGGCAGCAAACTGTCGGGGCAGTTCTGATAACAAACGGGACGCAGAAAACGATCAATCGCCAATGTTCCGACCGATGTACCGCGAGCATCCGAAGTGGCCGGGTACGGTCCGCCGTGAACCATCGCATCGCAGACTTCCACGCCGGTCGGATAACCGTTGAACAGCACGCGCCCGACTTTCTGTTCCAGCAGGGCCAGAACATCGCCCAGCGCGTCGGTTTCGGAGTCTTCGACAATCAAGGTCGCGGTCAACTGACCCCGCAAACCGTGCAGTGCCTGGATCAACTCGGCCTGGTCAGCGACTTCCACCACGATGGTGGTCGGGCCGAAGACTTCTTCCTGAAGCAACTCATCACCATCAATCAGCAGGCTGACATCGGCCTTGAACACTTGCGGCTGCGCCTGATTGCCCTGTTGTGCAGCGCCGGCCAGGTGCGTCATGCAGGGGTGTGCGTGAAGATTTTCCAGACCGTGGCAATAGCTTTTCAGCGCGCCGACGTTAAGCATCGTTTGCGCGGATTGCTCGCCCATCAATCCGGTGAAACGTTCGAGGAAGGCAGTGAACTCTGGCGAACGAATACCCAGTACCAAACCGGGATTGGTGCAGAACTGACCCGCACCCAGCACCACGGAAGCGCTCAGCTCGGCAGCGATCTTGTCACCGCGCGCCTTCAGTGCTTCCGGCATCAGCAACACCGGATTGATGCTGCTCATCTCGGCGAACACCGGGATCGGTTGAGGACGTGCCGCTGCCATGTCACACAACGCCCGACCGCCACGCAATGACCCAGTGAAACCCACCGCCTGGATAGACGGGTGCTTGACCAATGCTTCACCGACGCTGCCGTAAAGCATGTTGAACACACCGTCAGGCATTCCGGTTTTTCTGGCCGCGCGAGTGATCGCATCGGCGACGTAATCGGCGGTTGCCATGTGACCGCTGTGGGCCTTGAACACCACTGGGCAACCCGCTGCGAGGGCAGAGGCGGTGTCACCGCCGGCGGTGGAGAAGGCCAGCGGAAAGTTGCTGGCGCCGAACACGGCGACCGGACCGAGCCCGGTGCGGTACTGGCGCAGGTCGGGGCGAGGTAACGGTTGGCGGTCGGGCAGCGCACGATCAATGCGGGCACCGTAGAAGTCGCCGCGACGCAGCATGTTGGCGAACAGGCGCATCTGGCCGCTGGTACGTGCCCGCTCACCTTGAATACGGCCGGCGGGCAGGGCGGTTTCCCGGCACACCAGGGCGATGAACGAGTCGTCCAGCGCCTCAAGCTCAGTGGCAATAGCCTCCAAAAACTGAGCGCGTCGGGCGGATGAAAGAGTGCGAAAGATCGGGTAAGCCGTGGCCGCTGCTTCTGCCGCCGCATTCACTTCATCCACGGTCGCCTGATGGAAGCGATACGGCAGTGCTTCGCCGGTACTGGCGTCGTGGCTTTGCAAGGTGCTCGAGCCTTTAGCCGAACGAGCGCCAGCGATGTAGTTGTGGCCTGAAACTTCGAACATGGGAACTCCTGAAGGGCTGTTCAAATGAGGGTCAAGTGAGCCGGTAAATGCGTCGGGCGTTGTCATGAAACAGGGCGAGCCGATCCGTGAGGGAGCGGTCGCTGACAATCGTTTTGAAGCCGTCGAAGATCTCGCTCATGCCGTTCACGACGCCGTCGACCGGGTAATTGCTGGCAAACGCACAGCGACTGACATCAACAATTGAAATTGCGTCGTTCACCACCACGCGGTTCGACTCGACGGGCCAGGCCTTGCCGGGGATACAAATGCCGGAAATTTTCAGGGCGACGTTCGGCTCCCGTGCCAGCAACGCGAGGTTTTTTCGCCAGCCCGCCAACCCTTCTTCCGAACGATCAGATGGCAGCGCCGTGTGATTGACCACGATGGTCACGTCGGGAAAGTCCCTGGCCAGCTCGGCGGCTTCCGACAGATGCCACCAAGGCGCCTGCAACTCGAAATGCAGGCCGTTTTCAGCCAGTTGCGCGTAACCCTCGCGCCAACGAGGGTCGCGCATGGAGCCCGGCGCCACGAAATCTTCGTGCCATGCCTCAAGGGTGGCGACCGCAGGCTTGTGGCGCACGCCGCGCACCAACGGATGATCGCCGTACAGCCGCAAGAGGTCCGATGCGTCTTCACGATCAAGCCAGGCCTGCGCCACCATCGCCGCCAGGCTCGGTTCGTTGTGTGCCAGTGACTCGACAAACCTCACCTCATCGGCCGGCGTCGCGGGGTCCCATTCACCCTCGATGACGACGGTCTGCACGATGCGATGGTTGCCCGTCAGCCGGCGATAGTCCTCAGGCAGAAAGTTGCGGCAGATCGATGAGTAATCGCCATAACGAAAAGGGCGCAACGGGCGGTCGTTCAGCCACGGGTAGTAATGGGCCTCGATATCGAAATAGTGCTGATGGGCGTCGACGATGGGTAAGTCCGCATCTTCGCCGCTGGCCAGAAAGCGCGCACGCCAGTCGATCACGGATGGGTTATCCATGCTGTTCCTCCAAACGATAAAAGCGTTGTGCATTGCCGGCGAACACTGCTTCCTGCACGGCACGTCCCAGTGGCGCGAGCATTGCGGCCACGCCATCGGCAATCGTGTCGTAGGACGCGCGCAATCCGGCGACCGGGAAATTGCTGGCGAACATGCAGCGCTCGGGGCCGAAGATCTCCAATGCGGTCAGCACCACGATCCGGTTGTCGTCGTAGTTCCAGGGCGAGTCTTTCAACCCGAACTCCGACAGCTTGATGTGCACATTGGGCTGCAAGGCCAGTGCTTCCAGGCCTTTGCGCCAGCGGGTCATGCCTTGCGGGCTGCGATCCCAGGCGAAACCGGTGTGGTTGAGGGCGATCTGGATGTGCGGAAACATCGCCGCCACTTCGGCGGCCTCGACCAGGTGCCACGGCGGCACGCGCAGGTCCCACGACAGACCGTGGTCAGCCAGCCGCGAAAAGCCTTCCAGCCATTTCGGGTCTTGCATGGTGCCGCGGGCCCCGGCAATCGACACGTCCGGCGATGCCGAAGTCACCGGTTTGGAGCGGATGCCTTTCACCAGCGGCCTGGCGGCCTGAGCCGCGAGAACTTCGGCGCTGTCCTCACGGTCGAACCAGGCGTGGGCAACGATGGCATTCGGGAAGCCGTAACGGGCATTCACCTGTTCCAGCCAGCGTGTCTCGGCGACTTGCTCATCGCGAGCACGTTCGGCCTCGACATGCACCGTGCCCACCAACCGTTGTCTTTCGGTCAGGGCAAGAAAGTTTTCCGGCAAGAAATCACGGCACAGGCTGCGATAGTCGCCGAGAAAAAAATCTTCGTGATAGTCGTCCTGCAGCCAGGGATAACGACCGTTGCCCAGGTCCCACAGGTGGTGGTGAGCATCGACAATCGGTAGCGCATCCTCGGCCGCAAGGTTGGGCAGGCCATTGCGTTCGTGCAGCGTGATCATGAGGTCGTCCCTTGCTCAGCGTGACGCGGCGAATTGGGAAGGGCTGAGCACGCTGTCTTCGACTTCTCCGGCGGCCGCCGCCTCGGCCTTGGCCTGAACGCGGCTGCGCAGTTTGGCGACGTTCACCACCACCCGGGTATGCGCCGCCGTGGCCACCAGCTCGACGTCATCGCGCACTTCGACGTTGAAGGTGACGCTGCGGCCGTCGATTCGGGTGACCGTGGCGACGATGCTGACCGACATGCCCAACAACGTGGCCCCGACGTGGCGGATGTCGACGGCCGCACCGACGGTGTTTTCGCCCTCATCCAGGAAGGTGAGCAGGTAATCAAGACAGGTCTGTTCGATGTCATCCACCAACCGGGGCGTGGCGTAGATGCGCAAGTCCTCGCCCAGAAACGAGATGGTGCGTTCCCGGTCGACGATCAATCGGCGCTCGGTGGCGATGCCGGCTTGCAGTGTGGAAAAGTTCATAAAAAACCTCGTGTTTGAGGGCCGGCAGTCGGGCTTGCACCGTCGGCTGAAGTCAAAGGTGATTCAGACAGTGGGCAGGAAACCGATGGAAACCCATGGCACGGCGATCAGCACGCCCAGGGCTATAACGAGTGCGCCGAGATACGGCCAGACCCGGCGCATGGCGCCGCTGGGGTCGACCTTGGCGATGGCGCAAGCGGCATAGAAGCCCACGCCAAACGGGGGGGCAAACAAACCCAGGCCCATGGCGAAGATCGCGACCATGGCGTAATGCACGTCGTTGATGCCCATGGCCTTGGCAATCGGAAACAGCAGCGGCCCGAACAGCACGATGGCCGGGATGCCTTCCAGAAAACTGCCCAGAAGGATGAACGCCACGGCGGAGATGATCAAAAAGCCCATCGCGCCACCCGGCACCGTCGACATCACCTGCGCCAACTGGTGCGAGAAGCCTGACTGGGTCAATGCCCAGGCCATGGCGGTGGCGCTGCCGATGATGATCAGGATCGCGCCGGACAGCGACGCGGTGCTGACCAGGATCGGATACAGCCGGCGCCAGTCAAAGCAGCGGTAGCACAGCAACCCGACGACAAAGGTGTAGGCCACGCCGATGGCGGCGACTTCGGTGGCGGTCGCGACCCCTTCAACCACCGCGGTGCGGATCACGAAGGGCAGGGCCAGTGCCGGTAACGCAACCAGCAGCGAGTGGCCGATTTCCTTGCCTGAGGCGCGTTTACCGGTGGAGGCCTCGCCTTTGCGGTTTTTCCACCAGATCACCGCCGCCATGGCGATGGCACCCACCACCGCCGGCATGAAACCACCGGTGAACAGGGCGGAAATCGACACGCCGGTCACCGAGCCAATGGTGATCAGTACCAGGCTTGGCGGAATGGTTTCCGACATCGCCCCGGAGGCATTGAGCATCGCCACCAGTTCGTTTTCATCCTCACCGCGTTTTTTCATTTCCGGAAACAGCGCCGGTGCGATGGCCGCCATGTCGGCAGCCTTGGAGCCGGAAATGCCGGAAATCAGGTAGATGGCCCCGATCAGCACATAAGACAGGCCGCCACGGACATGGCCGATCAACGAGCAAAGGAAGTGGATCATCGCGCGAGCCATACCCATGGCTTCGATCAACGCACCCAAAAATACAAACAACGGGATGGCCAGCAAGATCAGGCTCGCCATGCCTTCGTCCATCCGGCCCACCACCAGGGTCAAGGGCGTGCCGGTCATGGTCGACAGATAAGCCACCGTGGCCAGGCCGAACGCCACCATGATCGGCACGCCGATCACGATCATCGCCATCACACCGATCATGAAGAAAATGATCAGGTTCCAGTTACCCATCAGCAACATCCAGCCTTCAGCCACCCACAACAACGCGGCCAGGGAAGCCAGCATCGCCACCGACACGGAGAAGTCGATCAACCGGGCGCTGGTCAGCAGACGCGCGACACAGGTCATCAGCATCAGGCTCAGACCGACCGCGATGGCGGACACGCGAAAGGCGTTAGGGATTTCAAGGGCGGCGGTGGTGATGATCCACTCGTCGCTGACGTACTCCCAGGCCGGCGTGAACAGCAACCCAATGAACGTGATGACGATCACGGCGCCCAAGGTGTCGACAAAGGCGCGTTTTTCCAGCGGCAGCCGTCCGATGAACGAGGTCAGGCGCATGTGCTCGCCTCGACGCATCGCCACCACTGAACCGAGCATCGCCAGCCAGAGAAACAGCAGCGAGGCCAGTTCGTCGCCCCAGACGATGGGTTGATTGAGCACGTAGCGCGAGAACACATTGCAAAACAGCAGCGTGACTTCGATCACCACCAGCAACGCCGCGCTGCCCTCGGTCAGCCAGCGCAGCCCGGTGTCCAAAGCGCGACCGAGGCGAAACGTAGTGGGGCGCGTGCTGAGTCCTTCAGCGGGAGAAACATCCGTCATTGGTATTTCGTTTTTCATGACCTTGTCTCCGGCTTAGGACAGTTGACCCGCGTACTGCTCCAGCAAGCTCCAGGCTTCATCGCCGTACTTTTCTTTCCATTGGGTGTAGAAGCCTTTGGACTGCAAGTCAGCCCTGAACAATGAACGGTCGACTTTATTGAAGGTGATGCCATGGGCGGTCAGGGACGGCTCCAGGCTGGAGTTGAGATCGATCACCTGTTGACGCTGAACCAGCGCGGCGGCGTTGATTTGCCGGGAGACGATTTCCTGCACGTCCGCCGGCAGTTTTGGAAAGGTCTTGCCCGAGGCGACGATCCAGAAACCGCCCCAGATGTGGTCGGTCATGGAGCAGTATTTCTGCACTTCATAGAAACGTGCGGCTTCGACCACCACGAGCGGGTTTTCCTGACCGTCGACCACTTTGGTTTGCAGCGCCGAGTAAGTTTCGTTGATGCTGATGCCGGTAGGGGAGGCGCCCAGGGCGCTGAACATGGAGGTCCACAACGGGCTGACCAGCACACGCAGTTTGAAACCGGCCAGGTCTTGCGGTGTGTAGATCGGCCGTGTCGAGCTGGTGATCTGGCGGAAGCCGTTGTTCCAGACTTTCTCCATCGGGATCAGGCCGACCTTCTCGGTCTTGGCGCGTACGTACTCGCCCAGCTTGCCGTCCAGCGCGGCCCAGACACTGTCGTAGTCCTTGAACGCGAACGGCATGCTTTCGATCGACATGGCCGGCACCAGCGTGGAGAGAATCGCGCCTGGCAATGGAATGAAATCGATGGCACCGGCGCGCACCTGGGAGAGCATGTCGGTGTCGCCGCCCATGGCGCCGTTGGCGTACACCTGCAGATCCACGGCGCCGTTGGTTTCGGCCTTGATGGCTAGCGAAGCCGCCTTCATTTGTATGTTCAGCGGATGGGTGTCGGGCAGGCTGCTGGTGTAGCGCAACACAATGGGTTTGGTCGCGGCGAAGACGCTGGAAGGCAGCAGGTTGGCGGCGAATGCGCCACCGACGGTGACGCCGGCAGATACCAGGAATGATCGGCGGCTGACGGCCTCGGTCAAGATACGGCTCATGATGTTCACCTTATTGTTTTTGTAGTTGTTCTAAAAAACAGCGAATCAGTTAAGTGAACGCTGCTCCTTGTGGGAGCGAGCCTGCTCGCGATGAGGTCGTCAGACTCGATATCTATGTTGACTGACCCACCGCATTCGCGAGCAGGCTCGCTCCCACAGGTTTGCGTTACGCCAGTGCCACGACGGCCTGGCTTCGAATCAATTCGTCGATTTCATCTTCCGCGTAGCCGCTTTCTTTCAACACTTCGCGGGTGTGTTCACCGAGCAGCGGGGCGTGCCGACTGGTCGGTGGCGCGGCGTTGTCCATGTCGGAGAAATGAATCGGCAGGCCCATGCCGCGTACCCGGCCTTCGGTCGGGTGCTGGGTCTCGACGACCATGCCGCGTGCTTCGGTTTGCGGATGAGCCAGCGCCGCCGCGATATCGAGGACCGGCCCGGCAGGCAGGCCGAGGCTGTCGAACAGCACCATCCATTCATCCGTGGTGCGCGCGACCAGGACTTCGTTGAGGATTTCCACCAGGGCCAGACGGTGCTCCATGCGCAACGCGTTGCTGGCGAAGCGTGGGTCGGCTTCGAGTTGTGGCACGGCGAGCGCCTCAACCAGCCGTTCGTAGTTGGCCTGGTTGGCGGCACCAATGTTGATCCAGCCATCCGCGGTGCGGAACACCTGATACGGCGCGCTGGTGGAGTTGGCCGAACCCATCTTCGGCAGGATGGTGCCGTCGGCGAAATATGCCGCCGCTGGCCAGTACATCTGTTGCAGACCGGCTTCGAACAGCGAGGTGTCGACCATCTGCCCCAGCCCGGTTTTCTGCTTGGCAGCGTAGGCGGCGCAGATGCCGAGGGCGGCGAGAATGCCGGAGTTGATGTCAGCGACTGGCGAACCGGCCTTGACCGGCTCGCGCCCGGCTTCACCGGTCATGCTCATCATGCCGCTCATGCCCTGGGCAATCAGGTCGAAGCCGCCTTTCTCGCCGAACGGGCCACTGCGGCCGTAGCCGGAGATCGCGCAGTAGATCAACCCTGGATTGAGGGTTTTCAGCGTTTCGTAGCCCAAGCCGAATTTCTCCATGGTGCCGGCACGGAAGTTTTCCGTGACCACATCGGCGTCCATCAAAAGGCGGCGCAACACGTCGCGCCCGCCCTCTGTTTTCAGGTTCAGGCCAATGCCGCGTTTGTTGCGGTTCACCACCATGAACGAAGCCGATTCACCGCTGGCCATGATCGGCGAGAAGCGGCGCGAATCATCACCGCCCGGGACTTTCTCGACTTTCACCACGTCAGCGCCCATGTCGGCCAGCATCATTCCGCACACTGGGCCGGACATGATGTGAGCCAGTTCTACCACGCGCATTCCTGTCAGCGGTCCCATGTTATTTCCCCTTGAATTGTGGTTTGGCTTTCTCGATGAAAGCGTTCAGACCGATCTGAAAGTCTTCGGTGTCGTAGCAGAAGTAACTCGCGTCAATCTGCTCGACGGTGGGTGCAACGCCGGCCTCAAGCTGGCGTGCGGCCTGGCGATGCCAGCGGGCGACGAGGGGCGCGCCATTGACGATGCGTTTGGCAGTGGCGAGGGTTTCGGACTCGACCTCGGCATCAGGTACGACGCGGGTCACGAGGTTTTTTACGTAGGCGTCATGGGCGTCGAGGATGCGGCCTTCGAGAAGAATCTCCAGGGTCGTCGAGCGTCCTGCCAGCGCCACCAGACCGGCCATTTCGTCATACGACATGACCAACCCCAGCTTGCCGACCGGCGCGCCGAAACGACTGGAGGTGCCGCAGATACGCAGGTCGCACAGCGCAGCGATTTCCAGGCCGCCGCCGACACACACGCCATGGATCATCGCGATCACCGGGTGCGGGCAGTCCACGACTGCACGCATGGCCCTGGAGGTAATGTCGGCATAGACCCGGGCCTGTGCTGCGTTGGCGCGTACCGTCGGAAACTCGCTGACATCGGCGCCGGCGGCGAAGGCTTGTTCGCCGGCGCCGCGCAACACGACGCAGCGCACGGTGGCGTCGGCGGACAACTCGGTCATGACATCACCCAGGTCCTGCCACATGGACAAGGTCAGGGCGTTCATTTTCCCCGGGTGACTGAGGGTGACGATGGCAATGGATTCTTGCCGTTCGATAAGGACGGTGGGCTTCATGATTGTTCCGCTGGCGTCGAATCACGTTCGACGCTGCGGCTGCCTCCTGATTTATTGTTGTTGGATAGCGGCGGTTTACAAAGACTGCGCAAGCATCGACAGGTAGTCCGCGGACGATGCTTCGCGGGGGTTGGTCTTGTGGCTGTGATCGTGCAATGCGCCTTCAACGATGCCGGCAAACAGGCTCTCATCGACGCCGATTTCGCTCAGGCGGGTCGGCAGGCCCAGACGGCGGGTCATGTCCTCGATGGCCGTGCCGATGTTCGCGCCGGCCTCAAGGCCCATGGCATGTCGCAGGCGTTCGAGCTTGCGTTCGTCGCGAACGGTCGGGGCGTTGGCGTTGAAGTCCACGACCGCTGGCAGAAAGATCGCGTTCAAGGTGCCGTGATGCAGCTTCGGATTGATGCCGCCCAAGGCGTGGGACAGGCTGTGCACGCAGCCCAATCCCTTCTGAAAGGCGAGTGCGCCCTGCATCGACGCGCTCATCATGTTCATTCGCGCTTCGCGATCACCGGGTTCGGCGGTGGCGCGCTCGATGTGTTCCCAGGCACGCCACAGGCCGTCGAGGGCGATACCATCCGCCGCCGGGTTGAAGGCCGGCGCCATGAACGTCTCGATGCAATGAGCGATCGCGTCCATGCCGGTGGCGGCGGTCAGCATCGGCGGCAGGCCCAGGGTCAGTTCGGGGTCGCAGATGGCCACGCGAGGCACCACATAAGGTGAGATGACGCCCACCTTGCGACCATCGTCGAGGATCAGGATGGCGCCTCGGCCGACTTCACTGCCGGTGCCCGCCGTGGTGGGAATGGCAATCAACGGCGCGGTGGCGGAGGTGATGCGATCCAGCCCGCCTTCGATCACCGCAAAGCTGTGCAGAGGACCGTCGTGCGTGGCGCAGACAGCAACGCCTTTGGCCAGATCGATGGAAGAACCACCGCCGACCGCGATGATGCCGTTGCATTCGTCGAGGTGGTATTGCGCCACGGCTTCACGTACGGCGTGTTCGTTGGGGTTGGACGGGGTGGCGTCGAAAATCGAAGGGGGAAGGATGGCGCCAAGGGCCGCGATGACCTTGTCGACGATGCCGGCATTGCGCACGCCGATATCGGTGACGATCAGCGGCCGGGTAATGCCCGCACGCTCGGCTTCGGCGGCCAGATGCTGCAGGCTGTCGTAGCCGAACTGGATCTTGGTGACGTAATTGATGAGGGACATGATTCACCACAAGTTATACAGGATTGTTATTGTTGCAATCGGTCTGCGGCAGGAAGGCTTTCGCTCTTCGGTCAAACCCATTGCATTGCCTGGTTGTGGGGTGGACTATAGGGCCGTCGTGGCGAGCCTCGATACTGACAACTTTCGATACCTCTATAACTTTTAGTTAACCCTGATGACGCCCTCACTCAATTCGATCATGTCCCGCCTGCACATCAAGCAGCTGCGCTTGTTGATAGCCCTTGATGAACACGGCTCCTTGCTGGGCGCGGCCAAGCAGGTCGCGCTGACCCAGCCCGGCGCCAGTAAAGCCCTTCAAGAAATTGAAACGACGTTCGGTACCTCGTTGTTCACCCGTACTAACCGCGGGCTTGAGCCCAACGATGCCGGACGCTCGGTCATTCGTTACGCACGCTTGATCCAGACCGACCTCGCGCATCTGCGCGAGGAGATCATCGGCATCATGAGCGGCGAGGGCGGACGGGTGTCCGTCGGCACCATCATGGGCGCTGTCCCGCTGCTGACCACCGCGATCAGCCGGGTGATTGCCGACCACCCGAAGCTGTCCATCGAGATCGTCGAAGACACCAGCGCCGCACTGCTCAGCCAGCTTGACGCCGGGCGCCTCGACCTTGCGATCTGCCGTACGACCATCAGCACCACGCCCTACTTGTATGAGAGCTCGACCTTCGTCGAAGAAACCCTGGCGGTGATCGCCAGCACTCAGCATCCGTTCGCCTATGCCCGGCAGCTGTCGCTGAAGGACCTCGTTGATTACCGCTGGGTGGTCTATCGCGCCAACATGCCGATGCGTTTGCTGCTGGAGCGCGAGTTTCACGAAGCCGACCTGCGTTTCCCGGTGCACCTGCTGGAAACCACGTCGGCGTTTGCCACCTTGTCGCTGCTTCAGGAAAACCCCACCCTCGTCGCGTTGGTGTCGACCGACGTGGCGAAGTTCTGCTCCGGCTACGGTTTCACCACCACGCTGCCGCTGCCCATCACCTCGCGCAGCGAACCGTATGAACTGGTTTCGCGCAAAGGCGTGCCGGACTCGCCAGCGGCCAGGTTGCTACGGGAGGCGTTGTTGAATCCGATTGAGCTCGGGACCGGTTGAAACAGGCGCTTGCGATAGTGCCCGGCTTTGAATGCGCGCATTCGTGCGTTTTAGGCAAATTTGATTTGTGCCAGGCGCAGTGTTGGAAACGGATCAACGCCGCGATACTCCGCCGGGCTTTTGCCTGTCCAATAATTGGCCCACGGATGGCCGTTGCGAGGTTAGAACAATGAATGTGTCCAACCGACTTGCGCTCTTGATGACCACTGCCGCACTGCTCGCCGCGTGTGGTGAGTCTTCCAAATTGCCGTCTCAGGCCAGCGTCGGCCCGGCCCCGCAACTGCCTGAACCCACCACCTCGCTGATCCCTACGTTAAAAGTGTCCAAAGCGATCGGCTGGGCGGGTAATGACATGCCCAAGGCACCTGCCGGTTTCAAAGTGACCGCGCTGGCCGAGAACCTCGATCACCCGCGCTGGGTGTATACGCTGCCCAATGGCGATGTCCTGGTTGCAGAGAGCAACCACCCGCCCATGCCGGAAGGGGCTACTGACGGTGGCACCGGGCCGATCGCCTGGGCAAAACGCACAGTCATGGGTTTTGTGATGGGTCGTATTGGCGCTGATGCACCCAGCGCCAATCGCATTACCTTGTTGCGCGATGTCGACGGTGATGGCCACGCGGAGGTGCGCAAGGTGTTCATGTCCGGCCTGACGTCGCCTTTTGGCATGGCATTGGTGGGCAATGAACTGTTTATTGCCAATGCCGACGCCCTGGTCAAAGTGCCTTACAGCACGGGGCAAACCGAGGTGAGTGCAACGCCGATAAAAGTCACCGACCTGCCCGCAGGCATCAATCACCACTGGACCAAGAATGTCATCGCCAACCCCGAGGGCTCCAAGCTTTACGTCACGATAGGTTCCAACAGCAATGTCGGCGAGAACGGCCTTGATGTGGAAGAAGGGCGCGCGGCGATTTGGGAGGTAGACGTCAAAAGCGGCAGCAAGCGTCTGTTTGCCAGCGGCCTGCGCAACCCCAACGGACTGGCCTGGAAGCCCGGTTCGAGCCAATTGTGGACCGTGGTCAACGAGCGCGATGAAATCGGCAGCGACCTGGTGCCGGATTACCTGACGTCGGTGCAGGACGGCGCGTTCTACGGCTGGCCGTGGAGCTATTACGGTGCTCATGTCGACACCCGAGTCGAGCCGCCGCGTCCGGACAGGGTGGCCAAGGCCATCGCGCCGGACTACGCGCTGGGCACGCACGTCGCACCCTTGGGCCTGACGTTCTCTGATGCCCGAGGCATGCCCGCCCATTTCGCCAATGGCGTGTTCGTCGGTGAGCACGGCTCTTGGAACCGTAACCCCCAGGCGGGCTATAAGGTGGTGTTCATCCCGTTCACCGACGGAAAGCCTTCAGGCATGCCGGTCGATTTTTTGACCGGTTTTCTCAATGCCGATGGCGAGGCGCAAGGGCGTCCGGTGGGCGTCACGCTTGACCAGGGCGGCGCGTTGTTGGTGGCCGATGATGTCGGGAACAAGGTCTGGCGTATCGCGATCACAAAACCCTAGAGATGGGGTAGGCCAGTTAGATGGATGCTGGATGAGCTACCGTCATCGCGAGCAGGCTCGCTCCCACATTGGTTTTATGTTGTTTGCGAGATTTGTGGCCGACACCGGGCCCTGTGGGAGCGAGCCTGCTCGCGATGGCGATGGCACAGTCAAAAAACACTATCGCCTGACACACCGCTTTCGCGAGCAGGCTCGCTCCCACATTGGTTTTATGTTGTTCGCAAGATTTGTGGCCGACACCGGACCCTGTGGGAGCGAGCTTGCTCGCGATGGCGGTGGCCCAGTCAAAAACACTGTCGCCTGACACACCGCTTTCGCGAGCAGGCTCGCTCCCACATTGGTTTTATGTTGTTCGCAAGATTTGTGGCCGACACCGGACCCTGTGGGAGCGAGCTTGCTCGCGATGGCGGTGGCCCAGTCAAAAACACTGTCGCCTGACACACCGCTTTCGCGAGCAGGCTCGCTCCCACATTGGTTTTATGTTGTTCGCGAGATTTGTGGCCGACACCGGGCCCTGTGGGAGTGAGCCTGCTCGCGATGGCGGTGGCACAGTCAAAAAATACTGTCGCCTGATACACCGCTTTCGCGAGCAGGCTCGCTCCCACATTGGTTTTATGTTGTTCGCGAGATTTGTGGTCGACACCGGGCCCTGTGGGAGTGAGCCTGCTCGCGATGGCGTCGGATCTGGCGCAGTGCATAAACATGTTTAACGACGACTGTTTAAAGACACTCGGTGTTACGTCATAAGCGGCTACAACGTCTTGCGTCGTTACCTACGCGTACGCCAGAATCCGCCGGCTTGTGCGGCTTTGGGGTGGGCTATATCGTTTCCGGGTCACTGCAAAACAGTGATCGGGTTTGGTAGCCCGTTGTAACAGCCGTATGGCAACGCCTTATGACGTCTCTTTTTTGGGACTCTGTTTTATATGGTGGTCATGCGTGGGGCTCCTTAGTGAGCGCCGGTTTTTCCTGTTGCACCGGTCTACCAATCCGCGCATGGCCGCCACCCTCGTTTGGTAGCGAGCGTGATGGCTCCTTAAAATTTGCAACAAGGAGTTTTCATCTATGTTCAAAGTTACGCCCAACCCCCCGAATACCAGTCCATTACCCTACGACGCCTTTCTTGATCTTGACCCCAGGAAAATGAAAGAGGCGGCCGACCGCGCACTCAGCTTCTACCTCAACCCCGGGGCGTCGAAAACGCAGATACCGCCCCGCAAACCCAGCACCATTTTCACCATCGACGCAGCGGTGGATGACGAAACGTTGCTCGTCGAGGCCTGTGAATCGTTGGCATCAGCCAGCGCCATGGTCAACGATCTCGCCGACGTAACGGACGGCCCGCGACGGCAAACGATGCTGGTGCTGCAACGGATGATCATGTTGGGTGAGTTAGCGGTCAATCGGGTATTGGACAACCACAAGCCTGGGTAGCAGCCAGGCACTGTAGGAGCAAAGCTTGCTCGCGATGGCCTTGCTCCTACAGCACTCGCATTACTCGTGACAATCCAGAACAAATGTATTGCCCATTCCTGTCTGTTTCCCCACAGAAGGGCTGCGTACCTTGGGTCCACTGCTACTCCAAAAGGACCCCCTCATGCTGAATCGCTTGATACTGCCCTTCACCTTGCTCTTCACCTTCAGCGCCGCCCAGGCCGCAGACACTGAAAAATGGTACCCCTCCCAATACGGCGCCAACGATGAAATCGGCGCGCTGAATCTGCTGAACGCCGAGTCGGTGATCAACGCCTCGAAACTGATCAAGACCGGCAAAACCTATCCACTGGCCGTGCCCATCGACAAGACGTTGCCGGCGTTCCGTCATCGCAGCTTTCACCTGACCAACATCCAGCCGGGTGAAGCGGGCGGCACCACGATGGGGCCGAACAAATTCACCTTCAACGATGAACTGGTGGTGGGCTGGACCGGTGTCGGCACCCAGCTCAACGGCATCGGCCACATCGGCATCGACAACGTCTACTACAACGGCAACCGCGCCGCCGATTTCGTCACCGTGGAAGGGGTGAAAAAGCTCGGCATCGAAAAGGTCCCGCCCATTGTCACCCGCGGCGTAGTGCTGGACATGACCGCCGTTTATGGCAGCGCCATCGTGCCGGAGAAAACCGAGTTCAGCGTCGCCGACATTCAGAAGGCACTGGACCTGCAAGGCATCAGTATTCAGAAGGGCGATGTGGTGCTGTTCAACACCGGTTGGCTGGAACTGCTGGGCAAGGACAATGAGAAATTCCTCGCCGTGGAGCCCGGCATCGGCATGGAAGCGGCCAAGTGGCTGGTGGACAAACAGATTGTCGCGTTCGGCGGTGACACCTGGGCTTCGGAAATCTACCCGGCCAAAGACGGCCAGGAATTCCCGGTCAACCAATTCATGCTGGCCAAGAACGGCATCTACAACCTTGAGTTGATCGACAGCCGAGCGCTGGTGAAAGACAAGGCGTGGGAATTCATGTTCGTGCTGGGGCAGCCGCTGTACAAGGGCTCGACCCAGGTCAACATCAACCCGGTCGCCATTCACTGATAGCCACCGTTCGAAGCCGTAACGCACACTTTGTAGCAGCTGGCGAAGCCTGCGTTCGGTTCGGGCCGCGTTCGGACGCAGCAGTCGTAAAACCTGAGCACGCGGTTTTTCTGAAACACCGCATTGCCTGATCTCACGACTGCTGCGTCCGAACGCGGCCCGAACCGAACGCAGGCTTCGCCAGCTGCTACAAAGTCTGTTTTTCGCCTGAGCCTTTTTTTCCTGAATGCGAGAACACACGGATATGGTTGTTCCTTCCCTTTGCAGCATCGCTGCACGCTTGCGCCTCAAACAACTGCGTTTGTTGATCGCGCTGGATGATCGCGGCTCCTTGCACAAGGCCGCCGAGCAGATTTCGATTTCCCAGTCCGGCGCCACCAAGGCGTTGGGTGAAGTCGAATCGTTGCTCGGCATGCCGCTGTTCGAACGCCAGCCCAAAGGTCTGGTGGCCAACGAAATGGGCCGTTGCATGATTCGTTACGCACGGTTGATCTACAGCGATGTCGAGCACCTGCGCGAGGAAATGCTCAGCATCATGCAAGGCCAGGGCGGGCGGCTCTCGGTGGGGGTGATCATGGGCGCGGTGCCGTTGCTGACCCGGGCCCTGACCGAGTTGCGCCTGAAGCAGCCCGAGTTGTCGGTCGAACTGGTGGAAAACACCAGCGCCACGTTGCTCGGGTTGCTGGATCAGGGACGACTGGATCTGGCGATTTGTCGCACCAGCGTCGGCCAGCGCTCGGACGCTTATGACTGCATCGAACTGAGTGAAGAACCCTTGGCGGTGGTCGCCAGCAAGGACCATCCACTGGCCAGTGCCGAGTCTTTGCAGCTGTCGCAGTTGAGCGACTACCGCTGGGTGGTCTATCCCAAAGACATGCCGATGCGTCAGACCCTGGAGCGTGAGCTGAATGAGGCAGGGCTGGCGATTCCGCGTCATCCGCTGGAAACCTCGTCGATTTTCGCCACCATTTTATTGGTGCAACAAGACCCGACCTTGTTGGCCGTGATCCCGGTGGAAGTGGCCAGGTTCTGCGAGCAATTCGACTTGCTGGTGAAGCTGCCGGTGTCGATGCGTGCATTGATCGAGCCTTACGGTGTGATCAGCCGGGCCGGCGCCGATCTTTCTCCGGCGGCAACCCTGCTGATCAACGAACTGCAGCAGGACCTGATTACTTGATCACGATCGGATTGACCGGTGCACCCGTGCCGCCAACGACCTTCAACGGCGCGGCGGTGTAGAGGAACTGCCACTGGCCGTCTTCGGCGCAATCAGTGGCCAGATCATCGAGCATCGCCACTTCGGTGAAGGTCACGCCGAGGTTGCGCATCAAGGCATTGTGCAGCGGGATCAGCACGCCCGAGGTGGGGTCGACCGCCACTTCGTTGGCCATGGTGTCGGTCACCAGGTTGGGGATTTCCATCTGGTGAAACCATTCCACCAGCTCGCGGCTGAAGGTCAGGCCCGGCTCGGCGAAGTCCTTGTAGAACTCTTCCGGCTCGCGCTCATAGAACGAGCCGATCCAGCCTGTGCGGATGATCAGGATGTCGCGCTTCTGGATCTCGATGCCCTGGGCTTTTGCTGCGGCCAGCAGGTCCAGGTGATTGAAGGTTTCGCCCTTGTCCAGCACCGCTTTGCCGCGATGACGAGCCATGTCGATCAGCACCGCACGCCCGACAATCCCGCGTTCGGCAATTGGCAGGATGCTGGCCTTGTCCATGCTGCCGATGGTGCTCATGGCGTCGTAGCCATTCCACAGTTTGTTGTCGTGCCAGACGTGGCCCAGCGCGTCGTATTGGGTCGAGCCTTGCAGGTGCATGAAGATCACGTCGTCGGCGTATTCCACATGGCCGTCGAAGTGGGTCTTGCCGGCCAGGAAATGGCCCCTGTCCAGCACGTTGACGCGCATTGACGGACGTCGACCGGGCCACAACGGTTCGCCTTTGGGATGGCCGATCTGCACTTGCAGGGTAAAGGTCTTGCCTTGGCGGACCGAGGCGATACCCCGGAGGATTTCCGCGCTTTGCAGGTAATTCAGGGCGCCGACTTCATCGTCCGGCCCCCATTTGCCCCAGTTGGTGGGCAGGCCTTCGAGCAAGGCTTTGATGTCGGGAGAACGGTCAGCGGCGGTGTTATTGGGATTGTGGTCGCACATGAGGTTGTCCTTGGGATTGGCAGACCTGCACAGTTCCCCTGTGGGAGCGAGCCTGCTCGCGAAAGCGGTGTGTCAGACACATCAATGTTGACTGACAGTCCCTATTCGCGAGCAGGTTCTGTGCATGGCTTCAGGTCAGGGATTATTTGATGGGGGAGAAATCAGCGGCGATCAGCAATTTGGATTCCATCTTTTCCAGCATCGGGAACGCCTTCGGCACGAAGCCTTCGAGCCAGTCCGGGTCTTGATACAGCGCCGCGCGTTTCTTGATCCGGTCATCAAGGCTCTCGTAGGCCCAGATGTGGATGACCTGATTCAGCTCACCGATTTCGGTGTACCACCAGCCCACCAGCGTGGTGTAGCGGGAGATCACCGGCAGGCCGGTTTCCTCGAAGTGCTTGAGGTAGGTTTGCATTTTTCCGATTTGAATCGTGTAGGTGCGCATTTCGTAAAACATGGGCGTCGTCTCTTTAGGAATGAGTGCCGTGCCAGGCGTTGCTGATGATTCGTTCGATGTCGGCGGCGGTGGTCAGGCGTGGATTGACCAGCACGTTGCCGCTGCGCATCGAGTCGCTGACCATTTGCGGCATGTAGTCCAGGTCCACGCCCAGGTCCTTGATGTTGTCGGGAATGCCGATGGCCTTGTTCAGCGCCACCACGTGCTCCACCACTTTGTGCCCGGCGCGGGCAACGCTCAGGCCATCGACGTTCTCGCCCATGGCGATGGCGATTTCACGAAACAGCTCCGGGCAGGCCGCCAGGTTGTATTCGATGACGTAGGGCAGCAGCGTCGCGTTGGCGATGCCATGGGGAATGTTGAATACACCACCGAAGGTGTGGGAGATCGCGTGCACGTTGCCCAGTTTCGATTGAGCGAACGCGACGCCGGCGAGGAACGAACCGAGCAGCATCTGTTCCCGGGCGTGCAGGTCGGAGCCGCTGAAAAATGCCTTCGGCAGGTGGGTGCAGATCATCTTGATCGCTTGCAGCGCCAGGGCCTGGCTGACCGGGTTGGCCTGCTTTGATACGTAGGATTCGATGGCGTGGGTCAGCGCGTCCATGCCTGTGGCCGCGGTGATCGACGGCGGCAGTTTGAGCGTCAGCTCGGCGTCGAGAATCGCCAGTTTCGGAAACAGCGCCGGGCTGATGATCACGGTCTTGAACAGGGTTTTGGTGTTGGTGAAGACCGTGGAGGCCGTGCATTCACTGCCGGTGCCGGAGGTGGTCGGAATGGCGAAGATCGGCAGAGGAGGGTGCAGCAGCTTGTCGTAGCCCTCGTAATCGAGGATGTTGCCGGGGTTGGTGGCCATGGCCGCGACACCCTTGGCGGTGTCGATGCTGCTGCCGCCACCGACGCCGATCACCGAGTCGCAGTCGTGGTTTTTCAGGAACGCCACGGCGCGCTCCAGCACGTCGGTGGTGGGGTTGGGTTCTACGCCGGAGAACACTTCGTAGTGAATGTCACTCTCGACCAGCGAGGTGAAAAAACCTTCCATCACGCCCGACGCCATCAGCCCTTCGTCGGTGACCACCAGCAGTTTTTTTCGAACATGCGGCTTGAGCAGCGCACCGGCCTGACGTACCAGGCCGTTACCGCTTTTCAGGGTCGTGGGGAAATAAAACTGAAACGGGTTCATGGGTGTCTCCGGTTCTTATTGGTCTGGAGACAGTAATTAGCGTGGGAGGCGGCTGATAATGAAAAGGTCTGATCCGGTGATCACCGTTTGTCATCCCCTGATGCGTCCTATTGCAGTGGTAACGTAAGGTTTTTGAACCAACAGGAGCACCATCATGGATTTGGCTATTTCGGGTCGCTGGGCCATCGTCTGCGCCGCCAGCAAGGGCTTGGGTCTGGCCTGCGCGCGTGCCTTGGCGAAGGAGGGCGTCAATCTGGTGATCAACGCTCGCGGCGATGAAACGCTGCAGGCTGCCGCCGACCAATTGCGCCAACTGGCACCGAGCATCGAAGTGCGCACCGTGGCCGGGGATATCAGCACGCCTGCGGTGCGCGAGCAGGTGTTGGCGGCGTGTCCGCAGGTAGACATCCTGGTCAATAACGCTGGCGGTCCGCCGCCGGGTGACTTCCGTGACTGGCAGCGTGAAGACTGGTTGAAGGCGCTGGACGCCAACATGCTCACGCCCATCGAGCTGATCAAGGCCTGCGTCGATGGCATGGCCGAGCGTGGTTTCGGGCGCATCGTCAACATCACGTCTGGGGCGGTGAAGGCACCGATCGATGTGCTGGGCCTGTCCAACGGCGCCCGTAGCGGGCTGACCGGTTTCATCGCCGGGCTCGCGCGTCAGTCGCGGCTGGCCGGCAAAAACGTGACCATCAACAATCTGCTGCCAGGTCCGTTCGAGACTGAGCGTCTGCACAAAACCCTCAGTGCCGCCGCCGAAGCCAACAGCACCACGGTCGAGAGCATCAGCGAGCAGCGGCGCCAGCACGTGCCGGCCCAGCGTTTCGGCCAGCCCGACGAGTTCGGCGCCTACTGCGCGTTCATCTGCAGCGCCCACGCCGGTTTCCTCACCGGGCAAAACCTGTTGCTGGACGGCGGCAGTTACCCCGGTACGTTCTGATCGATTGGGGGATGACGATTGGTGATCCCCCCATCAGATCCCCTCATTATTCAGCTGTCGGGTGCGTGATTAGAGTGGGGCCGCGTGCCTGATGCCAGTCAGTCAAGACGCAGAACCTGTGGGAGCGAGCCTGCTCGCGAAAGCGGACTGTCAGCCAACATCCCTGTTGAATGATGCACCGCTATCGCGAGCAGGCTCGCTCCCACAGGGATTGCGGTGTTCAGAACCTTGACTGACAGGCATTGGGCCGCTTGCATCCACAACAATAAAGAGCGCCCCTCATGAAAAATCCGAGTGCCGAAACCCTGCGGCTGACCGCCGCGTCTGCAACCGAGCGCCCCACCAGCGTGCGCTGGCGGATCTTCCTTATCATGTTGCTGCTGACCGCGATCAACTACATCGACCGCGCTTCGCTGTCGGTGGCCTTGCCGCTGATTTCCAGTGAGTTCCAGATCCCGCCGGCGCTGGAAGGCTTGATGCTCAGTGCGTTTTTCTGGTCCTACGCGTTGATGCAGATTCCCGGCGGCATGCTGCTGGATCGTTTTCAGACCCGCCGTGTGATCGTCATCGCGACCGTCGCCTGGGGCGCCTTTCAAGCCCTGGCCGCCGGCGCGCACAACTGGATCACGCTGCTGATCACTCGCATGGGCCTGGGCATTGCCGAGTCGCCGATCATGCCGGCCGGGGCCAAGCTCAACGGCGCCTGGCTGACGCCTAACGAACGCGGGCGCGGCGCAGTGCTGGTCGACGGTGGCGCACCGCTGGGCAGTGCCTTCGGCGCGATCATCATTGCCGGCCTGATTGGCTGGTTCGACTCCTGGCGCATCGCCTTCGTGATTGCCGGCATCGGCACCATGCTCGCCGGCGTGCTGGCCTGGAAATACATCCGCAACCATCCCGGCGAACACCCCGGCGTCAACGCCGCAGAACTGGCGCACATCACCGAGGGCAATATCAAAGTCAGCCAACCCGGCGCGGTCACCAGCATTGCTCTCAAGGAGCTGCTCAAGGATCGTTCGGTGCTGGCGATGTTCGCCGGTTATTGCTGCATTCTCAGCGTGTTCTACGGGCTGTTGACCTGGATGCCGAGCTACCTGCACCAGACCCACGGCCTGAACATTTCGAGCATGGGCGGGGCGACGTTCCTGATCTTCATGTGCGGTTTTGTCGGCGAGCTGGTCGGCGGTTATCTGGGGGATAAATGGAAGTCCAGCGGTGCTTCGCCAAACCTGGTGATGCGCAGCATGTTCAGCGGTTCGGCGCTCGTGGCGGCCCTGTGCATGCTGGCGGTGGCGTATGCGAGCGAGGCCAGCAAAGCGATCGGTTTGCTCTGCGTGGCGATGTTTTTCATTCGGTGGTGCGGCATGTACTGGTGCATTCCGTCGATCCTCGGCGGCACCTCGAAAACCGGCGTACTGGCCGGCACCATGAACTTCTGCGGGAACATGGCCGGGGTGATCGTGCCGATCCTGATCGGGCTGATCGTGCAGTTCACCGGGTCGTATTTCCTGGTGCTGATCTTCTTCGTGGTCATGGCCATGCTGCTGGCGATATTCTCCAGCCTGATCGATTATCGGGAACGAGGGCTGGCGTGAAAGGAGCAGAGGGCAGGTGAGCGTCGATATCGAATGCGTGGTGGTCGGGGCCGGAGTGGTCGGGCTGGCGGTCGCCAGAGCCCTGGCTCGCAGCGGGCGGGAAGTGATCCTGGTCGAGGCGGGCGAGGGCATCGGCGTGGGCATCAGTTCGCGCAACTCGGAAGTGATCCACGCCGGCATTTACTACCCGAGCGGCAGCCTCAAGGCGCAAGTGTGCGTGGAGGGCAAGCAACGCCTTTACGCCTATTGCGATGAACGCGGCGTTGATTACCAGCGCCTGGGCAAGCTGATCGTGGCCACCGATGACGGTCAGTGCGCAGCCTTGCAGAAGTTGCTGGCGCAGGGCCGGCGCAATGGCGTTGATGACCTGCAATGGCTTGATGCCGGACAGGCGCGGGAACTTGAACCGGCAGTGTCCTGCGTTGCTGCGCTCTGGTCGCCGTCCACCGGGATTGTCGATTCCCATGCCCTGATGTTGGCGCTTCAGGCAGATGCCGAGGCCAGCGGCACGTCGCTGGTTTTTCATACGCCACTGGCGTCGTCCCGTTGCACCGAGCAAGGTTTTGATCTGCAAATGGGCGGCGCCCAACCGATGGCATTGAGTTGCCGCGAGTTGATCAATTGCGCCGGATTGTTTGCGCCTGAGGTGGCGAGCCGGATTGAAGGATTGTCGTCGCAGCATGTTCCCGAGGCACGATTGTGCAAGGGCAGCTATTTCAGTTTCAGCGGCCGGGCGCCGTTCCGGCATCTGGTGTATCCGGCACCGGAAAGTGCGGGGCTGGGCGTGCACATGACGCTGGACCTGGGCGGCCAGGCGCGCTTCGGGCCGGACGTCGAATGGGTCGATCAGGTCGATTATCGTGTGGATCCACGCCGAGCCAACGGGTTCTATCAGGCGATCCGGCGCTACTGGCCGGCATTACCTGATAACAGCCTGCAACCGGCCTACAGCGGTATCCGCCCGAAAATCACCGGGCCGACCGAGCCAGCGGCCGACTTTGTCATCAGTGGTCCGGCCGAGCATGGTGTGCCGGGGCTGGTGAACCTGTTTGGAATCGAGTCACCGGGCTTGACCAGTTGCCTCGCGCTGGCTGATCGGGTGGTGGACCATCTGACTCCGCATTCTTTGTAGCAGCTGCCGAGCAACGCGAGGCTGCGTTCGGCGGCGAAGCCGTCGCTAAACCATACGCTGCGGTGTCTCAGATGAACCGCGTGCACAGGATTCACGACTGCTTCGCAGCCGAACGCAGCCTCGCAGGCTCGGCAGCTGCTACACAGTCCGTGTTACGGCGAGGTGACCGGTAATCAGCGTTTGCAATGCCGTTCGCCCTGAGGGCTATGCTTTGCAGTGCGCCCATCACAATGGGAGACCTGCGATGATTAACGTACGCACTGCCCGCATGCTTGCCGATTACAAACGCTGGGCCAATCAACGCCTCTTTGACAGCCTGGCCGCACTGCCTCCGGGTGAGGTCAATAAAGAGCGCGTGTCGGTGTTCAAGAACATGATCGGCACCCTGAACCACATCTACGTGGTGGACTGCATCTGGCGGGCCCACCTCGAAGGCCGAGGGCACGGCTTTAAAACTTCACATGATCTGCTGCATCCCGACCTCGCCGAGCTGCGCCTGGCGCAAAAGGACATCGATCACTGGTACTGCGACTGGAGCGAACGGCAGACCGATGCTTCGCTGGATAAACCCGTCGAGTTCAGCTTTGTCTCGGGGGAAAGCGGCATCATGAGCGCCGGCGCGATACTGATGCATGTGGTCAATCACGCCAGTTATCACCGCGGTTGGGTGATCCAGATGTATTTCGAGATCCCGGTCATGCCTCCGGTCACTGACCTGCCGGTATACCTGCGTGAGACCGACCCTGCTGCTTTCCAATCGGTCAATGCCCCGGCAGCGGCGCCGACATGTGTTGGGAAATTCGCGAGCGCAACCAACGTTCTGCCGGATCGTTATCGTTAACGCCGTTCCAGACCATGGACAGTTCGGACAGTACGATGTCAAACGGCGGGTCGTCGGCACGCAACTGGCTGCTGCCTTCGATCAGCGCGCACGCCGCGTAGTCTGGCACCGTAGCCAGCAAATCGGTGCCGGCCAGCAAGGCGCGCAGGCCGGCGAATTGCGGCACCGCCAGCACCACCCGGCGTGAGCGGCCGATGCGCGCAAGGTCATTGTCGATGGCACCGGTCAAATCCCCGGAAAACGACACCAGCGCGTGCGGACGTTCGCAGTATTCATCCAGCGTCAGGGTGCCGGGACGATTGTCGCCGCGCAGGATCTTGACGCTCAGGTCACGCAACTTCTTGCGCTTGGCGTTGGCCGGCAGTTCCGTGGTGTAGCTGATCCCGACGGAAATCTCCCCGCTGGAGAGCATCGACGACATCAGCAGAAAATTCACCCGCCGCACCACTACCACAATGTTCTGCGCCTCTTCGCGTATTTGCTTGAGCAGCGGCGGAAACAGGCCGAACTCGGCGTCGTCGGACAAGCCGATACGAAACACATCGCGGCTGGTAGACGGGTCGAAATCCTTGGCCCGGCTGACCGCGCCGGAGATGGTGTCCATCGCCGGCTGCAACTCCTTGAGAATCGCCAACGCCCGCTGGGTCGGCTCCAGCACCCGACCGTTACGCACCAGCAGCGGGTCGTCGAACAGGTCGCGCAACTTGGCCAGTGAGGCACTGACGGCGGGCTGACCGAGAAACAGCTTCTCCCCGGCCCGGGTCAGGTTCTTTTCGAACATCAGGGTTTCGAAAATCACCAGCAGGTTCATATCGACGCGGCGCAGGTCGTTGCGGTTCATGCGGGGTTACTCGCAGGATTTCGGGGTCTTTTCAGTAAAGCACCAAACCCTGTTTAGCGAGCCGGTTGATCATTCCCACGCTCCCGCGTGGGAATGCCTCAAGGGACGCTTCGCGTTCCAGCTTTAGAAAGGGACGCGGAGCGTCCCGGGCTGCATTCCCACGCAGAGCGTGGGAACGATCAACGATCATAGCGGGCCTGGTTCCGTCAGCACTTTCCTGAACGTCTCCACCAACGGTCGCAAATTGATCCGGTGCCACGCGGCCCACAGCGGTGTGGTGAAGGAAATCCATGGCACTTCCCGCAGCACCACGCCGGGTGGTGCGTTGCGGCTCAAGCCTTTCTGGATCATCGCGATGCCCAACCCCGACGCCACTAATCCCAACGCGGTGAAAGGTTCGGTGGCTTCCATGCGGATGTCCGGGGTGAAACCGGCGCGAATGCAGGCGCTGACGAAGTCGTCGCGACTGGCGGCGTCTTGGCGGGGTTGCACGCCGATCCATTCCTGATCGGCCAGGTCTGCCGGGGTCAGTGCTGTGTGGTTCGCTAAAGGATGATGTTCGGGCAAGGCCAGCAGCATCGGATCGTCCAGCACCTGAAAACCCAGCAGGTCCGGGTCGTCGGCGACGGGCGGTTCGCTGACCAGTGCGATATCCAGACTACGCTGACGCAGGCCTTCGAGTTGTTCGGCGGAATTGAGGTTGTACAGCGCGACGTGCACGTTCGGCCGGTCGACCCGCAGCACCCGCAAGGCATTGGGCAAGACGCCGGCGTGCATGGCGTTTTCGATGTAGCCGATGCACAAGCCGCCTTCTTCGCCACGACCGAGGCGCTTGCCCAGGGATTCCAGGCGATTGGCGTGGGTCAGCAGGGCACGGGTTTCAGCCAGAAAAGTCTGGCCGTCGCGGGTCAGACGAATGCGCTGCTGGCTACGCTCGAACAGGGTCAGGCCCAGGCGTTCTTCGAGTTGGGCGATCTGCCGGCTCAGGGGTGATTGGGAAATGTGCAGGCGTTCGGCGGCGCGACCGACGTGTTCTTCTTCGGCGACAGCGACGAAGTAGCGCAATTGGCGAATGTCGATCATGTCAGACCTATAGAGACTCAAGTGGTGCGCATTATGTCTTGGACGGTCCGATCATCGCAATCTAGGATCTGCTCATCGGTCACATCAGCTGACCTCTGACACTCAAGAGGATTCACCCATGAGCTTGAAAGACAAACTGCCCGGCGCGCTGGGATTTGGTACCGCCCCATTGGGCAACATGTTCCGCGCGATTCCTGAAGACGAGGCGCTGGCCACCGTGCACGCCGCTTGGGATGCCGGTGTGCGTTACTTTGACACCGCGCCGTTTTACGGCTCGGGCCTGTCGGAAATTCGTCTGGGCGCCGCGTTGGCCCAGTACAACCGCGACGACTATGTACTCAGCAGCAAAGTCGGCCGAGTGATTCTCGATGAAGTCGAAGACGCCGCGGCCCGTGACTTGGGCGAAAAAAGCGGAGTGTTCGAACACGGTCGCCCGAACAAGATCGTCAACGACTACAGCGCCGACGCGACGATGCGCTCCATCGAAGACAGCCTCAAGCGTCTGCAAACCGATCGTCTGGACATCGTCTGGGTACATGACATCGCCCAGGACTTCTATGGCGATCAATGGCTGGAATACTTCAACCAGGCCCGCACCGGCGCTTTCAAAGTGCTGACCCGCTTGCGCGAAGAAGGCGTGATCAAGGGCTGGGGCCTGGGTGTGAACAAGGTTGAGCCGTGCGAGCTGACCCTGGATTTGACCGAAGCCCAGCCGGACGGTTTTCTGCTGGCGGGTCGCTACACGCTGCTCGACCACGACCGTGCTTTGCAACGTCTGATGGACGCCGCGTTGGCGCAGAACGTCGAGATCGTGGTCGGTGGTCCTTACAGCTCGGGCATTCTGGCCGGTGGCACACACTTCGAGTACCAGAAAGCCAGCCCGGCGATCATCAATAAAGTCGAGCACATCAAGCGAATTGCTGCCGCGCATGGTGTCGACATCAAGGCAGCTGCGTTGCAGTTTTCGTTGGCTAACCCGGCCGTGGCGGCGGTGATTCCAGGTTCCAGCCGTCCTGACCGGATTGCTGAAGACGTTGCGGCGATGACGGCTGTCATTCCCGCTGCTTTCTGGCAGGCGATGCGCGACGCGAAACTGGTGTCCGAACGTGCGCCATTGCCGATTATTGGAGGTTGAGCATGAAAATCGATCTGAGTGGAAAACTCGCCATTGTCAGCGGCAGCACCGCCGGCATTGGCCTGGGCATCAGCAAGGCGCTGGCCGAATCCGGCGCCACGGTGGTGGTGATCGGCCGTGAGACGGCCAAAGTCGAACAGGCGCTGGCGAGCATTCGCCAGAGCGTGCCGGACGCGCAGTTGCGTGGTTTGACCGCTGACTTGGGCACGGCCGAAGGTGCCGAGGTGTTGTTCGCTGCCGAACCACGGGCGGACATCCTGGTGAACAACCTCGGGATCTTCAACGATGTGGATTTCTTCGACACACCGGACAGCGAGTGGACGCGTTTTTATGAGGTCAACGTGATCTCCGGCGTGCGCCTGTCACGGCATTACGTGCCAGACATGGTCAAGCAGGGTTGGGGGCGGGTGATTTTCCTGTCCTCGGAATCCGGGGTCGCGACACCGGCCGACATGCTCAATTATGGCGTGACCAAAAGCGCCAACCTGGCGGTGTCCCATGGTTTGGCCAAGCGGTTGGCGGGCACCGGGGTTACGGTCAATTCGATCCTGCCTGGCCCGACGCTGACCGATGGCCTGGAGCAGATGCTCAAAGACGCCACAGCCAAATCGGGGCGCAGCGTTCGGGAAGAAGCCGACGCCTTCGTGCGCAAGGCCCGGCCGACCTCGATCATCCAGCGCGTGGCGGATGTCGAGGAGGTCGCCAACCTGGTGGCTTATATTGCCTCGCCGCTGTCTTCGGCCACTACTGGCGCGGCTTTGCGGGTCGACGGCGGTGTTGTCGACAGCATGGCGATCTGAACCTTATTGATTAAGAGAGAACATTTCATGGCAACTGCATCAGCGTTTATTGATATCCCGGCGACCGCCGACCAGGTTTGGCAATTGATTGGCGGCTTTAACTCGCTGCCGGACTGGCTGCCGTTCATTCCCCAAAGCGAGCTGAGTGAAGGCGGCCGGGTGCGTAGCCTGCAAACGGCGGATGGGGCGGTGGTGGTTGAGCGGTTGGAGGCGTTTGATAACGCTGGAAAGACTTACAGTTATTCGATTTTGCAGGCGCCGTTTCCGGCTACTGACTATCTGGCGACTATCAGTGTTGAAGCGCAGGGGCAGGGCGCGCGAGTGACGTGGTCCGGGCGGTTTGCACCTGTCGGTGTGAGTGACGAGGAAGTGGTGGCGCTGTTTACCGGTATCTACCAAGGCGGCCTCGAAGCCCTGCGCGCCAATTACCCGGCCTGACGCCGTACTGATCGTTCCCACGCTCCGCGTGGAAATGCAGCCCGGGACGCTCCGCGTCCCTTTCCAGAGCTGGAACGCGGAGCGTCCCTTGAGGCATTCCCACGCAGAGCGTGGGAACGATCATGCAGCCGGTAATTTGAGCTCCGCGCACAACCCACCTCCCTCACGATTACTCAACGTCAACGATCCCCCGATCGCCAACGCCAACTGCTGTGCAATCGCCAACCCCAACCCGGTCCCGCCGGTACTGCGGTTACGTGAGTTCTCCACGCGATAAAACGGTTCCATCACCTGAGCCAATTCTTCCTCGGCAATCCCTGGCCCGCGGTCCATCACCTTCACCGACAAACTGCCGTCAGCCTTCGCTTCCACCCTCAATTCGGCGGCGCCGGCGAACTTCAGCGCGTTGTCCGTCAGGTTCACCAGCACCCGCCGCAAGGCGTGCGGCCGGGTATTGATCACCGCGTCACTTTTACCGCCCAGCTGAACGTCTTTGCCCATGTCCTGATAGTCGAACACCAGGCTGTCGAGGAACGAATCCAGATTGGTGCGGCGACTTTCCTCGGTGGCGCCATGAACGCTGCGGGCATAGGCCACGCCTTCGCGCACCAGGTGTTCTATCTCGCCAAGATCATTCCAGAGTTTGTCTTTCTCGGCGGAGTCGTCCATGAATTCGGCACGCAGTTTCATGCGGGTGATCGGGGTTTGCAGGTCGTGGGAAATCGCCGCCAGCAGTTGCATGCGTTCCTTGAGGTAAGCGGCGATGCGCGCCTGCATCGAATTGAAGGCCATGGCGGCGTGCGCGACTTCGGTCGGGCCTTTTTCGTCCAGGTGCACCGCGTGGGTGTTGGGGTCCAGGGTCTCCACCGCCTGAGCCAGGCGGGTCAGGGGGCGGATGGCGATTCTCACGGCCAGCCAGGTGCAGATGAGCATCAGTGCCAGTTGCCCCAGCAACACGATGGGTAACCACGGCGACAACGGCACCATCGAGGGTCGCACGTCGATGGTTACCGGGCTGCCGTCCGCCAGTTTCAGGTGGACCTGAAAATGTTTATCCGGCCCGGGGATGTCGGTCACCGTCATCGGGTAATCCTTGCCGATGGCCTCTTTGATCGAAGTCATCGCTATGGGTGAATCGCTCATGGGCACGCCCGGCGAGCCTTCGTTCAACAAATAGCGATAGTTACGTCGATTCAGTTGTTGCAGCCAGCTCATGCGTTCTTCGGCCGGCAAACGGTCGAGGATGGCGATGGAGGTCGAGACGTCGGTTTCCAGATTGCCCAGCATGGTGTTCTTCGTGCTTTCGTATCGCTCGTAGTACTGCGCGCCGAAGGACAGCGCCTGCGCGAGAATCAAGCCGATCAGGAAGATCAGCGACAGCCGCGAGGCGAGGGTGCGAGGCCAGCGCATCGAGAGGTTCATGAGGGCGCCCCGAGGACTTCCACCGGCAGCGAAAACACATAGCCTTCGCTGCGCACGGTTTTGATGTAGGCCGGTTCGCGGGCATCGTCCAGCAAGCGCTGGCGCAAGCGGCTGACCAGCAAGTCGATGGAACGGTCGAACAGGTCGGCATCGCGGCCTTGGGTCAGGTTCAGCAATTGATCGCGATTGAGCACCCGCTGAGGATGATCGAGGAACACCCGCAGTAACCGATATTCCGCGCCACTGAGCGCGACCATCGTGCCGTCCTCATCGAGCAGGTGCCGGGCCGAGGTGTCCAGACGCCAGCGCCCGAAGGCCAGCAAGCGACCGCTTTCGGTGACCACCAGGTTGGGTGGCAGCATCCGCGTGCGGCGCAATACGGCGTTGATTCGGGCGAGCAGTTCACGGGCGGCGAACGGCTTGACCAGGTAATCATCGGCACCCATTTCCAGGCCGATGATGCGGTCGGTTTCATCGTTACGCGCGGTGAGCATCAGCACTGGCGTGGCCTTGTGTTTGCCGGCGCGCAACTCACGGCACAGCATCAGGCCATCGTCGCCCGGCATCATGATGTCGAGCACGATCAGGTCCACCGGCGTGGACTCCAGGAACGTGCGCATTTGCCGTCCATCCGCCACGACGGTGGTGCGCAGGCCGTTTTTCTTGAGGTAGTTGCCTACCAGTTCCCGGATCTCGCGGTCATCGTCCACGATGAGAATGTGATCGACGTGTTCCATTTGGCCAGGCCTCTGTAGATGGGGATGTCGCGCAGTCTATCGAGCCTTGGCCCGCTCGCCCGCAGTCCTTTGTATTGCAGTGTATCTGGCCTGTCGGCGGATACACGTGGACGCAAAAACACCCATTTTCAGGGCTTTTGTATCGCTCTGTATCCCGGCCCGGTTCTGATACGTACCGATTTACACGCGCCTGTTCCCGACACAGTCGAGATACCTCGCGGGCTTCTAATAGGTTCCATCGAGGCAAATCAAACCGCCTCGGCCCAATCAACGATTGACCTATTGAAGCCTTGAGGAAACCACCATGAACACCAAAGCCGTCTACGCCGCTTGCCTGTTTGCCGCCCTGAACATCTGCACCTTGTCGGCCCGCGCCGAAGCCGATGTCACCGCTAAAACCTACACCTACGGCACAAACCTGGACATCAAGAAAGTGGTGTCGCTGAAACAGGACGCCTCGACTTCCTGTGGGGTTGTGGATGCCCAGCTGACTTACCTGGATTCTCATAACAAAACCCAGGTTCTGGACTATCGCAAATTGGCTGATGGCTGCAACTCGGACAACTGAGTCCTGCGCTGACCCATTGCCCATCCCAATTGAAACAGGAAGCACATCATGAATAACGTTACCCGCTTTTTGACTGCCATTGCCTTCTCCGCGGCTGGCGCCGCTGCCCATGCCAACGCTGCTGTGGAACAAAAAAGCTGCGGCAGCGCGACTTGCTTCCAGCTGACGCCGGTGGCGGAGAAGGGTGGGAGCGCTTTTCTGGCAGAGGATGGTTCGAACCGTACGCCGCAGGGCCAGCAGCTGGAAAACCAGACGGTCTGAGGCCCAGACAAGGTTTTGTGAACACCACAATTCCAGTGTGGGAGCGAGCCTGCTCGCGAAAGCGGGGTGTCAGTCAACGAAAATGTTGAATGTGATGGCCTCTTCGCGAGCAGGCTCGCTCCCACAGGGATGTGTGGTGTGTCGCCCTCTCTATATTCAAAGGTGATCTCATGTTTCTCATCGCTTTCCTGGGCGGCATATTGACCGTCCTCAGCCCTTGCATCCTCCCGGTCGTGCCGTTCCTGTTCGCCGGTGTTAAACGCACACGTTCCTCGATCCTGCTCACCCTCGGCGGCATGGTCCTGACCTTCGCCCTGATCTCCAGCCTGGCCGTGGTCAGCAGCGAGTGGGTGGTTCACGCCAATAACACCGGTCGCCACGTAGCGCTGATCGTGATGGTGCTGTTCGCCCTGTCGCTGATTTCCGCCCGCGTCGGTGACTGGCTGGCCCGTCCCTTCGTGGCGTTGGGCAACCGCCTCGATCCGGACACTCGCAAAATGTCCGGCCCGTTGAGTTCGGTCATGATCGGTGTTGCTACCGGTCTGCTTTGGGCACCGTGCGCCGGGCCGATCCTCGGGGTCATCCTCACGGGCGCCATGCTGCAAGGCGCAAACGCTCAAACCAGCCTGTTGCTGGTGGCGTACGGCCTGGGCAGCGCATTGTCCCTGGGCACTTTGATCTTCGCCGGTCGCGGCCTGGTCAATCGCTTGAAGTCGTCGATTCCGGTCACCGGTTGGCTGCGTCGTGGTACGGGGGTTGCGGTGCTGGCGGCTGCGGCGGTGATTTCCACCGGTGCCGACAAAACACTGCTGGCTGGCACTTCGTCCGAAGGCGTCAGCAGCATTGAGAAGGGGGTGTTGGAAACCGTACCGAAAATCGTCGATTACTTAGTCAGCAAGGTCAACGCAGACGCGTCCATGGACAACGCCAAAGGCGCCATGCCGTCCATTGCCGGCGCAGTGCAATGGCTTAACTCGCCAGCCCTGACCAACGAGTCCCTGAAAGGCAAAGTGGTGCTGGTGGACTTCTGGACCTTCGACTGCATCAACTGCCAGCACACTTTGCCCTACGTGAAGGACTGGGCGAAGAAATACGAGAAGGATGGCCTGGTGGTGATCGGCGTGCACACGCCTGAGTACGGTTTCGAGCGCATCATCGACAACGTCAAGGATCAGGTGAAAAAGCTCGGCATTACCTACCCGGTGGCGATCGACAACAACTATGCGATCTGGCGCAATTTCGACAACCAGTACTGGCCGGCTCACTACTTGATCGATGCCAAGGGGCAGGTGCGTTACACCCACTTTGGTGAAGGCAGCTACGAGACTCAGGAGAAAGTGATCCAGCAGTTGCTGGAAGAGGCTAAAGCACCCGCTGCGTAATGCTTCAAATCAATGGCTCACAGGCTGCACGCGGTGGGCCATTGGTTTTTTCTCCTGACTGCGCCGCCACGCCGCTGGCGGCGCTCCATACTCTCGACGAAACGCCCGACTGAACGCCGTGTCGGTCTGGTAGCCCACCTCTTCGGCAATCCGCATCAACGAACTGTTACTGCTGCGTAACAGGTTGGCCGCCAGCAACATGCGCCATTGCGTCAGGTACTGCATTGGCGAACTCCCCACCAGTTGCTGGAAGCGCTCCGCCAACACCGATCTTGACGTGCCGGCAGTGCGCGCCAGTTCATCCAGCGTCCAGGCGTGACACGGTTTTTTGTGCAACGCGTTGAGGGCGGCGCCGACAATCCGGTCGCCCACACCCGCCAGCCAACCGGTACGACCTTCGCCTTGTTCGTGCATGTGCAGGCGCAGCACCTCGATGAACAACACCTCGGCCAGTTTCGCCAGCACACCTTCGCCGCCGGGGCGGGGCGAGCGCGCTTCGGCCAGCGCATAACGGACCGACGATTCCAGCCAGATACCGGCATTCGAGCCGCGCACATTGACCCGGACCACCGCCGGCAACCCGGTCAGCAACATCCCGGCCAGGCGGGTATCGCAGGCCAGATAGCCGCATACCAGACGCGTTACTGCGCCGCCACCGCCATAGCTCAATTGCCGTGGACGGCGCGCCAGCACCACGTCCAGCCGTGCACCGGTGGCAGGCGCGAGCCCAGGTTGTGAGCTCATGCGATGGGCATCTCCCTGAGGGAAAACCACCACATCGCCGGCCGTCAGCAGGAGCGGGGGATCATCACCCAGTTCGACATAACATTCGCCTTCGGTGATCAAGTGGAAGATCACCACGCGTTCGGCGCCGGGTTCCAGAAACGGCGCCGCCGTGTCGGCGCTCGGCGATTGGTAGCACCAGGGTGCAGTAAACCTGGCATTGATGAAAATCGCGCCGACCAGGCGGACGACGCGCAGCGTCTGTGACAAGGCATCCATGGTGGTTTTCCCGTGTTGGCGGGGCGGCTTTTGATTGTGACCCTGTCGCCGCGTAACGCGAAATCTCCGGACGATCGGACAGGGTTGGCCGACGATCGGGCAGGACGCCAGCGTTGCCCGGCGCGATAGTTGGCACACAGGGTCTGCCGACCCTGTCATCAATAACAAGAATGAGAGGTTGCCATGCCTAAGTTCGTTATAGAACGCGAGATTCCGGGTGCTGGAACACTGTCAGAAAGGGATTTGAAAGCGGCTTCGCAAAAGTCCTGCAGGACGTTGCGCGACTTGCCAGAAGTGCAGTGGCAGCAGAGTTATGTCACCGGTGACAAGCTCTACTGCGTGTACATCGCGCCCAACGAAGAGTTGATCAAGGAACACGCCAGGCAGAGCGGTTTCCCGGCCAACCGCATTTCCCAGGTCACGGCCATCATCGATCCCACCACGGCCGAGTAAGCCGGGTTGCGTTCCAACCCGCAACGGAGCGGAATTCATGAGTACACCCATTGATCTTTCTGCCTTGAAAAACCGTCAGATGGCCTCTTGGGCCAGCGGCGACTATGCCGTGATCGGCACCACCTTGCAGATCGTCGGCGAGCAACTGGCCGAGGCCTGCGACCTGCTTTGCGATGAACGCGTGCTCGACGTGGCCGCCGGCAACGGTAACGCGACGCTCGCTGCCGCGCGCCGTGGTTGCCATGTCACGTCGACCGACTACGTGGCCACGCTGCTGGAACGCGGCGAAGACCGGGCCAGGGCGGAACGCCTGGAAGTCACGTTTCAAGTGGCTGACGCTGAAGCCTTGCCGTTCGAGGATGCCAGCTTCGATGCCGTGCTTTCGACCTTCGGGGTGATGTTTACGCCGGACCAACCCAAGGCCGCCGCGGAGCTGGCGCGGGTTTGTCGTCCCGGAGGGCGGATCGGCCTGGCGAACTGGACGCCCGAAGGGTTTGTCGGCCAGATGTTCAAGACCCTCGGTCGCCACCTGCCGCCGCCACCGCCGGGGGCACAACCGCCTTCGAACTGGGGCACTGAAGCCTGGCTGCACACGCAGTTCGACGAACGTGACTTTCTGCTCCAGGTGACGCGCAAGACCTTCAACTTCCGTTACCGCTCGGCCGCGCATTTCATCGACACGTTCCGCACCTGGTACGGCCCGGTCCACAAAGCCTTCGCGGCACTGCCTCCTGAAGGCGCCAAAGCGCTGGAAAACGACATGACCGAACTGATCAATCGCATGAACAGAGCGGGAGAAAAATCGCTGGTGGTGCCGAGTGAATACCTGGAAGTAGTCATCACCCGGCGCTGAACTGCCAACACAACCCCCCTGTGGGAGCGAGCCTGCTCGCGATGAGGACCTTACATTCAACATCGATGTTGACTGAAAGTCCGCCATCGCGAGCAAGCTCGCTCCCACAGGGGTTTGTGGTGTCCGGTAGATCAATTATTCATCCAGCCGCTCGGTGTACACCACCCAAACGCTGCACGGCATTTTGTACAGCAGATGCTCCACCGTACTGCCGATCAGCCGGCCCATGCCGCGATGGCCGATCCGGCCCATGACAATCACGTCAACGTCATAGGCATCGGCATAGCGGGTGAGGACCTTGGCCGGGTTGCCCATGATCATGTGCCGCTGCTCCGGCGCGATGCCGTTGCGCTCGGCCAGGTCGTTGAAGGCATCCTCCTGGTAATCGAATACGGTCTTGGCCTTCCCCGATGAGAAGAACGCCGAACCGTTGTCGAAGCCGAATTCGTCGGCGCTGATGGATGAAAGGTCATAGGCGTAGACCACATCGAGCTCGGCATTACAGGCGCTCGCCAGTTTCGCCGCCTCGTGAAGGATCCGGTCGTTGAAGGTTTTGTAATGGTCATCGCGATGAAAGGGGTCGACCGCCGCGACGATCTTTCGCGGCAAGGCGTGCATGGCGTGGCTGACGAAATGCAGCGGCACCGGGCATTCGCGCAACAAGTGCACATCGAGCGGGGTAAACATCAGCCGCGACAGCAGCGATTCGTGCTCCAGCGCCTTGATCAGCACATCCATCGGCTGCTCTTTGAGGTGAATCAGAATTTCCTCCAATGGGCGTTCGACCCAGGCCACTTCGGTGGTGACGTGGACCCCGATCTTGCGCAAGGGGCGGGCCTGTTCCTCAAGCCATTGGCGGTGGCGCTCGACGTAGCCCACGCGCATCTGTTCCAGGGCTTTTTCGTTGACCAGACTGGCGGTCGCCAGGCCTTCAAGGTAATCGAAGGCGACGATGTGCAGCGCGGCGTCTTCGGCCTTGGCCAGTGCAGCGGCCCTGTCGAAAGCAGGGCTGTGTTCCATCAGCGGTGATGCAACCAGCATGAAGCGGGATTGACCAGACATGACGAACCTCCCGTGGATTAGCCGCCCGACGTGCGGCTCGTGCGACGTACATCCAGTCTCTAAGTATTGACCATGATCAACCTCCCGTCCGCAAACCGGGAGCAGGTTGAGGTTCGTACGGGTGCCGGATGCGTTGGCCAACCTGTGCCCGCTCCCCGATGGACTCAGCGATAAACAGGTGCTGATGTGCCCCGAACATCATGTGCTCCGGGTTTTCCGGGGCGGAACGCGGGGAGGTCAAGATTGGCGATATTGCCGAGTTGGCCGCGCGCGAGGATATCCAGAACTATTACTTGGGGCCGTGGGGTAGGGCATTGTTGAACACTAGCTGCACATGACGCTAACGGCCTTCGCGGCGCGTTGCAGTTCTTGTTTGACGTCGACCGGTATCCGCTGTTTCACCAGTCGTTGCTCGAGGAATGTCTGATCGCCTCGGGTATCAACCTGAGCGTCAATAGCCGCACCCTCTGCTTCTATGGTGGCAGCATGAGCCTCTATGACCGAGTCGACCTCAGCGTCGCTCTTGGCGGCGTCGAGCGCACCAATGAGTGTCGCCACTTCGTGTTCTTCAGCCTTGCCATAGTCTTCTACAGACAGTCCGGCAGCCAACGCCCGCGCCCGGATTTCCACGCCTTTCAGCGTCTGCTTGGCCTGCCCGCACAGCATCTCGTGTTTTTGGCTTTCGACGGTTTTCCACTGGAAAAATCCATACGTCATCGTGCCGATAATCGCTACGGTGATACCACCGATCAGGATCCGTTTCATGGCTACAGTCGTGAGTCCGGGGGTTGAGAGTTCGGTGGACATCGCTTCGTTCTCTATCAGGAAATGAAAGCGTAGCACCGGAACCCGGTCCAGCCCCGTCCAATGTCAATGCAAATTACAGTAGTAAAGGAGCGGCGTGTCTTCAAGATTATGGCGCATTAAGTAACCCTTTAACATCGACCAACGTCGGAGCATGGGCCCCGGCATGGCGGCAGGAGAGGGATGCGCAGGCTGATGAAAATCGCAGGCGATCCGCCAAGTCGGTCATTCCGAGCAACTCCGATGCCAGCCAGCCGGCCATGCAAGCGTCACCTGCACCTACGGTATCTGCGACGTCTACGGCTATAGCCGGCTGCTCGTACCGCCTGTCGGGGGTATAGAGAACCATGCCGTGTTCACCTCGGGTAAACAGGATTTCAGCCACTGGATTGAGTGCGCGAAGCTCGTCCAATGCCTGGTGTTCGGTCAGCCCCGGATAAATGTGCCGGAGGTCTTCGTCGGAAAGTTTAATCATGTCGGCCAGGGCGGTCATCGTCGGGAACGTCTGCTGCCGATAACGGCTGTCCATCAAATTACGCCAGTTCGGGTCATAGCTAATCCGTTTACCCACTCCTTTGGCCAGCTGAGCGATTTTTACCAATCTGTCTCCAATCGGCTGACGAGCCAGGCTGATACAGCTGAAATGGCACACCTGGGCATGGTCAATCCATCCTTCCGGCATCAGACCCGGGTCGAAAAACTGATCGGCATCTCCAGCAAAAAAATAGCGTGGAGGACGGCTCGATGGAACGATGGCCACCAACGGATCTCGGTCTACTCGTTGGATAAATCGCCCGTCCAGACCTGCCGCCTCTGACTGCCTGGCGATCTCGTCGCCCAGGGAGTCCGTGCTGATAGAGCCTGCGAAAGCGCTGCTGACGCCCAAGCGACTCAGCGCTCGTGCAACGTTCCAGGGCGCGCCGCCTGGATAGCCTTTCCATTGTCCGGGGATGCCTTGGACAAGGTCGGTCAGGGCTTCGCCAAATACGACTGCGCGAGGCAATACCATGGTCATTTCCTCAATATTTCTCAGAGCGATTACTGCTGGCTGATCAGCGTCGACCGCCGGGCATCACTCACTCAATGGGTTCTGGTGAAAGGCAGGGAGGGGTGAGCACCGTTGCGGTTGAACATCGTCATCGCCGTTTCGCGACGATATTCGCTGGGTGTCTGTTCCATTTCGATGCGAAAGTGCCTGTTGAAGTTGGACAGGTTTTCATAGCCAACCTCAAAGCAGATGTCCGCCACTGACATCTCCGTTTGCAGCAACAGCCTGCACGCGCGCTGAACCCTGAGCTTGCGCATGAGATCGATGAAGCCGTGGCCGGTAATCCTTTTGAAGAAACGCGAAAAACCGGGCTCGCTCATCTCCAGGCGCTGAGCGATAACCGACAGGCGAATGTCGCCTGTGAGCTCAGTCAGTAGATAGTCAAATGCCTTGTTGATGCGCTCGGAACTGCGGGCATCCAGGGTGGGCGCGTAGCACGCGCTGGCGAGCAAGTGAACGTCAGGCGAGGGTGCTTTCATCAGCGCGTTGATCAATTGCAGGAACAGAATCAAACGCTCGAGCCCTTGCGCCGGGCCTATGTCCTCCAGCAGTCGTGCTGCCTGTGCCGCCGTTGCCCCGGTGAATTCCAGGCCGCGACGTGCTTGTTCGAACAGGTGTTGCAGCTCGCCCAGCTCAGGCATCGTTGCGCGTAAGGCCAGAATGGCTGCGCCATCAAACTGCAGCACCACATCGCGCCCCGCCAGGTATTCACCTGGCGCGAGATCGCCTATCCAGTCATGGGGAAGGTCGGGGCCGATGAGCGCCACGTGACCTGCACCGAACGCACCGATGTAATCGCCCGCGACGAGCTTGCCGCTGCCCTGGCGGATCAGATGGATTTCGAATTCAGGGTGATGGTTCCAGCGAGCCAGGGAGTAGGGGTAATCGTGTTCGTACCAGCGAAAGCAATGATCGGGCTCTGGAAGAATGACCTCCAGCTCGGCGGGTCGCTGCTCAAACAGGGCTGCTCGGGAATCAGGCATCTCATGCCCCTTTTTTGTTCTTCGAATGCGACCAACATACGCCTACTCGTCCGGCACCTGCTAGCTCACGTATTGCCTGCAACTGATACTTTTTTGATCTCGGGCCGCTATGCCGCGCTCGGTTAAAAAAGTATCAGATGAGCATCCGCTACGCGTTTGTCCGGGCTTTTTTAAGCTGTTGTAATCCAGTCGTCCACCATTGCCGGTCAGACGTATTTGATCAGCGGTGGTTAACAAACAAAAATAATAGCTCCCGTCGTCCAAGGCGCGGAGCGGAGAGCACTACGATGAACATCCCGAAAGCGCTTTTCCTTTCCGCTGGCCTATCCTTCGCCCTTGTCAGTCAAGCCGCTGAAACAGTGACCATTGCCACCGTCAACAATGGCGACATGATCCGGATGCAGCGGCTCTCCAAAGTGTTTGAACAGCAGCATCCTGATGTGAAGCTCAATTGGGTGGTGCTGGAAGAAAACGTCCTGCGTCAACGCCTGACCACCGACATCGCCACTCAGGGTGGACAGTTTGATGTGCTGACGATTGGTACCTATGAAACGCCGCTTTGGGGCGCCAAGAGTTGGCTCGAGCCGATCACGGGGCTGCCACCGGAGTACGACCTGGAAGACATCTTCCCTTCGGTACGCCAAGGCCTGTCAGTTAACAACACGCTCTACGCCTTGCCTTTCTATGGTGAAAGCACGATCACCTATTACCGCACCGATCTGTTCAAGCAAGCAGGCCTGAGCATGCCGGAGCACCCGACCTGGACGCAGCTCGGCGAATTTGCCTCCAGGCTACACCAGCCTGACAAAGGGCAGTACGGCATGTGCCTGCGTGGCAAGGCCGGTTGGGGTGAGAACATTGCGCTGATGAGCACCATGGCCAACGCCTTTGGTGCCCGTTGGTTTGATGAAAAGTGGCAGCCGGAACTGTCCAGCCCGGAGTGGACAGCAGCGGCGCATTTCTACGTTGATACGCTCAAGAAGTTTGGGCCGCCAGGCGTGTCGAGCAATGGTTTCAACGAAACCCTCGCGCTGTTCAACAGCGGTAAATGCGCAATCTGGGTGGATGCCAGCGTCGCGGGCTCGTTCACCACCGATAAAGAGCAGAGCAAGGTTGTCGACAGCGTGGGCTTTGCGCCTGCACCGACTGAGGTCACCGACAAAGGTTCGTCATGGCTGTATGCGTGGTCGCTGGCGATACCGGCAACCTCCAAGCACAAAGACATAGCAAAGGCCTTTATCACGTGGGCAACGTCAAAAGAATACATTCAACTTGTCGCTAAAACAGACGGCATCACCAACGTGCCGCCAGGCACTCGGCAGTCCACCTACAACGAGGCCTATTTGAAGGCCGCACCGTTCGCGCAAGTGACCTTGCAGATGATGCAGCACGCCGATCCTGCGCACCCATCGATCAAGGCTGTTCCTTACGTTGGCATCCAGTACGTGACCATTCCCGAATTCCAGGCGATCGGCACGTCTGTAGGGAAACTGTTTTCGGCGGCGCTCACCGGGCAGATGTCGGTTGATCAAGCCCTCGCCGCCGCACAGACCTCCACCGAACGTGAAATGAAGCGCGCCGGTTACCCCAAGTAATCCGCAACCTATTGTGGGAGCGAGCCTGCTCGCGAAAGCGATGTTCCAATCGTCAAAGAGGCATCGGATGTACCGGCCTCTTCGCGAGCAGGTCGGATCGCCGCACCGTCGCTCCCACATTTGATCTTCATGCACCTGTTCTTAATTGGTTCTATCGCCATGAATATTTCAACTGCCAAAGCTCACATGGACATTCCCCAACCGGTGCGTAAAAGCCGGTTGGCCAACCCCGGCTGGTTTCTGGTCAGCCCCTCGGTGGCGTTGTTGCTGCTGTGGATGATCGTGCCACTGGGCATGACTGTTTACTTCTCGCTGATCCGCTACAACCTGCTCTACCCCGGTGAAAACGCGTTCGTGGGACTTGAGAACTTCAGCTACTTCCTCAGCGACTCGGGTTTCCTGCCCGGCGCCACCAACACCTTGTTGCTGGTCGGCAGCGTGCTGCTGATCAGCGTGGTGTTTGGCGTGTTGATCAGTGCGCTGCTGGAGGCCAGTGAGTTTCTCGGTCGCGGTATCGTGCGGGTGATGCTGATCTCGCCGTTTTTCATCATGCCCACCGTCGGTGCGCTGATCTGGAAGAACCTGATTTTCCACCCGGTCTCGGGGATCCTCGCCTACGTCTGGAAGCTGTTCGGCGCGCAGCCGGTGGACTGGCTGGCGCACTACCCGCTGCTGTCGATCATCATCATCGTGTCCTGGCAATGGCTGCCGTTCGCGATCCTGATCCTGATGACCGCCATGCAGTCCCTCGACCAGGAACAGAAAGAAGCCGCGCGCCTCGACGGTGCCGGGCCGATCGCGATTTTCTGGCACCTGACCTTGCCGCACCTGGCACGGCCGATTGCCGTCGTGGTGATGATCGAAACCATCTTCCTGCTCTCGGTGTTCGCCGAAATCTTCACCACCACCAACGGCGGCCCCGGCTACGCCTCGACCAACCTCGCCTACCTGATCTACAACCAGGCGCTGGTGCAGTTCGACGTCGGCATGGCGTCCGCCGGTGGCTTGATCGCGGTGGTGATCGCCAACATCGCGGCCATCGTGCTGGTGCGCATGATCGGCAAAAACCTGACAGACAAAGCCTGAGGCCTGCGCCATGACCCTTCAACAATCCCGCCGTCTGCAAAGCCTGCTGCTCGGCACCCTGGCCTGGGCCATCGCGATCCTGATCTTCTTCCCGATCTTCTGGATGGTGATGACCAGTTTCAAAACCGAAATCGACGCCTTCGCCACGCCGCCACAGTTCCTCTTCACGCCCACGCTGGAGAACTACCTGCACATCAACGAGCGCAGCGATTACTTCAGTTTCGCCTGGAACTCGGTGGTGATTTCGTTCAGCGCCACGGCCCTGTGCCTGCTGATCGCGGTGCCGGCGGCCTACTCGATGGCGTTCTACGAAACCAAGCGCACCAAAGGCACGTTGCTGTGGATGCTCTCCACCAAGATGCTGCCGCCGGTGGGCGTACTGATGCCGATCTACCTGCTGGCCAAAAGTTTCGGCCTGCTCGATACGCGCATCGCGCTGATCGTGATCTACACGCTGATCAACCTGCCGATCGTGGTCTGGATGATTTACACCTACTTCAAAGACATCCCCAAGGACATCCTCGAAGCCGCGCGCCTCGACGGTGCCACGCTGTGGCAGGAAATGGTCCGGGTGCTGCTGCCGATCGCCAAGGGCGGCCTGGCGTCCACGGTACTGTTGTCGCTGATCCTGTGCTGGAACGAGGCGTTCTGGTCCTTGAACCTGACTTCGTCGAAAGCCGCGCCGCTGACCGCGTTGATCGCCTCCTACTCCAGTCCCGAAGGTCTGTTCTGGGCCAAGTTGTCGGCGGTGTCGACGCTGGCCTGCGCGCCCATCCTGATCTTCGGCTGGATCAGCCAGAAACAGTTGGTCCGCGGCCTGTCGTTCGGCGCCGTGAAATGAAGATCGCCGACTCAACGCGATCCACTGTGGGAGCGAGCCTGCTCGCGATGGCGGAGTGTCATTCAACAGTGATGTTGACTGACACGGCCTCATCGCGAGCAGGCTCACTCCCACAAAAAAGCCCGCACGGCTCAACTGAATAACAACAAGTGGAGGCCCATCATCATGGCCAACCTGAAAATCAAGAATCTGCAAAAAGGCTTCGAAGGCTTTTCCATCATCAAAGGCATCGACCTGGAAGTGAACGACCGCGAGTTCGTGGTGTTCGTCGGCCCGTCGGGCTGCGGCAAATCCACCTTGCTGCGACTGATCGCCGGCCTGGAAGAAGTCAGCGGCGGCACCATCGAACTCGATGGCCGCGACATCACCGAAGTCAGCCCGGCCAAGCGTGACCTGGCGATGGTGTTCCAGACGTACGCCCTGTACCCGCACATGACGGTGCGCAAGAACATGTCCTTCGCGCTGGATCTGGCGGGTGATAACAAGCAGGACGTCGAGCGCAAGGTGACTGAGGCTGCACGGATCCTGGAGCTGGAACGCCTGCTGGAGCGCAAGCCGAAGCAACTGTCCGGCGGCCAGCGTCAACGCGTGGCTATCGGTCGCGCCATCGTGCGTAACCCCAAGATCTTTTTGTTCGACGAGCCACTGTCCAACCTCGACGCCGCTCTACGGGTGCAGATGCGTCTGGAGCTATCCCGGCTGCATAAAGAACTGCAGGCCACGATGATCTACGTGACTCATGATCAGGTCGAAGCCATGACGCTCGCCACCAAGGTGGTGGTGCTCAACGGCGGTCGTATCGAGCAGATTGGCTCGCCGCTCGAGCTTTATCACCAACCGGCCAATCTGTTCGTAGCAGGTTTTTTGGGCACCCCGAAAATGGGCTTTCTCAAGGCCACCGTGGTTGCCAACAGCCATCAGGGCGTAGAGGTCGAACTGGCCTCCGGTCGACGTCTGCTGATCCCTCGTGATGGAAGCACATTGGGCAAGGGCAACGAGGTCACCGTGGGAATACGTCCCGAACACCTCAGCCTGGATGATCAAGGGCAACTGCCCATTACCACGGACGTCACCGAACGCCTGGGCAGTGACACCTTCTGCCACGTCGTCGCCAAGTCCGGTGAAGCACTCACCGTGCGAGTCAATGGCGACTGCGACGTCGCTTATGGAGAGCAGCGGTGGGTCGCGCTGGACGTTGCGCATTGCCATTTGTTCGATGAACACGGCAAGGCTGTCGCCCCGTTGGTGCGTCGCGCCGCCTGATCTTAATCCTCTCAATGCCCTCGGTTGGGCGTACCCGACATTCAAGAAAACGGATGAACACTCAATGAAACGACTAGAAGGTAAAAGCGCGCTTGTCACCGGATCCGCCCGAGGCATCGGCCGTTCTTTTGCTCAGGCCTATGTTAATGAAGGGGCGACGGTAGCCATCGCTGACATCAACCTTGAGCGCGCCCGGGCCACGGCTGCCGAACTCGGACCAAACGCTTACGCTGTCGAGATGGACGTGACCGACCAAGCGTCTATCGATGATGCGATTGCAGCTGTGATTTCACAGACAGGCAAGTTGGATATCCTGATCAACAACGCCGCATTATTCGATCTCGCGCCCATAGTCGACATCACCCGCGACAGCTTCGAGCGTTTGTTTTCGATCAATGTTGCAGGAACATTGTTCACCCTCCAGGCAGCGGCTCGTCAGATGATCAGGCAAGGGAATGGCGGCAAAATCATCAACATGGCCAGCCAGGCAGGTCGCAGAGGGGAAGCTCTGGTGGGTGTGTATTGCGCGACGAAAGCGGCAGTGATCAGCCTTACACAATCAGCAGGTCTGGATCTGATCAAGCACGGGATCAATGTGAATGCCATCGCGCCAGGCGTGGTAGACGGCGAGCACTGGGATGGCGTCGATGCGATGTTCGCTCAATACGAGAATCGACCATTGGGCGAAAAGAAAAGGCTCGTGGGTCAAGAGGTGCCTTTCGGACGGATGGGGACTGCTGATGACCTGACGGGAATGGCCATATTCCTCGCGTCGTCCGAGAGTGAATACGTGGTGGCTCAGACCTACAACGTCGACGGTGGAAACTGGATGAGTTGACGTCAAAGCCTCACAGGCACTTGCAACGGTTACGCGCCCCAACAAGGTTAAAAAGCGGCCAACTCGACCCACGTCCATGGCCGCTTTTGACGCCAGCCAGCGTCAAGCATCGGGCTAGTTACCGTCTGCCACTTTGCGTTCTATCTCAGCTATTTTCCGACTGAGCTCCTCAGCTTCCTGCTCCCTGGTTCGAGTTGAAGAGGGCGTATTGGTCTGATCGATACCTTTGGCGTCAGGGTCCTTGTCCTCAAGATCTCTTTCGGCATTTGACGCTGCATCTGACGCTGCATCTGAATCGACGTCGTTAACACTGTCATCGTTGTTCATATCGCTAACCTCCATTGACCTGAACATTGGATTCAATGCCATGGCTTGAGTTCGAGATTTTTTGTCGGCGTCGATCAGTTTGGGCAATGAAACGTACCGGCGGTCAGGCTGCCTGAATTCTCCCTCCTGTCGATACTCCACCGTCCGAGGAGCAGTCGCTCCTTAATAGCGGTGTAATCCGCCGGGGGAACATGTAATGCCATCGGTCGAAGACTTCAGAATCCAGTCTCACGCATTCCTGATCGAGCTGGACGCCGCAACGATGGGCATGATGACGCTGGTCTCTTCCAAGTGTGTTTCAGGACCAGAATGGGAAGAGGCGACCAAACGGCATCACGATGCTTACGAGCTCTGGAATGCCTTTCTTAATGTCTCTCCTTCAAGCGCTGACGTCGTCACCCCGTTAAATACTTTGTAGTGGTCAACTAATCCCGGACACGACGTTAAGTTTTTCTTCGGCCCGAGCTGGCGCCAGCCCACCATTGAATTGATGGGGTCGAACCCAGTTGTACCGATGCATCAAGAAGTGGCTGAGTGTCCCAGCAATTCCCCCGGCGATTCACCGCATCAGTGCTCTTTGACTTTCTTGATGCGGAAAATAATCAGCGCAAGGATCGCGATCGCGAGAGGCGTCATGGCTAGCATCGCCTCTCGCGGGGCCACCTCGGCGCCGAGCAGGTGCAACCCTGAGTAGCCAAGCTTGAGCAGGTTCAGCAGGTAGTAAGTAATGGCGATAATCGACAGACCTTCCACGGCACGCTGGATCTTGATCTGTGCATCGGCGCGGGCGTTCAGGCTTTTGAGAATTTCCGAGTTCTGTTCTTCCATTTCCACCTGTACCCGGGCTTGCAACAGGTCGCCCAGGTTGGCCACGCTTTTTGCCAGGTGCTCCAGGCGTTGTTCGGTGGCGGTGCAGTACCTGACGGTGGGTTTGAAGCGGCGTTCGATGAACACCCCGAGGCGTTGGCAATCGCCTACGTGACTTTCCCGCAATTCGCCCAGGCGCTCGTACACGAGTTGGGCATAGGCCTGGGTGGCACTGAAGCGGTGGCGGGTTTTCGCGGTACTGCTGACCACTTGGGCTGACAGGTTGGAGATGTCCGCCAGCAGGGCTTTCGCGTTGCCGCTGTCGGCGTCGGCGTTACGCTCGGAGAGGGTGACCAAGGTCTTGTCAAAGACATCAAGTTGCGCGCTCAAGGTCTTGGCTGTGGTCAACGACAGCGAGGCCATCATGCGATAGGTCTCGATTTCCAGCAGACGGCGGATCATCCGCCCTTGGCGGTAAGCGTTGAGGCGGCGGTTGATGAACAGGATGTGGTTGTTGCCATCCTCGCTGAGACGAAAATCGCTCCAGACCACCGCATCGCCACCCCCCACGCAGGAACCGCACGGGTCCTTGAAACCGTAGTCGGCGAGGTCCAGGCCGGACTCTCCACGCACGACGATCTGCACCGAGTTGATCAGCTGCGGCAAATGCGCTTCGACCTTTTGTGCCAGCACTTCGGGCAGCGATGTCCAGGACAAGTCATCGCAGGATGAAGTGACCACCAGGGTCAGGGTGAAGAACTCGGCGTGGCGTTCCCATTTCAGGGCGTGGCCATCGAGTTGGGTGATGCCCTGGGCGGCATGAGGATCGATCGGAGCAGGGCAGCAGTGCTCCAGCAGCGCATTGCACTCCGGTTCCCCGCCGAGAAAAGCCAGATGAAACACATGGGCCGGCTCGTCGAAATACAGTGACGGGCGCGCGTGCAGTTCGTTGTGCAGGGTTTGTCTTTGCGGATGCATGCTGTTCAGGCCCTGTTGGTATTGTTCTTGGCGTTTGCGATAAAAGGCCTTCAGGGCATTCATCGACTGCTGTTGTTGATGGGACAGGTCGATGAACTCACGAGTCACAAGCAGCAATCCATGGGTTTTCGCAGGGTGGTAACGCACCGCTGTCAATTCAGTAGCGGGCAGGCGAACCATTGTGTGGGAGGGTAGAACTAAAAAAAGGCGCCTTTTACAGCGTGAACCAGGCGCCCAAAACAGAAGAAACTACCGCTCACTTGTTGCTTGATTGTTCTCTGATCTGAGTCAGGCTAAGTCGAGGGGTCAATGCCTCAGGGTCGACTCTGACCTCAATCAAGGATGGCCGGGACATACCAAGGCAGCGTTCAAACGCTGGGGCAAATTCCGACGTGGCGGTGACCACCTCGCCATGCAGTCCATAGGCTTGGGCCAGTGCGGCGAAATCCGGGTTGTGCAATTCAGTGCCTGACACGCGTCCAGGGTAATTGCGTTCCTGATGCATTCTGATGGTTCCGTACATTCCGTTGTTGATCACAATGAAAATCACATTGGCGCCGTATTGCGCTGCGGTCGCTATCTCCTGACCGTTCATCAAGAAGCAGCCATCCCCGGAAAACGAAACCACCACTCTGTCCGGGCACGTCAGTTTGGCGGCCACCGCCGCAGGAACGCCGTAGCCCATGGAGCCATTGGTAGGGCCTAACTGAGTGCGGTATTGGCGGAACTGATAGAAGCGTTGAAGCCAGACGGCGTAGTTTCCGGCGCCATTGGTCAGGATCGCGTCGTCCGGAAGACTGCGATTCAACCACTCTATGATTTCGGCCATTTGCACATCGCCAGGGGAGGGCGAGTGTTGCAGATTTTCGCGGTAGTTTTTGTTCAGGGTGCGCGTCCATTCACTCTTTATTTGGCTGCTCACCGCCGGAAGTTTTGCGGCTGATTTGGCAAAGGTCGACATGCTGCTGTTTATCGCCAGCTCAGGTTGGTAAACCCGTCCCAATTCCTCGATGCCTTGGTGAACATGGATCAAGGTTTGCTTCGGTACAGGGATGTCCAAGGCCGCATATCCGCCCGTTGAAACCTCACCCATTCTGGAGCCCACGACCAACAACAGGTCGGCGTTTTTTACCGCTGAGGACAGCTGCGCTGACGCGGCGAAACCAAGATCACCGACATAGTTCGGGTGTCGATTGTCGAACAGGTCCTGGCAGCGAAAGGAGGCGGCAACCGGGATGTTTTGCTGTTCAGCAAAAAGCCGGATGTCGTGCACTGACTCGGTATCCCAACCACTGCCACCCAGCACCATCAATGGACGCTCTGATTGCTCCAGCAGTTGCTGCATGGCGACCATTTGCTCGGCTGCCGGGGTCATCAATACGCGTTTGAAAGGCCCGGCATCACTGACTTCCGCCATTTCGGTCAGCATGTCTTCCGGCAGTGCGACCACTACAGGCCCAGGCCTGCCATTGACCGCTCGGTGGAACGCCTGGCTGATCAGTTCGGGAATTCTGCGGGTGTCGTCTATTTGCACGACCCATTTCGCCAAGGGGCCAAACATCTGGCGAAAATCAACTTCCTGAAAGGCTTCGCGATACTGCTGATCGCGAGCGACCTGGCCAATGAACAGAATCATCGGCGATGAATCCTGGAACGCGGTGTGAACGCCAACCGAGGCGTTTGTAGCACCCGGGCCTCGGGTCACGAAGCAGATGCCCGGCTCTCCAGTGAGCTTGCCGTAGGCTTCTGCCATATAGGCCGCCCCACCTTCCTGGCGGCACACCACCAGATCGATTTCTTCTTGCACGTCATGCAATGCATCGAGAACCGCGAGGTAGCTTTCTCCCGGAACACAAAAAGCTCTTTTGACGCCATGGATGCGTAAGGCATCCACCAAAATCTGACCTCCGCTACGACGAGAAATGGTTTTATTCATTGTTATCTCCTGAGTCGAATGGTGCGGTGTGAAAGGGTGAATCGCTCTCTTTCTGACAGGTACTGACTCGATCAATTGGAAGAACAACGGCTAACGTCTGCGCCACGAATTCTGAGCATCATCGAGTGGGGGTACAAACGATGATTGCTCAGCACTTCATTCCCTCAGCTATTGAAGTCGGGCTTCAGGTCACCCAGTGACTTTTTTATGCTGCCGCGCACTTCAGTCATGGCTGTAAATCTTGAAATTGCAATTTCACACGACTACCGACTAATATACGATCCATATACATTTCATATTGGATTGGTCAGTGGGTATCGTAAAAATTTCAGAAGCCATGCACGAGAATCTGCGCGTCGCCAGCGATGCGCTGAGTCGCTCGATCAACGCACAAGCCGAGCACTGGATGCGCATCGGGATGCTTGCGGAGTTACATCCCGACCTGGACCACAGCGACATCTGCCGCTTGCTGATTCGTGCCGAACTGGCCGGCGGCCTCGATGTAAAACAGCTGTGCGAACTCGCCGGTTTTTCGCAAAGCGCCCAGGTTGATGCAGCATCAGGAGCCAAGCAATGAAGGCCAATGTAAAGCTCAATACCCCGGCAGAAATAGCCATGTCTCGTGCTGCGGGCACGTTGGCCGCCGAGGTCCTGGCCATGATTGCTCCGCATGTCAAAGCGGGGGTCACCACCGACGAACTCGATCAGCTCTGTCACGACTACATCGTCAACGTGCAGAAAGCCATTCCGGGCAATGTCGGTTATCACGGCTTCCCGAAAACCGTGTGTACATCGGTCAACCAAGTGGTCTGCCATGGCATTCCTTCGGCCACGCCACTCAAGGATGGCGACATCGTCAATATCGACATTGCCGTTATCAAGGAGGGTTGGTACGGCGACACCAGCCGCATGTATTTCGTGGGTGAGCCCGGCCCGGATGCCCGACGTCTGGCAGAGACGACCTATGAAGCGATGTGTGCCGGTATTCGCGTCGTCCGCCCAGGCGCTACGCTGGGTGATATTGGCCATGCCATTCAGAAGGTGGCCGAAAGAGACGGATTCAGCGTCGTGCGTGAATACTGCGGTCACGGTATCGGCAAGATTTATCACGATGAGCCGCAGGTCCTTCACTACGGCTACCCAGGCCAGGGCCTGAAACTGAAAGCCGGCATGATCTTTACCATTGAACCCATGTTGAACGCTGGCAAACGCCATGTGAAAACCCTGGCTGATGGCTGGACCGTGGTCACCAAGGATCACTCACTCTCGGCTCAGTGGGAGCATATGGTCGCAGTCACTGACGACGGCTTCGAGGTTCTGTCCCCTTGGCCCGATAGTGTCGATGGGTATCCCGCCATCGTTTAGGTGCAGCTTGCGAGTGACACAACGTTACGTCACGGCTTTCCGCTGGCCTGATCAATCGCAAAATCGCGCTAGTGGTTTTGAAACTTCTACAGTTAGCATTAAGGTCTATCAACGCACCCAACGACCCGTTGGGTAACGTAACCGAGTAGGTCGAACATTGATCGAGCGACGCCAATTTAGCGGAGGCATGAAGGGGAAAAATCTTCGCTATCTGAATGAGAATCCCAATGAGAAGGCTCAAGTGGTCCGGGCAGGATTTCTGCTGCTTGAGCATTTCTCGCTGCCCGCATTCACGCAAGCACTGGATACGATAGTCACCGCGAATCTTCTGCGACCCGGGTTGTTCTCTTCCCGAACGTTCGGCTTGACCGATGAGGAGGTCATCAGCGACCTGGGCCTGGTCATTCGGCCGGATACCCGTTTCGATGGCTCTACGATCCAGGACCTGGACCTTCTGGTCATTTGCGGCGGCTACAGGACAGAACTCAAAGCGACGGATGAACTCATCTCCCTATTGAGGGCTGCATCAGACCAGGGCGTCATTCTGGCCGGGTTGTGGAATGGCGCATGGTTCCTGGGAAGGGCAGGTTTGCTTGACGGATATCGTTGCGCGATTCATCCCGAACATCGCCCCGCGCTCGCGGAAATCTCCAAGGCGACGCATGTCACCAGTGAGCCCTACGTCATCGATCGAGACCGGCTTACGGCTTCCAGTCCCTCGGGGGCATTCCACATGGCGCTGGACTGGATCAAAGGACTGCACGACAAAGCACTTGTCGAGGGTATCGAGGACATCCTGGCGTTCGAGGAGTCGCGTTATCGGCGTATAAAACCGACTGAAAATATCTGTGTAAGCGCGCCATTACGCGAGGTGGTGAAGCTGATGGATGCCAACCTCGAAGAGCCTCTGGAACTGGAGCAGTTGGCGGTTTACGCCGGCCGTTCGCGTCGACAACTCGAGCGCTTGTTCAAGGAGCAACTGGGCACAACACCACAACGGTATTACATGGAATTGCGGATTACCGAAGCGCGTCGGCTGCTCCAGCACACAGAGCTGTCCCAGGTGGACGTGCTGGTTGCGTGTGGCTTTGTATCGCCCAGCCACTTCAGCAAGTGCTATAGCTCGTACTTCGGATACAGACCTTCCAAGGAAACGCGACTCGTCAAATAGAACGTCTGTTTTCGACCCTTTGCCTATCCTGTTTTGGTTACGGACGGCGGCTTGTCCAGTAGGTATATCGCAAACCGATCAACAGAAGCAGGGTGATCAGGCCGAGGGCTAGCCCACGAGTAATCGCCGGTTTAACGAAGGGCACAGGGTTATCTTGCCCTTTAATGAAGTTTGGCAATTAATAAGCCTGCCAGCTTTGGCGGGCGTCCCCAACCTTGGGGGAATGCAATGCCGGTTTCGTCGTCACGGTTGTCTACTAACCACCGCAAAAGAGACCAAGGCAAGGTCTGGGCCAATAGCCAGGCATTGCGACGAGGCGACCCAGGTCAGCCGCAGGCTGACGATCAGGTGGGGGGCACTAAGGCTGCACAGCGATTTTTTGCGAAGCGATCTCCAGCGTTTTCCATAGCTCCAGCATGGTCGGGTTTTGATTGGTTTTGGAACAGTACGAGCGTATTTCGAGCTGCGTGCTCCACTCGCTGCCACCGGCTCTGACCAGTTGTCCGCGCTCCAACGCCTCTGCAACAGCGCTTTGCGGTAGCCAGGCTACGCCGTAGCCTTCTATGGCCATGTGCATCAGCAGCATCGCCATGTCTGCTTCATAGCATCGAGTGAGCACGCTGGGGACAGGTGCGTTCTTGATAACGATGTCTGCCACTCGGCCCAAAAAAGTGGTGGCGGTGTAAGCAAGATGAGGAATGGGTTTCCCGGCCTTTCCGGGCAGGCGGTGCAACGGTTCACCCCGGCGATTCGGGGCGCATAGAGGGATGAATGAGTCGTGTCCCAGGGTCAGGCTGAGGAACTTTTCGACGTCAAGCAGGATAGGCGCTTCAGGGTGATGGTAAACAATCATCAGGTCGCAATTGCCTTCAGCTAATGCGATGACCGCGTCATGGATATTGGCCGCCACCACACGCGCATTGAAAGACTCATTGTGCTGTTGAAACCGAGTCAGCCATTTGGGCAGGAACGTCATCGAAAGGCTGTGCCCGGCGGTGACCTGAATAGACCGCCCAGGCATTCGTTCCTCTTGTCTGAGCGATGAGCGCAATTCGAGCAGCGCGGCCAGAGCCTCGCGCCCTTGTTCACAAAAGGTTCGGCCGGCCAGCGTCAATTGAATAGGGTAGGTGCCTCGATCTACCAGTTCGACACCTACCCAATCTTCCAACGAGCGAATTCGCCTCGATAATGCCGATTGGGTCACGCATCGGATCTCGGCCGCTCGGGAGAAATTCTTGCACTCGGCGATTGCCAAGAGATCGTCCACCCACTTGATTTGCATGACACTTCCTCAGCCTGCGCTGTGGAAAAGTCTACGCCGCCGATCGCTGACATTCGCGACATTTCACAAACTATTCCAAAACCGCATCGGGCTATGGTGATTACTCATCATCTGCACGTCACGCTCTCCATAGAATCGATCTCAAGCAAAAAAACAACAAAACGACTTGAGGACAGCACCGTGAAGAAAAATAGACTCCCTCGGCACATCGCCTATGGCATCGCATTGGGCGTGCTCGTGGGTTGGCTTTGCCACCATTTCGCAGCAGACGCAAAGTCTGCAAAAGAATTGGCTTCCTACTTCTCGATGGTCACCGACATCTTTCTTCGGCTGATCAAGATGATCATCGCGCCACTGGTTTTTGCGACGCTGGTGGGCGGCATCGCCAGCATGGGCAGTTCCAGATCCGTAGGGCGTATCGGCACCCGAGCGATGGCCTGGTTTATCACCGCATCGGTCGTTTCACTGTTGATTGGCATGCTACTGGTGAACCTGTTCCAGCCTGGTGCCGGGCTCGATCTGCAAGTCAGTCAAGCGAGCACCACAGCGCTGGCGGTGAACACCGGCGACTTCAGTCTCAAGGTGTTTATCAGTCACGTCTTCCCGCGCAGCATTGCCGAGGCGATGGCCAACAACGAAATCTTGCAGATTGTCGTGTTCTCACTGTTTTTCGGCTTTGCACTGGCCGGTGTGAAAAAAGCAGGGTTCACGCAGATCACAACGCTGGTGGATGAACTGGCCAAGGTCATGTTCAAAATCACCGACTATGTCATGGCGTTTGCACCCATCGGGGTATTCGCAGCCATTGCCGCCGCGATAACCACTGAAGGGCTTGGCTTGCTGCTGGACTACAGCAAGTTGATCGCCGAGTTCTACCTGGGAATCGCGATCCTCTGGGCCGTGTTGTTTGGCGCGGGCTATCTGTTTCTCGGTCGCTCGGTGTTTACGCTCGGGAAGTTGATAAAGGAGCCCATCCTGCTGGCGTTCTCGACGGCCAGTAGCGAGTCGGCTTACCCGAAAACCATGGAAGCATTGGAACAGTTCGGTGCGCCCAAGCGGGTCTCCAGTTTCGTGCTGCCCCTGGGTTATTCGTTCAATCTCGACGGTTCAATGATGTACCAGGCGTTTGCAATCATGTTTATCGCCCAGGCCTACAACGTTGACCTGAGTTTTACCCAGCAGCTTTTGATCCTGCTGACCTTGATGGTGACAAGCAAGGGGATGGCCGGTGTCGCAAGAGCCTCGATTGTGGTGGTCGCGGCCACGTTGCCGATGTTCAACCTTCCCGAAGCCGGCATTTTGCTGATCCTGGGTATCGACCAGTTTCTTGATATGGCCAGAACCGCGACCAATGTCGTGGGTAACAGCATTGCCACTGCCGTTGTCGCCAAGTCGGAACCGGATGAGGAGGAGGTCGAAGAACCGATTGCCCCGGCATCCGCCTCGACACGACCTTCCACCGTTGCCGTTTGAGAGTCAGATGATGAGAGCGCCCGCCAAACCCACACGCACGCCATCGCTGACCCGAAAACTAGGAATCATCGGGGGGCTAGGCTCCCTGGCGGGAGGTGATCTGTTCTTCAAACTGGTGAAGTCGAGGGCCGTATTGGCTGATCAGGGGCGCTACCACTTTCTCTTCGAGCAACACCCGTTCAAGGACATTCTGTTGCCACTGGACAGGGTCGCGAACATGACCTCCAGAAAATTCTATGTCTTTCAGGTTTGCCAATCGTTCGAAATCGCTGGCGTGGACGCGATCATGTTGCCGTGTTTCGCCAGTCACACGTTCCGGGAGGAGATTCAGGACGAGTTGGGTATCCCCATCCTCGATATGATGGCCGCCCTGAGCGAGCATATTCGTCATGTTGCCGAACCGGGTAGCACCTTGGGAGTTCTCGCTTCGGATTACGTTCGGCACGCCGGGTTATTCGAGCGATACCTCGGGGCTGACTTCAAACTGGTCTATCCTGCCGGGCAGGATCAGTCGGCCATGATGGAGGCCATGTACGGTGTCGATGGGATCAAGGATGGGCACATCGACGGAGTCCCGTTGGAAGGTGTGTATCAGGCTTGTCTATCGCTGCAAAGCCAGGGGGCCAATCTGATTGTCCCGGGGATGACAGAACTTTCGCTGGTGGCGGCTGACCTCCAGCGCCGTGGGGTAAAGCTGCTCGATATGAATGAGATATACGCGGCGGCGGCCACCCTTTCAGGCCATCAGCCCTCACGCCCGCCGTTCAAACTTGGCATCGTTGGGGGCGTGGGACCTGCGGCGACCGTGGACTTCATGGCCAAGGTGGTCAGACATACGCCAGCAGGTCGGGATCAAGATCACATCAAGATGGTGGTGGAGCAGAACCCTCAGATTCCCGACCGAACCGCTAACCTGCTGTTCCACGAAGCCGACCCGACCATGGCCATGTACGCCACCTGCAAGCGGCTTGAGAGTTCCGGTGCAAATGCCATCGCAATACCGTGCAATACCGCCCATGCGTTTGTCGAACGCATTCAGGCTTACCTGCAGGTTCCTATTATCAACATGCTTAACGAAACCATTGAGGCAATCGCCGAGCAATACGGTTCAGGCAAAACAATTGGACTGCTGGCCACCTCGGGGACTGTCCAGAGCCAGGTCTACCATGACGCCGCAAGGCTCGCCGGTTTGCAGTTGATCACTCCGGGATTCGACTACCAGGAAATGATCATGGACGCGATTTACGGAGAACGAGGAATCAAGGCAGGTTTTACCGATGGGATCTGCAAGGATCAGTTGCTCCTTGTCGCAGAGCATCTGTGTGAATTGGGGGCGGATGTGCTCATTCTGGGGTGCACGGAGCTGCCACTGGTCTTGAGCCATTGCGATGACTTCAAACTCCGGGAACACACCGTTGCGCTAGTAGATCCGACCACCATTTTAGCGATCAGATGTGTTCACTTGGCTCTGCAGTATTAAGCAGGCAATGCCAGGGATCTGAGCCAGTTCAGCGCTTAGGGTTCGGCGGGAAAACTCGTCTGCGTTCTTGCAGACGGGGAAATCCCTGCTTAACTCTGAATTGCTGGTCAGTCGATGACTCAATGGTCACGGTAACCATTCGAGCACTCTCACGCTGTGCGCTTAGTCCAATGGATTCAAGGAAGTAAATGTCATGATGCCGAAAACTGCCATCGTCGAGATCTGCGGGAAGTACAAGGTTTATACCGAGCACTATCTCAACACAGCCGCTGACAAGACCATCATTCTGGTCAATGGCTCACTGGCAACGACCGCATCTTTTGCCCAAACGGTGCGTTACCTGCAGCCACGATTCAATGTGGTTCTCTACGACCAGCCCTACGCCGGTCAGTCTATCGAACACAACCTCCATGGCCAACCGATCCGAAAGGAAGACGAGGCCGCGATACTGCTGGAATTGATCGAACACTTTTGTGCACACCATGTACTGTCCTTTTCCTGGGGAGGTGCAGCTACCTTGCTGGCGCTGGCTCAGCGGCCGCGACGAATCGAGAAGGCGGTGATCAATTCATTCGCAGCGCGTATCAATACACCGATGCGCGATTACCTGGAGAGCGGCCTGAACCATCTGCAGAGTTGCGACCGCCTCAATGTCGGTCGCTTGATCAACAGCACAATCGGCAAGCACCTGCCATCGCTGTTCAAACGCTTTAATGACCGCCATGTCAGAAGCCTGGCCGAGCACGAGTACAGGCAGATGCATTTTCACGTCAATGAGGTGCTGACCCAAGACACCCATTGCTATGTCGCCTGTGCCGCCGCTATCGAAATACCGCTGCTGTTTGTCAACGGCGAATGGGATGAGTACACCTCGGTCGAAGACGCCCGGCTGTTCGCCGATCATGCGTCTCAGTCCCGCTTCCATACCATCAAGAACACCGGGCATTTCCTCGATATGGAACACTCGGCGGCCTTGCATGACACCCGGCAGGCCTTGCTCGGTTTTCTGGATCCAGCTTGCAGGAGGCAGGGCCGTGTTGCCTCAGATATCCAGGTCAATCACGTATGAGCCATTGAATTCCGGATTTTCATTAATGCCATTTTTTGCATAGCCCCGGGCGTTGCAAATGACGCGAGTTTTGCCCACCGGGTAGTCAAAGCTCCCATGGGTATGGCCATGCAGCCAAAGTGCCGGCTGCCAGACATTGATCCTGTCTTCGAGGTCTGAAACAAAACTCGCGTTAATCGGCGAATTCTCAAACAGCGGGCCTATGCTCAACCGTGTCGGTGCGAAATGCGAAACCACCACCGTAGGAGTGGTTCTGTCGCGGGTGAAGCAGTCTTCCAGCCAGGCGACGGTCTGTAAAAAAACCAGTTGGGAAACTGCCGGGCTGAACAGGTCTGGAAAATCTGGCGAGATTTTTATGTGGGTGAAGTCCCGCATGAGCTTCGTAGCCAGATCAACACCCTGTGCCCGATCCTCTGCAGAGTCGAAAAGACGATAGTCAGACCACAGGGTGCAACCCAAAAACCGCACGCCGTTGTGAACATACTCCGAGCGTTCCAATACGTGGATCTGTGTGCCTTCCGACAACCTGTTCAAATGATCGTAGGTAGAAATCAGGTCACTGCCATAAAACTCGTGATTCCCTGCCACGTACACGATCGGAACAGGGCACGATTTGGCCCACTCAATGGCCGCAGCGGGACGGGAGATGTCTCCGGCGAGAACGACAACATCGGCATCCACATCGGGAAAAGGTAACGCGTTGACGGACAAATGGATGTCTGACAGCAAGGCGATGCGCATCAATCAACTCCTACCTGTTTTGAATGGCAGCCCCGCTTAACTGACGTCGAGGCGTCGACAACGGGCGCCAGACGCCGCTCCATAATGATCGTGCGCTCGGCCCCGTGAAACTCGTCGCGGATTTTTCGATAACCCAGCTTGAAGTAAAAGGCTTCTGCGGTAATGGAGGAGGGGACGCGCAATACTTCGATCTTAGCGTCTTGGGCGACAGATTGAAGGGTTGCCATCAACTGCCTGCCGACTCCGCGCCCCTGATGGCCTGGGTCAACGAATACACTGCGCACAACGTCTTGATCAAGACTGGCCGTGGCGACTACACGCTTATCAAGGGTGGCGACGAAGACCTGGCGTTGGCTCAACAAGGCGCGGATGGCCTCGGTAGAAAAGCTTTTCTCCACCTGGGTGATGACTTCGGGAGGGTAGTCCAGGGCATTGGACTGGCGCAGCGATTGAATGATGACCTGGCTGATGGCTGCCGCATCGTCAGGGGTGGCGAGTCGAATCCGGTTATTCATTTGAAGGCCCCAATCCTTGTGTCCTTAGCGAAATCCTTTAGCTCGATCTTGAGCGGCCAATGTCGCAATAGCCTGCGCCAGCGACTATTTGAGCTGTGCACCTCGCGCCTTTAATAACTCCCGCAATACCGACCGATGGCAATGCTCTTCATCTTCGCAATAACAGCCAATGGCCATTGACGTTTGGTGGGACAACGCCGCCAACAAATCGAGCAACTGGCTGGGCGCCGGGTGGTTCATTTCGGTCTTGAACTTGCGCTTGAAGGCTTCCCACGCCTTGGCGTCTTCCGCCGCTTTGGCTTCTACGACCAGTTCTGCACTGGGAGACAGCAGCGGCTGCCACACGTCATAAAAATCCCGGCTGGCAAACTCGGCTTTCGGCACGCCACGCGGCGGGCGACGCACCGTGCCCAGGCGCAGGCCTTCATTGGCTGCGCGCGGCGAACCGAGGCGCACGATATGGATGGGCACGCTCTACATTCCTTTATTACCGCGAGTTTTCGAACCACTCCAGCGCCGTGCGCCAGATGCAGATACCCAGGAAATAAGCCGACATCAGCAGCCAAAGCCCCATCACCAGTGGGTTGATCACCGGATGGTTGACCACCAGCGACAAGCTGCACAGCAGCCAGATGGCCGTTACCGCGATGTTGATCGGCATGAATTTGCGCACGCGGAACGGGTGGAGGAACTTCATCCGGGTCACGGTCAACAGCGCCAGGCCGATGATGGTGAGAAAAGTGATCCACGGTGACGGGGCGATAATGTACAGGCACAGGGCTACCACGTTCCAGGCGGCGGGGAAGCCCTGGAAGTAGTTGTCCTTGCTCTTCATGTTGACGTTGCAGAAGCAAAACAGTGACGAGACCAGAATCAGCGACACGGACAGCAGCAGCGTGTAGTCCGGCAAGGGGATGTAACGATAAATGAACAGCGCGGGGATAAACACGTACGTCAAGTAGTCGATGACCAGATCGAGGATCGAGCCATCGAAACTTGGCAGTACCGACTGAACATTGACTTTGCGTGCCAACGCGCCATCCAGCCCATCGACGATCAGGGCGACGCCCAGCCACAGCAGGCAGTTTGTGGCCTGGTTCTCCAGCAGGGCGAGGGTTGCGAGGAAGGCAGTGACCACGCCGGTGGCGGTAAAACCATGGGCGCCCCATGCTTTGAGCCTGGCGATGTGTAGGGTCGATATCACGGGGGCGTTCTCCAGAAAGTGAAGCAAGCCTGTTATCACCCCTTCAATGGGGGGTGTCGGCAAACCAAGTCAGGTTGCATGTATCGACCGGGTATCCGGGGATAAGGTTCACCATCTGTAAATCTTAGCTGGGCCGCAAAAAAATACCCCGGATAAATCCGGGGTATTAAATGAAACATCGGCGCAGGGCGATACGTTTTACTCCAGCGCAGTGATCGGCGGATTGATCGGGTGCAGACAGGCTCATTCACAGCGCCTTGCTCATGAACACCCGACTCGTGCCTGGCGGGTCGCAAGGCACTTCGCCGAAGCGCTGCCAGCCGTGTTTTTCATAGAACTGCGGGGCCTGGAAACTAAGGGTATAGAGCACCGCCGAGCGGCAACCGCGACGACGGCCTTCGTCCTCGTACGCGTTGAGCAGTCGAGAGCCGAGCCCGGAGCCTCGTAGTGACTCGGGCAAGTAGAACAAATCGAGAAACAGCAGACCGAGCGACGTACGCCCGGTAATACCGCCCAGCACCTGATGGGTATCCGGATCGCGGACCGTGACCGCCAGCGACTGGCGGTCGTTGATACCGGTCATCTGATCATTGAAGGCACTCAGCCCGGCGCTGAGTACGTGCTCGACTTCAGGTTCGATGACGTCGCTGACGACAATCAGATGGCGGTCCATGTGTTGGTTGATCCTGTGGAGGTTAGCGAGGGTGGAACACTCGCAGCCGAGGGTCATCGGGGTCAAGTGCGATAAGGGTTTCACGTCAGCCAAACGGTGGTGGCGCATTTGCCGGCGAGGACTATCGTTGCCTGACTGGATCACTCCAACCGATGAGGACATCGTCATGAACACCAGCGATCTGCTCGAACAACTTCTGCGGGCCGGCCAGGGCTCAATGTCGCAACAGGGTGGCGGTGGCTCGTCGGCCCAAGGTGGTCTCGGCGGTCTCGGTGGATTGCTCGGCGGCCTGTTGGGCGGTGGTGCCGGGTCAAGTGCCGGGGGCGGTGGCCTGGGTGGTTTGCTCGGTGGTCTGCTGGGCGGTGGCTCAACCATGGGCGGTTCGACCCAGACCCGCTCGGGAGGCGGCACCAACTACGCGGCGCTGGCTTCGCTCGGAATGATGGCATTCCAGGCCTATCAAGCCTGGCAACGCAGCCAGGCCTCGGCGCCGCAACAGGCACCGCGTACCGTCGATCTGTTGTCTGGCCCGGAAGTCGAGGACCACAGCCACGCGATCCTTCGTGCATTGATTGCGGCGGCGAAGGCCGACGGACGGATTGATGACGCCGAGAAGCAGATGATCAGCACCGAAATCGGCCGCCACACGGATGACCCAGAGCTCCAGCAATGGCTGGATGACGAAGTTGCACGGCCACTGGACGCCGCCGATGTGGCGCAGTCGGCCACGGATTCCGGCATGGCGGCGGAGATGTACCTGGCCAGTGTGATGCTGGTCGACGATCAGCAGGACGCCGAGCGTAGCTATCTGGATGAGCTGGCTGCGGCGCTGAGTATCGATCCGCAGCTGCAAGTGCATCTGGAGCAACAGGCCAAAGGTGGTGTGGCCTGATGATCGTTCCCAGTTCACTCTGCGTGGGTACGATCAGCGAGGGTGCTGGCCTCTACCGGGTTTCAGGGGTTTTCGGCACCAGAAACGTAACGCCGAAGCTCTCGGCGATTGCCAGTATCCGCGGCAAATCCTGCGGCACTTTGAGCTGATCCACCGCGGCAAAGAACTGACCTCCGCGCGGATCCGATACCACGCCGATCATCTTCGCCGTCGCGCTGATGTTCTTGTAAGCATGAATAGTCCCACCGGGAATATGCACATAACCCCCGGGGAAAACGGTGGTGGCCTTGCCCGCAACCGTCACTTCCACCTGCCCGTCAATGACGTAGAACGCTTCGTCCCAAGGGTGAAAGTGCGGAGGCGGCCCGCCGCCTTGCACGCCTTCCTGGATATGCATTTCAAAAGGTTTGCTCAGATCCCCGCCCGCGAGAATGGTGATGGTCTCACCCACGACATTGACCGGGTCGGGTTTTCTTTCGGGCTCGATGACATGAACCGTTCGCATGATTGCTCTCCGAAGGGTGTGCCTACACCCGTTGAGTATATTCACTTGATAATGCGCCTGGTGCCGCGCCACAAGCCCGTCTGTCCGGGCGATTTCAACGCCGATGGAATTTTTTTCCGGGCGTGTCGCTCTGCTGATGTAGAGACGTGCTGATTGAGCGTCCTGCCACTGGCCTCAGACCGGAGACGACCCCATGACTGCCCTGACACGACTTGCATCCCAGCCGGCTCACCAACGCGAGATCCTGACCGCCGGCAGCCTGAAAACTGTCTACGAACAGTTATTGCTGAGCGACGATATCGAACACCGGCGTGCACTCGGCCAATCCTTTCTCAAGGCTCAACTTGCGCAAGCCGCAGACCTGTCCGAGGACATGCCGCGAGACCTGTTGGCACTGCCAACCTTTGTCGAACAGCACTGCGCCGACGTGGCACGCCAATACGCCGATTACCTGCAACAGCGCAAGGATGGCGGGCCGCGGCAGTTCTTCACCAATAAGGCGCACGCGTTGTTTTTCCTGCAAGCCGTTGCCCCGACCAAACTGGTGGATGGCGCGTGGCTGTATGGGCTGCTGCGGCACTGGCATGACCCGCGTTTCGAAGGCCTGATTTGCACCTATCTGGAAGAACTGGGCGACGGCACCCCGGCGCAAAATCATGTGGTGATTTACCGCAAGCTGCTGGCCGAACATGGTTTGCTGGACAACGCGTTCATCCCGGACCAGCGTTACTTGCAAGGTGCGGTGCAATTAGCGCTGGGTTATTGCAGCGACGATTTTTTACCGGAAGTGATCGGCTACAACCTCGGTTATGAACAACTGCCGCTTCATTTGCTGATCAGCGCCTATGAACTCAGCGAGCTGGGCATCGATCCGTATTACTTCACCCTGCACGTGACCATCGACAATGCCAGCACCGGCCACGCGCGAAAGGCCGTGCAGTCGGTGCTGCAATTGCTGCCGGTGGAAGCCGACCGCGAAGACTTTCTGCGCAGGGTTGCGTTGGGTTATCGGCTCAACGATCTGGGGCAGGGCAGTCGCGCGATCATCGAGTCGTTCGACCTGCACGGCGAGTTGCTGAGCATGCTTGAGCGCAAGCGCCCGTTTGGTCAGCACATGCATTCCGACTATTGCCGGTTTGAAGGCAAGACCGTCAATCAATGGCTGTCGTCGCCGGAGCAGTTGCCACGCTTCCTCATCGCCATGGAAAACAAGGGCTGGATCAAGCGTCACCAGGACCCGCAAGCCAGCCGTTTCTGGCAATTGGTCGAGGGCGACGGCGCGGCCATGTTCGGGGTGTTCAACCCCTACGAAAAACAACTGCTGCACGACTGGATTGCTGGCGACTGGAAACCCGAGCGATCGCCGGTCGCGATTCGACGCGGCACCCGTGCCGCGACCGAACCACCCGTGCCCGTCAATGATCCGGATGTCCAAAGCCTGCACGCTACACTTAAAGGGCTTGCCGCCGACGAGCAAATGCAGGTCTTGATTCCATGGATGTCTGCCCATCGGCACGCCCACCCCGCTGGCCTGATGGCCACGCGACGGTTCATCGAACTCAAATCCGGTTTTCGATAGGGAGCCCTTCATGAATCAGGAAGAACACCTTAGCGCCCCCGATCTGGCCTTACTGCAACTGGGGCGCCGCTTGCAGGCCGACGGTTATCGTTTCATCACGCCAACGCCGCTGACCCATCAGCGGGTCAATGATCGCTCCTTTGGGCAAAGCGCCCGGACCCTGCGCGAGGTCTTCGGCTGGTCGCGGCCGTTTGAGCCGGGTCTGTTGTCGGTGGATGAGCAGCGGCAGTTGCAACAGGCCGGCGTCCTCGAGGAATGCAATGGTCGACTGAAAAGTCATGTGCGCTGGTCAAGCCTCGATGACCTGTTGTTCGTGCATTCGGGTTACCCCACTGATGCCGCTGACGCGGTGTTCTTCGGTCCCGACACTTATCGTTTTGCTCAACTGATTCACGCTCATCTGCAACAGAGCTTCGCGCCGATCAGACGCGCCGTGGACATTGGTTGCGGTGCCGGCGTCGGGGCGATTGTGATTGCCCGCGCGCGCCGTGAAGCCGAGGTGCTGGCCGTGGACATCAACCCGTTGGCGTTACGCATGACGGCGGTAAACGTCGCGCTTGCCGAGGTGGCGAACGTTAGCATCGAAGCCAGCGATGTGCTGCAAGACGTCGACGGCCACTTCGACCTGATCGTCGCCAATCCGCCGTATATGGCCGACCCGGCCGAGCGTGCTTACCGACATGGCGGCGGCGCGCTGGGCGCGCAATTGTCGTTGCGCATTGTCGAGCAAGCCCTGTATCGCCTGGCCCCCGGTGGCTCCCTGGTGCTGTACACAGGCGTGGCGATGATCGATGGCCTCGACCTGTTTCTGGATGCGGTGACGCCGCGTCTGGAATCGCCGACGTTCGGCTGGACCTACCACGAACTCGACCCCGACGTGTTCGGTGAAGAACTGTTGACCCCTGGCTATCAGCGGGTGGAACGAATTGCCGTCGTCGCCCTGATTGTCACGCGTATCGGCCCAGGCATCGGGGGCACCGTGACCTCGTCAGCAGGTGCGCCATGACCAGGAGCCTGGACGATTACAATCGCATGCGCGATTTCTCGGCAACCTCTGAACCGGCTGCCGGCAAACGTTCGGGCAAAAAAACCGCGAAGGATCATGCCTTGCAGTTCTGCATCCAGAAGCACGACGCCTCGCGCCTGCATTACGACTTTCGCCTGGAGCTCGATGGCGCACTGAAAAGCTGGGCGGTGCCCAAAGGCCCGTCACTGGACCCCAAGGTCAAGCGCCTGGCGGTGCACGTCGAAGACCATCCAATTGATTACGCCACCTTCGAGGGCAGCATTCCCGAAGGGCATTACGGTGCCGGCGACGTGATCGTCTGGGACCGGGGGGTGTGGATTCCTCAGGACGACCCGGCCGAGGCGTACGCCAAGGGCAAGCTTAAATTCGAGCTGAAAGGCGAGAAGCTCGGCGGCCTGTGGAACCTGGTGCGCACGCACATGCCGGGCAAGCAGGAACAATGGTTTTTGATCAAGCATCAGGACGGTGCGGCCAAACCCGAAAGCGATTACGACGTGGTCGCCGCCGAGCCCGACAGCGTGCTCAGTGACCGGACCATTGTTGCCAAAAAGCCGAAGACCGCTGCCAAACCCAAACCCGTCAAAAAACCCGCCGCCCCGGCGCGCAAGGAAAAGTCGGCGCCATTGACGGGCGCCCGCAAAGCCAAATTGCCGGAGCTGCTCAAACCGGAACTGGCGACGCTGGTCGAAAAGGCCCCGGGCGGCGAGTGGAGCTATGAGATCAAGTTCGATGGCTATCGGATCATGGCGCGCATCGACCACGACGAAGTCAAACTGTTCACCCGCAACGGCCACGACTGGACCCACAAACTGCCCAGGCAAGCCGAGGCGTTGGCGGCGCTAGGCCTCGAATCCGCCTGGCTCGACGGGGAAATGGTGGTCGCCGACGAGCAGGGCGTGCCGGACTTCCAGGCCTTGCAAAACGCCTTCGACTCGGGCCGCAGCGGCAACATCGTCTACTACCTGTTCGACATGCCTTACCTCAACGGCGTGGACCTGCGCGAGGTGCCGGTCGAGGAGCGAAGGGTCGCGCTGTCGACCGTGCTCAACCCGAACAAAGATCCGCTGCTGCGCTTCTCCGATGCGTTTAGTGAAGAACCGGAAGCCCTGCTCAACAGCGCCTGCCAAATGCAGATGGAAGGGCTGATCGGCAAGCGTCTGGGCACGCCTTACGTGTCGCGGCGCAGCAGCGACTGGATCAAGCTCAAGTGCAAGCATCGGCAGGAATTTGTGATCGTCGGCTTCACCGACCCGAAAGGCTCGCGCAATGCCTTCGGTGCGCTGCTGCTGGGGTTGCATGACCGCGACAGCGGTGAGTTGCGTTACGCGGGCAAGGTCGGCACCGGGTTCAACGAGACGACGCTCAAGCGCGTCTACGAGCAACTGAAACCGCTGCAAAGCAAAAAGATTTCGGTGGCCAACCCGCCGAGCGGTTTTGACGCCAAGGGTGTGCACTGGCTCAAGCCGACGCTGCTGGCTGAGGTCGCTTTTGCCGAAATGACCAAAGAAGGTTCTGTCCGTCATGCGGTGTTCCATGGCTTGCGTGACGACAAACCTGCCGAAGACATTACCGAGGAGCGTCCGAAAGCCGTGAAGACTTCAGCCGCGAAAAAAACCACTGCCGAGAAACCTTCCACCCCTGCCAACAAAAAGGCCGCGCCCGCGCCCTCACAAATCGGCCTGGGCGAGGGCAAGGTCCGCATCACTCACCCGGACCGGGTGATTGACGCCAGCAGCGGCACCACCAAAGTGCAACTGGCGGAGTATTACGCCAGCGTCGCCGAATGGATTTTGCCCGAGCTCAAGAACCGGCCCGTGGCGCTGGTTCGCGCGCCGGACGGCATCGCCGGCGAACTGTTTTTCCAGAAGAACGCCGAGCACCTGGCCATTCCGGGGATCACCACCCTGGACAAGACACTCACCGGCCAACCGGTGATGATCATCAACAACGCCGAAGCCCTGGTTGGCGCCGTGCAGATGAGCACCGTCGAGTTGCACACCTGGAACGCTACCTCGGACAACCTCGACAAACCCGACCGCTTCGTCCTCGACCTCGACCCGGACCCGGCGCTGCCCTGGAAAAGTATGGTCGAGGCGACTCAACTGACCCTCTCGGTGCTCGATGAACTGGGGCTCAAGGCGTTCCTCAAGACCAGCGGCGGCAAAGGGATTCACCTGGTGGTGCCACTGACTCGCAAGCTGGGTTGGGATGAGGTGAAAGACTTCAGCCACGCGATCGTCAGCCATATGGCCAAGTTGCTACCGGAGCGTTTTTCCGCCGTGTCGGGCCCGAAGAACCGGGTCGGGCGGATCTTCATCGATTACCTGCGCAACGGCCTCGGTGCCACGACCATCTGCGCCTACGCCGTGCGCACCCGCGAAGGGTTGCCGGTGTCGGTGCCGATCTTTCGCGACGAGGTGGGCGAGCTCAAGGGCGGCAATCAGTGGAACATCCACACTGTGCATGAACGCCTGGCCGAGGTCGGGGATGAGCCTTGGGCGGATCTTAAGAAAACCCGTCAATCCGTCACCGCCGACATGCGTCGGCGGGTTGGAATGAAGAAATAATCAATAGCCCTGGGGCTTGCTGATGAATGCCTGGAAGTCGACGCCCAGTTTATCGATCGCCGCTTTGAAATCCTTGGCGGTAACCTTCTGGCTTTCGTTCGAAAGCTGGGTGCCGAACACCTTGCGCACCGCTTTGGCCACCGTCTGATTGGTTTTCGCGTCGATGAACTCGGCTTCGATGAACAGGTTGGTGTCCTGGTCGCGGTGACCGGTCGCTGCCTGTGTCGCCCCGACCACTGCCGCGATCGGTACCACTTCATACCACTTCATGCCTTCGTTGGAGGTACTCACGCCGGTGATTGCTGCGCGCATGATCAGGGTTTTTGAGCCTTTGGGGGCCGAGCCAGCGCTGGAGACCACGCGGTATTTCTGCCCCAGCGTACTTTTGGCTTTGCTGGTCATGTAGTTCTGAATGTCGCTGAGCGTCTGCTGGTTAACCTGCTCAGTGGGCTTGGGCGCCGGGTAGAGCTCCAGTTTGTTGAAAGCCACTGTGTCATACGCATTCGGGTTCCACGACGGGCTCACCCAGCGCATCGCTGTTCCGCCGCTGGGGGTGGTCACTTCTTGCAGGTTGTTATAGCTGGACAGGTAGCCGGAATATTGCTCCTTCTCCGTCACTTTCGAAGTGCAACCGCCGAGCAGCAGGCCGGCCATTGCAGCGCCAACGAACAATTTGCGGGACAGATTCATAGTGGTGTGTGCTCCATGGATTAAGTCGTTTTTTTCGGTCGCAGGGCATCAGAAACGCCAGGTCATATTGCCGGTCACGGCTTGAATCCAGGCATTGTCGAACTGACCTGAAATTCGATTGCCGGACGTTGATTTGGTCTGGTCGACCGGCATATCACCGAGCCAGACCATCGCCCAACTGACGTTGACGTCGGTGTCCTTATTCAGAGCATAGGTGGCTCCTGTCGCAATGCGCCAGGATTCGGCCATTGGCACAGTTACAGTGCGATTACTGTCCGAGACGGCGCTGCTGTCGTAAGCCACTCCGACGTTCCACAACCATTGTGGCGTGGCCTGGTATTGCGCGCCGAGCGCCAGTTGCCAGGTGTCTTTGTAGTTGGCATCAATCGTGGTCGATCGGGCATCGAGCGCTGTGGTGTCGACCTGGACCCCGACCTCGCCGAACTCTGACCAGTCCTGCCAATTGACCGAGGCGAGCAAGGCCCACTGCCGGTCGAGTTGCTGGAACAGGCTCAGGGTGACGGTTTGTGGCACGGTTATGTCGAGTTGGGTGTTCAGTCCGTTCAATCGATCCAGCGCCGGGCCATTACCTTTGACGTCTAGCCCGTCCTCAAACTGCAGATCGACCTTGCTGGTGTAAGCCAGGCCAATGCGCGTGCCGACTTGCGGAGCGTAGATCACCCCCACATTCGCGCCAAAACCCCAATCCTTGTCTTTGTACTTGAACTGGCCGTCGCTGCGGTCGGTAAGGCCGAACGGCGAGCGGTCAATCGCGGTGTCGGATTGCAGCATGCCGTACATGGCTTTCACGCCGACGCCCAGCGACCATTGCTCGTTAAAGCGATAAGCCACGCTGGGTACAAAAGATAAACCGCCGAGGCTGGCGTTCTGCGCGAAATAGCGCCCGGACCAGTCGTTGTCGTAATTCTCCGCCAACCCGAAGTCAGCATACTGGCCGAAGCCAACGCTCCAGTGGTCATCGAGTTGGTGGCTGATGAAGAAACTACCGCCGGGAATGGGGTCGAGGGCGTTGCCACTGCCGCTACCCGGGACGTTGGTGTCGTCGTCGCGATTGAACTTGAGGTTGCCGTAGAGCACTTGCAAGCCGCCGGTGATTTGCGTGCCTGGCAGGTAACTCATGCCCGCCGGGTTACTGGCGATGGTCGAGGGGCCTTGAGCACGGGCCGCGGCGCCGGCGTTGGCCAGGCCGGCGTTATCAGTGCCGATTTCGTAGAGCATGAGACCGCCGGCGTAAGTGTGCTGGGAGCACAGGGCAAGCAGGGTGAAGGCGGGCAACGTAGCTGTTTTTATCTGCATGGGGTCACCTTGGCTAATGTCCGTCACATACGCGGGTGGCCAGTGGCGGCCACCCCAGTACGTGACTGCTTACTTGGCCATCTCCGCCCGAGCCGCTGCGATCTTGGCCTTGACCGAATCGAGGTTGAAACTCGCGCCTTTCTGCATTGGCGGAAACTCAATCGCGGTTTCGGCCAGTTTGGCGACCTGTTGCTGGACAAACACGAAGCGCCAGAACTGATACTTGAACCAGTCAAAATACTGTTGTGAACCCTGAGCGGCCTGGTTTTCCGGCCAGCCCATACGCTCGAACGGATCGAGGCGAAGATTGGTCAGGATCGGCACATCCACCGCCAGTTTGGCGCCCATCCACCCGCCTGGCTGGTCAATAAAGCGATATTTGTAGTCATCGATCCGTACCGCGCCCAGAGCACTCTCGCCGAAGTAGAAGATCTCATGGCGATTCGACGGACCTTTGCCAGTGATCATCGGTGTCTGGTCATAGCCGTCCAGGTGCACTTTGTAAGTTGTATCGCCCAGTTGTTTTCCCTTGAGTAGTTCGGCGCTGATGTTCGGATTGCCCGCCGCCGCGACCAGGGTCGGGAACCAGTCCATGCCTGACATGATGCCGTTGGCCACCTGGTTAGCAGGTACCTTGCCCGGCCAGCGAACGATCGCCGGCACCCGGAAGCCACCTTCCATGACCGTGCCTTTACCCATGGCAAACGGGGTGGTGCCGCCATCCGGCCAGGTGAAGTTTTCCGCGCCATTGTCAGTGGTGAACACCACGATGGTGTTGTCATCCATGCCGTCTTTTTTCAGCTTGGCCATCACGTCGCCGACGATGTCGTCGAGCTGCGCCATGCCGGCTTCCTGCTCCGACCAGCCATTTTGCGCATTGCGCATGGCTTCGTACTTGTCGGAGAGGTGAGTGACGATGTGCATACGAGTCGGGTTGAGCCAGAGAAAGAACGGTTTGTTGTCCTGCTTGGCCTTGTCTACAAAGGCAAATGCCTTGTCACGAATCTCTTCGTCGATGGTTTTCATCCGTTCCGGATACAGCGTGCCGGCGTCTTCGATCTTCTGTTTGCCGACCTTGCCCCAACGTGGCATCACCGTCGTATCGTCAGTCGCCGCGGCCCAACTGTGAACCATGTTGCGAGGCCCTACGGTGGCGAGCAGTTCCTGCGGATAGTTGGGGTGCGCGGGGTCTTCCATGGCGTCGAGGTGGTAGAGGTAGCCAAAGAACTCGTCGAAACCATGCACGGTGGGCAGGAACTCATTCAAGTCACCCAGGTGGTTTTTGCCGAACTGGCCGGTGGCGTAGCCCATGGACTTGAGTGTGGTGGCGATGGTGACGGCTTCGGCGGGAATACCAACGGGCGAACCTGCCTGCCCGACAGTTGTCATCCCGGTACGGATAGGCAGTTCGCCGGTAATGAAGTTGGCGCGCCCGGCGGTACAACTGGCCTCGGCGTAGTAGTCGGTGAAGCGCATGCCTTCAGCAGCGAGCTGGTCGAGGTTGGGTGTTCGACCGGCCATCATGCCCTGGTTGTAGACACCGATATTGGACCAGCCAATATCGTCGCCCATGATGACGACAATGTTGGGGGCTGTTTTGTCGGCAGCTTGAGTGACGCCGGGGACAACCATTGCAGCCAACAGTACTGATACAGCGAACGCCGAGGATAACGTTGTCCGGTTCATGCCGAGCTCCTGCGCACTAGCGTTAGTACTCTGAGGCGAGCCCCCAACCGCCCACGAAAAAATTGGATCCCCCGCGATGAGCGTAGGTACGTATTGTGAAATATCCAATAATTGTTTTTCGGCCTCAGCCCCCTTGTTTCATGGGCTTTACAGCTGGGTCGTGGATTCAGATGATCGCTGACATTTCAACCAGGCGAAGTCCTCAATCCGTGCCTGGATCGACCATAGGGAATGTGTTGTTCGAATCGCGGGAGGGCATGAGGCGGCGAGCCTGGCTCGCCGCCCCAACGACTATTGCTTGCCAACAGCGGCCGCCAGCAGCGGCCCCATCTGTTCATCGGTCAGTGCCGCCTGGACCTCCATGGTCATGAGGTCGCTCCATTCCAGCACCCACTTCTGAATGGCTGCCGGATCACTGGCCTCTGCCACGCCAAAACCGGCGGCACCACCAACGGCGTGCCAGCGTCCCAGCATTTTGACGCCAGCGGGTGGAGCTCCCCCGGTCTTGAGGAAACGCTCGATCGCGCTGTTACGATTTGCCGAACTGATAGACCAACTGACTATGAATAACATTTGCCACCTCCTGCTACGGATTGGCACCTGTTGCTCTTCGCGCACCTGGCGGGTGCCGGGACCACGGTCACGCTTTGAGTGTCCAGCTTCATCCTGACTGGCTTGAAACCATTGCTCCCATGAGAAGGCATAGCAGCGGGCCAGACTCTGCGTATGACCGCTGATCCTGTTTCGTTGCCTTTGTATCAGTCCGTGGATGATGCCTGTTTCACCAACGAAACATTGGCAGTGGGCGGAGCGGGGAGCGAAGGAGTTGTCGCGCAGTCAGCCTGATCAGCATCCCGTGAAACCCACGATTGGGAAACGTCGACTTCACCGTTTTGATGAAGTCCCGTGGCAGGCCGAATGTCACCGCGCCGAGGGATACATCGATGACATCGGCTCGCCGGAAGGGCTCGACGCTCAGTGCATGGGCGGCACCATAGGGCCGCACTTTGTGGTGTTCCAGGATCAGTGCCCTCACTTCGCTGTTCAGGTGCGACAGTTGCCGGTCGGCGAGATAACCCTCAGCCAGGCGAACCGACGGTTCCAGGTAGTCGAGGGTCCGGTCGGTCCAGATGCCCAGATCATGAAAGGCCGCCGCGATCTGCACGGTTTCGGACGGCAGACCGGCGATGCCGCTGATTGCGATATAGAAGTTCAACACCCGATAAATGTGATTGCGATAGCCCGGCAGATCAGCGCCGATCACCAGAGCGAATGACGTCAGTATGTCGTCCGTGACGGGGAATTCGAGGACGATGTTCATGGGGCTGATTTCACGCATCACGCAACAGGTCGTTGGCGTTGAGCAGCGCATAGGCAATCTCCGGGCGTTTTTCCAGTGCGCGGCGAATCGCGGCCGGGATCGACTGACGGGTTTTGCGGCATAGCCCCGGTTGTTCGCCGAGGTTAATACCGATACCGCGCATGGTGCGTACTTCGTTGAAACCGGGGGCGATGTCGACGCGGATGCCCAACTGCTCATACATCCGCTGTTGCAGGCGTTCCAGATCACTCAGGCTCTGGAGGTTTTCCAGGCGTTCGATCAGGCGCTTTTCCTCCGAGCGGGTCAGAAACAGGATGCGCACGTCCGCCCCCGGTGTTTCCAGCAGCGGGTCACGCCCGCAGTCGCAGGCGCCGGGCGGGCAGGGTTGGCGGATCGGAGGCGTGGTGGTCATGGGGCTCAATCATAGAGTGCTCCAATCCGGTTTGCCCATAGGGTTTTTGCCCTTCTGGCGAACGAGGCACGCCGGGACTAGGCTTAAGAGTCGTGCACAGGCCCAGGAGCGGGATCAATGAAAGCCAACGCGAGTGTTTTCTGCCTGTTGTTCACCCTGGCGCTGATCCCCGGGGCTCGTGCCGACGATCCGCCAACACCGGGCGCCACCCCGACAATCAACCCGCAAGTGGTCGATAAACTCATCGATATGGGCACTTACCTACGCAGTCTGCCGACGTTTCAGGTCGACGCCGAAGTGTCCCGGGATACCGTTCTGGAGTCTGGCCAGAAGATCAAGACCGAAGCCTCGACTGTCTTGAAAGTGGTGGGTCGCGATCGGATGTATGCCAAAACGGAAGGCGATGTTCGAACGCGAGAGTTCTTCTACAACGGCAAAAAACTGACCCAGTATTCTCCGTTTCTCAAGTACTACACCACCGTGGATGCACCGCCTAAAATCTCCGATACGCTGCACATGATAGAAAATCATTATGGGATTCAGGTGCCCATGGAGGACCTGTTTCTGTTTGGCAGCGATCAGGCGCAGATCGATGCACTGAAAGCGGCGCTGTACGTCGGTCCGTCGACGATCAAGGGGCAACTGTGTGATCACCTGGCCTTTCGGCAGGAGGGCGTTGACTGGCAGTTGTGGATCACCCGATCCGACAAGCCACTGCCGTGCAAACTGGTGATCACTACCACCGATGAACCGGGTTTTCCGGAATATAGCGCGGTGTATCGCTGGAACCTGAAGCCGGGCATCAAGAACTCGATCTTCACCTTCGCGCCGGCTAAAGGCGACGTGGCGATTCCATTGAAGAAAGCCAGTGATCAGGGAGGGGAATGACATGAACAGGACGATGTCGTGGAGCCTGTTGTTATCGCTCGCAACCACTTCGGTACTGACGCTGAGCCTGGTCACTTATGTGGATGCCCGACCCCAGCGCGCCCAAGGGCAAGCCAGGGCATCGGTCAATCGTGCGCCGCCGCCCAGTGCCCAAAGGGCTCAGCGCGTCAACACCGGCAATACCGCGCAACGCGCTACCAACGTCAATGCGGGCAATCGGGTCAATGCCGGCAATAGAGTCAACTCTGGGAATCGGGCGAATACCGGTAACACAGTCAACTCTGGAAATCGGGCGAATGCCGGTAACACAGTCAACTCTGGGAATCGGGCGAATGCCGGTAACACAGTCAACTCTGGAAATCGGGCCAATACCGGCAACACGGTCGGCAACCGAACCAACATCAACAACGGCACCCGTAACGTCAACATCGACAACAGCCGCGACGTGGACATCGACGTAGACGGGCGTGGCCGCTATGGCTACGACGATAACTACCATCCGATCGCCACGGCGGCGGCCGTCACCGCAACGGTCGCGGTGACAGCGGCGGTGGTCGGGTCGATTTTCACGCCAGCGCAATTGCCTCCCAGTTGCGTGCAAGTCATCCAGTACAACACGGCTTACATGCAGTGCGGTTCGACCTGGTATCAACCGCAGTATCAGGGCAGCGATGTGACTTATGTCGTGGTTAATGCGCCTTGAGTCGGGGGGCACGCTCCGACTGCTTGATTTTAGAGGAGACGCAGCATGGAGCGATTCACGGGGGGTTGCCTGTGCGGCAACGTCCGAATTGAGGCGTCAGGACTCCCGTATCGGGTCGGCCTTTGTCACTGTCTCGACTGCCGCAAGCATCATGGGGCGCTTTTTCATGCTAGCGCGATATTCCCTCAGAGCGCGGTGACGATCGAAGGCGAAACACGCGACTACGCCGGGCGGTTTTTCTGTCCCCGCTGCGGCTCGTCCGTTTTTGCACGCACCGACGACGAAATCGAAGTGAACCTGGGGTCCCTGGATGCCCCTGACCAACTGATGCCAACCTACGAAAGCTGGATCATGCGTCGTGAGTCCTGGTTGCCGCCGTTTCCGCTCACAAAACGATACGAGCGCGATCGTGATGCCACGGGCCGCTTTGAGGAATAGGTGCCAATCCATGAACCGGACCTGGAGCGCTGCATGAAAGTGGGCGTGATTTCCGATACCCATGGCTTGCTCCGCGCCGAAGCCCTTGCTGCACTGCAGGGGTGTGAGCGGATTATTCATGCGGGCGACATCGGCAATCCCGACATTCTCGATCAACTGGCGTCAATAGCCCCCCTGCACGTGGTCCGGGGGAACAATGATCTGGACGCCATTTGGGCGGAAAATCTCGCCGACTGCCTATGTTTCGACCTGAACGGATGGCAGACCTTGCTGGTACATGACAGTGCCGATGTCCCCGCCGTGCTTGATGCAGGCATCAAGCTGGTGATCACCGGCCATTCGCACAAGCCCCGCATAGAATGGCGCGGCGAACAGCTCTACCTCAATCCCGGCAGCGCGGGACGCCGGCGTTTCAAGCTGCCGGTGACGCTGGCTCTGCTTGAGGTGTTTGAGACCTCAATTGAGCCGCGCCTGGTCTCGCTACTGGAATGACCTTTCCCTGGATTGTTTTGGCTACAAAAGAATTTCCACCGTCGGCAGCGTTGCAACGAAAGCGTTAATACTTAGACGGGTTTTCCAGCCGCTATATACTCGACAGCCCCTTTACCACCCCATGCATGAGATCCCCATGGCAAACCACGACCTCACCTTTCTCCCCGACCCCGATCCGCAATCCATCTCCTCGGATGTCGCCGGTTTCGGCGGCCTACTGGTCTCCACTCAGATCCCTACCCGCGCCGATGGCAGTCTGGAATTGGGCGACATCGCCCTGCAAAGCGAGTGCACGCTGCAGGCGCTCAAGGTTGCGCTGGAGCACGCCGGCAGTTCCATGGACCGGGTTCTGCATCTGACCATCTACCTCACCGACATGGCCGACCGCGCCGCCTTCAACGAGGTCTACCAGCGCTTCTTCGCCAAGCCCTGGCCGGTTCGGGCCGCCGTTGGCGTGGCCTCCCTGGCGGTTGAAGGCATGCGCGTGGAAGTCACCGCGATGGCGGCCAAGGGCTGAGTCCGCGGGCTTGACCGGCGGCCTCGCTCAACGAGCGGGCGCCGCCGGGCGGGTTGGCAAAGACTGCTTCAAGGATGGCTTTTATTGGCCGTCTACGAGGCGAGGCAGCCCCAAGGGATCAAACTCGCGCAATGACTCAGGCAATAGCTCATCAGGAAAACCCTGGTACGACACCGGGCGCAAAAAGCGTTCAATCGACGTCATGCCAACCGAGGTGAAGCGGCTGTCCGACGTTGCCGGAAACGGTCCACCGTGGATGGTGGCGAAAGACACCTCCTGAGGATGCGCGAAGGCGTTGACAACGATTCGCCCGGTGCGCCGCTCCAGGACCGGCAGCAAGCGATGAGCCAATGGCATATCACGCTCATCAAGATGCATGGCGGCGCCGAGCTGGCCCTTGAGCGAGCGACGGCGAGCAGTTCATCCTCATCCTCGACGTTCACCAGCAGTGCTGAAGGACCGAATACTTCTTGCGCAAGTACCGCCTCGGTCAGGAAGCGTTGACCGTCGACCTCATGCAACACCGATTGGCCATCAACATCAGCGTTGGATAGCGAGCCTTCGGCGACGCGACTTGCACCAACGCTCTCCATTGTGGCTAGGCCGTTCAAGTAGGAGGCATGAATACCCGGCGTCAGCATGGTGCGCGCCGATGCTTCGGTGACGCGCTTGATCATGGCGGCGCGCAGCGGTTCAAAGCCAGCCCCTTTGATGGCGAAGAGGATGGCAGGTCTGAGGCAGGCTTGCCCCACATTGACCAGCATGCGCTCGACAAAGCCATCACCGATTTGCGCGCCACGCGCGGCCAGCGCATAGGGCAGGATGAACGTGGGGTTGACGCTGGTCATCTCGGTGAATACGGGAATGGGGTCGGGGCGTTGCTGCGCACGCCGGTACAGCGCCATGCCGCCGTGCTCCGAGCCGGTGAACGTCACAGCCTTGATCAACGGATGATCGACCAAGGCTTCGCCGATCGTGTTGCCGCTGCCACGTACCATCGAGAAAACACCCTCTGGCAGTCCGTTCTCTTGCACCGCCTTGCGGATGGCACGCGCCTGAATTTCTGATGCGCCGGGATGAGCGTTATGCGCCTTCACGATGACGGTCGCGCCGGCTGCCAACGCTGAAGCGGTATCGCCACCTGCGACCGAATATGAAATTGGAAAGTTGCTCGCACCGAAAATAGCCACAGGGCCGATCGCCATTTTCTGAAGTCGATGATCCATGCGTGGGCGGGGTTGACGATGAGGCTGTGCCGGATCGATGGCCAACTGGAGGAAGCGTCCTTTGCGTACGACATCCGCAAATTGGCGAAACTGGGTGGCGGCTTTTGCCGCTTCGCCCTCAAGCTGAGTCTCAGGCAGGCCCGTTTCGAGCGCGGCCCGTGCGGCAAGCTCATGGCGGACAGCGTCGAGATTGTCGGCAATGCTTTCCAGGAACGCCGCGCGCCGGGTGAGCGAGGTATGGCTGTAACGGTCAAATGCTTCGTCGGCGAGCGTCGCAGCCTGGTCGACTTCCGCCACACCACCGAATGCGAAATCCGGTTCGATCAACTGGTTGGTTGCGGGGTTGAGTGCCTTCATGGTCCCTTCAGTGGCCGGGACTTCGTTTGCACCAATGATGAGGTTTCCAGTCAATTTCATGGCGTGTTACCCCTGCTGTGCCAGAGACGCGATCAGCTCGTCCGTCGCCACAATGGCGTGGGCGAACGTGGGGCCGTTGAGTTCATGCGCGGCCTGCATCATTTCCGGCTTGAAGGCAGCGGTCGCATCACGCACCAGTGTGACGTGGTAACCGAGTTCCACGGCGTAGCGCGCGGTTGCCTCGATGCAGGTATTCGCCAGCAGGCCAACGATGATCACGTGCGTGATGCCTTTCTGCTTGAGGCGAAAATCAAGGTCGGTATTGGCAAATCCGCTTGAGCCCCAATGTTCCTGAACGACGATGTCGCCATCCTTTGGCGCGAAATCGGGGTGCCATTCGCCACCCCATTCCCCGCGTGCGAAGTGATGCATGTGCATGACCTTGCATTGTGTGGGGCTTGGATGATCCCAGCCTTCGTAGTCGCCTTGCTCCCAACGGCGGTGCGGTACGATGACCACCGGAATATCGAGTGCACGGACGGCGCGGTCGAGGGCGCGCAGATTGTCGAGCAGGCCGACTTGCTCGGCAATCGGCTCGATCAAGGGGTAGACCTTTCCGCCTTCCGACAGGAAATCATTGTAAGGATCGACCAGCAGATACGCGGTTCTGTTGAGGGGATAAATGGCTTTGGACATGGCGATTTTCTCCAGGGATTTGGGATGACCCGTGCCGAGGGCTTGCCCTGGCACGCTGTTGATATGATAATCATAGCAACTGTAGAAGAGGCAAGTCCTTATGTCGGTAAATACAAGTGCTGTTCAAACCCTGTGCCCGATTGCACGGGCTGAGGCGGTCGTGGGAGACCGCTGGACCGTATTGGTCCTGCGTGAGTTGTTCATGGGGAGCCATCGATTCGACGAGATCCAGGCGCAGACCGGAGGAACCCCGCAAATGGTCGCCGCACGCCTGAAAAATATGGAGGCTGACGGGCTCGTCGCACGTCGTCCTTACAACGAGCGGCCGCCACGCTACGAATATCACCTCACCCCGAAAGGGCAGGCCTTCTATTCGGTGGTGCTTGCGCTGCGGGCGTGGGGAGAAACCTGGTGCAAGTCGCCGGAAGAGGAGTTGGCGGTCGTTTATACCCACAAAACCTGTGGCCAACCCGCAGGGCTAGGGCCGCTTTGCGAACATTGCGGCGAACTCTTGCGCCGTGAAGAACTGATCAGCGAGCCGAGCGCCGCCTACATCGAAGAACGCAACGCACGGCGTGAGGCTTTCAAGGGGAATCGAATCCAGCAGTAAGGAGGGAATCCACAGTGCTCGTTACCCGCTGAACTTGCTGGTCCGCATGGTAGGACGAGCGCACCAGAGGACCGGACGCAACGTTCTTGAAGCCCATCCGCGTACCTTCCTCGGCGAACCAGGCGAACACGTCGGGGTGGACGAAACGCTGGACCGGCAAGTGACTGCGCGACGGTTGCAGGTATTGGCCGAGGGTGAGCATGTCGACATCGTGCTCACGCATGCGCTGCATGACTTCGATGACTTCCTCGTCGGTCTCGCCAAGGCCCAGCATCAGGCCGGACTTGGTCGGTACATGCGGGACCATTAGCTTGAACTTCTGCAGCAGATCCAGTGACCACTCGAAATCCGAACCCGGCCGCGCGGCTTTGTACAGGCGCGGGACGGTCTCCAGATTATGGTTGAACACATCGGGAGGCTCAGTGGCGGTGATCGCCAAGGCCACGTCCATGCGACCGCGGTAATCGGGCACCAACGTTTCCAGTTGCACGCCCGGCGACAGCTTGCGGATTTCGCGCAGGCAATCGACGAAATGTTGGGCGCCGCCGTCGCGCAAGTCGTCACGGTCCACCGAGGTGATCACCACGTACTTGAGGCGCAGGTCGGCGATGGCCACGGCGAGGTTCATTGGCTCGTCGGCGTCCAGCGGTTTTGGTCGGCCGTGGCCGACGTCGCAGAACGGACAACGGCGGGTGCAAATGTCACCCATGATCATGAAGGTCGCCGTGCCACCGGAAAAACACTCGCCGAGGTTCGGGCAGGAGGCTTCTTCACAGACGCTGTGCAGTTTGTGTTTGCGCAGCAACTGTTTGATCCGGTCGACCTCGGGGGAGATCGGAATGCGTACGCGAATCCAGTCGGGTTTGCGTGGGAACTCATCGGTCGGGATGATCTTCACCGGAATTCGCGCGACTTTTTCTGCACCGCGCAGTTTGACCCCGACTTGCATTTTTACCGGCACTTTGCCGGTCGTTTCCACAAGAATACTCATGTCGTTTTTCCTTTAGCGCGAGCGGGGGGGCGGCCGGCACTTTGTAGCAGCTGTCGAGCTTGCGAGGCTGCGTTCGGCTGCGCAGCAGTCGTAAAACCTGAGTGCAAGGTTTGTCTGAAACACCGCATCGTCTGATTTCACGACTGCTGCGTCCGATCGCGGCCCGAACCGAACGCAGGCTTCGCCAGCTGCTACAAAGTGCGGGCCAGCCCTCCCGCTGCGGATCAGTCGCGGTAGACAGGGAAATCAGAGCACATCGCGGCAGCCTGTCTGGCGACGTTGGCCTCGACATCGGCATCGCCGAGGTGATCGAGAATGTCGCAGATCCAGCCCGCCAGCTCGATGCTCTGGGCTTCCTTGAAACCACGGCTGGTGATCGCCGGTGTGCCGATGCGCAGGCCAGAGGTCACGAACGGCGATTGCGGATCGTTCGGTACGGCGTTCTTGTTCACGGTGATGCCGGCACGACCGAGGGCGGCGTCGGCGTCTTTGCCGGTCAGGCCCTGACGAATCAGGCTGACCAGGAACAGATGGTTGTCGGTACCGCCCGACACGACGTCGTAACCTCGGTCAATGAAGACTTTTGCCATCGCCTGGGCGTTGCGGATCACTTGCGCCTGATAGGACTTGAAGGCCGGCTCCAGCGCTTCTTTGAAGCACACAGCCTTGGCCGCGATGACATGCATCAACGGGCCACCCTGACCACCGGGGAACACCGCTGAGTTGAGTTTTTTCTCCAGTTCCGGATTGGCCTTGGCCAGGATCAGGCCGCCGCGCGGACCGCGCAGAGTCTTGTGGGTTGTGGTGGTGACGACATCGGCAAAGGGAATCGGGTTCGGGTACAGACCGGTCGCTACCAGCCCGGCAACGTGGGCCATATCGACAAACAGATAAGCGCCGACCTTGTCGGCAATCGCCCGGAAACGCGGGAAGTCCAGGGTCTTCGAGTAAGCGGAGAAACCGGCGATGATCATCTTCGGCTGGTGCTCGACGGCCAGGCGTTCGACTTCGTCGTAATCGATCAGCCCGGTCGCGGTGTCGATGCCGTACTGAACGGCGTTATACAACTTGCCGGAAAAACTGACTTTGGCGCCGTGGGTCAGGTGACCGCCGTGGGCCAGGCTCATGCCCAACACGGTGTCGCCGGCTTGCAGCAACGCCAGATAGACCGCCGCGTTCGCCTGGCTGCCGGAGTGCGGCTGGACGTTGGCGTAATCGGCGCCGAACAGCTGTTTGGCGCGGTCGATGGCCAATTGTTCGACCACGTCGACGTGTTCGCAGCCACCGTAATAGCGCTTGCCCGGATAGCCTTCGGCGTACTTGTTGGTCAGGCCGCTGCCTTGCGCTTCCATCACCCGTTGACTGGTGTAGTTTTCCGAAGCGATCAGCTCAATGTGGTGCTCTTGACGTGCGTCTTCGGCGTTCATCGCTGCCAGCAGTTCGTCGTCGTAGCCTTTGATCTGGTCGTGTTTGCTGAACATGGTGGAGTCCTCTGTTGTTCACTGAATGGGGCTGATGTACACCTGTGGGAGCGAGCCTGCTCGCGAAGGCGGGGTGCCAGGCGATTCAAAAGTGACTGACACTCCGCCTTCGCGAGCAGGCTCGCTCCCACAGGGGGTATGTGTTGTTTTCAGGCGTCCTGGTAGTCGGCAATCGACGGGCAGGCGCAGATCAGATTGCGATCGCCGAACACGTTGTCGACCCGACCTACAGGCGGCCAGTATTTGGCGTCGATCAAGGTTGCGAGTGGATACACCGCTTGCTCACGGCTGTACGGATGCGTCCACTCACCGACGATTTCCGCCGCGGTGTGCGGGGCGTTTTTCAGCGGGTTGTCGTCCTTGTCCAGCGTGCCGTTTTCCACCGCGCGGATTTCTTCGCGGATGCGGATCATGGCGTCGCAGAAGCGGTCCAGTTCTTCTTTGGATTCGCTTTCGGTCGGCTCGATCATCAGCGTGCCGGCCACCGGGAACGACATGGTCGGGGCGTGGAAACCGAAATCGATCAGGCGCTTGGCGACGTCATCGACGCTGATGCCGCTGCTGTCTTTCAGCGGACGCAGATCGAGGATGCATTCGTGTGCCACCAGGCCGTTGCTGCCGGTGTAGAGCACCGGGTAGTGCTCTTCGAGGCGACGGGAAATGTAGTTGGCATTGAGGATCGCCAGTTGCGAAGCACGCTTGAGGCCGGCGCCACCCATCATCCGAATGTACATCCAGGTAATCGGCAAAATGCTCGCGCTGCCGAACGGTGCAGCGCAGACCGCGCCTTCTTTACGCTCCATGGTGCCGTGACCCGGCAGGAACGGCGTCAGGTGCGATTTCACGCCAATCGGGCCAACGCCCGGGCCGCCACCGCCGTGGGGGATGCAGAAGGTTTTGTGCAGGTTCAGGTGCGACACGTCGCCGCCGAACTTGCCCGGCGCGCAGAGGCCGACCATCGCGTTCATGTTGGCGCCGTCGATGTACACCTGGCCGCCGTTGTCGTGAACGATGCCGCAGATTTCGCGGATGCCTTCTTCGAACACGCCGTGGGTCGACGGGTAGGTGATCATCAGCGCGGCGAGGTGTTCGCGGTGCTCGATGGCCTTGGCGCGCAGGTCTTCGATGTCGACGTTGCCGCGGGTATCGCAGGCGGTGACGACCACGCGCATGCCGGCCATGTTGGCGGTAGCGGGGTTGGTGCCGTGGGCCGAGGACGGGATCAGGCAGATGTCGCGACGGTCTTCGCCACGGCTCTGGTGGTAGGCGCGGATCGCCAACAGGCCGGCGTATTCACCTTGCGAACCGGCGTTCGGTTGCAGGCTGATCGCGTCGTAACCGGTGGCGGCACAGAGCATCGCTTCCAGCTCGTCGGTCAGCTGCTGGTAGCCGGCGCTTTGCGCGGCCGGGGCGAACGGGTGCAGGGCGCCGAATTCGGCCCAGGTCACCGGGATCATTTCGCTGGCGGCGTTGAGTTTCATGGTGCACGAACCCAGCGGGATCATGGTGCGATCCAGCGCCAGGTCCTTGTCGGCGAGCTTGCGCAGGTAGCGCATCAGCTCGGTTTCCGAGTGATAACGGTTGAACACCGGGTGGCTGAGGATCGGCGACTGGCGCAGCAGGGCGGCCGGAATGGTGCTTTGTACGGAAGCGGCGAGGGCGGCGAAGTCCGGCAGGGTCTTGCCGTCGGCCAGCAGGGCCCACAGGGTTTCCACGTCGGCTTGCGACGTGGTTTCGTCGAGGGACAGGCCCAGACGCTCGCCATCCACCACGCGCAGGTTGATCTGCTGGGCGCGCGCTTTATCGTGCAACGCGGCAGTGTTGGCGCCGGTGTTCAGGGTCAGGGTGTCGAAGAAGCTTTCCTGCTCGACACTCAGACCGATTGCGCTCAAGCCTTTAGCCAGAATCGCCGTCAGGTGATGCACGCGGTTGGCAATCTGCGTCAGTCCTTTTGGACCGTGGTACACGGCGTACATGCTGGCGATGTTGGCCAGCAGCACCTGGGCGGTGCAGATGTTGCTGGTGGCCTTCTCGCGGCGGATGTGTTGCTCGCGGGTCTGCATCGCCAGGCGCAGGGCCGGCTTGCCGAAACGGTCCACGGACACACCGACCAGACGGCCGGGCATGTCGCGCTTGAACGCATCCTTGGTGGAGAAATACGCTGCGTGCGGACCACCGAAGCCCAGCGGCACGCCGAAGCGTTGCGCGCTGCCGATGGCCACGTCGGCGCCGAATTCACCCGGCGGGGTCAGCACGGTCAGGGCCAGCAGGTCGGCGGCGACCGCGACCAACGCATTGGCGGCGTGGAAGCGTTCGGTCAGTTCGCGGTAATCGAATACATCACCGTTGCTCGCCGGGTATTGCAGCAGGGCGCCGAAGAATGGCGTCACGTCCGTCAGTTCGCGCTCGTCGCCGACGACCACGTCGATGCCCAACGGCTCGGCGCGGGTGCGCAGCACGTCGAGGGTTTGCGGGTGGCAATGCACGGAAGCGAAGAACGCGTGGCTGCCTTTGTTCTTGCTCAGGCGTTTGCAGAAGGTCATCGCTTCGGCGGCGGCGGTGGCTTCATCCAGCAGCGAGGCGTTGGCAATCGGCAGGCCGGTGAGGTCACTGATCAGGGTCTGGAAGTTCAGCAGCGCTTCGAGACGGCCTTGGGAAATTTCCGGTTGGTACGGGGTGTAGGCGGTGTACCAGGCCGGGTTTTCCAGCAGGTTGCGCAGGATTGGCGACGGCGTGTGCGTGCCGTAGTAGCCCTGGCCGATGTAGGTCTTGAACAGCTGGTTTTTGCCGGCGATGGATTTGATCAAGGCCAGGGCGTCAGCTTCACCCAGGCCGTCTTCGAGGCCGAGGACGCTGGTGCCCTTGATGCTGTCGGGGATGACGCTGGCGCTCAGGGCTTCCAGGGAGTCGAAGCCGAGGCTGTTGAGCATGGCTTGCTCATCAAAGGCGCGCGGACCGATGTGGCGGGCGATGAATTCGTTGCGGGTGTCGAGGAGGGTGGTCATACGCAAATCCTCAAGCGTCGTCGTTGGTCAGGCGCTCGTAAGCGGCCTGGTCGAGCAGGGCGTCCATTGCACGCGTGTCGCTGGGGCGCAGACGGAAGAACCAGCCCTCACCCAGTGCGTCTTCGTTGATCAATTCGGGAGAGCTTTCCAGCGTCGAATTCACCTCGACCACTTCGCCGTCCAGCGGCATGTACACGCTGCTGGCAGCTTTCACCGACTCGAGCACCGCCACCTCATCGCCAGCACCGAAGGTGCGCAGTTCAGGCACCTGAACGAAGACCACATCACCCAGCGCTTGCTGGGCATAAGCGGTGATCCCCACAGTGATCAGGCCATCGCTCTCAAGACGCAGCCATTCGTGATCGACGGTAAAACGCAATTCGCTCATATCAACTCCTCATTGTTCTGACTCATCCGCTGCTGGTGGCGGATGGCGATTGGCAGGCTCGTGCCGGGCAGCGAGCGTGGCTTGAGGGTTGATAGCAAGGGCGGTGCCAATCTTATTTATTTATTAAAAATCAACGAGTTGAGATGTTTTTAGCAGAATTGGTGCGCAGCTTCCGTATTGAAATCAATACAGACATGCGCAGAGGAGGGAGCGAAGTCTAGGGCAGACACGTCGAGAGGTTTTGTCTTGATTTCGATACGCTGTATCGATTTTAAGACACCCATCTCCGTGGGAGCGAGCCTGCTCGCGAAGAGGGAGTGTCAGTCGATATTTATGTCGCCTGTCACACCGCCTTCGCGAGCAGGCTCGCTCCCACAGGGTCAGTGTTGGTGGCGGGATTGTGTACCGGTAGAGGCTTCACGGCTTGTTCGGAATGCCGTACTTACGCAACCGAACGGCAATCGCGCTGTGGGAAGTTTGCAGGCGTGCCGCCAGTAAACGGCTGGACGGATAACTGCTGTAAAGCTGCTCCAGCAAATTCTTTTCAAACCCTTCGACGGCATCCTCCAGGCTGCCGACCTCGCCGTCGTTTTTGCGCTCGACGGCGGTGCGGGCGATGTCGAGGTCGTCGATGTCCACCAGCGGGTTTTCGCAAATGGCAGCGGCGCGGAAGATCACGTTTTGCAGTTGCCGCACATTGCCCGGCCAGCGGTTACCGAGCAATGCCGGATAGGTCCCGGGCGCCAGGCGACAGACCGGACGCTGGATCTGCGCGCACGCCTGCTGCATGAAGTGGTTGGCCATCAACAGGATGTCGTGACCGCGCTCGCGCAACGGTGGTACTTGCAGGTTGAGCACATTGAGGCGGTAGAACAGGTCCTCGCGAAAGCTGCCTTCGCTGACCATTTTCTCCAGGTCTCGGTGAGTCGCGCTGAGGACCCGCACGTTGACCTTGACCTCACGATCGCCACCCACCCGACGGAAGCAGCCGTCGCTTAAAAAGCGCAGCAACTTGGCTTGCAGGTAGGGCGACATTTCGCCGACTTCGTCGAGGAACACCGTGCCCTGGTCGGCCAGTTCCAGCAGGCCGAGTTTGCCGCCGCGCTGGGCACCGGTGAAGGCGCCCGCGGCATAGCCGAACAGCTCGCTTTCGGCGAGGCTCTCCGGCAGTGCCGCGCAGTTCAGGGCCAGAAAGGGTGAGTCATGCCGTGCGCTGATCGCGTGGCAGGCGCGGGCGACCAACTCTTTCCCGGTGCCGGTTTCGCCCTGAATCAGCAGCGGTGCGTCGAGTGTTGCCACGCGCTGGGCACGGGCCTTGAGGGTCCGAATCGCCGGTGACTCGCCGAGCAGCGCGTCGAAACCTTCGGCATGGTCATGATGCAGCGCCGAGAGCCGTTCACCGATGCGGTTCGGTTGATAGAGGGTCAGCAGGGCGCCAGCATCGGTGATCGGCATGGCGTCCAGCAGCAGCGTCTGGCCACCGAGGCTGACCTCATGCATGGGCAGGCGAAAACCGTGTTCGATCAATGTGCGTTGCAAGGCGGGATCATCGAAGAGCGCCGTCAATGGCTCACCGGCCGGTTCTCGACCGCACAGAGAAATCAGCGCTGGATTGGCCAGCAGCACATGACCGCGCTCATCCACCGCCAACACCGGGTCGGTGCTGGCCGCCAGCAAGGCATCGAGTTGCAAGCGTCGGCGCTGCCCCGGGAGGATGTCGACCATCGTCACCGCTTGCACGCCCCGCACCCCAAGAAAAGCCTCGCGCAACTCCCCCAGCACATCGGCGCCGAGGGTGGGCGCATCGATGTAAACGTTGGGCGGTACCATCTCGACGGCATCCAGGTTGAAACGGCGCCCACCGAGCAGGGCCAGCACTTCCTGGGTGATGCCGACTCGGTCGATGAAGGTGACGTGGATGCGCATAGGTGGCCTGCAAGGGTTACGAACAGAATGAGTATGACCGGCACCAGCAGTGTCTGTCAGGTGGTGCCGGTGGTGCGCGAACAAGCGGCCAGATCCTCAAGGAACGCCTGAAGGATCGGCGGCGGGGCAGTGCCCCGTCGGGTGATCACGTCGAACGGCGACATCAGTTGCAAGCTGGTGGGCGCCAGTTGGTGCATCTCGCCGGTCTTGATCCACTGGGCGGCGAAGTGCATCGGCAGAAAGCCCAGATAGGCGCCGGAGATCAGCAGAATGGCCAAAGCCTCGATGTTGTCCACGGTCGCGGCGGCCTTGCTGACGCCCAGGTGCTCCAGGTCGTATTGCTGCATGTAACCCCTGACGACAATCCGGCTCGCGGCAATCTCTTCGAGCAGTTCGTCGCCCTCGGCCTTGCTGCCATACAGCGGATGCCGCCGCCCGCAATACAACCCCAGTGCTTCCTGATACAGCGGTGAGTGCAGCAGGCCCGGAACGTAGATCGGGAAGTGCCCGATGGCCAGGTGCAGGCGGCCATCGAGTACGCGTTCTTCCAGTTCTGCGGGGGCGCCGACGTACACGTTCAGGTGCACATCATGCCCTCTGGATACGAAGCGCTGGGTGGTGCGCGGCAGTGGAGAATCGGGGTCGGTAATGGTGGTGTCGATGATCCCCAGATTGAGCTTGCCGCTGATGTGCTGCTTGAGCACGTCGGCGTCCATGCAGAAGTTTTCCACCGCCGAGAGCAGACGCTGAGTGGCTTCGTGGATCGCCACGCCTTGCTCGGTCAGACGAAAGCCGCTGCGCCCGCGTTGACAGAGCTTGACCCCCAGCCGGGTTTCCAGATGAGTCATCTGTTCGCTGATGGTTGATTGGCCCGCATTCAACGCCGCCTGCGCGGCGGAAAAGCCCCCGCACCTGACAATCGTGGCAAACACCCTGAGCAGTTTCAGATCGACATCGTGCAGCTGGATCACCTTGAACCTCCCGCGTGTGGATGCATCGGTAATGCCGATATGAGTATCTGATGTTTAGCATTTTTTCCACGAAAACCTGCGCCCATAGTCATTTCAACGGCGGTCGCCTTCCAAGTCCGCCAGCTGATAACAAGAATTGGAGATGCCTGAAATGTCGAACAACGGTTATGAATCCGGTCGCCTGAACCTGCCATTCGTGGGTCACTGCACCTTTGGCAAATCCCCGGTGTGCACCGATTGGGATGCATTGGATGCGGACGTGGCGGTCCTCGGCGTGCCCAACGACATGGGCACCCAGTGGCGTTCCGGCGCACGCTTCGGACCACGCGGCATTCGTGAGGCATCGACCCTGTTTTCCTTCGGCCATGCCGGCGCCTATGACCACGAAGACGACGTCATGTACTTGACCGCCGCCGATGTGCGCATGGTCGATGTGGGTGACGCTGATATCGTGCACACCGACATGGTCACCAGTAACGAGAACACCGAGTACGCCGTGCGCAAGATTCTGGATGCCGGCGTCATGCCGGTTGTACTCGGTGGCGATCACTCGGTTCACGCGCCGGTGATCAAGGCGTTCGAGGGCCGTGGCCCGATCCACATCATCCACTTCGACGCGCACTTGGACTTCGTCGATGAACGTCATGGCGTTCGCTACGGCCATGGCAACCCGCTGCGTCGCGCGTCCGAAATGAACCACATTGTCGGCATGACCCAGATGGGTATCCGCAACGTGTCTTCGTCCAATCGCGATGACTACGAAGCGGCCCATGCGGCCGGCTCGAAGATCCTTTCGGTCCGTGATGTGCGCCGCCTCGGCGTCGAAGGTGTGCTGGCGTTGATCCCGCAGAACATCAACTACTACATCACCATCGACATCGACGGTTTCGACCCGTCCATCGCCCCTGGCACCGGCACCCCAAGTCACGGCGGCTTCCTTTATTACGAAGTGCTGGAAATCATCCAGGCCCTGGCCAAGCGCAGTAAAGGCAACATCGTTGGCATGGATCTGGTGGAGGTTGCACCGGTCTATGACCCTTCCGGCATGACCTCGATTCTGGCGGCGCAACTGCTGCTCAACAGCATTGGTTTCATCTTCCACGAGCGGGCTCAAGCTCGGCAAGTCACGAGCGAAACCACCACGGCCACGGCGTGATCTGACCGCCGCACAGAGGGAATAAAAATGGACACGATCGTTAAACAGTATCTCCAGAAATTTGGTGTATCCGAAGCCACCCAGACCTTCCTCAGCAAGGTTCAGAAGATGTTCATCGGTGGCACCTTTGTCGAGGCCAGTGACGGGCAGACATCCGATGTTATCGAGCCGTCGACCGAGGGCCTGATCACGCGCATTCCGATGGGCACCACACAGGATCTGGATCGCGCCGTGCAAGCCGCCCGGGCACAGTTTGACGGTGGCGCCTGGCGTCAGGCCAAACCGGCAGAACGCGAGCGGATGATGCAACGCCTGGCGGACCTGATTGAAAGCAACGCCGCCGAACTGGCGGAAATCGAATCGATCGACATGGGCAAGTCAGTCGCCTTCGCGCGGGATGTCGATATCCAGGGTACGGTCGATACGCTGCGGTATTTCGCCGGTTGGGCGACCAAGCTGCATGGTCGAACCGTTGAACCGTCGCTGCCGGGCAACTACCTGGCTTATACCCGCAAGGAAGCGGTAGGTGTGGTCGGCGCCATCGTGCCCTGGAACTTCCCACTGCAAACCATGGCCTGGAAGCTCGGTGCGGCGCTGGCAACCGGTTGCACCGTGGTGGTTAAACCCGCCGAATTGACCTCGCTGTCAGCCTTGCGCTTTGCCGAACTGGTTCAGGAAGCCGGCATCCCGGACGGGGTGATCAACATCGTGACCGGACGCGGCAGCGTGGTCGGTGCGGCGATGGCCACGCACCCCGGTATCGACAAGCTCACCTTCACCGGTTCGACCCCGGTCGGCCGTACCGTCGGCCGCGCCGCGCTGGACGAAATGAAGCGACTAACCCTCGAACTCGGAGGAAAATCACCGGTAATCGTATTGGCCGATGCCGACGTGCCGGCCGCCGCCCAGGCCATTGCCAACGGCGTGTTTTTCAACTCGGGGCAGGTGTGCGATGCCGGTACGCGGGCCTATATTCATCGCAGCGTCTACGACGAATTCCTGCGCGAACTGATTGCCTACACCCGCACGCTGAAAATCGCACCGGGTCTGGATCCAGACTGCTTCATCAGCCCGTTGGTCTCGGCGTTGCAGAAGGAGCGAGTGACCGATTACATCGAAACCGGCAAGCAAGAAGGTGCCGAACTGGTCTACGGCGGTCAGCCTGTCGAAGGCCCCGGTTTCTTCGTCGAACCGACCATTTTTGCCCATTGCCGCAACGACATGCGCATCGTCCAGGAAGAGATCTTCGGTCCGGTGCTGGTCACCGCACCGTTCGACGATGAAGAAGAGGCCTTGGCCCTGGCCAATGACTCGCCTTACGGCCTGGCGGCCGCACTGTATTCCAATGACCTTGGAAAGGTGCACAGCCTGATCCCACGGTTGAAAGCGGGGTCGGTCTACGTCAACGCCCACGGCACCCTCGATCCGTCGATGCCGTTCGGTGGCTACAAGCAGTCCGGATTCGGCAAGGACCTGGGCGCGGAGCAGCTCGATTACCTGCTGGAGACCAAGGCAGTCTGGATCACACTTCCCTGAGTCAAGGCTGACTCAAATCCCATGTGGGAGCGAGCCTGCTCGCGAAGATGCCGGCACATTCAGCATCAATGTCGCCTGACACATCGCCTTCGCGAGCAGGCTCGCTCCCACAGGGGTGTACACCAAAAGAATGCAGTTATCTCGTCATGATCTTCCAACAATAAGAGACCATCATGAACACTAACGCCAAGTCAGCCCTGAGCGTGTCGGTCCTGGACGACAAACCCGTCGTCGAAAGCCATTCAATTGACTTCATCCCGGAGAGCGAGCGCACCGACAAACTGTCTAGCCAAGGCCCGTTCTGGTTCCTCGGCAATTTCACTTTCTTCACCATGACCATCGGCTTCGTCGGACCGAGCGTCGGCCTGACCGCGCTCTGGACCACACTGGCCGGCACGCTGGGCATCATGTTCGGCACGTTGTTCATGGCCTTTCACGGTTCGCAAGGTCCGCACCTTGGCCTGCCGCAAATGATCCAGTCCCGTGCGCAGTTCGGCTATCGCGGTGTGATCCTGGTGCTGCTGGCGACGCTATTTGTGTTCGCCGGTTTCAACATCGTCAACCTGGTGTTGATGATGCAGGGACTGCACACGCTATTCGGTTTCAACCCCGCGGTGATCGCGGTGGCGGTGACGATACCGGCGGCCGTATTGGCGATCCTCGGACATGACTGGATGCACCGCAGTTTCAAATGGGCGTTGTACCTGTCGCTTCCGCTTTACGGTCTGGTGACGTTGGCCGTGCTGATGGGCTGGGTTCCCGATGCCGCGGTGCCGGTACTCGCGGCCGGTGAAGTGGCTCCAGCGCCGCTGGGCTTCAACTGGACCGGTTTCATCGCCCAGTTCGCGGCAGCGGCGAGTTACAACATCGCTTACGCCCCGTATGTGTCCGACTATTCGCGTTACCTGCCGAAGAACACCTCCAGCGGCAAACTGATCGCCGTGGTGTTCCTGGGTGCCTCGTTGTCCGGCGCATGGATGATCTCTGTCGGTGGCTGGCTGGCCGATCACCTGCATTCCACGGACGTGCTGGTGGCCCTTGGGCAAGTCGGCAACACCGTGTCGCCACTGATGGGAACTGTGGTGGTGGTTGTCACGATCCTGGCGTTCCTGCCGGTCATCGCCATGAACATCTACAGCGCGAAGTTGACCACGCTGACCTGCGTCGATTCCATCAAGCACATCGAACCGACCCGCAAGGCACGCATTCTGGCGATTGGTTTCGTGATCCTGCTGCAACTGGGCGTGGCCCTGAGCATCCAGAGTTCGGGCAAAGGACTGTCAGTGTTGGGCATCTATCTGGTGGTGATGCTGTACTTCCTGGTGCCATGGACCTCGGTCAACCTGACCGACTACTTCTTCGTCCGCAAAGGCCGCTACGCCATCCCGCATTTCTTCATGCCGCACGGCAACATCTACGGCAGCTGGGGCCTGCGCGGCATCGCGGCGTATGCCATCGGCTTCATCTCGATGATCCCGTTCTTCTACATCTACGACGGCGTCGAGCAGCGTGAAGTGTATGTCGGCCCGCTCGCCAAAGCGCTCGGCAGCATCGATATCGCCTGGCTGGTCGGGCTGATCGTGTCGGGGCTGGTCTACTACTGGTTCAGCCGTTCAATCGACCTCAAGCGCGAAGAAGCCGTCATCCAGCACATCGAAAAAACATCCCCGCAATACACCACCGGCGACAAGTTGCCCCTGCCTTCGTTGCACGTTTTCAACGAATCGACGGTCCGGAGATAATCATGGCTACGCAAAAATACGACTACATCATCATCGGTGCCGGCTCGGCAGGTTGTGTGTTGGCCAACCGCCTCAGCGAAGACCCGGCCACCTCCGTGCTGGTACTGGAATTCGGCGGCAGCGACCGCAGTGTGGTGATCCAGATGCCGAGTGCATTTTCGATCCCGATGAACACCAAGAAGTACAACTGGCGCTACGAAACCGAGCCTGAGCCTTTCCTCAACGGACGTCGCATTCACTGCCCAAGGGGCAAGGTGCTGGGTGGCTCTTCGTCGATCAATGGCCTGGTGTATATCCGTGGCCACGCTTATGACTTTGACGAATGGGAGTCCCTCGGTGCAGAGGGCTGGGGCTATCGCAATTGCCTGCCGTATTTCAAACGGGCCGAACATTACGAGGAGGGCGGTGACGGCTATCGCGGCAGCACCGGCCCGTTGCACACCACCAACGGCAATCACATGAAAAACCCGTTGTACGGAGCCTGGGTCGAGGCCGGCGCAGAAGCAGGCTACATCAAGACCGATGACTGCAACGGCTACATGCAGGAAGGCTTCGGTGCCATGCACATGACGGTAAAAAACGGCGTACGCTGCTCCACGGCCAACGCTTACCTGCGTCCGGCCATGGGACGTCCGAACCTGACCGTGATCACCCATGCAATGACCCGTCAGATCATCCTTGAAGGCAAGCGAGCCGTTGGCGTCATGTATGACCACGAAGGCCAGACGCACCAGGTCTATTGCAACCGGGAAGTGCTCGTATCGTCCGGGCCCATCGGCTCTCCACACTTGTTGCAACGCTCCGGTATCGGTCCGGCCGAGGTCTTGCGCAAAGCCGGGATCGGCGTGCGTCATGACCTGCCGGGAGTCGGGGAGAACCTGCAGGATCACGCCGAGGTGTATATCCAGTTCGGCTGCAAGGAACCCGTGACGCTCAATAGCAAAATGGACCCGCTGAGCAAACTGTTGATCGGTCTGCGCTGGCTGTTGTTCAAGGACGGACTCGGCGCCACCAACCATTTCGAGGCCGGTGGTTTCATCCGCTCGGACAAGGGCCTGCGCTGGCCGGACATTCAGTTCCACTTTCTGCCCGCGGCCATGCGTTATGACGGCAACAAACCGATCAAGGGCCATGGCTTCATGGTGCTCACCGGGCCGAACAAACCGAAAAGTCGCGGTTATGTTCGGGTGCGTTCCGCGGACCCTTACGAACATCCGCAGATTCAATTCAACTACCTGCAACGGGAAGAGGACCGCGAAGGTTTCCGCCGCTGCATCCGCCTGACTCGCGAGATCATCGGCCAACCGGCGATGGACCGCTTCCGCGACGGCGAGATCGCCCCCGGGCCACAGGTGAACACCGACGAAGAAATCGACGCCTTCGTGCGTGAAAACCTGGAAAGCACCTACCATCCCTGTGGCTCGTGCCGTATGGGCGAAGACGAGATGGCCGTGGTTGATTCCGAGCTGCGTGTGCGGGGCATCGCGGGGTTGCGGGTGATTGACTCGTCGGTGTTTCCGACCGAGCCAAACGGCAACCTCAACGCACCGACCATCATGCTGGCCGAGCGGGCCTCCGATTTGGTTCGTGGGCGCACCATGTTGCCGGCGTCCGATGCGCCCGTCGGTCTGGCCCAGGATTGGGAAACCAGCCAGCGATCATCGTTGCCGGGGCGCAATGTGAGGGTTTAAACCCGAAGGGTTAATTGCTCAGGAGAAGACACATAAAACGGGCGCCTTCAGGGCGCCCGTTTTTTTTACTTTGCTGCATGTACAGGCGCTAGCTCATTTCAACACCAGCAAGCGATAAACCCCGCCCTAGCTTTCGATCCCTTGGGTGTCATGGGTGAAACCCGGGAAGGATTTGTCGAAGGCTTCCAGTGCCTTGAGACAGGCCAGCAACGGCCTATCCGCAGCTTCTTCGAGTGTCACCCGTTCGATCAAAAAACGTCCGTAAGACAACGGAGAAAACAAGCTTTAGCGCACTTAAGGCATTTTGCTGGCCCCGAAGTCTGAAACTTTTGACCAAAATCAATTTATTTTCAGGTAGTTGGGATCGAATGCAAATGCGGAATGTGATGGTTGCGCTGATTTCGTTAGGCCTGGCGAGCGTTGCCGCCTCTGTCCAGGCCAAAGAGCTGGCATCAAATGATCGTTACATTTGCAGCTGGGGCGCAGGTACCGCGGCGAGAGCCCAGGAACTCAAGCTGTCCGGGGTTTCACTGTACGCGGCGCGGCAGAAGTTACATACCTACAAGTTCAGCAAGCCGTGGATGCACATGATGGCGATGGGCATTACCGAGCAGACCTATGACAGTAATTCGCGGATGAAGCCCGCAGCCCTGCGCGAGAGCTTTTATGAGGAGTGCGTCCGGTACAAGTTGGCGCGCAAATGACAAGGGCGGTCCGCCACAATCACCCAGACACGGCTCCTGCACCGTGCCAGGTTGGTTACGTCAGACATTGGGTACTTCAGACCTCCCCTATAAGGGAGAAAACTATCGAGTTCTTCTCAGGTTTTTTGCCTTCAACCTCCTAAGCATACCCATTACCGGCCGCAGGAGAGGCACCCTGTCAAAGATGGAAAGCTCATGCAGGTCCGTCCGCGAGGGCCTTTGATAGCCACAATTCCAGGTGAAATAGTAAGCCGAAATTTCTTTATTCTTATGAATAAGCGTATTGAGAGCAGCGTCATAATGCATCGGACCTCCGTCAGGATGCCCCGGCGGCCGCTCCAGAACCTGGAATAAAAAATCCCTCAATTTCCCAAAGCATCTTCCGTTTACAGCATAGAAATGGGCCAAATGTATTGGCCGGTCGACTGCTTTCCAAGCGGGCAAGTTTGAATTTTCTTCAAACGGATGCCCAAAATAGACGATGTCCCACTCCATACCTTCCAGAGACTCGATCGCCTCTTTCCCATATTGAGAAATATGTCTGGAAAACTGTATGTCGTCCTCCATGATCAAGATATTTTTCAAATTCAGGCGCATTGCCTCTTCCAGCACCCCCAGATGACTCAAAAAGCAGCCTCTGACCCCGACGCTCGGGAAGCCATTTCCCTCACTGGGCGTAACAGCCTCAAAAAAGCCTATTTTTTCATCATCAATGTGAAAGCCATTGCGAGTGAATTCTTCTACTGTTTCTAAACGGCGATCCCTTCTTGACGAGATATTGATGATTCTTACTCGATCAAAATATTCGATCACATTCATCTGTCAGGTCCTTAGCGCAGACAATCAGGGCAGTTGGATTGGGGAACCCGCAGAATTCGGAAAAAATCGTACGTAAGCACTGCCGACAGAGGGCAATCCCTTACGTCTTCTGGGTTGTGTTCGATTGAAGTGCACCTCATCAACCAGGCTGTCCGGCGGTTCACGCGCGCAGCGTCAGAGTAGGGCCACTTTCTGCATTTCCTGACGGCTCGGCGTCAACTTCCATGATCTCAACCTGACAGGCTGAATGCTTGGCGATTTTGTCCGTTTTCTCTATCGACCCCGGACTGCAGTATAGGCAGCATTTGCGGATGAAGTTTTAGTCTCGTAAATCGGCGTGCAGCACCCGTTCGAGAAGACACGCCAGATAGGTGCTCAGTGAATGGGCTCCGGGCGGAAAGCTCCGATAGGTCCGGACATTTACCGCTCGCGCCAGCTCTTCGGCGGGGTGCAGAGCGAAGTCTTCAAGGTCTCCTATACTGGATCGTTCCGAGAGTTTCCCTACCCTTCACAGCGAGGAGAACGCACATGAGCATTCGTATTGGCGACGAAGCACCGGATTTCACCGCCGAAACCACCGAAGGCACGCTCCATTTCCACGAATGGATTGGCGATAAGTGGGCCATCCTGTTCTCGCATCCGAAGGACTTCACCCCGGTCTGCACCACTGAACTCGGTTATATGGCCGGGCTCAAGCCGGAGTTCGACAAACGCAACACCAAGATTGTCGGTCTCAGCGTCGACCCGGTCGGTAACCATCAGACCTGGGCCAAAGACATCGAAGAAACCCAGGGCCATGCGGTCAACTACCCTATGATCGGCGACGAGAATCTGGTGGTGGCAAAGCTCTACGACATGATTCACCCGAACGCCAGTGGCGGCACTCGTACTGCCGTGGACAACGCCACGGTGCGTTCAGTGTTCATTGTCGGCCCGGATAAAAAGATCAAGGCGATGCTGGTCTACCCGATGAGTGCCGGGCGTAACTTCGATGAAGTGTTACGGCTGCTCGATGCTATTCAGTTAAACGCCAAGCACACGGTTGCCACGCCGGTGAACTGGCGTCCGGGTGAGGACGTGATCATTCCTACGTCGGTATCCGACGACGACGCAAGAAAGAAGTACCCGGATGGCTTCAAGACGGTGAAACCTTATTTGCGTACGGTGGCGCAACCGAAGTAATGGTCAGGCATTCATCCTGTCTTCAATCGCGATGCCTTTTACACGCATTGCATTGATCTGCTCGGCGCGGGTGCCAGGGAGGTTGAGCATGGTTCCCTGGCGCAGCGCCGAGACTTCTACTGTGTTCCAGGGCTGAGAATGCACGGGGAGCCTTTACCTGCCATGCCGTCTTCATGCGTCAAAAACTCTAGGCTGCCGGGTACTTTCAGAAAGTCGCCGACAAACCCGCCTTTACAGACGTCGTCGGCGGTCGAGTCCATGACGTTGTCAAGGTGCTCCGTAGCCCGGTGCAGGGCGCTTGCCGGGTCATGTGCCAGCGTCCTGATGCGGGCTAACGCCCATGCGTGAAGCTATTTCACATGGATAGAATTCACTGGACTGATGTGCTTGTTGTGGCGTTATTTTGACGCCATCCTCCCTAAAATGAAATTTCGATTTATTATTGTGACGAGCTATTGACGTAATGGCGATGTGCTTATAGGCTCAATTTAACCGATAAAGATTCCTTCAACCGACAAAAGAATAACCCCCTACGCAAGGAGGCGGTGTTATGCGCTCAACACTTGTCATTAAATTTGTGTTGTTTTCTGTGATCCTGAATGCTGCAGCCGTTGCTAGTGCTCAGGCGACCAGTTTGTCTTATGAAATTAGTCGTATAAGCAACACGAGCGAGGAGTCAAGGCCTCAACTTGGCACGGCTCTTGAAGAGCGTGCAAGTGGCGCGTTGCTTACTTTTGGAAAGGGCCTTGGTTTGCCTTCGTTGATCACCGATATTTACTTCGATGATGCCCATTCTGCCAAATTTAACAGTGTCATTCATCACGCTGACTCAGGCGTGGGCGTATCCGTCAATTCTTCTTCGGGTGACGGATTAATGGCGGCGGTTGACACTAAGCAGTTCAAGATTGATTCGACAATCCAGGATAAAAGCCTGGTTGATGTCTCTGATATCAACCAACTGAATGCGGTACCGCTTCCTGCTGCAGCGTGGTTATTTTCTTCCGCATTGTTTGGTTTTATTGTGGTCGCCAACCGACGGAAGATATAGGTGTTTGTTAACGCTTTTGGTAATAATGGTTATTTAAACGGCCACTCTGGTGGCTGGCTGGACACACGGCTTTCTGTATTGTTTTTGCGGATGATGTCCATCTTGCAATAATACTTAGTTTGTAATCGTTGACATCAGTTAGTTGCGCTGGCAAACGTAGCCATCGCCAGGTTGACAGTGTCGCAGTTGAGCCGGCTCAAGCGGGTACGGTGTAGTTAATATTGGCGCGGAGTACGTCGGGGGCGGCTTGCTTGCTCCAAGCCATTGTTAAATAACACTATTCTGCTGTTTTGTACTAACGTTCCGGTTTCAGGTGTGTTGCATTGGCGGAATTGACCGCCCAGAAGCTCAAGATGATTGCTGTTTCGTAGTTTCTTTGGCGTGAAATAGGCTAGAGTGATTTGACAAGGTTTTTTTGTTCTAAACTCCTTGCATGGCTACTTAGACGGAGGGATCCCGATGTTCCGTTCATTGATACCTGTGCTCTGCGCGCTGGCTGTTTGGCCCAGCATTTCCAGTGCCGTCGAAAACGACCCGACTTACCGGCTGAGTCCGGGAGATAACCTTTCTGTTTCCGTGTGGGGCGAAGACAAGCTCAAACAGGATGTACGCGTACTTCCCGATGGCAGCATTACCTTCCCGCTGGCAGGGCAAGTCAATGTTGCGGGGCTTGATGCCACTGCTGTCGCGAAGCAAATCGCTGCCAAACTTGAGGCGTTCATACCTGATCCGCAGGTGAGCGTTGTCGTCACCGGCACCGAAGGTAATCTCGTCTACGTTCAGGGCAAAGTGCTGAAACCCGGCACCGTGCATATGTCAGGTCAAACGTCAGTGCTGCAGGTAATAAGCATGGCGGGAGGGCTCGACAAATTCGCCGATAAAGACGACATTAAGGTCGTGCGACTCAATGGGGCTAGACAAGAGATCCTGCGCGTCAACTACAGCAAGTTGATGTCGGGGGATGACATGTCCACCAATTTTCTACTTAAAGCCGGCGATACGCTGGTCGTGCCTTAGCCTTGCGCGAGGCACTAGGGATTATCTTGCTTGGATTTCGAACGACCGGGGTTGCGACGGCAATCCTGGCTTTGTCGTGTTCGGACATGGCCTATGCTGCTACTTGGCAATCAGCTATAGCAGTGCCTTCGACGGTCGAGTACGACAGCAACCCACTGCTGCTCACGAGTGGTGAGAAGGGGGTGACCCGTACCATCATCGCCCCCGATTACAGCCTTGTGGGTACTTCCGGACGGGATGAGTTCCAGTTCGGTCTCGGATTAAATATCGTGCGCTCGTCGGATACGTCCATCGTTTCGGACCGTGAAGACCCCAGGTTAAAGCTAGGGTGGCAGCGCGCGACCGAAACGGGTGCTTTTGGGCTCACGGCGAGATATGAAGAAAACTCGACGCTTTCCACGGTGGTTCAGGAAACCGGCGTAGTTGCTTCCGATGGCACGCAAAAGATGTATTTGGTGGGCGGCAACTGGAGCACTGCTCTCAGCGAGCGAAGTACCCTGGTTAACGAGACCGACTACACTCATGTCACTTACGATGTTGCTTCACTGACCAACTATGACGAGCTGGCGACCCGCTTCAGCTGGAACTATGCATGGAGTGAGCAGGTCGAGCTGTTCACCCGTCTTGGCGTGAAGCGCTATGAGCCGGAGAAGGGGTCTGCGGTGGCTTCCTCAAACAGCTACACCCCCGCAGTCGGCTTGAATGTCCAATTCTCCGAGCGGCTTAAGGGTACGGCCTACGCGGGTCTCAACCAGGTCTCCGGCACCGGTAGCGGCCCCAAAGGCCAAGGCGGTTTAATGTTGCAATATGCCGGTGAGCGTATTGATACCAGCATCGACGCCAGTCGTAGCACTCTCGCCAGCGGGGACGGTGGTTTCGTCGAGGTTGATGCCCTGAGGGGTACATGGAGCTATGCCGTCGACGAGACCCGACGCACCGGTTTCGATGTCTCTTGGCAAGACGCAAAAGGCCGGACGCCTAATACCCTGCAAAATTACAGTGCCTGGTTTAGCCAAGAACTCTCGCCTTTTTGGATTGCACGCCTATCCTACACATACAAACAACGCCAGCAAGATGGCTTGCCGGATGCCACTGCAAATGTCGTCGGGCTGATGCTGACTTATAGTTATCCCGGTCTCTGAAATTCAGCTGTGTGAGAAATATGGCCTCTGAATACGAAATGTCGTTCAACGACTACCTAGCTATCATCAAGCACCACGCCCTGCTGTTGATCGTGAGTTTCGTGGTCATACTGGGCGTGTGCATAGCGGTAGCGATCTCTCTCCCGCCGACCTATGAGTCATCCGGCACGATTCTGGTGGAGTCTCAACAGATTTCGCCAGACCTGGTGGCGGCCAACAACAATACCTTTGCCGATGAGCGCATCGAAGTCATTCGCCAGCGCGTGATGACCCGTGAGCATCTGGAAGGGATCATCGACAAATACAATCTTTTTGCTTCGCAAAGTCGGCCACTGAGCGTTAGCGAGAAGATCGAAGAAATGCGCAATGCGATTGTGGTCTCCCTCGTCAGTGCTGCTGTTAAGGGGCGCGGAGAGGTGACGATTGCTTTCCGTCTTTCCTTTGAGCACCGGCAGCCAGAGATTGCGAACAAAGTTGCCAATGAGCTGGTGACGCTGTTTCTGGATGAAAACATCAAGCAGCGCACCGAGCGCGCCAGTGAAACGACAGAGTTCCTGACGCAGGAGGCGGACAAACTCAGGGTGGAACTGGAAGCCCTGGAGAACCGGCTGGCGGACTTCAAGCAGGCACACAGCAACGCGCTGCCCGAGCATCAAGAGCTGCGCATGAATATGTTGACGCGCGCCGAAACCGAGCTTAAAGAGGTCGACCGTGACTATAAAACTGCCCGTGAGGAGTTGCGCTTCAATGAGCTGGAGCTTTCCGCCGCGAATGCCGGGCTAGCGACCAAGCCTGGAGCACCCGGTGCAGCAGTTGATAAACCACAGGATCTGGCTAGCCTCAAAGCGGAGTACACCCGGTTGCAGTCGCTGTATACGCAAGCCCACCCCGACGTGCGTGCCGTCAAACGCAAAATTGCTGCACTTGAGGCTGGCAAAGGTGCTGATGGTGCAGCGGCTTCGGTCAATCTGGACGTTGCCAAGGCCCAGGCGCGGGTCTCCGGAGCAGAAGCACGTATCAAGTCGCTGGCCGATCAAAAGCAGCAAATACTCAGCAAAATAGCCGAATTAGAGGCACAAATTATTGAGGCGCCGCAAGTCGAACGCGGCTTGGTCACGGTGATGCGTGACCATGATAATGCTCGTAAAAAATATGAGGAGATTCGCACGAAGGAAATGAGTGCGAAAATTTCCGAAAGCCTGGAGCAGGAAAACAAAGCCGAGCGTTTTGTTCTTCTGGAGTCGCCGCTGATGCCCGAAAAGCCGGTACGGCCGAACCGTAAAAAAGTGGTTGCCATGGGTTTCTTGCTTGCCCCGGTGGGTGCTGGCGCGCTGGTGATGCTCCTCGAGATGATGAGTCAGCGTGTGCGTGGTGCCCAGGCCCTGGCTGCCGTGCTGGGTAGACGCGTATTGGTTTCCATTCCCTACATTCACACCAAGGCTGAACTATCACGCCGCAGGAAGTGGCGAACGCTATTGATCGTCTGTGGAGCCGTGACAATCGCGATCTTTCTGGTGCTCCTGCACTTCCTCTACATGCCTCTGGATCTTCTGATGTTTAAAGCTCTGGGCCGGTTTGCATAAGGAATATAGCCATGGAAATAATCAATCCCGATACCGAAAAAGCCGAGCAACAGACCTCGTCAAAAGCCATGACGCCGACCGCGCAGTCCACAGGTCTGAATGCACTCAGTTATGTGCAAACCAAGGTTGTACCTTTGCGACCAGATCACCTTGAGCGCAACCGCATTGTGGCTTACAACAAAAATTCGAATATGAGCGGGGCATTCGATCTACTGCGTACACAAGTGCTGAAAATCATGGAAGAAAATGGCTGGCGCACGCTCGCCATCACCTCGCCGACTCCGGAGGCAGGCAAGACGGTATTGGCGATAAACCTGGCGATGAGTATCGCGCATCACACGACCAAGACTGCGTTACTGGTGGACTTCGACTTGCGTCGTCCGAAGGTGGGTCAGTATCTGGGTCTGCCGATGGATAAATCGCTTAATGAATTGTTGGCAGATGAAGCTGAACTGCAAGAAGTACTGGTCAATCCGACCTTGCCGCGCTTTGTGGTCCTGCCGACGCGTGAGCCGATTCCTCTTTCCACCGAGGTGTTGTCATCGCCTGCAGTGAGCCATTTGATTGCTGATCTGCGCGAGCGCTACAACTCACGCATCGTGATTTTCGACTTGCCACCGTTGTTGAGTTCGGATGATGTAATTAACGTCCTGCCCAGGTTCGACTGCGTCCTGCTCGTTGTCGCTAATGGATTGAACAGCAAGAAAGAGATCGAGGAAAGCCTGCATCATCTTGGGACAGCCAATCTGATTGGCACGGTGTTGAACAAAGCCGAGCCCGAAAACCGCTCTTACTACTAGAGCATCACCCGCAGGAGGTCGGCGCTATTGGCTAGCGCCGACGCTCAGTGCCAAGGGTACTTCTGCTCCCAGCTCCAGGCATGCGCCACTATCTGTTCAAGTGAGCCAAATTGCGGTTGCCAGCCAAGTAATGTGTTGGCCCTGCGGGGATCGGCCACAAGGCGTGGTGGATCGCCCGCGCGACGTGGCGCTTCGCTGACAGAGATATCCTGGCCGGTCACGTAGCGCGCGGTATCTATCACTTGCTGTACCGAGAAACCTTGACCGTTACCGAGGTTGAACGCCGTGCTTGCACCCCCTGCCAGCAGATATTCCACGGCAAGTGCGTGAGCGGCAACGAGATCGACAACGTGGACGTAGTCGCGAATACAAGTGCCGTCAGGCGTATCGTAATCACGGCCATAGACGGTGATGGTTGCGCGCCGCCCGGAGGCTGCTTGCAGGATCAGGGGCAGCAGGTGTGTTTCCGGTTCATGGCGTTCACCTAACTGTCCTTCAGGGTCTGCTCCGGCGGCGTTGAAGTAGCGCAAGCAGACCGATTTCAGCCCGTATGCACGGTCGAAATCTTCAAGCATCTGCTCCACCATCCACTTGCTGCGTCCATAAGGGTTGATCGCGGCCTTGGGATGCTCCTCATCGATGGGTACATACACCGGGTCACCGTAGACGGCAGCGGTCGAGGAAAAAATGAAGTTTTTAACCCCGGCGCGAACCATCGCCTGTAGCAGTGTCAGGGTGGCGGCGAAATTGTTTTGATAGTACTTGGCAGGTTCAGCGACGGATTCGCCCACCTGTATAAAGGAGGCGAAGTGGAACACGGCATCAAAGTGGTGTCCCGCAAACAAGGTGTCCAGCGCCTGTTCGTCGGCTATGTCCAGTTCGACCAATGTCCCACCCCTCAACGCGCTGCGATAACCCGTTGAGAAATTGTCTGCCACCACAAGCTCGTGACCTGCACTCAGTAGCTGCTTCACCATGTGCGAGCCGATATAACCCGCGCCACCCACCACCAAAAATTTCATCCTGATCTCCGATTTCCTGGGCACTATCGCTGTGCAAGCTACTGCCAGTCGAACTTGATTGTATAACGGCCATCAAGGCAGGTCGCGGGCGGCTTCTTCATTTGCCCCAGAATGCCAAGGGTGAACAGTGTCAAGCCTTGCGACTCGCTACATTTGCAACGCCAAAGAAGAGAATATTTCGAACAAGATACAGCGAGCACGCCAATTGAAGCTACCCTCTGAGGAGGCATTTGGGCATCCTGCGAGAATAATTATCACATGAAAAATTCTGCCAAAATTATCGATTACTCATTAAAAATATTTAAAGCAGAATGGCCAAATTTTGTATTGTGGTCATTTCTGCTATCGCCGTTGATTATTAGAACGCTAACAAACTACCAATACTCTAAAATTGATTTATTGGTCTTTTACACCCTTGGCATGTCGGTGCTGTGGCTTTTGGCAATTAGATTTATTTCATCCAGTCAATTCAAGGTTCACATCATTCTGCTGCCTTTCTATTTGGCAGCAGCTATTGATCTGTTTTTGGTTTTGAACTTCAACTCGAGATTAACAGCTGCCTATATATTTATTGGCATGACAAATTATCAGGAGGCAAGCGAATTTCTGCCGACCTATTGGCAGCCCATCAGTATCGTTTTGGTGATTTTCATATTTTGCTATGGGGCTGGATTAATAGGACTGCATAAGCGCGAATTATATAAAAACAAAGGTATTTTTGTTTTGGTCGTTAGCGCCTTGCTTGTGGGGTATGGGGCTTATTTTTATAAAACCGTCAAACTTAATTCTTTCGGGAAATCTGCAGTCATGGATCTCCTTGCAAAAGATCAAAGCGCGCCAGTAGGTTATTTGTCGCAAATTGCCCTGACTGCAAATTTGTATTTGGGGACGGAGGAACTTGTCAAGCGCCGTCGGGAATCTGATGTAAAAATAACCAGCCTGTCGAATCAATCAAATATAGAAACCGTTGTTTTTGTGATCGGTGAGTCATCACGGCCGCAGAACTGGTCGCTCTACGGTTATAACAAGGAAACAACCCCGAATCTCGGTAAGCAGGAGGGGCTTTTCAAGTTTAACAAGATCTGCACGACAGCCCCCTATACCTCGTTTGCGGTTCCTTCGATGCTGAGCCTTGAGCCTATATCGGATTGGGACTCCATTGCGTCAACAAAATCATTGGTGGGTATATATCGCGCAGCCGGGTACATGACCTATTGGTTGTCTGTGCAGGAGGTTGATAGTTTTGGCGGAATAATTCCACAAATAGCTGCAGAGGCACAACACCGTCAATATTTTGAGAGAAGTTATGATGGAGCATTGATTTCAGAATATGAAAAAATACTAAATAAAAGCGGTACAGAAAAGAAAGCCATATTCATTCATGTCAAGGGTAGTCATTTCGAGTATTCACGCCGATACCCGGAAAATTTCGATAAATTCAAGCCGTTAACAGACAGCTTCAAAGACAAAACTACCGCAGAATATGATAATAGTATTTTATATACGGACTGGTTGTTGAGCTCAATTATTGATCAATTGAAGTCAAGCAAAAAACCATCTGTCTTGGTTTATTCATCGGATCATGGTGAAAACATGATGGATGATAGTCGAGGGCTCTTGGGTCATGGCATTGGCAATAAATATGACCTCCCGGTTTCGGCATTTATCTGGGCATCCGATAATGTTTCAAGCCAGCAATCGCTCAAGCTTTTAAAGCTGAAGGAAAGAGAAAGTCAGAAAGTCAGCATATCGTCCTTGCCACATACGCTTTTAAGTATCACAGGGGTTTTTACGAATAAGTACAAAAGTTCGGATGATTTATTAAGTGATGATTTTGTATCGTCGAAATGTCCATATCTGCTCGGCGCAGGCTATGTTCCATCGTTTGATTTTGACGCTCTTTAAATAGTCCTCGCTGAACAACGCCGCAAGGCGTTGTTCCATCAGGTTGATGTCGGCTGCGCGTCGCCTAAGGTTGTGCTTGCGTGACGCCTTTTTTCAGAAACAACCAGTTCGACGCCTGCAAGCCGTCGAACTTGATTGTGTAGCGGCCATCAAGGTAGGTCGCGGGCAGCTTCTTCATTTGCCCCAGAATGCCGTGGGTGAACAGTGTCAAGCCTTGCGGCGCCTGGATGGTTAGCGTGCCCTCGAGGGGCTCAACGTAAAAAGGTATTTTGTCTCCGTCCTGGGGGACGGCACGGGTGCCTAACGAAATCAGTAAATCCTGCGATCGGCCCAAAGGCGTGTCGTCCAGACTTTGCACCACCACACTGGCGTTGGCGGTCTTCACTTGAACCTTAATGTTGCCGAGGCTGATCGACTCACCGCCGATCCAGCCGGTAGCGACCTGGGTGCGCGGTGTATTGATGGTGTAGACGCCTTGTTTCCAGTTGCGCTTTAGCTCTCCCGTGTCGGTCGTGGACTCGATGGCATTGGCGTCCAGCAGCGACTGGTCAGGGTCATGGAATTCCTGTGCATTGCTTGGGATAACGCTCTGTTGCAACCAAGGCAATTCCGGCGTCTGTGGCATCGCGATTTCCAGCTTGCCTTTCTCCATGGCTGTGCGCAGGAGAGCAGAGTTGGCCGGTGTGATCATTTGGTTGAACAGGGTGGCTGACGTCGGCGCGAAGACGTAGGTCGTTGTTGCTTCGCGAACGTCTGCACGGCGATAAAGCAAGGCGGCGGCGGGCAGGGTGGCCAGCATTGCAGGGTCGTTATAGGCGTGCCAGTTGTTGGCACTCATCCCTACGCCCCCCATTGGCTCCTGACTGTAGGCATATTGCATCAGCGCATCCCAGCCTTGGTGGCTGGCGGTGCCGGCGATATAGAGTGGCAGCGAGTGACGGTCTGGTATCGGGAAGGGCTCATTGTTCCACTCGGTGACGGTCAAGGGTTTGCCGATGACCTGGCCGGCTGCAATCCAGTTCACTATGCCGTCGCTGTAGAGCGGGTTTTTCTCGACCTGTCCCGAGCCACCGTAGCTATGGACGTCTATTACGTCGCCGGAAGTAAGTGCCGGCAGGGAGTTCAGGCCATTGCGGCCCCAGCTACTGGTCGTGGCGATGGGGACCTTCACGCCTATTCCACGCAGGTGCTGAATCATGTCGATGTTGAAACGTCGCTCCAGATCGTTAAGGAACATCTTGGAGGGGCCTGGCTCCCAGGAGCGCCAGGTCTGGTCTGCAGACAGATTGTGCTGTTTGGCAAAAGCCTCGGCCTCCGCCATGTAGACGCGGTTGTGCTTCGGCAAATTCTTGTCTGGCAGTAGGGCGTTGCCAAAGTGGTTGGTGACGTCGTTTTCGTTGGTAATCAGTACGGCGGCAATCGCCGGGTCGTCTTTGTAAGCGAGGCCGGTATAGCTGTTTACATGGGTCAGGTAGGCTTCGGCAAAGCGCTTCATGGCTTGCTGAATGGTGAGGTTTACATAGGAATAGCCCTTGAGATAGGTGAAATTCTGTTCTTCTTTGGGCAATTCATCGAAGCCATAAATGTTGTCCTTTTCAGTAAAGACTCGCTGGACGTGCAGATCGAGCCACACATAGATGCCTTCGTCTTTCAGGCATTTGATCCACCAGTCGATTTTTTTCAGCGATTCCGGGCTCAGTTGCTGGGTGCTGCGCGTCACCCTGCCGTCGCCAAAGATGTTCGGGAAGACCCATGGCGAGTCATGGTGGTGCAGTCGTACAAGATTGAAGCCCAGTGCCGACAGGCGTTTGGCCTGCAGCTTGATTGCATCGTCTGAGGTTTGGAACAGCGCGTAGGCCGAAAGGTTGGTGCCCCAGAAACGCGCCGTGGTGTTGTCGGCAAATTGCAATTGCTCGCCGGAGGCTTTGACGAAGCCGCGCTTGCCTGCAGGTTTTTCCTGAGCGTTGAGAAAGGACAGGTCGACCGGCGAGGTTTTCCAGTCGAGCTTGTCAGTCGGCCAGCTCTTTGGGTCCGACAAGCCGAAGCGCTCGGTAACGGTTGGGCCGACCGCCACATCGCCAGAAACGCTCAAGGTCGCTGTGAAATCCAGGCGGCCAGGTTTGATCGTGTTCTTGTAGAAAAAAGCACGCACCTCGGATTTACTGCCCGGTTCTAAGTACACACTCGCCAGTGCGGGCTCGAAGCGCATTTCGATGCGTCGCCCTTGCGCATTGCCCCAGGTCCAGCCGCGGTTGTCGGGTAGCAAAGTCGGCTCGCCCATTTCTCCAGCAAAAAGAGCGGGGTCGAATTCGAAGACCATGCCACCACCTGAAACGCCCGACTTCCCGCTGTGTGCATCCACGGCAAAGTTCCAGGTCAGCTTTTGCTCGTCTTGTTTCTGAATCTGCGCAGTCAAGTCGAAATCCAGCGCTTTGTTTTTGCCTGCAAGGGCGTATCGATAAGGGGTGTTTACCTTGAATTCGGTCTGCAAATACGTCCAGTCCCAGTTGCGCCCAAAAAACGAAAATGTCGTAGCAATTGCCGGACTGCCGCCACGCTCCAGCATTGGCAGGCCGTTGCGCTCATCCACACTGACGACCCAGTCCGACGCCCAGGTACGAAACGGCCAAATAGCAAAAAACAGCAGGAGCAGTATCTGGGGGCTGCGACACAACTGGATCATGGGTTCTACCTGAGTTGGAGATGGGCACTCGCCGTGACGACCGTCGAGGTGTGCTTGAGCCTGCGTGCCATCTGAGCGTAGGCCACGCCCAGTCCAGCCACCGACCAATACACCAGGGGGATGACCGTGATACTGCTAACGGTAACGATGGTGATCAGGATCCCGACCAGTGTCGCCAGAAGTGCACGTCCGAGTCGGCGTGCCTCATCATCTTCGTTGGGGAACGAACGCATCCCCTTGCGGATGCCCTGCAGAACACTGGCGAAAAAAACCACGAAAAGCGTCAAACCAATCAAACCGAACGACAGCGCTATGCCAATATAGGTGTTCACGATATCGATGATCCCCTGGCCCTGAATCATGGACTGCATTTCCGGTGTGCTGCGGAAATTGAAAGAACCCAGCCAAGGGTTGCGCTGGATAACGATCACGGCGTTATCAATCAAGCGCTGCCGGTAGGTGATATTTTCGACATCCACCGTGCCGATAAACGGTAGCAGATCAAGCACTTTTTGCCCGCCCGGCACGATGGCCAGCACGGGCAGGGCGAGCGCCCCGGCGGCCGCCAGCAGCATCAGGCGTTTGATTGCTTTACGGCCAGTGCCGATGAACACGACGATCATGATGGCTGCACCGATCCAGGGCCCACGCGACAGCGGTGCGTACAGACCACCGGCGAGCAACAGTGCGCCGAGGCTGCGCTGCAATTTGCTACGTACCTCCTCCTGCAAGTACAGGTAAAAGCCGATGGCCACGCTGATGACGAAGCCCAGCGCAATGGCCTGGCCGGTAGTGGCACTGGCGCGTAATGAGCCACCACGGCTCAAGTAGCCGGGGTCCCATTGCATGCCCATGGCGTAGACAACCGCGCTGTACAGCTGCCAGTGCTTGGCATATTCGAAGAGACCTATAAGCGACAGCACCATGGCGGCGAGTACAAAACCGAACAGAGCGTCCTTGAAGTCGCTGAGGTTCTTCAGCGCCCGGCTGGCAACGTAGTAAGGCAAAAAAACTTCGATGAACAGGTAAAGCATTTGGCGCAAGGTGTCGGTGATGGTGGTTTCGCGCAGGAAAAGCAAACTCGTCAGCAGGAGGTAGGCGGCTAACAGTTTGTCAGGCCAGGTGCGCCCGAAAGGGACCGTGTCGGCGCGCTTGCGCAGAGTGAAAAAAGCCGGAAGCAACACACACAGTGCCAGTACACGAATATGGTTAAGGGCAAAAAAATAGTTGACCAGGCCGAAGCCCGGAATCTCCGCCGTGGCCGGCGGGATGAGAAACAGCAGAAGAAAAAATAGCGCCACGGGATTGCGTTCGCGATTTCGTGCGTAGGTCAAAACGATCGCGGCAATACCCGCGTACACCCAGAAGCTGTGCGACACAAATGCCAAAAGCGTCAATACGAACCACAGATTGCGCCGACGAGTGAAATTTCGGTCGGGAATCAGGTCTGCTGCTGGTCGACGTGCCATGGCAAATACGATGCCAGTAAGGACCAGAATGACGATTAACGCGCGGAAGTGCTCAGGCATGGATGATTGGACTTATTGATTGATGAGCGACGGCTAGTGGAATGGCCAAACGCGACTATAGTTCGTTTTGAGCCATTGAGTCCGGGGATGATGTTATGTCGTTAGTTGATTTGTCGCCACCGTTGGGCCTGCGTAAGCGAGCGATCTCTGCCGGGGCATGGAATCTGGGGGCGCTGGTTACGTCTCAAGCCTTTCGCTTGGGTGGCAACCTGATAATGGCCCGTCTGCTGATGCCGGAGATGTTCGGCATCATGATGATCGCCATCACCGTTTCTCTGGTTCTGCACATGCTTTCCGATGTCGGCTTGCGCCAGAACATCATCCAGAGCCCGCGAGGCGACGATCCGGTGTTTCTAAATACCATCTGGACCGTGCAGATCGTGCGCGGCTTTATCCTTTTTGCTTCGACACTTCTCCTCGCGGCCCTCGCTTGGTATGCACAGACCATTAATCTGTGGTCGACCCATTCCACCTACGCCGCACCCGAGTTGCCGCTGGTGTTGGCCGTGACCGGTTTCTCGGCAATCATCGTTGGTTTTCAGTCGACCAAAATCGACTTGGCAGTGCGCTCTTTCCAGCAAAAGAAAGTGGTACTCACCGAGTTTGCGTCTCAGGTCGTCGGGCTGGTGGTCATGCTGGGCATCGGTTACTTCACCAGGTCCATCTGGTCACTGGTGATTGCAGGTATGGTGCAATCGATGGTTAACACGCTGCTGGGGCATTTCTGGTTTGAGGGCCCTTCTAACCGCCTACAGTGGGAGCGTTCTGCGCTCGATGAATTAGTCGGCTTCGGCCGTTGGATACTGTTGTCGTCGGCAGTGGGCGTATTGGCCATGTACGGTGATCGTGTCTGGTTCGGCGGCAGCATGACGGCCGGCGAACTGGGCGTTTACTCCATTGCCGTGCTGATTTTGGGAGCTGTTCAGCTTGCGTTGCAAAAGATAGTCGGGGCCGTGGCCTTGCCGGCCTTCAGTGAGGCCTCAAGAACTAATGACACTGTACGGCTCCACTCTTTGTATTACCGCTTGAAATTGATGCTCGATCTTGCCTGCCTGTTTCTCTGCGGACTGTTCCTGACCGGCAGTCCACTGCTCATCAGCATCTTGTACGATGAGCGTTACGCTCAGGCCGGCAACATGATGGCCATTCTTTCACTCTCTTTTTTCACCATGCGCTACCTACTGGCGAATCAGGTCTGGATTGCCTTGGGACTGACCAAGTACCAGGCTATCGATAACATTATTCGCGTGGTCTCGTTGTGGGTGCTGCTGCCTCTGCTGCTGGCGATTGGCGGGGTCAAATATGCGATTTGGGGCGCTGCCCTGTACACGTTTCCTACGCTTATCCTGGTTTTTTATGTCAATTGTCGTCTGGGGCTGTTCAGTCTCAAGCGTGAATTGGTGGTCCTGCCTATGCTGGCGGTGGGGGCATTGTGTGGGGAGTTATTGACGGATTTTGTTAAATGGCTTTGATCTATTTCTCTTGATGTTTCCAAAGCTGCGGCACAGCGTCGCCATTGAGGTATTGATGGCCGTCGCCAAAAAATGTGGCCTTGATGTGTAGTTGAAATTTCCAACGTAATCTCGATGTCGTGAGGCTTTGAATCATGAGAGAAACTGATTTGAATACCTCTGTGATGGGGCGCAGACGCTTCCTCCAGGCTTCTGCTCTATTGAGTCTCGGGGGGCTCATGTTCGGATTTTCCAAAGCCGTTGTCCGGCCTTCTGCTGCTAAATCCGAGTTTGTTGTCATCAACGGATGGGTGCTGCCTGCCCAGCATTTCCGGCAAACGCACGCATGATCAAAGACTACCAATCGCAGAAAGAACTCCGCGACCACTATGACATCTGCATCATAGGCGGTGGACCTGCCGGCATTACGCTGGCCTTGCGTTTAGCCGGTAATGGTCGGCGTGTGGTGCTTGTCGAGGGCGGCGGGCACGAGTATTCGCCGGCTTCGCAGAACCTCTACACGGTCTCATCGTCAGGCCTCGAGATGTACGCTCATGAAACACGCCTGCGTTATCTTGGCGGTACCTCCAATCACTGGGCCGGGCGATGCCGTCCATTCGAACGGTCGGACTTTACCGTAGGCCCTCCGGTGCCCGTGCCCGGTTGGCCCATCGCGTTTTCCGAGATCGAGCGCAATCTGTCGGCGGCCATGGATATTGTCGATCTTCCGCCGCACTCTGGATTCAAGGCTATCAATGCGAGTTTGGACGGCACCGACTTTGATGCCGATCGTTTCCTGCTAAGCCCGCCGACGCGATTTGCACAAAAATATGCCAGGGAACTTAATGAGACCGAGGGGCTGGATGTCTTCATCAATTGCAATTGCGTCGATCTTGAGTTCGACAGCAAGACCGGCCGCATAGCAACGATAGTCGTCTCGGACTACCAGTTGCATCGAGAGCGAGTCACGGCAAAACAATTCATTCTGGCGACAGGCGCGATCGAGAATGCCAGGCACCTGCTCAACAGCGAGTCCCTGGCAGCTGGCGGTATCGTAAGCACGGATGGTTTCGTCGGTAGATGCTTCATGGAACACCTGAACGTCGAAATGGGAAACTTCATCCTGAAAGACGGGCAGGGTACGGATGCTCGGCAGGAGTACTTCACGACCGATGCATTCGTGATGGAGCACAAGTCAGGTAAAGGGAATGTGACGGCCACGCTTGTCTCCGAAGTGAAATCCTATGGGCGAATGGCAGCCATCAAGAGCTTTTTCGAGAACCTCGTTTGCGAAGTGGGTGCGGAACGCAAGATTGAATTTATTGCCAAGTTCGATTGCCCTGGAGATGGGGTGCTCGGCACTCTGATCGAGCAGTTTCCCAACCCCAATAGCCGAATCTCATTGCTCGACGAGCGGGATGCGTTAGGGATGAGGAAGGCAAATGTTCATTGGGAACTGACCCCGGCAGACAGAAATACGGTCAAGTCCATAGGGCTCGAAGTGGCAAAGTGTTTTGCCGACACAGGGTTGGGCTTTGTCAAATTGGAAGAATACGTTTATGACGTCGATTTACCACTGAAGCTCAATCCCCATGCTCATCATATGGGGACCACGCGCATGGCGACTTCGCCTGAGTTTGGCGTTGTCGACGAGAACTGCAAAGTGTTCGGCGTTGAGAATCTTTACGTTGCGGGCAGCAGTGTGTTCGCTACAGGCGGTGCCTGTAACCCCACGATGCCTCTTCTGCAAATTGTTCTAAGGCTGGCGGAACATCTTAACCATCAGCTGGGGCCCGGGGTGGGCAGATATTCATGAAGGGGGGAGCATGTGTGGATTATTTGAGTGTTGGATTTTAGGGAAGCGTCTACTCTTAGGGTAGTGGTAATGAAGAATCAGGGTGTATCTAACCTTGACACAGGTGTCTATCGCTAAATTATTGAGGCTGACAGGATGATTGGTCTACTAAAGCGTACTATTGCTTATATTGCAAAAACAACGGGGCATGGGACCTCGCTCTATAAAAAATTCTGTAAACCGGACGGGTATGAATGGGCTAAACATATGGTTCGGTGGGGGGGGCTGCACTCCATCGGTAAAGGCGTATGGATCAATCCTGCTGCCAATATAACTGATCCTTCGCTAGTACGACTCGGAAATAATGTAGGTTTATCTTGTTGCACGCTATTCGGCCACGATGGAATAGTCGGCTTGCTCGAGGTGCGCTATGGTAAAAAACTTGACTCTGTCGGCGCTATCGATATACGTGATAATTGTTTTATCGGCTATGGTTCTATCATCATGCCGCGTGTGACTATTGGTCCTGATTCGATTGTTGCAGCCGGTGCTGTAGTCGTAAAAGATGTTCCGCCTGGAGTTGTGGTTGCGGGTAATCCAGCCAAGGTTATTTGTACAATGGAAGAGGTGTTGGCGAAAGTCGAAGAGCGTAGCGCCACTTATCCGTGGATTGACCTTATCAGGCAGCGCAGTGGTGTATACGACCCGGCACTTGAACCGAAGCTTATAGCAATGAGAGCGCAACACTTTTTTGGCGAGCAACCCAATGGTTAGTACTCCCCTTGACGTATTGGTAGTTAATTACAATACAGCGGAGTTGTTGCAACCAATGTTTGATGCTTTACGCCAGTCAAATAGCGTGGATCGCACGCGCTATTTGGTGGTGGATAATGCCTCTGTCGATAATTCGCTGGAATGTCTGGCAACTATTTGTCCAGAGGCATTGCAACTCGCCAATGAAAATAATGTTGGCTTTGGGCGTGCCAATAATCAATTGGTTGAACACCTGCAGGGCAAGTATGCGTTGCTCCTCAATACCGATGCCTTTGTTGCTGCGGATACGCTGAGCAAGACGCTCGACTATATGGAGACTCATCCTGATTGCGGTGTCCTCGGCGTTCGGTTGGTTGGACGAGAGGGTGATTTACAGCCCTCCTGTCGCTATTTTCCAACGCCGTTGAATGTCTTCCTTTCGCACACAGGGCTTGATCGCTTTTTCCCTGTGGTGAAAAGAGTCGACGACATGGCCTGGGATCATGCTTCGGTGCGTGAGTGCGACTGGGTGCCCGGGTGCTATTACCTGATCCGCCGTGAAGTCATCGACCAGGTTGGGTTGTTCGATCCGCGCTACTTCCTTTACTTCGAGGAGATAGATCACTGCAAACGCGTTAAACAGGCAGGCTGGAAGGTCGTTTACTACCCGCATACCACGGTGGTGCATATCGGCGGTGAAAGTGCCAAGTCTGTTGACAAACTCAATGCAGCTAGTCGTCAGCTACCCACGTTACAAATCGAAAGTGAGCTTTTGTATTTCCGCAAGCACCACGGTCTGCCTGGTTTGGCCTCACATATGCTACTGGTGAGTCTGGGTGATCTGATTGTGGCGCTCAAGGCGCTATTGAAAGGCCGCGGTCGGGCCGCTTTAGGGGCGTGTTGGCAGCATACTCGTGTGACCTGGGCGTTGCTGCGTGATACCAAATTCGCTAGCCAACCAACACGGTAGAGCCAGTTATGTTCGAAAACATACGTGCGGATTTACGTGCATACGCCGGAGATTGGGGGGCTCAGGGGTTTTGGGTGATGGTGGTTTATCGCTTTGGGCGCTGGCGTTACGGTGTGCGACCGGCACTGCTACGCAAGTTATTCTCCTTTATATACAAAGTGCTCTTCAAACTGGTGCAGATCGTCACGGGTATCGAGCTGCCGTGTGAGGTGGTGGTCGGGCGCAACTTCGTCATCGATCATTTCGGCGGAATCGTGATCAGTGGCTATGCGCAGTTCGGCGATGATTGCCGCATCCGCAATGGCGTCGTCGTGGGCCTCAAGAATGTGAGTGAGCCGATTGCTCCGGTGATGGGTAACAATGTTGATATCGGTGCAGGGGCCAAGGTACTGGGCAATATCCGCATTGGTAACAATGTCGTGATTGGTGCAAATGCTGTGGTGCTGACCGATGTACCGGACGACTCGATGGCAGTGGGCGTGCCGGCGACTATCAAAAAAAGGAAGCACGCAGAATCGAGGGAATTCTCATGAGCCACCCGATGGATTACTTAAACTGCGTCGCTGAGTGAACGCCATGACTATGGGGATTGGTGTCGTTGTTATCGGTCGCAACGAAGGCCTACGGCTTGAGCGTTGTCTGACTTCCCTCATCGGTTCGGCGCAGAAGGTTGTTTATGTCGACTCTGGATCAACGGACGGTTCAGTGCAGATGGCACTGAGGCTTGGGGTCGAGGTGGTCGAGTTGGACATGACGATTCCCTTTACGGCTGCGCGTGCACGCAATGAGGGATTTTCCTGCATACAACGCTTATTGCCGGCGATGCGTTATGTGCAGTTCGTCGACGGTGATTGTGAGGTTGTCGGCGGTTGGCTGCCCCGGGCGCTGGTCTTTCTTGATACACATCCTGACGTTGCGGTGGTCTGTGGAAGGCGCCGTGAACGTTTTCCGCAGCACTCTGTTTACAACTTACTGTGTGATTACGAATGGGATACGCCGGTAGGTGAGGCCAAGGCATGTGGTGGCGATGCGCTGATGCGGGCTGACGCCTTTGCCGAAGCGTCCGGGTTTCGACCGGGCCTTATTGCCGGGGAAGAGCCTGAATTGTGCGTGCGTCTGCGTGGGAATGGTTGGAAGGTCTGGCGTCTGGGTGAGGAAATGACCTTGCACGATGCAACCATGACCCGGTTCGGCCAATGGTGGCAGCGTACCCTGCGCGGTGGTTATGCCTTTGCCGAGGGCGCATTTTTGCATGGGGCCGCACCGGAGCAACATTGGTTGCGTGAGTCGCGCCGTGTCTGGTTTTGGGGATTGGGCGTCCCGCTGGCGACTGTTATCGCGAGTTTGGTGTTGGGATGGTTTGGGCTGCTTGTGCTGCTGGTCTATCCATTGCAGGTCGTGCGCCTCGCCCGCAGGGGCGATAGATCCACGCGCGAAAACTGGCTGCGGGCTTTCTTTCTCGTGCTGGGGAAATTTCCCGAGATGCTCGGGCAAGTCAAGTTTCTACTGAACAGATTCGGCGCCGGCAAGACGGCGTTGATCGAATACAAGTGAGACTTATATGAATAATTGGGTGATATTAAAGAGCGTGTTTTTTTTACACGCCGGGTATTCTTTAAGGGCAATGAATAATAAGTTTAAAATGCTGGTTTTAGTTGCAAGAAACTGGTCCGAGCTAAAGCTGTTTTGCGCTCGTATGTCGAGCGCTCTGGGTAAGTCCGGTGTAGAGAAGTTGGGCGGGGATTGTGTGGGCGTTGTTCATTGGCCCTACATCAGTAGAAGCTGGGGCCCAAAGAATAAACTTAGTGTGTTGGCCTCGCATTACGAAGTGGTTACCAAAAGCTGTCCGCAGTTATTGCTGTTGGGGCGAAGTGACAGTTTGATGCTGAGTGATTTGTCGGAGTTTGCTGCTGGCTGTTCCCTGGTGCTGGATCGTCCCTTCTGGTTTATGCGTGAAGGGGAACTGGTGTTGAACTTGTTTCAAGGTGATCTGCGCATTGCATCAATAGCATTCACCTTGTGTCGTACGGACACTGAGTTATGTATTTTTATCGGCGCCGTTCAAGGGATACATAAAGGCGTCGAGAGTGAACGGTCGTTGAGTATCTACAGGGACCTGACAAAAGACTTTGAAGGCCTTCGGCCAAGAAGCTTTCTGATCGAAGTTATTAAATACATTGCCATTAACATTGGTGTTGAAAAAATTTATGCGGTAGGGGATGGGTATCGCCACCATCGTCATCCGTATTTTGGTGCTCACAAAGCTCTGGAACTGGCGGCAAATTATGATGTGATCTGGTTAGAGCATGGAGCGACTCCATCAGAGCGCGAAGATTTTTTCGAGATTCCCATGATTCTGTCCAGAAAACCGCTCGACAGTATTGCTTCAAAAAAACGTGCCATGTACCGCAGGCGCTATGAGCTGCTGGACGACACCTTTAAAAAGATAGACAGCGTGTTGATAGGTAGTTATAGCAGCAACCGGATGGCTAGTTGACGTTCCTGAGACCTGTACTACTGTGGGATTACTTGCAGTAATAATCCACCGCAACGACAACTAAGTCTGGTTCCTATGCGTATCGCTTATTTCATCAATCAATACCCCAAAGTCAGCCATAGCTTCATTCGTCGCGAGATTTTGGCGTTGGAACGTCAGGGGTTTGTGGTGCAGCGCATTGCTCTGCGTGGCTGGGATGCCGAATTGGTGGATGCCGAGGACATGTCTGAACGCGATAAAACCCAGTATGTGCTGCAGGGCGGAGTCAAAGAGCTGTTAGTGCCTGTGCTGCAGGTGCTGCGCGCCCAGCCCCGACGGTTTTTTTCGGCGCTGTGGCTGGCGCTACGCATGGGCCAGCGCGCCGATCGGCCCTGGCCGTACCATTTGGTCTATTTGTTTGAGGCATGTCGCGTACTGTCTTGGTTGCAGGCGTTCGGCGCCGAGCATGTGCATGCGCATTTCGGCACCAACTCAACCGAGGTGGTGATGCTGGCCAATGTACTCGGTGGGCCGGCGTACAGTTTTACCGTGCACGGTCCGGAAGAGTTCGACAAACCGCAGTTTATTCATTTGGGCGAGAAAGTCCGGCGCGCAGCTTTTGTCGCGGCGATCAGTTCTTATGGGCGTAGCCAGCTGTTTCGCTGGGTGGCTCATGCGCACTGGCCAAGGGTAAAGGTGGTGCACTGTGGGCTGGAGCGGGCGTTTCACGATGTGCCGGCCGTTGCCGTGCCATCCGCGCCGCGGTTGGTTTGTGTAGGTCGTTTGTGTGAGCAGAAGGGGCAGCTTTTGCTGCTTGAGGCCGCCCGCATTCTGGCAGCACAAAACGTGGCGTTCGAAATAGTACTGGCCGGCGATGGGGAAATGCGCGCGGAAATCGAAGCCCTGATTGCACGGCATGGCTTGCAGGCGCAAGTGCGAATTACCGGCTGGATCAGCAGCGATCAGGTGCGGGCGGAAATTCTTGCGGCGCGGGCCTTGGTGTTGCCGAGCTTCGCCGAGGGTTTGCCGGTGGTCATCATGGAAGCCATGGCCTTGCGCCGGCCCGTACTGACGAGCTATGTGGCGGGCATTCCCGAGTTAGTGCGACAGGGTGAGAACGGTTGGTTGTTTCCCGCTGGAGCTGTGGATGAGTTGGCGGCGGCACTGGCGGACTGCCTCGCGCAACCTGTTGAGGTATTGCAGCGGATGGGCGAGGCGGCTTATCAGAGAGTGCTGGAGCGACACGACATCGATATCGAAGCGGCCAAGTTGGCTAATTTGTTTAGGGCGCAAGCATGATCACATTACTTAGTTGGCTGTTCAGCTCACTGCTGATATTCATCCTCCTGCCGGTGTTGGTGCTGTTTGTACAGGTGCTGATGGCCTGCCTGCCTGCACGGTCGCGCTCGTCGGCGCAAGGACCGCGACCGCGACCGCGACCGCGGGTGGCGGTGTTGATACCGGCACACAACGAATCCTCGATCATCGTCGCGACGTTAAACAGCATTCGGCCGCAGCTGCTTTTGGGTGATCGCCTGTTGGTGGTGGCGGATAACTGTTCAGACGACACGGCGGCGCTGGCCCGCACGGCGGGCGCCGAGGTGGTGGAGCGCAGCAATGATCAGCAGCGTGGCAAGGGTTATGCGCTGGACTGTGGGGTGCGTCATTTGTCGAGTGATGCGCCGGAGGTCATGATTGTTGTCGATGCGGATTGCCAGGTGGCCGAGGGTTCTATTGAGCGTTTGGCAATCTGTTGCATCGACTCAGGGCGGCCAGCACAAGCACTTAATTTAATGCTTGCTCCAGCAGGTTCCGGGCTAAAAGTGCGGCTAGCCGAGTTTGCCTGGTGTGTGAAGAATCGGGTACGGCCGCAGGGTTGGACCCGGCTTGGTTTGCCCTGTCAGTTAATGGGCACGGGAATGGCTTTCGTCTGGCGGGATCTGACGTTGATCAATTTGGCCAGTGGTCACATCGTTGAAGATTTGAAGATGGGCCTGGATTTATGCCGAAGCGGCAAGCCGCCTGTGTTCTGCCCCGATGCCCTGGTGACCAGTTACTTTCCGCGCAGCGATGAAGGTTTGACTACCCAGCGTACGCGCTGGGAACATGGTCATCTAGGGGTAATCCTTGGGGATACGCCAAAGTTACTGGTGGAGTCGATTGGCCGGCATCACTGGAGTCTGCTGGCGATGACGCTGGATTTGCTGGTCCCTCCGTTGGCCTTATTGACGTTGGCCTTGGCGGCGGCATTTGGTCTGTCATGGTTGGTATTTATGCTGTCGGGAGCTTTGGCGCCAGCATTGATAGCTTCTTCCGGGGTGGCAATATTGGGGGTGACTATCTTGCTGGCATGGAGCCAATTTGGTCGCGGGATTATTTCTTTTTCAGCCTTGTTGTATGCGCCGTTCTACGCGATGAAGAAAATCCCTCTGTACCTCGGATTTTTGCTTAAGCGCCAGGTTGAATGGGTGCGTTCGAAGCGAGATGACAGCTAATGCGTGCTTTATCCTGGCAGCACAGCTGGCAAACGATTACCCAGAAACTCAGGGTGATCAGCGATGTTGATGACGAGCAAGCATTGATTGATGCGTTATCCAGACCTGACGTAACGACAGTGCTCGGATTCGCCAATGCCCATGCCATGAATCTGGTGGCGGCCAATACCGACTACTTTAATGCGCTGCTGGCTGCGGACGTGTTATTGCGGGATGGCTCCGGCATGGCCATCCTGTTTCGTCGCCTGGGCCTGGAGCCGGGGCTGAATATGAACGGCACGGATTTCATCCCCAAATTACTGGCCGCGTTCAAGGGTCGGCGCGTGGCTTTCTGGGGCACAGAAGAACCCTTTCTAACCAATGCGGTGCAGCATAGCGAAGCGGTATTTGCGGTCAATGTAGTCTCTGCTCACCATGGTTTCGCGCCGGTGGATGTCTACATAAATCTTGCCCGACAGTTTCAACCGGAACTGGTTGTGCTGGGCATGGGTATGCCCAAGCAAGAAGCCGTTGCGGCGAGGCTCGCCGCCAGCGGCGTGCCCTGTCTTGTCGTGTGCGGAGGGGCGATCCTGGATTTTCTCGGTGAAAAGGTGATTCGCGCTCCGCGATGGGTGCGTCGTCTCGGGTGTGAGTGGGTGTTCAGGCTCATCAGTGAGCCAAAGCGCTTATTCACTCGCTATGTGGTGGGTAATCCGATGTTCTTGTTGCGCACGTTGATCTATAGGGATTCCTGACGCACAGGAATTTGACACTTGGATGGACTTCCCTGCGTCATAAAAAACACGACTGAAATATCTTGCAAAACTCCGGTGTAGCACCTTTACTCAGGTTGGATTTATCGACTTGACGGACGTGTTCGGGGTTATTTTTTTTCATTAAGATTGGCGTCAACAAAATGGTGTCGGACAATCTTGATTCCAGGGAAGGTGTTGCGAGTTTTTCGCAAGGAGGAAAGGTGTTGTTCCAATTAGACGGCAGTTTGTGTCGGTGCTGTAATTAGGAATCATCACATATCTTGAAAAAAAACGTGCTCTGCTGTCGAGCGCTAATTTCAAGTATTTAGTTTGTTGATTTGTAAACTAAAACGCCCCTTCCTTGAATTGTGCTAATAACCAAATGAAAAGATATATAGCAGAATTAATACGTAAGCTGATATCGCCTTCGATGCGATTCGAGCTAAGAAAAGCTGTCGCCTGGCTGCGGGATATACTTGGCCGAGCCTGTTTTTGGCGCTGGGAAATGGTCAGATTTCGTCTGCGGGAAGACAGTCCTTACGACATCCTCTATGTAGGCAGGAAGTCACAACGGGAATTTGTGAAGGTGCTCATGGGCGCTGACACTCACATGGCGGACAGCAGGTTAAAACTGGATAACTCCAGTCGCACGGTGTGGGTCAGTGAAATGCCAACCTTGGGTGCATTGTACGTGCCTCAATATTTGAGTGCTGTCGTGCCGCTGAGCCGGTCAATTGACGATATCACCGCCAGGTACAACACCGAGTTACGTCGAAATTTGCGCAAGAACCGGCTGCGTTACCGTATGAAGCAGGCATTAAACGACGACGAGATAGACATCGCAGACCGGGAAATGCTTAAACCTTATGCCAGCGCAAGGCATGGTGCATCCGCCTCTCAAATTGAATCGCATGAGGTTCAAAGGGTGGCAAAAAATGCCGGACGGCTCGATCTAGTACTGCTGGAGGATGAGATTGTTGCATGTCATCTGGGGTGCGTAATTACCCGGGCAGGGAAGCGCTATTGGAGTACGGTCCGTTTCGGTTATCCCGACACTGTTTTTTCTGATGCTAAAAAGTTACGTGAAGTTAATTCGATTACTACGTTCATGGCACTTGAGTGGGCGATAGAAAACGGCTTTGACTATTATGATATCGGAACGTGCCTGGCACGCCCGGACGATGGACTTCTTGAGTGGAAAAGAAGGCGTGGCGGCGATGTCGATACGTTGGGTAATTACGGTTATTTGTTCGTTCGACTGCCCAAGGTGGGCGCGGCTCAATTTCTTTGGGAGACACCGCTATTTGCTGTCGAAGGCAAGAAGTTGACACTTCACCTCGGGTTGCCGGACGGTCCGAGTGACGAGGACGTTGCTAGTCGATATCGCGAAATGGGTTTTGGTGGGCTTTTCAAAATATACATTCATTGCTCCAGAGCGCCGGGAGAAACGCTTCTCGACACGTTGCGCGGTCGCTACGCTCATCTGAAGTCACCCCCTGTCCTGGAAAGTGTTGTATCCACTTGAACAGGTTGTTGATTTTAAATGAAGCAGTTTTCGCCATAAAGGCTGTTTCGGTATAACCACATTTGAATGGGGTGCATATGTCGGAATTCAATGCATTGACGAGTGATAGCCAATCAAAGTGGAGCCTTGCTGCGTATAAACACATGTTTAACACACGGCTCACACGCCAACCGTCGTTATCCCTGCAAAGCCAGGCCGTGAAAACCTGGGAAATTGCTCCAGGTGAAATCTCAAATGCTCCGCCGGCTTTTTTCCTTCCCGGCCAGCTCGAACGTGTGACCGGGTGGGCAGGAGATCTTTTTTATCCTTATGAACATCCCCGTCGCACAATGGAAGGCATCGGTAGTGTTGAGCATGGCGCAACACGAGGCTACCTGCTTAAAGATGTCTGGTTAATTGATGGCGCTCTCTACAAAGGTAATGCCAAAGCATCGTTGTCGCCCAAATCCGGATGGTTGCCAAATATTCGTGTAGAAAACGAAATTGATCGCGGCGCGATGTATTGCACGGCGGGGGGGAATAAATGGTTCGGCTCCTGGTTAATGGATGATTGTATAACCTATCCAATTGCATGCGAGGAGGGCGTTCCGGTGACCACGGCAGCGTCTGCCAACCTTGTTTCCACTGTCACGAACGGCATACTTCATACCCCCGGCTATGAGGACTGGCTTGGCATGACCCCGATTCGTTTACGTAATGCTTTTTTTCGTGAACTCGTGATCTTTGACGATCTGTGTCAAAACAGAAATAAGCATTTGCGTTTCCGTGCGATGGGGGAAAAGTTGCTTTCACACGTCAACGTTTGCTCTCACCCTGGCGTGTTCATTCTGCGAGGGGGCACAGGTGAATTGCGATTGTTACGCAATGAAATGGAGCTTGCCGAGCGCCTGCGTGACCGCAGAGGTTTTCGTATTATCGATCCTGCGAAATCCGACGTGCCGACCATCGTCGCGGCCTGTGCCGGAGCAAGAACCGTGGTAGGGATTGAGGGGAGTCATCTTATACACGGCGTTAATGTGCTGCAGCCAGGTGGTTCGCTACTGGTTTTGCAACCGCCTAATCGTTTCCTCTGTTTTTTCAAATATCTAACGGATCGCGATCAACAAAATTTCGGTTTTGTGGTCGGCACCCCAGAGGGGGACGGTTTTAGTGTCGATCCTGATGAAGTGGAGCGCACGCTGGACCTCTTTCCATCCTGATACGGCGAGGCCGTTGTTGGCCTCGCCTTTATTCCGCATCAAATGGGTTTAGATATCGCCCAGACGCTCAAGACTGGCTAGTAAGCATGTTTGCCGGAGAAGGCAAACACCGTCCGTAAAAGAATGACGAAATCGAGCCATAGCGACCAGTTGTTGATGTACTCAATGTCCGAGTCAACACGCCTGATCATCTGATCTATATCCTTCGTTTCACCACGATAGCCGCGTACCTGAGCCAGGCCTGTGATGCCCGGCTTAATGTTGTGACGCGCAAAGTAGCCCGAGACGTCGGGCGAGTACTGCACATCGTGTTGAATAGCGTGCGGGCGAGGCCCCACCAGAGACATTTCCCCCATCAAAACGTTGAACAACTGCGGTAGCTCATCCAGGCTGGTCCGCCGAATAAAGGCCCCAACCCTGGTCATGCGCGGGTCATTCTTTTGCGCCTGCTTGACGATGCCGTCTTCCGGCTGATGGACGACCATGCTTCTGAACTTCCAGATCCGAAAAGCTTCTCCACTCCACCCCATGCGCTGCTGACGAAAGAATATGGGGCCGGGGCTATCGAGCTTGATGGCAATGGCGACGGCTACCAGGATTGGCGCTGCAAGAACCAAAATGAGAAAGGCCAGGACTTTGTCCTCAAGGTTCTTCAGAAACAGGCGCATCCCCATCAGCGGAGTTTCAGACAAGGTCAGTACGGGAATGCCGGCAATTTCGCGAACACTGTGGTTGATCAGGCGCAACGAGAAAATGTCAGGCACCCAGTTAACAGAGATGTGTTTATCGAACAGCCTTAAATAAACATCCTGGATGACCTCTGAGCCACCCAGAGGGGTCACGAAATAGACGGTACGAATGGCATGTTTAACAACTAACTCATCAAGGTCGGAGATATCGCCCAGTATCGCCAGACGTTGCGCGCCTTCCGGACTTTCCTTTCCCCGATCATCGTCCGCGCCAATCAACACACAGCCGACTATTCGCTCACCGAGCCAGGGATTATTGCTGATCTTCTTGTGAAGATAGCTGGCCAGCTCGCCGGAGCCAATGATGAGCGAGTTTTCCAATTGAGTCGGGTGGGCCAAAAACTTCTTCTGCATCTCGCGTGTCGCGAGGTGCAAAAGCAACTGAGCAAAATATCCAACAACAAATAACTGCCCGACCAATAAGCGCGAGTACTGTTCACTTTGCTTGGTAAGAAAGGCCATGGCAACGAGAAAGCCAAACGTGGCGGTCCACGCTTTCAAAAGCTTGAAGGCTTTGACGGTAAAACCAACATTGCTGCGGTAAATAGCATAGTGGTCGTACACGACAGCCAACGCCCCCAGCAGCAACAGGAGCAGGATGACATAGGACTGCGTTATGAAGCCGATATGATAATTGATCAAAAACCACGCAACACCGGTCACCGCAACACAATCGAGACCAGCCTGGATAACGATACTGGTACTGCTTCTTCGCTGGAGCACGGAACGGGTACTGTTGGGCTCAAATATCATATTTAGACCTCATGTCTGCTGCCCCTCGCGCTCGATGATGACGCGATTCAGTTCATGCTGCCCTCGCTTGAGAGCGTTGGCGTCACCGTGATTAGCCACCCACCTTCGAAAATGCAGGCTTTGGGAGCATGTGGCGACGCGTGCTATCACTTTAGCAGTACTGTGAAATCATTCACTGAATCTGCGTAGTTCTGAGTAGTTTAGTAGAACCTCCGGGCTTGAAAAAATGAAGCCCACCGAGATACCGACCGGCCGGCAGCGGGGCCGTCCGCGGTGTCAGCAGCAAGGTCGTGCCTGGTCGGCAATCGGGTAGGGGGCGCGAGTTTGGTCGCGCAGTGATCGAGGGTTTACACCGAGCTGAAATCTATGTGCATTGCGCACTGATTCCATCGCGGTAAAACGAGACGGCGCCCACAAGGGGCGCCGTCTTCGTTTGGGTCGATCAGACGCGTTCGAACAACACGGCGATGCCTTGGCCGCCGCCGATGCACATGGTAGCCAGGGCATAGCGGCCCTGAACACGGTGCAGTTCGTGAATCGCCTTGGTGGCGATAATCGCACCGGTCGCGCCCACCGGGTGGCCCAGAGAAATCCCCGAGCCGTTCGGGTTGACCTTCTCCGGGTCGAAGCCCAGTTCCTGCGCCACGGCACACGCTTGGGCCGCGAATGCTTCGTTGGACTCGATGACATCCAGGTCGGCAACGGTCAGGCCGGCGCGTTTGAGGACCAGGCGGGTGGCGGGAATCGGTCCCAACCCCATCAGCTCTGGCTCCACACCGGCATGGGCGTAACCGACCAGTCGGGCGATCGGCTTGAGGCCTTGGTCGAGAACCATCTGACCCGTGGCCATGATCAGTGCTCCGGCACCATCATTGAGGCCCGACGCGTTGCCGGCGGTGACGCTACCGTCTTTTTTGAAGGCTGGTTTCATCTTGCCCAATTGCTCGGCATTGACCTCGGCGCGGACATGCTCGTCCGTCGCAAACGTCACGGTACCTTTGCGGGACGCCACTTCGATCGGCACGATCTGGTCGGTAAACCGCCCTTCAGCAATCGCCCGGGCCGCTCGTTGCTGGCTGAGCAGCGCCAACTCATCCTGAGCCTGACGAGTGATGCCATAGCGCTCGGCGATGTTTTCCGCAGTAATGCCCATGTGGAAACCGCCAAACGGGTCTTGCAGAGCGCCGAGCACGTAGTCAGTGGCTTGCATATCACCCATGCGTGCGCCCCAGCGCGCCTGCGGCAACAGATAGGCCCCGCGGCTCATGGACTCGACGCCACCCGCCAGCGCAGCGCCTGCGTCTCCCAACATCAAACTTTGTGCTGCGCTGACAATGGCTTGCAAACCAGAACCGCAGAGGCGATTGACGTTGAAGGCAGGCGTCTCTTTCGGCAGGCCGGCATTCATCGCCACGGCACGAGAGATGTAGGCGTCACGTGCTTCCGTCGGGATCACATGCCCCATCACCACGTGACCGATGTGTTCAGGTGCCAGCCCCGAACGTTCAATGGCGGCACGGCAAACGTCAGTGGCTAGTTGGATAGGTGGCACATCTTTGAGCGAACCGCCAAAGCTGCCGATAGCGGAGCGGACGGCGCTGATAACAAAAATGTCGGATGGGTTCATGCGGGTTCCCCTGGAACAGTCCTGGACTCAAGTGTGCTTTCGCACTGTTATATGGGGGAGTCTAGACACAGCGATGATTTTGGCCTATGCCAAAACTGCTCAAGGGGGGTGGCGTTTTTGGCCATTTCAGTTGAAGTCGCTTTTTGATCCGTCTGATCCGGTCAAAAGCGCAGGAAAGAAAAAAGCCCGGTACACGTCCGGGCTTTGTAATTCAGGTCTTTGTCAGGCGCACGTTTGGTCTTTCTTGTGCCATCCATCTTCAAACTGAAGGTTGAGCTTATGAAGCTCATGATCCAGTTCGTTGATCGAGTTAATGGCGGCCATCAGATCCGCCTCGCCAGTCTTGGCTTCCAGGTAAAGCCCGCGCAGGTAGCGATCATTTACAGTCGGAATCTTGTCAGTCTTTTCCCAGATCGCCACCGCTTGGGAGGTCAGCCCGACAATGCTGGCCAGCCTTTCTTGAGACAAACCCAGCTCTTTACGCAGGAACCGAAACTCTGCACCGGTCAGAGCTGCCGGTTTTTGCGCAATCGTCTTGCCGATAAAGTCGTGAAGGCCCTCGACATCCGTGATAGCAACCGACTCGCCATAGGCAGTCTCTTTCACCCTGTAGCCGTTGCTAAGCCAGACGTTCGGTAGCCCGCTTTCAACGTAGTGGTACATCAAATTATCTCTCCCTTTGCATCGTGGTCACTATGACGAGATATCTCCCGTCTTGGTCAACATCGATTGCGCCGACAATTTGGAGGGGGGACCCAGCCCTGAACCATGAAATAGTGAATCGCCAATCGCCCCCGGGTGCTTGATAGGGGCCATCAGTGACCTGTCCTCTGCGGAGGCAATCCATGACGTCAGGCAGATATCTCTCGCTCAATCATGCGAGACCGTGCGTGCTTAGAGTAAAAGACACGCTCAGATCTATGCGAAAGCTCCCTAATGATTTCCAAGGCTTTCTTTTTGGACAGCGGAAACGGCAGTAGGTCGCTCATGATTATCTATAGTATTTATAGGTTGCGACAGACTAAAGCTCAAGCACCGATTGTCAAAGCAGGGAAATAAAATGAGACATGTAGCGGAGCCGCGACGGGCAGATTCAGTTCATACGACAGGCCGCTCCGACCTCATTCATCCAATTGCCGCGCCGGAAAAAACAGCTCGAAGCAGGTGATGCCTTCGCTGCTGCTAACGTTGTAAGCCCCATTGTGCAGCTGCATGATCGTCGCCACGATCGACAGGCCCAGGCCGTTGGAGTGCGCCGAGCGTTCGCGGGATTCGTCGACGCGGTAGAAGCGCTCGAACAGTCTGGGCAAGTGTTCGGCGGGGATGGTCTGGCCGTGGTTGCGCACTTGCAGGCGGATGCCATCGGCCGCGGGCGTGGCGCGGATGAACAGTTCGGAGTCAGGCGCGCCGTATTTGATCGCGTTGGCGCAAAGGTTGGCCAAGGCACGGCGCAGCAACATCGGTTCGGCCCAGATCACTCCGCTGCCCTGGGCATCAATGCTGATCCCGACATCCGCCGCCAGCCCTTCGAAATAGTCGGCCATGCGTTCCATTTCATCGGCAGCATCCAGTTCCTGCCGTTGGCGCAAAGCACTGACGGGGTCGGTGCGGGCCAGAAACAGCATGTTGTCGAGCATCCGCGCGAGACGCTCCAGCTCTTCGACATTGGAGGCGAGCAGTTGCTGATAGGCCTCAATACTGCGGTTTTGCTGCAGGGCGACCTGGGTTTCGCCGAGCAGGTTGTTGATCGGCGTGCGCAGTTCGTGGGCCATGTCGGTGGACACCTGACCCAGTTGCACGAAGCCCTTGCCGAGACGGTCGAGCATTGCGTTGAGCGCCTCGATCATCGGCAGCAGTTCCTGCGGTGCACCCTGGCTGTCGAGACGCTCGGTGAGGTTGCCGACGCCGATGCCTTGGGCGTGTCGGGCCAGGCGTCGCACGGGCAAGAGCCCGCGATGTACCAGCAGATAGCCGGACAGGGCCAGTAGAATCGCCGCCACGCTGGCGAAGAGGTACACGTTGAGGCGGTAGCGGGCGAGGACCGCGGTGCGCTCGGTCATCAGGCGCCCGGTGACCACTTGCAGGCTGCCCAGGTCGCCGGAGTCGATAGTCGCCGCCAGCGCCGCGAAGGGCACGCCATCCACACTCGGGTAATGCTGCACGTCGGCCAGCGTCAACAGATGGTCCATGGCCACCGGTGTCAGCGACGGTACGGCGAGGTTTCCGGGGTTGACCACCAGCAACGGTTTTTGTCCGGGTGCGCCGATGGTCAGCAGCGCCTCGCGATTGCCGAGCATGTTCTGGAACAGCGCCGGTTTGGTCTTGATCAGGTCCAGGGTGTTGCTGTCGTTGAGGAAGGTGCGCAGTTGATCGATGCGGTTGACCAACGCGGCGTCGTCGCGGCGGATCAGCTCGCGTTCCAGATCCCGGTACAACGCCACCCCCAGGAGGGTCAGCGAGACAAAGGCGAGCAAGGCAAACACCAGTGCCAGGCGCAACGTTAATGAGTGGCGAAGGCGTGAGGTCATGGTTGCGTATCGAAGCGGTAGCCGATACCGCGCACGCTGTGAATCAATTTGAGTTGGAACGGGTCGTCGATTTTCAGCCGCAGGCGCCGCACCGCGACATCCACGACGTTGGTGTCACTGTCGAAATTCATGTCCCAGACTCGCGAAGCGATCATCGAACGTGAAAGAACCTGGCCCTGGTGCGTAGCGAACAGATGCAGCAGGGCGAACTCTTTGTTGGTCAGGGTGATTCGCACGCCGGCACGGGTGACGCGGCGTTTGAGCACGTCGATTTGCAGGTCGGCGACTTGCAACTGTTCCTCTTCCCGGGTGGGGCCGCGCCGGGTCAGGGTGCGTAGGCGCGCCACCAATTCGGCGAAGGAAAACGGTTTGATCAGGTAATCGTCGGCGCCCAGTTCCAGGCCCTTGATGCGATCGGCGATGTCATCGCGGGCCGTGAGAAACAGCACCGGGGTGTCGTCGTCCTTGCGCAAGCGGCGCAGGACTTCCCAGCCATCCATTTTCGGCATCATGACGTCCAGCACAATGACGTCGAAATCGTGCTCCAGTGCCAGGTGCAAGCCATCGACGCCATCGCGGGCCAGGCTGACGGAGTAGCCGAGTTCCTGCAGGCCGTTGAGCAGGTAATTGCCTGCTTTGGGTTCGTCTTCGACTACGAGGATGTTCATGGGATCTGCCTGGTTCGGTGTCAGCAACATACCTGTCGCGGCGGCGGGCTACAGAGGTCAGCCAGTGGCGCCAGTGTAGCCCGATCCTTTGTGAGTACAGGCGTCTGATCAATTATCACCAATGCAACCCATGCCCTGGACCTGGTAATCCAGCACGTGCTTGCGACCCTGATGGTCGAGGTACATCAGCTGCGCGGGGACGATGCCGCATTCTTGCGTGATGATATTGCTGGACAGGTCTTTGGCGATATCCAGGTGGACGAAGAAACCGGTCTTGTCGTGGATGACTGGTTCGGCGGTCTGGGTATCGGCAAACGCCGAACCGGTGGCGAGGAGAGCAGCAAAACCGAGGATTAACATTTTCATGATGATTCCCTCTATTCAGGGGCGGGTTGGATGCCGATGGGTTACCTGACAGTGAGTACAGGTTACCCAGGCGATCCGCACAGCCGACCCACAGTTGAATGACAATTTTGTAATGAAACGGCGCCGAAGTTACGGTTGGCGACCGGCGGCTTCGAGGATCAGGTCAGCGATTTCTTTGGCGTGGGAGACCAAAGACAGATGGCTCGACGGCAGCTCGATGGTGGTCGCGTTCATGCGTTTGGCGAGGAAGCGTTCCAGGTCTGGGTTGATGGTTTGATCGAGGCTGGAGACCGCGTACCAGGACGGTTTGGTGTGCCAGGCGGCAGCGGTGGTGCGGTCGGTGAACAGGGTTTTGGCGATCGGTTGCTGGACGGCAAACAGTTCCATCGCCTTGTCGTGGGGCACGTCACTGGCGAAGTACTTGAGGAAGGCGTCTTGCTTGAGGCTGATGAAACCATCGTGTTCCTCGGTGCCGGCGCGTACGGGCATGGTCGGGTACTTGGCCGACAGCGCGACGAAGTCCTCACCCGCGTCCGGTGCTCGGGCTGCAACGTAAACCAGCGAGCTGACGTTCGGATTGACCCCGGCCTCACTGACCACGGTGCCAGCGTAGGAATGGCCGACCAGTACGGTCGGGCCGTCTTGTTGATCGAGCACGCGTTGGGTGGCGGCAACGTCGTCGGCGACCGAGGTCAACGGGTTTTGCACCGCAGTCACGTGCAAGCCGGCGGCCTGCAACCGGCTGATCACATCCGACCAGCTCGAGCCATCGGCCCAGGAACCATGCACCAGCACGACGTTGTTGGCCTTGACCGGCGCGATGTTGCTGGCCATGGCGGAACCGGTGCCCAGCATCAACAGGCTGGCGGTGATCAGGCAGAGTTTGCACAATGGTTTCATGGTGTCGACCCTTGTCATCAGTGGGAGGTGTGTCACCCGCGGTGGGTGACTGACGACGCCACTGTATGAAGCGAGGGTGCTGGCTACGCTGACAACTCAATGACAAGTTTGTAATGCACGGCGCGCCTGTCTTTATGCCTGCCTGCCGTATGTCGGGAGCGAGGAACGCCACCCATGAAAAAACTTCAAAACAAAGACTGTCTTTGGGAGTTTGAGCATGAGTGATGATCAAAAGAGCGAAGCCCTGGCGGCCTGGTATCAGCTCCTGAAAGTGCCCGAAATCCGGATGGATGCCGAAGAGCAATATGACGAGTTGCTCAAGGCTGCCGATGAGATGGAGCGTACCGGACTCATCAACAGCGTTGAATGGCGCAGGCTGGTTCAAGAGGCGAGCGCTGCCTTTGCCAATGCGAAAGAAGGGTTGGGGCGCGGAACGTAGTGGTCAATCCCTGGTGGTCAAATTTCGCCTGCTGGCTGTTCGGCCTGTTGGGCAAACCACTGCAAGATCAGCGAGCAGGCTGGATGAGCGGCGGCAGAAGGTTGCAGGTTCAAGGCGTAAATGCCGCGGGTCTTCAAGGGGTGGCCGAACGGAACGACGAGCACGCCTCGTTCGAGTGATTCTCCTGCCAGGGTCAGGTCAGTCATGGCGACGCCCAGCCCTCGCGCCGCCGCATCAAGCGCCAACTCGTCGAGGTTGAAGGGGATATGGCGGTAGTCCTCGAGTGACTGGCCGCCATTGGCGTGCAGCCACTGGACCCAGTCATGCTTGTCCGCCGAGCGATGCAACAGCGGGAAACGCACGAGATCGGCCACCGACTCCAACGGCTGGGAGGTGCTGCCCAGGCCTGGGGCGCACACCGGCACCAGCGCCTCCTCGAACAACGTCAGGCAATCAGGATCGCGGGACGGCTCGGGCAGATAGAGGATGTAGGCGTCGCTGTCGATGGCCGGTTCCACCACTTCCGTGGCCACGGTTTCGATCGACAGCGAAACCTGCGGATGGCTTCGATAGAACTCGCTCAACTTCGGCAACAACCATCGAACCGCCAACGACACATGCATGCGTATACGGAAGGGTCGTTTTTGCGGTGTCAGCCGATCTTCAAGGGTTTTCAGTTGCGCCAGGATACTTCGGGCGGTCGCAAGTACCTGTTCGCCTTCCGGTGTCAGTCGAACACTGCGGCTGTTCCTTACGAACATCGGCAAGTCGAAGTGGCTCTCCAACTGCTGGATTTTTCGGCTCACTGCGCTTTGGGTCAGGCACAGCTTTTGCGCCGCTTGCGTGAAGCTGCCCGAGCCTGCGACCTCGACCAGCGCCTGCAAGGCCTGGAGAGAAGGAACGTGGTGGATTTTATCCATGCGTTTTTTGAATGGCTCGATGATTTTATAACGTTGGTTGTATCACTACAGGCCTTATAGATTCTAGCTCTAGCTAGCGCCAGCCGGAAATACTCATGCGATGACGTCATGTGCGGTGCTTGCAGAACGACAGGCAGATGAGGTGATGCATGACCAATGTATGTGGCTGGATTGCGCAGGCGGGGAGTTCTCCCGCTTGCGATGCTCTCAAAGGCACGCAAAAAGCCGATTGGCTGATTATCGGTGCCGGTATCACTGGCCTGTGCGCCGCTCACACACTCGCTGAAATGCACCCTCAGGCGCGGATCGTGATTGTCGACAGACAACGGGCCGCACAGGGCGCGTCGGCGCGCAATTCAGGCTTCGTGGTGGGTCACGAACATCCGGCCAAGGATGAGCTGATCGGCAACCCGGGGTTTGCCGGTTTTGAAGTCGATACCTCGATTTCCCGTGCCGCCAGTGACGGAGTGCGCCAGCGCATTGCTCGTCTCGGCATCGAATGTGAATTCAGGGAATCGGGCTACTACTTCGCCGTCAACGATCCCGGCAAATTGACCGATGTCGCGGCCAAATTGGCAACGCTACGCGCTGTCGGCGCCTCTGCGCATTTTCTGGAAGGTGAACCACTGAGCAAACAACTGGGCACCGCGCATTACCAGGCCGCGATCTGGTGCGGCAATGGCAACGCACTGCTGCAACCCGCGAAATACGTAAAGGGCCTGCTGGATACGCTGCCGGCCAACGTGACCCTGTTTGAAAACACCGATATCACCGGCCTGGAGCGTTTGGGCAAAGGGCGTATTCGCGCCAATGGCGACGATGGAAGCATCGAGGCCAGGCACGTCCTGGTGTGCCTGAACGCGTTCATCCCGCGCTCAGGGATCGAAGACAGCGGGACATTCCCGATGGAACTCAGCGCCAGCCTGACACGACCACTCAGCGACGCCGAGTTCAAGTCCATCGGCGCGGTTGAGCCTTGGGGTGTGCTGTCCACCCGGCCCTTGGGCGCCACGGTGCGACTGACCCCGGACCGCCGCGTGATGATCCGCAACACGGCGGAATACCGTTCTCGGGATTTATCCGACAGTGAGCTGCTGCACCGTCGCAAACACCATGTGCTCGGTTTGCAACGACGCTTCCCGTTTTTGAACGAGCAAGACATTCAATACACCTGGACCGGACACTTGAGCGCTTCGCGCACCGGGCAACCGTATTTCGCCAAGGTCGACGAAGGGGTGTTTGCGGTGGCCGGCTGCAATGGTTCGGGCGTCGCACGCGGCACCCTTTGGGGACGCTTGCTCGCCGAACTGGCATCGGGTGCCAGCTCACCCATCCTCGAATCAGTGATGCGCAGAGCCCAGCCGGGCTGGCTGCCACCGCGACCCTTGCTCGATATCGGTGCCATGCTTCGAATGCGCGTGGAGGCGGTCAGGGCCAAAACAGAAATCTAGAACACCCGGCGATCAAAGAATAAAAACTCATCAAACACACGGTGATTGAACATGCGCGTCAATAACATTTCCCTGATGGTCGTGCTGACGACGTTGTCGGCAGCCACATACGCTGACGAAGTCGTCAATATTTCGAACTGGAACGGCTACATTGCCGACGACACCTTGACCACGTTCACCAAGGAAACGGGGATCAAGGCAACGTACGACATTCACGACAGCAACGAAGTGCTCGAATCCAAACTGATGACCGGCAACACCGGCTATGACGTGGTGAGCCCTTCGAACCATTTTCTGTCCCGATTGATCAAAGCCGGGGCGGTTCAGAAACTCGATAAAAGCCAGCTGCCCAACTGGAAAAACCTCGATCCGGCGTTGATGAAAAAACTCGAGGTCAATGATCCGGGCAACCAGTACGGTTATCCGTACATGTGGGGCACGGCGGGTATCGGCTACAACGTCGAAAAGATCAAAGCGATTTTCGGCAACACCGATGTCACCCATTCGTGGAATCTGTTTTTTGATGAAAACAACATTAAAAAGCTGAGCCAGTGCGGGGTGGCGATTATCGATAACCCTACGCAGATCCTGCCGATCACCCTGAATTACCTGGGGCTGCCGCCGCATAGCCACGAGCCGGCGGATTACAAGAAAGCCGAGCAGGCGCTGCTCAAAATCAGGCCTTACGTCCAGTATTTCCACGCCTCCAAATACATCAGCGACCTGGCGAACGGCAATGTCTGCGCGGTGATCGGTTTCAATGGCGACATCGTGCAGGCGGCCGCCAGCGCCAAGGAAGCCAACAACGGCATCGACATCGCCTATTCGATCCCTGACGAAGGTTCCACCTTGTGGTTCGACATGGTGGTCATGCCCAAGAGCGCGCCGCACGAGAAGAATGGCTACGCCTACATGAACTACCTGCTGACACCGCAGGTCATTGCCAACATCAGCAACAGCATCCATTACGCCAACCCCAACCTTGCGGCGGATGAATATGTTGTTCCGGCCGTGAAACAAGACCTGGCGATCTATCCGCCGACCCGTGTGTTGGACAAGTTGTTTACCGTCGAGGAACTTCCCGCGGCCATTGCACGGTTGACGACCCGTTTGTGGACCAAGCTGAAAACCAACACATGACAACATCGGCACGATCCTTTGGCTGCGTCGCAGCTGAAATTGCTTAGCTGATTGGCATTAGTCTTATTCCTAGAGATTCTTCGTTGTATGTCATCGCCCTAACCATGGCCTACGCTTATCCTGAGATTGCTATTCATTGATCAGGGTTTGCTCCCTGATCGACGTTCAACGACTGCCCATAAAAACAAAAAGTCTCGGGAGAAAACGCATGCTCGCTTTGTTTAGTCGATTCAGCCGCTACATGGCAGTGGGAATGACCGCTGCCGCACTCGCGACACCGGCCTTTGCGCTGGACACCGTCAAGTTCATGGCCCCGGGTTCTGTGGGGGGTGGCTATGACCAGACCGCGAGGGTTCTGGGCAAAGCCTTGATCGAGGCCAACACGGCCAAATCCACCACCTTCGAGAACAAGGGTGGAGCAGGGGGGACGTTGGGGCTGGCGCAGTTCGCCAACAGCACCAAGGGCGATCCAAATGCATTGCTGGTTGTCGGTGCGATCATGGTCACTGCGATTGAACAGAACAAGCCGCAAATCACCTTGAAGGACGTGACGCCGATTGCCCGGCTGTTTACCGAATACAACGTGATTGCCGTGCGCAAGGAGTCTGAATTCAAAACCCTGGAGGACTTGCTGAAAGTCTTCAAAGACAAGCCGACCAGCATCTCCTGGGGCGGTGGCTCCAAGGGGTCGATCGATCACATCGGCATTGCCGAGTTGGCCGCGAAAATGGGTGTCCCGGTCAACAGAGTGAATTACGTCGCCTTCGCGGGTGGCGGTGAAGTCGTTGCTCAAGCATTGGGCGGGCAGATCAAGGTGATCACCGGTGGTTATGCCGAGCTGGGCCAATACATCAGGAACGGCCAGTTCCGGGTACTCGCCATCGGCGCGCCAGAACGCATTGAAGGCATCGATGCACCGACCCTCAAAGAGAAAGGCTACGACGTGACCATCGGCAATTGGCGCGGTGTTTACGGTGCGGCGAACCTCACGCCCGAGCAGCGCAAAGAAGTGACCGACGCCGTCGTGGCCGCCACCAATAGCAAAGTCTGGAAAGACAATATCGACACCAACAAATGGTCACCCAACGTCCTGACCGGCGATGAGTTCGGCAAATTCGTCGACGAAGAGCATGTGCGGCTGCGTGCGATGCTGGTCGAGGTCGGGCTGGTTTCGAAATGACTCAGCCTCGCGCAATAGTGCCGGTGCAACTGGCGATTGGCGCCGGAGTGATTGCCATCAGCGCCGTGTTGGCGGTGGGCGCATTCCGGTTTCCGCCCGAGATGGGGTTCGTCATCTTGGGAGCCCACGTCTATCCGTACGCTGTCGCGGTGTTCCTGGGCGTGGTCGGTCTGTTGCTGTGTTATCAGGCTGTCACCGGTGGCTTCCGCGAGCTGGCAGACCACGATGACGAAGCCGCCCAAGCGCTGCCTGGCGGCAAATCCGGCGCAGCCTGGGTGACGGCGGGACTGGTGGGGGTGGCCGTGCTGATTAACCTCACCGGCTTCGTATTAGCCGCAGGGCTGCTGTTTGCCTGTTCGGCACGGGGCTTTGGCAGTCGTCGTCCGGTGAAGGACCTCGCTATCGGCATTGCCTTGACCCTGCCGATTTACTGGCTGTTCAACGCCGGGCTAGGGGTTTCCCTGCCGCCCTTGGTCAACGCCTGGATCTGACCCGGACCGAAGGAGGTAAACACCGTGGAAACTCTCGCGAACCTGGCCATTGGTTTTTCCGCTGCGCTGACACCGATCAATTTGATGTGGGGCTTTATCGGCTGTTTGCTCGGCACCGCCATTGGAGTCTTGCCGGGTATTGGACCGGCGCTGACGGTGGCGCTACTGCTGCCGATCACCGCCAAGGTTGATCCTACGGGCGCCTTGATCATGTTCGCCGGTATCTATTACGGCGCTCAGTTCGGAGGCTCGACCACCTCTATCCTGCTCAATACGCCCGGTGAGTCGTCCTCCATGGTCACGGCCCTGGAAGGCAATCTCATGGCGCGCAACGGCCGGGCAGGACCGGCCCTGGCAACGGCTGCGATAGGCTCATTTGTTGCCGGCACCATCGCGACGGTGTTGCTGACGTTGTTTGCCCCTATTGTTGCCACGCTGGCGCTCAAGTTTGGTCCTGCCGAGTATTTCGCGATTCTGGTGCTGTCCTTCACGACGGTGTCTGCGGTACTCGGCGCTTCAATGCTGCGCGGTTTTGCCTCGCTCGGGATTGGACTGACCATCGGCTTGATCGGCCTGGACTCGACCTCGGGCATTGCCCGCTACACCTTGGGGGTGCCGGAGTTGGTCGATGGCATCGAAGTCGTGCTCGTGGCGGTCGGTTTGTTTGCAGTGGGTGAAGCCTTGTACAGCTTGCTGTATCAAAAAGAAGAGGCGTCGAACCGGCACCGCTTGACCTCGTTGTGGATGACGCGCGCTGACTGGAAACGCTCGGTCCCCGCCTGGCTACGGGGCACGTTGATCGGATTTCCCTTCGGGTCGATTCCGGCAGGAGGCGCTGAAATTCCGACATTCCTGTCCTATTCGGCAGAGCGCAAACTGAGCAAGTACCCGAAAGAGTTTGCGGGCAGCAAGGGCGAGGGGGCGATCGAGGGGGTTGCCGGTCCCGAGGCGGCCAACAACGCAAGCGCGACGGGTTCGTTGGTGCCGCTGCTGACGCTCGGCATACCAACGTCCGCTACTGCGGCGATTCTGTTGGCCGCGTTCCAGAACTACAACCTGCAGCCGGGGCCGATGCTCTTTCAGACGTCGGGGGAACTGGTCTGGACCCTGGTGGCATCGCTGTATGTCGGCAACGTGATCCTGTTGGTGTTGAATCTTCCGCTGGTGGGCCTGTGGGTCAAGCTTCTGCAGATTCCCCGGCCGTACCTGAACGCCGGCATTCTGGTGTTTGCCACCATCGGCGTGTACGGCATGCGTCACTCTTCCTTCGATCTTTTGCTGATGTTGGCGATCGGTTGGGGCGGGGTGCTGATGCGTCGTTTCGATTTTCCCGTCGCCCCTGTGATCGTCGGCATGCTGCTGGGGCCCATGGCCGAGAAGCAGCTGCGCAATGCGTTGTCCATCAGCGAGGGAGACTGGCTGGTGTTTGTGACACAACCGATATCGGCCGCGTTTCTCGCGCTAACGCTGCTGGTGCTGGTGGTTCCGCACCTGCTTCACGCCCGCGGTATCAAGTTGCATGAGGACGATTGAGCGGATTGGCCAGCGCCGTCTATGACGAAAAGGCTTACCTGCAGGCTTTAATACGGCGGGGATCAACATTGATAGAGGCACCGGTGGAGGTGGCGGCGGGTTGACGGAGAGGCTCAGGGCGTGAGGGGGCGTGCACCGCAAAAGCGAGGCGGCCTACCGGCCGGCCTGCCTCTTCAAGCGTACGCACTCCCCTGTGGGAGCGAGCCTGCTCGCGAAGGACGTCAACGATGACGCGTGCTGTCTGAATGAACGCGGTGTCCGGACGTTTTTCGCGAGCAGGCTCGCTCCCACAGGTACAACGCCAGGCTTTTGATCTTGCTTTTGATCTTGATCTGCCCCGTCGGAAGGCCGAGCGCAGGTTCTGCGTAGTGGGCACCGCGGCAAGGATGCCGCGGTAGCCGCCCCCGGCCATGGATGGCCGATGGCGGCGGGCCCACGGAGCAGGACCGGAGCGAGGGCATGCCGAGCCTAGGCGAGGCACCGTACGTCAGGGGCAAAAGCGTTTGGTTACTTGGCGCTTTTCCAAGTGACTCGCTGTAAAAGCGAAACCGCCAGCCGCCATCACCGCAGAAACGGATATGTACCCCGATCTTAAGTGAACAGCGCCGCACGGCGTGCTTTGGTTAAACCAGATTGATCGTGACGTCGATGTTGCCACGGGTCGCCTTGGAGTACGGGCATCTCTGGTGTGCGCCATCCACCACCGCCCGTGCGACAACGGGGTCCAAGCCCGGAAGGCTGACATTGAGGCGTGCCTGGAGGAAAAACGCGTCTTCGGTCTTGCCCAGGTCCACTTCGGCATCGACTGCAATGTCGCTCGGCAGGGTCACCTTCAACGCGACAGCCGCCTTACCCATTGCACCGATGAAACAGGCCGACCAACCTGCAGCCAGCAGCTGTTCGGGATTGGTACCACTCCCTGACGAGCCGGGCGCGGAAAGCTTGATGTCCAAACGTCCATCGTCACTTCGCGCCTCGCCGTTACGGCCTCCGGTCGTGTGGGTCTTGCCGGTGTAAAGCACGGTATCGATTTCATTGATCATGAGGTGGCTCCTGCTGGGGGGTGGGCTCTTTAGCCTGGGTTCATCGGAGAACGCCAGGTGTGCGACGCCGCCCACTTTTTCACCTTCATGTACTGCGTATGTGTCCTGATTCAGTGGTTGTGTAACGCTGTGTAAGATCACCCGCAAACATACAGAACGATACAAATCATCTGGCCTCCTGACCCTTCGCAGATGCGCCTCACCATCACCCTCGTTTAGGCAGTTTCCAGTCTGGCCGAATGAAATGGCAGGTGTAACCGTTGGGGTAGTGTTCGAGGTAGTCCTGATGTTCCGTTTCTGCTTCCCAGAACGGGCCTGCGGGCACGATTTCAGTGACGACCTTGTCGGGCCAGAGGCCGGATGCATCAGCGTCGGCCACCGTGTCCTCGGCCACTTGCTTCTGTTCATCGTTGAGATAGAAGAGTGCCGAGCGGTAGCTCATACCCACATCGTTGCCCTGACGATTCTTCGTCGTCGGGTCGTGGATCTGGAAGAAAAACTCGAGGATCTGGCGATAGCTGATCTGGTCCGGATCGAACACGATCTCGATCGCTTCCGCGTGCGTGCCATGGTTGCGGTAAGTCGCATTGGGTACATCGCCGCCCGAGTATCCTACCCGCGTGGACACTACGCCGGGGTAGCGTCTCAGCAGGTCCTGCATGCCCCAGAAGCAGCCACCTGCCAGGATGGCAGTTTCAGTTCGCGTCGTCATAGTACGGTCCCTCCCATCAGTGAATTTGGGATCAGGTATCAATGTACCTCATGTGCTTTCGTTTTTTTGGCCGAAAGTTCTCATTCCGTCTGCGGCCAGCGATCCTCAATCTCATACCACGGCGCTTTCGATACAACCCACACGTGTTTCTGTTTTTCACTCAGGAACGGCGTATCCAGGGTGCCTATCGCCACGGACATCCAATCTGAAAACTCGCCTTTGGAATCAGACCAGAACAGCGAAGAGCCGCAGTCGCCACAGAACTGGCAAATCGAAAGCAAGCGGGCGTGCAATCACCGAATTAGCTCATTCTTATAGTGATGCCCTGACCACTAATGGACAATCAACTGGCTGAGCTCCCGATACCTCAATGGTCTCGATCAGGTGCCGGGCAGCCTTACGACCGATCTCGTAGTACGGCAGTTGCACTGTCGTCAACGGCGGGATGAACAGCTCAGCGATACCGATCATGTTGTCATAGCCGAGCACGGCGACATCGTCGGGGATTTTCAGGCCTCGGCCCAACAACAGCTGATAGGCACAAAACGCAATGCGGTCGTTGCCACAGATCAGAATGTCGAATTGGGGATGACCATCAATGATGTGCCGGTCGAGGATGGCTGCGGTTTCACCATAGGCATCATGATCGGAAAGGTCGTATTGCAGGAGTGCGTCAGGCGCAAGGCCGAATGCCTGACAGGCACGCAGCAAGCCTTTTTGTCGCAGGTCCCAGGCCAGACTCTGTTTTGGCAGATTGATACACAGAGGGCGCCGATAGCCTTGACTCAACGCGTGATGTACGGCTCGATACTGCCCCGTTTCGTCGTCGGGCACATAACTCACCAGGCGACTGTCATCCGCCAGGCAATTGGCGAGTACCAGGGGTTTGCTCTTCAAGCGCTCCGGAATGCACACCTGGCGAAATCCCATGGCGCTGAAGATCAACCCGTCGGGACGGTGCGACAACATCAGGTCGATGTTCTGGTCGGTGGGCGGGTTGCTCAACAGGTTAAGGATGAACACATTCCAGCCCGCCTGCTGTGCGGTCTGTTCGATGGACAGCAGCAACTCGACCGCAAACGGTGTGGTCGCGGTGTCCAGGGCGAACACACCGATGGTGCGCGACTGGAGGTTGTCGCCGCGCATCCTGCGCGCCGACAGGCTCGGTACGAATTGCAGTTCATCAATGGCGCGACGTACCCGCTGAAGGGTTTCGGGGCTCAGTTTTTCCGGGTTGTTGAGCGCTCGAGAAACCGTCATCAGGGACACGCCGGCCAGCTGTGCAACGTCTTTCACTGAAGTCATGCGAGGCGAGGCCGGTCAGGTTGACGCAGAATCATGACACAGGGCCCGCGCTTCTCGCGACTCGAATGACGCTGCTCATAGCCATCCCGAGGCGAGCGGCCATGCTCTGGGAATGGAGACATGCCCGCCACTCCCGCTGGCCAGCAGCTTCACGCCCAGACTGTCGGGCCGCGGATAGAGGCGACTGCTGAGGCTGAAGCGTCCGTTTTCGTCGAATACCTCGATGGACGAGCGATCGAGGAACACACGCAGTTCCAGCTGCCCCTGTGTCGGGTCTATCGACACGCTGCGCTGACCGGTGACTTGCGCACCCGAGCGGCTGCGGTCAAGCACCAGGCGCTGCAGCAATGCATCGTAGTAAAGCAGGGTTTCTTCATGACCATCATCGCTGCAACGCAGGGCGATTCCGAGGTGGCCGTCGGTGCAGCCGAGCAGATCCAGATGCACATGGATTTCGAGCATATCGCCATTCACTTCCGGCACCTGCCGGGTTCCCGACTCACCCCACCAGAGCGTGCCCGGCAATGGCGCTTTGCGCAGAGCGGTGAGCTCCCGTGCCGGATACACGCAAAGGCGATCGGCGCACAGTTCAAGTTCGCGCGGCAAACCGAGCATGCCGCACCAGTGATGGGCCTGGCTCGGCATCGGGCTTTCCCACATGTCGAGCCACGCCCACACAAGGCGCCGACCGTCGGCGGCCAGGAGCGTTTGCGCGGCATAGAAGTCGTGGCCGTTATCCAGCTCGATAAAAGGCCCGCCCGTGAAGTGCCATTCGCTGTCGAGTCGGCCCACTCGATAACCGGTCTGGTATTTGTTGAGCCGTTCGTAACCCTCGGATTGCATGCCCTGGGGGGAGTAGAGCAGCACATCGCGTCCGTTCAGCCGGAACAGATCCGGGCACTCCCACATATAGCCATCGCCTTCGCTGCCGCCAGACACATAGTCGAGGAACTCCCAGGTGTGCAGATCGGTGGAACGGTACAGCGGGAGCAACGGCACATCGCCCAGACGTGCGCCGGCAATCAGGTACCAACAGTCATCTTCCTGCCATACCTTGGGGTCGCGAAAGTGCATGATCGTGTCTTGCGGCGCGGTCTCGATGACGGCGCCATGTTTGACGAACCGGATGCCGTCGACGCTGGTGGCCAGGCACTGGACTTGACGGATGTAGCGTTCGTCACCCACGTCCGCCAACCAGGTATGCCCGGTGTAGATCAGGGCCAGGGTATCTCCACACACCACCGCGCTACCGGAAAAACAACCGTCACGGTCGAAGTCATCGCCGGGTGCCAGCGCAATGGGCAGATGCTGCCAATGGACCAGATCGGCACTCTTGGCATGCCCCCAATACATCGGGCCCCATTTTGCTTCGAAGGGGTAGTGTTGATAGAAAACGTGATATTCGCCACGAAAGTACACCACCCCGTTAGGGTCGTTCATCCAGCCCGCCGGAGGGGCAAGATGATAACCGGGCCGATAATCGTCGATGACGCGAGACAGACCATCACTCAGCGCATGCTGCGCAAGGTCAAGGGCGCAAGACATTGGGTCGTTCACAGGATTCAAATACACAGTCATAGGGCGCTTGCTCGTGCCGAGCGCAGAGGGACGCCATCCGGCAGGGTTTCAATGGCTTGTGGGTGGCGCCTCAAGGCCGCGCCGTCGGCGTCGAACAGGTGCAGGTTGTCGATGTCCAGCTGCAGCTCAACCCGATCGCCTGCTTGCCATCCGGCGCTGACTTCGCAACGACAGATCAGTGGCTCGTCTTGACCTGTCTCGAGGTGCACATAGGTTTCGCTGCCCAGGTATTCGACCGCGGTAACGACGACGCCAGCTGCTCCATCCGCCGCCTTGAGCGACACATGCTCCGGGCGAATCCCCAGGCTCAGCTGCGTGCCCGTCGCCAGGTTCGAGCTGTCGAAAGGCAGGGGCGTGATACCCCATACGAGGGTATCGACCAGGCTGGTTTCGCCTGGCGTCTGCAGGCGCGCCGGCAGAAAATTCATTCTGGGCGAACCGAGAAAACCGGCGACAAAGCGACTGGCCGGGCGTTCATAGAGTTCGCGCGGTGAGCCGACCTGTTCTACGCGCCCGCCGTTGAGCACGACAATTTTGTCGGCCAGGGTCATCGCTTCAACCTGATCGTGGGTGACGTAGATCATGGTCGAGCCCAGCCGATCATGCAGTCGGGCAATTTCGTTGCGCATCTGCACCCGCAAGGACGCATCCAGGTTGGAAAGCGGCTCATCGAACAACAAAATGTCCGGTTCCCGCGCCATGGCTCTGCCCATGGCCACACGCTGACGCTGCCCACCGGACAGTTCCTTTGGCTTGCGTTGCAGCAGTTTGTCCAATTGAAGGATCTGCGCCGTTTTCAGCACCCGCTCGCGCAAGCTGCTCTTTTCAGTCTTGGCCAGTTTCAGGCCAAAGCTGATGTTGTCGTAGACGCTCATGTGCGGGTACAGCGCATAAGACTGAAACACCATGCCGACGCCACGCTCGCGTGGTTCCAGATCGTTGACCCGTCGCCCGTCGATCAGCAGCTCGCCGCCGCAGATCGAATCCAGTCCGGCGATCAGTCGCAGCAGGGTCGACTTTCCGCAGCCCGAAGGGCCAACGAACACCACGAATTCACCCGCCGCGATTTCCAGGCTGACGTCGCGAAGAATCCGCATGCCGCCCAATTGCTTGTTCACGTTGTCCAGTTTCAATTTGATCACGATGCTGTTCCTTGTAATTGTCGGGCATCAACCCTTTAACGCGCCGGCAGTGAGACCGGAAACGATGCGGCGCTGGAAGATCAGCACCAGAATCACCAGTGGGACGGTGACCACCACCGAGGCGGCCATCAACAACCCCCAAGGCAACTCATGAGGGCTGCCGCCGGAAATCAAGGCGATGGCGACCGGCACCGTGCGTTGCGTGTCGGTGAGGGTGAAGGTCAGGGCAAACAGGAACTCGTTCCACGCTGCGATAAAGGCCAATAAGCCAGTGGTGACCAGTGCGGGCCAGAGCAGCGGCAATAGCACGCGGGTCAGAGTGACCCAGGGCGACGCGCCATCCATGATTGCCGCTTCTTCCAGTTCATGGGGCAGTTGCCCCATGAACGTGGTCAGCACCCAGACGGTGAAGGGCAGGGTGAAAATCGTGTAGCTCAGGATCAATGCCCAGGACGTGTTGTACAGGCCCAGGGCGCGGATCACTTCGAACAGCCCCGACAGCACTGCGACCTGGGGAAACATCGACACGCCAAGGACCATCATCAAGACCGTGCCACGCCCGCGGAACTTCACCCGGCCCAAGGCATAGGCAGCGGTCAGGCTGAGGAACAGCGCCAGCGTCACCACGCACAGTGCAACCACCAGCGAGTTGCCGATCGCCCGCAGGAATGAGGCTTGATTGAGCACCGCCGCGTAATTGGAGAAGTCGGGGTTTTCGATCCAGTAGCTCACTTCGAACAAGGCGCTGGACGGCTTCAGCGAAGTCACGATTGCGTAGTAGAAGGGGAAGACCGCATACAGCAGCAACACCCCGATCAGACACCAGAATCCGAGGCGCAACAGCGCTTTTTTCAATAGGCGCAGGTTCATGACCGGACCTCCAGTTGACGGCGTCCGAGGTAGAGATAAAGCATGGCGATTACCGCAACCACTAAAAACAACAACGTCGAGGCCGCACTGCCGTAACCAACGTCCTGGAACTCCACCAGGTGCTGGCGGGCATACACCGACATGCTCATGGTGCTCGATGAGTTCGAGGTCAGCACATAGATCACGTCGAATACCCGCAGGGAGTCGAGGATGCGGAAGATCGCCGCCACCAGCAGTGCGGGCATCAGCAGGGGAAGCGTGACACGCCAGAACACCTTCAGCGGATGAATGCCATCGACCCTGGCCGCTTCGTAGCAATCGCTAGGCAACATCTGCAAGGCCGCCAGCATCAGCAGCGTGACAAAAGGGACGGTCTTCCAGACGTCGACGATGATCACCGCCCACATCGACAGATCCGCATCTGCCGTCCAGGCCAGAGGGGCGTCAATCAGGCCGAGACTCAGCATCATGTGATTGATGATGCCGAACTGGTCGTTAAGCATCCATGACCAGATCTTCGCCGAGACAATGGTTGGAATCGCCCACGGAATCAGAATCAACGCACGCACCAGAGAACGGCCGGTGAACTTGATGTTCAGCAGCAACGCCACCAGCAGTCCCAGTACGACTTCCAGTCCCACCGATACCACGGTGAAATGCAAGGTGTTGCGCACTGCGTTCCACCATTGTGGATCGACCAGAATGCCCGACCAGTTGGTACCGTTGTGGAACAGATAATTGCTCAAGCCAATGAAGGTTCCGCCACCGGTGTCCGCCAGATTGGCGTCGGTCAGGCTGAACCAGAATGTGCGCAGTAGCGGCCAGGCTGCCACCAGGGCCAGACACAGCAACATCGGCGTCAGAAACAGCCAGGCAGCGCGTACTCGGCGTCGTTGTACGGGCGTTTCCCTGGTGAGCAGGAGCTCGTCACAGGGGGCATGGGTAGAAGAGACAGACATGGTGATTTCCTTCCTTGTGGCTTACCAGTTCCGGCGTTTGATGCGCGTGAGTTCACTTTCCAGTTCGGCCAGCGCCTGATCGACAGGCAACTCGCCCGCCAGCACGCCATGCACTCGATCGAAGAACGCATTGGAGACCCGTGGATAGCGATCGGCAGTGATAGAGGCGGGGCGCATGACCCCATCGTTGAGAATGCTGTGCAGCTGACTGTAATAAGGCATTGCCGCGAGCAGTTCGGGATCTTGATAGAGCGACTCGATAACCGGGTTATAGGCGCCTATCAGGGCACGATGTTTTTGCTCTTGGGCACGGGTCAGATAGCTCACCAGCTCTGCGGCAAGTTTTGGATGGGCGCTGTAACGCGATACCGCCAGACCCCAGCCACCAAGGGTGGAGGCATGGTTACCGGACTTGCCGCCGCGGGGCAGGGGAGCGACGCCGACCTTGTCTTTTACCGCACTGTCCTGGCTTTGCACCAAGGCCCAGACATACGGCCAGTTACGCATAAACAGCGCGTTGCCCGACTGGAATACGCCACGACCTTCTTCCTCGGTGTAATTGAGTACGCCACGCGGGGAGATGTCTCCTACCCAGCTTTTCGCCAGGGTCAAAGCCGTTCTTGAGGCCTGACTGTTGACCACGATGTCACCTCGTGGATTGACCAGCCCGCCTTCCGGTTGGCTGCTGATCCACTCCAGCGCATTACACGTCAGACCCTCGTAGGCGCGCCCCTGAAAGATGTAACCCCACGCATTGGGATTCCCGGCGTTGCGCTCAGCCTGTTGAACATCCTTTGCGGTAGAGGTCATTTCCTCCCATGTCTGGGGAACCTGCTTGTCGTACTTCTCGAGCAAGTCCTTGCGGTAATACAGCAGGCCCGAGTCGGTGAACCACGGCATCGTCACCAGCCGCCCGTTCACCGTGGCGTTATCCACCTGTGCCTGGAAGTAGCCTTGGGTCGCGTTGGCTGGAAGCACCTCGCGCAGATCCATCAGGTGTTTGGCGAGCATTCCCGGCCACACCATATCGATTTGAATGATGTCGATGTCGGCGGACTGCGCACTGAGGATCTGCTGGTAGAACGATAACCGCTCGGTCGCCGAGTTAGGCGTGGAAACCACCTCGACGTTGTTGCCGGTCTGTTTCGACCACGCCTCGACAGCCTCCTTGCAGAGTTGTAACTCCGCACCCACCGCACCGCACGAGATCGTCAAATTGGCTGCGCTCGAGAGGGATGGAAGCCCGGCGCAGAGGGTGAGCAGTGCCGCTGGAAGAAGAGATTTCAGATGTTTCATAGAGCTCCCTTTATTTTTGTTTTTAGAAAAGTTAACGTTAACATCGCCAAATGTAGCAGCGTATTTGCGATGAGGCATCCTTTTTTTCGTCGATTACGACAATTCACAACTCACGAAAAATGGCCGGTCGCGGTAACAAAACAATAAAAACAAAACAGGGAAATCCACATGCAGAAAGCATCAGGCTGGCTCCTCGCAGGCGTGCTCGGCACCTCCGCGGCAACCTCTCAGGCCGCGACTCTGGAAGAACGCATGGCCGCGTTTGAAGCTCGCACCAGCGCAGCGGAAAAGCGTGCGGCCGCAGCCGAACAGCAAACCCAGGCGCTCGCCAGGGAATTGCAGCAGATCAAACTCACCACTCCCGCCTTGCAGCCGACAGCAACCACGGCGACAACCGTTGCGGCGCCCACGCTGGATACCCGACTGGCAAAACTCGAAGCCCGTCAGCAAAGCATGGAAAAGCAGGGCAGCAGCGGCCATCTCACGGACGGCTTCAGCTTTAAGGGTTATGCCCGTTCCGGATTGCTGATCAACGATGGGCTAGGTGGTGGTCGTGGCGGCCCTTATACAACCCCGGCCGGTTCAGTCGGTGGCGCCGTCGGGCGACTCGGCAATGAAGACGACACCTACATGCGCATCGACCTGTCGAAAGAGGCCTATGCGCAGAACGGCACCCATTCAAAATTCACGGTGTCCATCGCCGATGGAGTGGAAAGCTCCAATGACTGGACGGCCGACGAAAGCAACCTGAACGTGCGTCAGGTATTTACAGAGCTCGACCATCTCGCTGCATTCAAGGGTAATTCAGTGTTCGAGAACGCCACTTTGTGGGCAGGCAAGCGATTCGATAGAGACAATTTCGATATCCACTGGCTGGACTCCGACGTGGTCTATCTGGCCGGCACCGGAGGTGGCATCTACGATGTGCAGATGAACAAGAATTGGCGCTCGAATTACTCCTTGATCGGGCGTAATTACGGGGATTTCAGTGAAGGAGGTATCAACGCCGATGTGGAAAGCTACATCCTGACCTCCAACCAGTTCTTCGACAGTGGTCAGTGGCAGTGGATGTTCAACGCCATTGGTTCAAAGAAAAACGACTTCGGCACTCGCAGCAATGAAGCGGGCCTGACGCCTGCGGATTCCGGCTTGCACAGCATGCTGGCCAATCACCAGAAAAACTTTTTCGGCAGGGAAGGCTTCTTCAAAACGGCACTGCTCTATGGGCAAGGCCTGGGGGCAGAGGTCAAGAACATCGGTTCGGATGGCGAACTGATCGACGATGCCCGCGCTCTGCGTCTGGCGCTTTATGGTGAGACACCCATTGCACCCGGCTGGCGTATCGGCCCCAGCTTGTTGGCCGAACAGAGCAAGGACAGATACGTCAAGGGTGACGACTACCGCTGGATGACCCTGAACGTGCGGTTGGCCAATGCAATCAACAGCAATTTCGAGATGGCCTACGAAATGAGCTGGCAAACCATGGATCTCGACCCCAAGGGCTACCTGCAGCGCAATGCGGTCGACGGTAACTTCTGGAAATTCACGATCGCTCCAACATTCAAGCCTGACGTTGGAGACCTTCTCACACGTCCCGAATTGCGAGTGTTCGCAAGCTTCATGAACTGGTCTTCGGATCTGGACAGATACAGTTCCACAGACAACTTCGGCAAGACGGACTTCAACGCCGGAGGTGTGTGGCAATACGGGATACAAATGGAAACCTGGTTTTAATAGTTGAACGCGTCCGGCCGATCAGCCAGCAGTTATCCCTACGACAAAAAATTGAGGAAATGACGATGGTATTGCCTCGCGCAGTAGTATTTGGCGAAGCCCTGACTGACCTTGTCCAGGGTGTCCCTGGACAGTGGAAAGGCTATCCAGGCGGCGCGCCCTGGAACGTGGCACGAGCGCTAAGTCGCTTGGGCGTCAGCAGCGCCTTTGCGGGTTCTATCAGTACGGACTCTTTGGGCGACGAAATCGCCTGGCAATCAGAGGAGGCAGGCCTGGATATGCGATTTATCCAACGGGTAGACCGAGATCCTTTGGTCGCCATTGTTCCATCGAGCCGTCCGCCAAGATACTTTTTTGCTGGAGAGACCGATCTGTTTTTTGATCCGGATCTGATGCCCGAAGGATGGAGCAACCAAGCAGAGCTGTGTCATTTCAGCTGCATCAGTTTGGCTCGACAGCCACTCGCAGACAGGCTGGTTAAAATAGCTCAGCAGGCCAAAGAAGCCGGTAAACGGATTAGCTATGATCCGAACTGGCGCAATTTAATGGATAGCCATTATCGGGAGCAGACCTTCCCTACGATGACTACTCTTGCTGACATGATTAAGCTTTCCGACGAAGACCTTCGGCACATTTATCCAGGGCTGACCGAGCACCAGGCAATGGATGAACTTCGTGCTCTTAATCCTCAGGCGCAGATCCTTTTTACCCGAGGGGAGCACGGGATGATTCTCCACACCCCGAACAGCCAACTCGAGCAGCTGGCTATTGCCGTGAAAGTGGAAGACACGGTTGGAGCAGGAGACGCTTGTATGGCTGGTTGGTTGGCTGCGGAGTTGCTGGGGATCGCAGACTTGGGAGAGCGCTTGCGATTTTCAGCGGCTTGCGCATCCATATCTTGCCGCCATGCCGGAGCCCATTCTCCTGCGCTAGCTGATGTGGAAGGTTTACTGGAGCTGCTAACACATACCTGACCATGGCCTTGTCCTGAGCCGTTGGCTTGCTGGTGTACGGCTTTCGTTCTGGTTCAGGTTTGGCTGCATAGGTCGTTATCGCTTCAGGATCGCGCTGTAGCTTTTCTTGAACTTGAGACTCCAGCATCGTACGAAGTGTGTGTGCCTTAACTCTGATTCATTCGATAGGTCGTCGCGCTCCAGTAACGGTTACCGTTGCTTTTTTTGCGAGTCCATCCGGCTGCTTCCAACTCGGAGAATAAATGCCCACGTAAACGGTGAAAGGCGCGGCAGTGTCCATCGTCCATAGGGCAGCTGCGCCTCGCAGAAAATCTCATCTATAAGGGTGGGCTGAAGGCCCAGCGCCCGAACAGATGTCAGCGCCCGGGGCGCACTGCTCGACACGATCACTTTGGCGGTAACGGCCAGCTCCAAACTAGCCTTAGGGGCGGGCTGGTTGATGATTTCGGATAGGTCGTATTGCTCGATCCAGCGTTTCATATCGAGCGCTGAAACCTTGTCGACCACAACCAGATCCGGCTGGCCATGACGCATTAAGATGATTTCCCTGTCCACTGTAATTACGTCCTTGTTTTGTTCTCTCGCGAATTCGTAGGATGCGCTCCTACGGGTATTTGAAGCGCAATGAGCGTGCCTGAATAACACAACATAGGGACGCGAGAGTATCAGCCAGAAGTGACGTGAGCGTCCGCCCATCAAATTTTCTGTGACTAAACGGGCGGCCACCTATGTGGCAGTAACTTGCCAATCTTGGCCCTTTCATATCGATCAGCCATTAAAAAAAGCACCCCTCAGCCCCAGATAACATGATTTTTCACACGTTCAAGTCTTCCATATAGTCATCACAAGCCCATTCGGAACACATCTGTGTTTCATCGATGCGAGATAGACTTATGGATGACAAGATAAAACCCGGCCATAGCCAGAATGCTGGTTTGGGGACGCGAGTGGTTTGGGGGGGAGAGCAAGTTCAGCATCCCTACAACGCTACCCAGACTCCCATCGTAGTCAGTGCCGCCTACGGTTACCATGACATCGATGAATGGTATGACGTGGCATTGGGTAAAGAGCCTGGCTTCATTTACAGCCGCATGAGCAACCCGACTGTCTCTGTCCTGGAAGACAAACTCTGCGAGCTTGAAAGCGCAGAGTCGGCTGTCGCTTTCAGTACCGGGATGGCTGCAATCAGTGGTGTGCTGCATACCTTCCTGTCCTATGGTCAGCGTGTGGTTTCTACCCGCGACAGCTACGGTGGTACAAACAAGATCTTTGAAGAGTTTCTCCCTCGCATGGGAGTCGAAGTCACGCTTTGCGATACCCTCGACATAGAAGCTATCGAGCATGAGATCGCAAAAGGCTGCAATGTCCTTTACCTGGAAACCCCGACGAACCCAACACTGAAAGTTCTGGATATACGACGTCTAGTGACGGCGGCGAAGCGTGTTGGGGCGTTGGTCATAGCAGACAACACGTTCGCAACGCCCTTGAATCAGAATCCCCTTACTCTCGGGGTAGATGTGGTGGTGCACAGTGCTACCAAGTTCCTGTCCGGTCATGGCGATGTGCTTGGCGGTGTGGTCTGCGGCAACGAGCATCTTATGACTCAAGTTCGCCATTACCGCGAAATTAATGGGGCCTCGCTGGATCCGTTCTCGGCTTATCTCATCATCCGGGGCATCAAGACTCTGGCTTTGCGTCTCCGCCAGCAACAGGTGAGCGCGCAAGCACTGGCCGAGTACCTATGCACCGAGCCGCTGGTTGAGTCTGTGAACTATCCGGGACTGCCTCAACATCGAGGTCATGTCATTGCTCGCTCGCAGATGCGCGGATTTGGCGCAATTGTCAGCTTCGTGCTGGTAGGGGGCATGGACACAGTGACTCGTTTGCTACCGCTGCTTAAGTATGCCCATCGGGCAGGTAACTTAGGAGCGGTTGAAACCATCTACGGGCCGGCACGGACAACCAGCCACGTGGAAAACACCTTGGAGGAACGTGAGGCACTTGGAATTTCTGAGGGCTTGGTCAGGGTTTCCGTAGGTATTGAAGATACGGCCGATTTGTTGGCTGATCTTAAACAAGCATTCACGTTAGTTCGCAGTAAACAAAGTCATGCAAGTCACCATGCTGGTAACACCGAGCGTTTCACTAAGGTGGGAACCTGAGCTTGGGTAAGACGTCCGGTTTTATGATCGGACAGTCTTTCATGAATGGTGAAAACAATAACAACTAGCGACAATCTAATTGTACTGCTTAATAGCCGGTGCAAGAATTTTTGTCCGAACACTTCATGAGAATATAGCGATGTCCACTCAAATAAAAAACGATCAGTCCGATCCAGGGTTAAACTTTAAGAAAGAGATGCAAACCCGCCACATTGTTATGTTGGCGTTGGGCGGTGTAATCGGTACGGGATTATTCCTTACCTCCGGCTACACCGTTAATCAGGCAGGGCCGCTCGGCGCAGTGATTGCCTACATCATCGGTGCGGTGATGGTGTATTTGGTAATGGTCTGTCTCGGTGAGTTGGCAGTACAGATGCCAGAAACCGGATCTTTCAGTACTTATGCAACTCGATACTTGGGCCCAGGTACGGGTTATACGGTTGCCTGGCTGTACTGGCTCACTTGGGCAGTAGCTATTGGCTCTGAATTTACGGCTGCGGGTATCCTGATGGTTCGGTGGTTCCCTGATACACCGGTCTGGATTTGGAGCGCGTTTTTTGCCATTGCAGTATTTTTAAGCAACGTTGTATCTGTTCGTCTGTTTGCGGAGACTGAATTCTGGCTTTCGCTCATTAAAGTTCTGACCGTCATCACTTTTATCGTAATTGGTGGTGGGGCTATTTGCGGTCTCTTCCAAGTACAGAATTTGCAGGGCGCCGGACTCTCCAACTTTACCCGTGAAGGGCTTTTCCCTACAGGGTTCTTACCCATTGCGATGACACTCCTAGCTGTCTCCTTCGCATTTTCTGGGACTGAGCTTATCGGGATTGCGGCAGGTGAAGCGCAAGATCCTCAGACAAGCGTACCCAAGGCGATCCGGACGACGGTGGTACGTCTGGCGCTGTTCTTCGTGGGTACGATTTTTGTCCTTGCGACCTTGCTGCCCCGCGAGCAGGCCGGCGTCATCGAAAGTCCATTCGTGATGGTGTTCGAGCTGATTGGTATCCCGTACTCAGCTGACATCATGAACTTTGTCATTCTTACCGCGCTGGTTTCTGCGGCTAACTCAGGGTTGTATGCGGCTTCGCGCATGCTTTGGACGTTGAGTGATCAAGGTCACATGCCTAAGCGCTACGCCACGCTTTCGCGTCGGGGTACACCGGTTAACGCGATCGTTTTGAGTATGGCGGGTGCGATGGCCTCGCTGCTTAGCAGTGTGCTTGCCCCTGACACTGTTTACTTGGCTCTAGTGTCGATTTCGGGCCTCGCGGTCGTGATCGTTTGGATGAGCATCGCTGCGAGCCAAATCGCATTCCGACGCCAATACGTCGCCAATGGCGGGCGAGTTGAGGATCTGCATTTCCGTGTGCGCGGCTACCCTTGGGTTCCTATTGGTGCTCTGTTGTGTTGCTTGCTCGCCTGCGTCGGCATTGCTTTTGATCCTGAGCAGCGAGTGGCGCTTTACTTCGGTCTTCCGTTTATCGCGTGGTGTTACTTCGTTTATTGGATCACTCGCAAGAAGCGAGAAGAGCGGTTGGCATTAGCAGCGGCTGCACATCATTCCGCTGGTGCTGCGTGAGTAGCTCAGGCGATGATTGAGCAGAGATAAGTCCCGATGAGGTTGCGCCGATGAGTCAAAAATCACTACCGCCCTTGAATTGGCTGAGGGCATTCGAAGTGTCGGCGCGGTATTTGAATTTCACCCATGCAGCGGAGGAGTTGCACCTGACTCAAGGTGCAGTAAGTCAGCAGATCCGTCAGTTAGAGGGGCATCTCGGAGTGGCGCTGTTCAAGCGCCTACCCCGAGGGCTTGGCTTGACTGAAGAAGGGCAGTCGTACCTGCCGGTAGTACAAGACGCGATCAGCCGTCTTGCAGTGGGTACAAACGAGATTTTTGGCCAGCACAATCGAAGGCATGTGAAGGTGCGTGGCAGTCTTTCCTTCCTTCACTATTGGTTGGCCCCTCGGCTCGCAGATTTTTGTCGAGAGTTTCCCCAAATCGACATCCGATATATCAGCAACATTTGGGTGAAAGAACCGGATGGAGAGGATGACCTGGAGATTCGCTGGGGATGCGGGGAGTGGTCGGGATTGCACTCTCAACGATTAACTTGGGACATCCTCCAGCCCGTTTGCTCGCCAGAGCTCATGGCCAGCTCACCGATACGTGAGCCCCGCGATTTGATGAACCATTCTTTGCTGCATGTGTTGGGGTACGAGGAAGGTTGGGGTTACTGGTTGAAGCGGGTTGGAGCAGACGATGTCGACTATTCCCGTGGTCTTCAGTTCGACACACTGATTTCCACAATCCGCATGGCAGAACTAGGTCAGGGCGTTGCCTTAGCGCGGTCTTCCGTAGTGGAAGATTTGCTCAAGAGTGGGCACCTGATTGCTCCATTCAGTCACCGAATCGAGGCCAGCGAGTCTTTTTATCTAGTGCGTGAGCAGGCCGAGGAGCTCTCGCCTGATGCCGCAACTTTTTCTACTTGGTTGGTGGCTCAAGCCCACCGCCTTTTGTAATTCTGATCTGGAGTCATCATGCATTACGTAAGCACACGCGGCGGTGACGTGCGGGCGGACTTTCGCAGTGTGGTTCTGTCGGGGCTCGCCGAAGATGGTGGTCTCTATGTCCCCGCAAGTTTGCCTGTCTTCACTGAGAAGCAGATTACCAGCTGGTCGTGGCTACCATTCGATGAGTTGGTCTGGCGAGTGGTCTCACCCTACGTTGGCTCTTCCATGGACGAAAGCACTCTGCGTGCTTTGCTGAGCGACAGCTATCGAAACTTTAACCACCGCGCTATTACGCCGCTTGAGCAGATTGGCCATAACGAGTGGATACTCCAGCTGTTTCATGGCCCAACTCACTCCTCCAAAGATTTCGCTGCGCAACTGCAATCGCGCTTAGTGGAGCATTTCTTGGGCGAGGTCGGTGGAGAGGCGCTGATCGTCGGTGCGACCAATGGCGATACTGGGCTGGCTGCGCTAGAGGCGTTTGCTAACTGCCCAGGTACTCGGATGGCGATACTGTATCCGCGCAATGGGCTACCGGCTGAGCAACTCTCTGCTCTGCAGGCGGCAGACCCAGAGCGGGTTCAGCTTTTTCCAGTAGACGGTAATTTCGACGACTGCCAGACGTTGGTCTCTCAGCTCTTCCGGGACTGGCCGTTAGATGGGGTAATACCGATCTGTTTCAACTCCACCAACTGGGTCGGCGTCCTCGCACAGATCGTTTTCTATTTCCACGCTGCCTTGCAACTGGGGGGCGGGACACGTCCTGTAGGCTTCAGTGTTCCAGCAGCCAGCTCTGCTGAGATCTACGCCGGCTACATTGCTCAGAAAATGGGATTACCCATCAATCAGGTGATCATTTCTACTAACAGTAATGATGCACTTCACCAGTTCATTCATCGCAATCGCTACTCGACCCGAGTGAGCAACCGAACGTTGTCTCCTGCGATGGATTTCTCCCTGTTCTCCAATTTGGAACGGTTCATTTGGGAACTGTATGGGCACGATGGGAGCTCAACGAAGGCGCTAATGGAGCATTTTGAGGACTGCGGCGAGTTAAGCATCGGCAACCAGCAGTGGCTCCGGGCCCGAGTTCTGTTCGATTCCTATGCAGTAGACGAATCACAGGTTCGCGACGAAGTCGTCAAGTTGTTCCGTGAGACTGGGTCTGCAATTGATCCACATACCGCTGTAGGTGTGCTGGCTGGCCGAATTCATCGACGCAGTCTGGGGGCTCCAATGGTGACCTTTGGGCAAATTGCTCCGGCCAAGTCTGCGGCCCTATTGTCCGAGTTAGGAGTCTGGCAGCGAGAGGTGCCAACAACTCCTGACATTTTTGCTCAGCCACCGTACTTGGCTAAAGGAGATCTGGACGGTCTATGCCAGGCCCTCTTGTTGGCGCAGCAGAGGCACCTATGAAGCGCATTCTGGATCCGCTGGATGAGCGCATACTTGCCGAACTCACAGCGAATGCTCGAATCGCCCATGTTGAGCTGGGCGCCAAGGTCAACTTGTCTCGCAATGCTGTGCGGCAGCGCATTGAGCGTCTTGAGCGAGACGGCGCCATCCAGGGTTATACGGTACGTCTCGGTGATTCCCGACGGCCTTCTTCGCTGATCAGTGCAGTGATCTTTGTCTACCGCTACGACCGCATGCGTGGAGAAGAGGTACTTGCCGCGCTGCGCTCGCTCCCCGAAGTGGTTCAGTGTGAAGTCTTGAGTGGTGAGTTTGATTTGATGCTTCGAGTTAATGCAGCCTCTCCCGAACGTGTCCACCTCGTTTGGAAGGAAATCTCTGCGATGCCTGGGGTGGAAAACACCGTCACCTCATTCGTCCTTTCTGCAGTGTTTTGAGCACAAAAAAACCAGGGGCGTTTCTGTCCCTGTACGCACCTCGTCTTTCTGTACGGGCAAAACGGCCAACAAATACAGCACTCTGCCATATTCAACTGCCAGAGCTCGGCTCTTAGGATGTTCCTATCGAACAACATCAATAAAGGAACAGCTTTTATGACTGAGTACAAAATTGCCTTGGTAGGGTTTGGTGGCGTGAACCGTGGCTTCGCCCAATTGGTCGCCGATCGTAATGCCGAGTGGAAAGAGTCTTTGGGCTTCACTATCAAAATTGTCGGAGTCACTGATCTGTTCCTCGGCTCCATCGTTGCTAAAGTCGGTCTGGATGCAAAGCAGTTGGTCGCGGTGCCCGTTGAAAAAGGTGCATTCGCTCAACTGCCTGGCGGCAATGCTGAGGCCTTCAACGAAACCGTAATCAAGCATTCTGGTGCTGACATGATTGCTGAAGCCACCTTCACCAACCCTGTCGATGGTGAGCCCGCTACTACGTTCTGCCGCTGGGCACTGGAAAGCGGCATCCATGTTGTGACCACCAACAAGGGGCCAATTGCGTTACACGGCGCTGAGCTTAAGGATTTGGCTCGTCGTAATGGTGCTGCCTTCGAGTACGAAGGTTCGGTTATGAGCGGTACGCCAGTGATTCGCCTGGCAAGACAGGCTATGGCTGGTGCAGAGGTTCAAGGCTTTGAAGGCATCCTGAACGGGACTTCCAATTACGTGCTGACCCGCATGAAGGACGGCCTGACTTTTAACGACGCAGTCGCTCAGGCCCAACAGCTCGGCTATGCCGAGGCCGACCCAACTGCCGATGTGGAGGGGTTTGACGTCCGACTCAAGGTAGTGATCCTCGCCAACGAACTGCTCAATGCTCGATTGAGCGTCAGCGATGTGGCTTGCTCAGGGATTAGCAGCATCAGTCCTGAAGACATCGCTCAGGCAAGTGCCAACGGTGCAAGTTGGAAGCTGATCGGTTCTGCAAATCGCGAAGTTGATGGCTCGGTTCGAGCGAGTGTGGAAGCTCGACTGCTGCCGAATTCGCATCCTCTTGCAGGAATTTCCGGCGCCACGAACGCGGTGTCGTTCAACACTGCGCTGCTGGGTGCCGTCACTGTATCCGGCCCAGGAGCAGGACGTATCGAGACTGCCTTTGCTTTGCTGTCAGACATCATCGCCATCCATACCACCCACGGCAAGTAATAGGAGAGTAGTCATGAGCGTATCCAGCATGGCCAGCATCCAGCTTGTTGATGCCAAACAGATTGATGTGTTCAGTCCATTCGATGGTCGCCTGGTGGGAAGCGTACCTTGCCTCGATGCAACCGCTGTTCCTGGCTTGCTGGAGCGTGCGCGAATTGGCGTGCGTGAGAGTGCGGCAATGCCTCGTCACCTTCGTGCACGCATCCTTGAGGAAACAGCCCGGCGTGTAGAGCTCGAGGCTGAAGCGTTTGCCAAACTCATTGTTGCAGAGGCGGGAAAGACGCTGCGACAAGCAGAGAAGGAAGTGAAGCGTTGTGTGAACACGCTGAAGCTATCGGCGCAAGAGGCTCGTCGTAACGCCGGGGAAGTGATTCCATTCGAGGCATATGAAGGCTCCGAATCGCGCCAAGGCTGGTTCACTCGCGAACCGTTGGGGCTTATTGTCGCGATCACCCCATACAACGATCCGCTGAACTTGGTCGCCCATAAACTGGGCCCGGCTATCGCCGGTGGCAATGCTGTGATCTTGAAACCCTCAGAGCTCGCACCGTTGTCCGCTCTCAAGCTGGTTGAGTGCTTGGTGGAGGCGGGTCTACCCCCGTCCGTGGTAACCCCGGCGACCGGAGGCGTCGATCTGGGTAAAGCATTGGTGGAGCTGCGAGAAGTGCGGATGATTTCCTTCACGGGTGGCTTTGCCACTGGAGAGTCCATTGCTCGAAGTGCAGGCTTGAAGAAGCTGGCCATGGATCTGGGGGGGAATGCACCGGTTCTAGTGCTTGATGACTGTGATCTTGAACCGACCGTAGAGTCTTGTGTATCTGGTGCCTTCTGGGCAGCAGGACAGAACTGCATCGGCACGCAGCGCATCCTCGTACATAGTTCGATCTACGAAGGTTTCCGTGAACGCTTTGTCAGCCAAGCGCGTGCATTGGTACTCGGTGATCCTGATCAGCGAGCAACGGATGTTGGTCCGATGATTACGGAGCAGGCGGCTCGTCGCACCGAACAATTGGTGAATGAAGCGCTGGCCGAGGGTGCTCTTCTCCTGTGCGGACACCATCGCCAAGTGGGAAGCTATTCGCCGACCGTGCTGGAGCGTGTCAGCCATAACAGTCGGATATGGCAGCAGGAAGTCTTCGCGCCGGTGGTCATCCTGGAGCCTTTTGACCACCTGGATGATGCTGTTGCTCTGGCCAACGCCCCAGAGTACAGCTTGCATGCGGGACTGTTCACACGTGATCTTTCCAAGGCCTTGAAATTGGCGCGGCAAATTGAAGCCGGAGGGGTGATGATCAATGACTCTTCCGATTATCGTTTTGATGCCATGCCTTTCGGTGGCTTCAAGTACGGAAGTCTGGGACGAGAAGGTGTTCGGTTTGCTTATGAGGACATGACGCAACCCAAAGTGGTCTGCATCAACGAAATGGGTTGAGCCTTCATAACTAATTACCGTCAACCTTTACATCGGGTGAAGTCGATCGTCCCGTGACACCCGATGTTTTTTTTCTCGACACTGACTAACCCGCTCGCTGTACCTGGTGAGCGTGTGCCAGCGCGACGTCCTTCAGTAGATGGTAGACCTCGCGGGCAGAGTGAAGGGAGATTGTGTTCAGAGTATTCCTTCCTAATGAGGCCCCAGCGCTTCAACAGTTGATCGCCTTAAGTGCTCATGTCTATCCATTCAACGATTCACTTCCGCCGCTAAACGTGTGCGCCAGCTCCCCATTGGCAGACTGCGTAGAATTGGGCTTGTGTAATGGGAGTAGAATTCGCCCTACTGAGTAATGGCGGATTGCCCTAGAATCAATTTGTTCTGTTGTCGCAAGCGAAGCCCGCAACGTTGAAAGCGTTATCACTCGAAAGGCTGAGATTTTAGACCGAGCGCAATAAATGGTTAGATCAGGCACGCAAGCCGCATGAAAGTACGACAAGGACGAGACGCGATGGGGAGTAAGGATTCGAGAGGGGCTGTCCAAGACACCGTGCACGCTCTACGTGTTGGTCAACCAGGATGATATTCACTAAAAGACGCAGTTCTTTAGTGGGGTTCATTATTCTGGCTGTCGCTCTGGTTGGTTTTTCGGCCATGTTGCTGTTGAAGTCTGAGACCCAACGGCGAGAAACGCGTTTCTCTGAATACGTGCAGAATATTTCCGGCATCGTGCGCAATCAGCTTGATACCAATGAAGCTGTGTTGTCGGGTTTCTCAGCATTTCTCCAGGCCGTCGATCAGAGCGATACGGAAGCTGCGGCCCGTTATGCGGCAGCCGTTTTATCCGCGTACCCTCATATTTACATGCTCGAGGCGGCGAGGGCAGTGCCCATCGCTGAGCAGGCTGCCTTTGAAGATCTGTTGCGCCGCACTTGGCGGCCAGACTTTGAACTCAAGGATTTCCCGAGCCTCACTCAGCAACCGGCCCAACATCAGGTCTATCTCAGCGAGACTTGGCCTGTGTTGTTCATGTACCCGTTACTCCCGGAATCCAGTGCGATCTATGGCGTCAGGCTAGAAACCGTCGCCTATCTCTCTTATGCATTGGCTCGTACCCACAATAATCAGAAGCCCGTTGTATCACCTGTTTTCTCAATGTATGAGGGCGGCAATGCTTACATTCTGATGCAGTCAGTCAGTAGGCCTGAACAGCTGCGAGAGAACACCCGCCCCAATTTTTTTGGTAGCACTATGGTGTCTTTGCTATTGATCAAAACGGGATCGTTACTGGACGCTGTAAATTATGCGAACGTAGATCATCTGGTTCATATCAGTGCTGTCCTGAAAACGGTAGCAGGGTCTGAAAGTAACGTATTTTCTACAGAGATCGAGCAAGCCGGTTTCCTGGATCGCCTTTTCCTGCCGCTTCTGGCTGATCGGGTCGAGATCAGGAGTGTTTCACAACCGATGACCTTGTTGTTTGAGCGTCAGTTGCGTTTAGGGGATGTTTTGACTGCGGAAACATTGATAATCCTTGCGGTTCTGGCAGGGGTACTTGTGCTGATGTCAGTGGTATTGATTCGGCATTTCAAGGCGATTGAAAGAGCAGAGGTCGAACACGAACGCTCGGCCTATCTCGCAACTCATGACGTGCTCACTCAACTGCCTAATCGCTACCTTTTCGCAGATCGTTTTGATCAGGCCTTAGACGATTGGAAAGTAAAAGGAGTGAAGTTTGCCGTGATGCTGATCGACTTGGATCACTTCAAGGAAATTAACGACAAGTACGGCCATGAGATCGGCGACGAAGTCCTGCGAACGGTCGCAAATCGCATGCTTCAGTCCACTCGCTTATGTGACACCGTTGCACGGTATGGCGGAGATGAATTCGTGATTCTAATTACCGATCTTGCTAACCCAGATAGCGCTGAACTGAAGGCGGCGAGGGTGCTCGAAACCATCGCGCAGACAGTCGTGACCAGCGCAGGAGAGCTTTCAATATCGTGCAGTATTGGAGTCTCGCTGTGTCCTATCCATGGCCAGAGTCTCGATACATTGCTCAAGGCGGCGGATCAGGCCATGTATGGCGTCAAGCAACTGGGGCGAAAGGGCGTTGCATTGACTGAAATTCGTGCGGTCTGAGTTCTCTGGTTTCCTTGACACTTCCACGCAGCCGTCAGTGAACCGTTCACGTTCAGATACCAAGGTAGATTTCCTCGCTCCAATCTCAAGTCCACGCGTGCAAGTGCTCGTACCTCCAGCTGATTCCTCCGTGGAAGAGGTTAGCGTAGCAGCAGTAAAATTTTCAGGAATAGATGCTTTTCAAGCAAGTAGATGTGCCGGGGTAAGGCAGATCCCGAAACTTTTTTACGATGCTTCCAATCGACTCATGTCGCTCGTGCTTTTCATCGGAAACTGACTGCGGTCGCTTGCGATGATGGCTCATAGCCGCTAATAGTGAGGAGGTGCTTGGAGAGGTCGTGAAGATGATGTCGAGATTTGTTGTTGTCCCTGCAATCCCAACGGAAACGGGATCAATGCGTAACGGATCGCGCTTCTACTGTCAGACTGCACCTATAGGCTTCAACCTCTATGACAATGAGGAGAAGCTTCGGCTGAAGACTACCTATCAGACCCGAGAAGAAGCCGAGGGAGAGTGTCAGCGGCTTAACCTTGAGCGGCTTCAAAGCGTCCTTTCGGAACGGGAATCCGTGACTGCGTTATAGGCATTCACTCCTGCATAGTCATCAGGCGCCCGGTTTTCGAAACGAGTGGACCAGGAGCTCGCGGAAGCACGACCTACACCACTCTGACGTGGATGCTCGGCATTCAGGAGCGAGACAATTTATGACCGCGCATCGTGCCTCTCTTTTCCCCGACCGCTGACGGCTAGCTGCAATGAGGCGTTTTGCTAAATGGTCATCAACCCCGTCTCAGAGTCGTTTGTAAATCCTCATTCTGGTTGCGCCGATTCCATTGCTATGACGTTGTATCGCCAGGCCATCCCTCTAGCCCAGCCCTTCCGTCAATCGCCGTCGTAAAACTGAAACATTACGGTCATAGAATTGACACGACTTCTTACACCTTCTTTCAATCGGCCTTTGGCCTTTTTCATGGATGAGCAAGCCCCATGCGTCGTGTTGTATTCAATCAGAAAGGGGGCGTTGGAAAATCCAGCATTGCCTGCAATCTTGCCGCAGCGAGTGCTGCCGAAGGCTACCGAACGCTGCTGGTTGATCTCGATCCTCAGGCAAATTCGACACACTATCTCACGGGCCTGATCAACGAGAGCATCCCTTCGGGCATCGCCGATTTTTTCAAACAAACACTATCCGGCGGCTTCGAAGGTAGAAGGAATCGCGTGGTCATAACCGAGACCTCTTACGACAACCTTCACTTGGTGACTGCCAGCCCTGACCTGTCAGACCTCCAGTCAAAACTCGAGTCCAAATACAAGATCAATAAGCTGCGCAAGCTACTGGTTGAACTGTCCGAGGACTATGAGCGCATCTATATCGATACACCTCCGTCACTCAACTTCTACACATTCAGTGCTCTGGTGGCTGCGGACAGTTTGCTGATCCCATTCGATTGCGACAGCTTTTCTCGCCAGGCGCTGTATCGCGTGATCGCGCAGGTAGAGGAGCTACGTCTTGATCACAATGAATTACTGAGAGTGGAAGGGGTGGTGGTCAATCAGTTCATCGGGCGTACCGGCTTGCACCAAAATCTCGTTGATGAGCTGTTGGCAGAGGGTTTGCCTGTGCTACCGGTTTACCTGAGCAGCTCCGTCAAGATGCGCGAATCTCACGAAGTTTCAGTACCCATCATCCATTTGGCCCCTCGGCATAAGCTTTCTCGGGAGTTTTTTGGTTTGCTGGATGCTCTGGAGCGAGCCGCTTAGCTTTATCAATGACGGGTTGCTACAAGCGTAATCGACCCCTCAGGTTGTCCGTCCAGCTAACGTCAAATGAGCCGGAGCCGGTGATTCAAGCCAGTTCGTGCAGCTGAAATACTGTCGAAACATTCTGGCCATATGATTCGCGTCACTGAAATCCAGGGAGTTGGAGATGAATCGACCATCAAGAAGCATGCGCAAACTGCTCGACTCCGTCGCCACTAACAATGAGGTAGCGGCGCTCGATATGATGCGCGCAGCAGAGCAGCTCCAAGACGAAGTGCTACGCCAACGGTTGCTCAACATGATTCACCGACTCAACCAGGACGCTATTGACTTACGAACGGCGCGTGACGATATCCAGGGCGGAGCCATAAAGCTCGCGTGATCCCGGTGAAGTCTCTTGGTCTGCATGCCGCACTGGTCTCTTGGGCCAAGGGCGTGTTGACCCGTCCCGAGCTATCCCGGTGGGTCAGCCGGGTATTTTCCTATCCCAGTTGCACTCAGCGGAAAATGAAATAAAGAGTCTGAGAGAGAAGCTCGAGCAAGCCCAACTGGCTGCATCTTTGGATGGTCTGACTAAGGTGGCGCAACCGAGTGAGCTGAAAAATCATTGATGTATTTTATCTTTTTAAAACTGCTGTCTAGAAAAGCGGAGATGTCGAAGAAGGGCTTTTACGGATCAATCCGGTGAATCATCAGCCCGATCTGTTCGATCAGAAGGTCCGGAGTGATCAGGCTCGCTGGCCTTTTCTACGAGTGGTCGCAGTTTGAATCGACAGACATTGCCGCCGCGCACCATGCACTCCGTGTGATCGACCTCACCACCGCCTAACGCTCCGATCAAGGCCAGGTCCAGTTCGCAGACCACCGGGTGGGCCGCGGCCAGGCGGTGGAAGACGCAGTTGTGCGCGACGATTTCCTTATCGTCGGACGAGCGAAAAAACACCTCTGCTTCGTACCCGGCCTGGTTCATGTGCTGCACGATCCTGGTTTCGTCAACCACCTGAGGTTCGCGGTCCAGGGCCAGTTTGCGGCCCATGCTGCGCATCAGCGAAGCCAGGGCATCGTGGCCGATGATGTCGGCCACTTCCTCGATCAGCACACTGGCCAGCATCTGATATTGGCGAGGGAACTGCTCGCGTGCATGGTCGGTGAGCCGATACAGCTGCTCCGGACGCCGGCCCGTCGGCCGGGTTTCGCCGCGCAGCACCAAGGCGTCACGCTCCAGCGCCGCCAGATGCTGGCGAACGGCGGTGCGTGTCACCGAAAGATGGTCAGCCAACTCGTCAATGCTCATGCCGCCCGCATGGTGCAGCAGCGCATTGAGCAGGTCCTGCTGTGTTCGGCCCAGTCCTTCCAGCATGGTTTGCCCTCGCGCGGTATCAGAACTTGTCCGGGAATTGCTTGACCAGTGCGGCCGTCAGCGTGTCAGCCAGCGACACGATATGGGTGCGCATCATCTGCCAGGTGCGTGCTTCGCCTGCATAGTCGTGCGCGGCGAGTTCATCGACTTGGGCGACGTGGTGGCCGCCGTGGGCTGACAACATCGCAACCAGCGTGTTTTCAGGCAGGTTGGGGTTGGCTTTGGCCAGAAATGCTGCAATCGCCTTGGCATTGCTGGTCAAGTCCGTGACAGCTGCCTGCTTGCCTTTCGTGTCTTTGGCGACCGTGGCGTCGCTGTAGTGTTTCACCGCGCCCCAGTGACCGGCAAGCAGCTTGAGCAGCTGATCGGCAGCGGGCTGACCGTAGAGCGGAGCGATGCTGTTGGCGATTTTGGTCGCGTTGTCGACGACCTGGTCAGCGGCGACTTTGGCTTGCTGTTTGTTCGCTGCCTGGTTGGCGATCGCGTAATTTCTGATCCAGAAAATATGCTCGACCCACAGGTCGCGCAAGGCCAGGCGCGTGGTCAGCGCGACGCTGTCGGCGGAGGCTGGAGCGGCGGGGGGATTCTGGCTCCAGGCCGGTTGAGCACAGAACGCCAACAGCATTAAAGCCAGGACTTTGATATTCATGACGGCACCCTCTGGTGATGGGATTGTTCGACAATATCAATTTAAGCATACGAATATGTCTTTATTGGGCCCAGGCCAAACTCGCGGATCAACGGTAGGTAAAAGGGGAGAGTAGGGACACCGCAGCCTGGCTAACGGGTGCCCCCTTCGTTACGCAAAAATCAGAACTTGAACGCTTGTCGGCCTACCAGCAACCAGTGGCCTTTCTGTTTTTGCCAAATCTGGAAGTTCTCGATTTCGGTTGGCACCACTTCGGTCCCCTTCAGCGCTTGAGCCGAGAAGTGATGGCGGACCAACGCCACGTCACCCGACACGGTGATGGTCTGGTTCTGCATCTCCAGGGTTTTAAATGCGCTTTTGCCGGTTTCGATATCGGCGATAAATTCCTTCTTGTCCTGAATCTTGCCGCTGGAATGCCCATAGGTCAGGTTCTCGGCGGTCAGCGCTTTCAGTTCGGCAATGTTCTTGTTCAACATGGCTTGTGTCAGATGGTCGACGGCTTGCGCAACATCTTTGTCCGCGGAAGCAGGGGCGGCGGCTACGTAGCCACTGAAGAGGCACAAGAATCCAATCAGCAGTTTCACTTTTTTCATGGGTGTTTCCTTGTTGTTGTGGGGTCGTCGGAGCGAGAGTGAAAACATCACTTATCGGTCATCGTACAACCTACCATGCAGCCGAGAAAAAAACGAACGTGCGTTGAGGGATTGTCTCGAGGTTTAAGGTCGGAACGACGTCCCGAAAAATGAAGGTGAAAACTTTTGTCTGGGGCGAGCAGGGTTCGTTAGCAAAGTCTTCATATTGCCGGGTGTAGTCAGCGAGACTCACCATTACAATGCAACACGTAGTAACTCATCATTTATAGGGATATTGGCTAGTGGATGACAACAGAAGGCCCATCAAGACGCGCTCTGCGGGCTGGGCAAGACGCATCACCGACATTCTGGTGAAAAGAGACATTTCCCCCAATCAGATATCCGTCGCCAGCATCGCCTTCGCGTTTGCCGGCGTCGTGGCGCTCAATATTGATAGCGGTGTCATTGGATCGATCTGCTGCGCGATCGGCATTCAGTTGCGCCTGCTGTGCAACCTCTTCGATGGGATGGTGGCGATAGAGGGCGGCAAGAAGTCCGATATCGGCAGTCTCTACAACGAATTCCCCGACCGGATTGCCGACAGCCTGCTGATCGTAGGGTTGGGGTATGCCGTTGGGCAATCCGACCTCGGATGGTTTGCTGCCCTGGCGGCGGCACTGACTGCTTATGTCAGGGTGTTCGGCGGCTCGCTTGGTCTCAAGCAGACTTTCATGGGCCCTATGGCCAAGCAGCATCGAATGGCCGTGATGACCGCAGCACTGCTGCTGAATGCCGTCGAAACCAGCGTTTATGGCACTCACTACGTACTATTGATCGCGCTGGCTGTCATCGCCATTGGTTCAGTCGCAACCTGCGTCACACGAACGCTGGCGATCGCCAGGCAGCTGAAGGGGGCCGACCATGTGGATCAGTAATGCGCTGATTTCTGTTCTTCGACTGGTTATTGGCGTCACGGCCAGGTGGGAGAGCCCGCCGGATCTCTCGCGTCAGCGAATCTATTTCGCCAACCACACCAGTCACATGGACACCTTGGCCATCATTGCGGCCCTGCCGCCCGAGGCCAGGTTAAATGTGAAGCCGATCGCCGCTGCCGATTACTGGGGAAAGAACCGGTTTCTGTCGTACATCTCCCAGAAAGGCCTGAATGCCGTGCTGATTGACCGTAAACCGGCGCCCGGTAAAAACGCGCTGGAGCCCATTTTCGATGTGGTGCAGGCGGGTCATTCGATCATCTTCTTTCCAGAAGGCACTCGCTCATCCGAGGCACTGCCCGGGGAATTCAAATCAGGTCTTTACCGGTTGAGCGAAACTTTTCCCGATGTCGACCTGGTGCCGATCTACCTGGAAAACCTTCATCGCTCCATGCCCAAAGGCAAACACGCCCCGCTGCCGATCATCTGCACGATCCGTATCGGCAATCCGATGGAAAGGATTGCTGGCGAGGATAAACAGGTGTTTCTGGAACGCGCGCGTAACGCCATTGTGGGGCTGTCGAAATGAGTCTTGAAGCCAAGTTTTTGTGGTTCTTTTTTGGATTGGCCTGCTTGCTGGCGATTGCTTCGCTGGCCGGTCGATTGCTGGCCCGGCGGGCCAAAACGGAAGGCGCTGTCTCGACCATCGAAAACCTCAATCAGCGCGTGAATGCCTGGTGGGGGATGGTCATCATCTTCTTCGTGTCCTACCTGCTGGGCGGCAATGCAACGGTTGTCCTGTTCGGATTCATCTCACTGTTCGCGCTCAGGGAATTCATCACCCTGACACCGACCAGGCGAGGTGACCATAACGCCCTGTTTTCGGCGTTTTTCATCCTGATCCCGCTGCAATACATTCTGATCGGTACTCACTGGTATTCGATGTTTACGCTGCTGATTCCGGTGTATTCATTCCTGCTGCTACCGGCGATTGCGGTGCTGAGCCAGGACACTGACGGCTTCCTGGAAAGGACGGCAAAGATCCAGTGGGGCGTGATGATCTGCATTTATTGCATCAGCCATGCGCCCGCGCTTTTGCTCCTGGATCTGCAAGGATTCGCGGGCCAAAACGCGCTGCTGCTGTTCTATCTGGTGTTTGTCGTTCAGTTGAGTGACGTGTTGCAGTACGTGTTCGGCAAACTCTTCGGCAAGCACAAAGTTGCGCCGCTGGTGAGTCCATCAAAAACGGTCGAAGGTCTGGTCGGTGGCGGCCTGTCTGCAACGCTGATTGGCGGCTGCATGTTCTGGATGACCCCCTTCAGCTTCTGGCAGTCACTGATGATGTCGTTCGTCATCGTGGTGATGGGCTTCCTCGGTGGGCTGGTCATGTCGGCGATCAAACGCAGTCTGAGCGCCAAGGACTGGGGCACCATGATCAAAGGTCACGGCGGCATGCTCGACCGGATGGACTCGATTTGCTTCGCAGCGCCGATCTTCTTCCACCTGACGCGATACTTCTTCTCCGCTGCCTGATTCGGGCGCCATCAAAACCGAAAAAACATACCGCATGTCGCAAAGACATGCGTGTATGGATACTTCGCTTCATCAACCACTCGTGCCGGTCGATAACCTTTTCAGCAAACCAATCCGCAGTTGGCTTTACGCCACTGACAAACGTGCTGAGAGAGGATCCACAGAGTGTCCATAAAATTACGTTTGATTCTGCTGATTGGCACCGGGCTGATTACCGCGTTGATCATGAGCCTGGTCAGTTACCTGGGAAATACCCAGATGGCTGCTGCGGTGAATGACAACGAGGTCAGTATGGCCGTGCTGCGCAATCACCTCGAAGCCGACATGATGCACGACGCGTTACGCGCCGACGTGCTGTCCGCGATGTTGGTCGGGTTGGGTAAAAGCACCAGCAGCAAAGCCGAGGTGCGCAGCTCCCTCGAGGAACATACGGCGCATTTTCGTGAAATGCTCGGTGAAAACCTTAAGCTGCCGGTCAACGACACCATTAAGGGGGCCCTGAACAAGATCAAGCCCAGCCTCGATACCTACATCAGCGCAGCCGAAGGCATCGTCGGGCTGGCGCTGGAAAATCCGGAGGCCGCGCAGCAACAACTGGGCAGTTTCAGTAGCGTATTCAGCCAGCTGGAAAATCAGTTGGCCGCCCTCAGCGAACTGATCGAGACCAACACCCAACAGACCCGTGCCGGTACTCAAAAAGTCATCAGCAACGCCAATTTCACCCTCGGTGGTGTCCTCATTGCCAGCCTGTTATTGCTGCTCGCCCAAGGGCGCTCGGTGATGCTGAGCATCATGGGGCCGTTACAGACCGCCAGCCGCATCGCCGACAGCATCGCCCATGGCAACCTGAGCGAACCGATTGTCGAGCCCACCCACAACGACGAAGCCAGCGCACTGATTCGCAGCCTCGCGACCATGCAGCGCGACCTGCGCGGCATGATCGAAGTTGTGCGCAGCAACGCCCACGGCGTGAGTGGCATGAGTGAACAATTGAGCAGCGGCTGCCACGAAGTGGCCGGTAGCAGCCAGCAGCAAAGCGTAGCGGCCAGCACCATGGCGGCGGCTGCCAGCGAAATGACCGCGAGCATCGAGGAGATCACCCGGCATGCCGAGCGCGCACTGAACATGGCCAATCAGGCCGAGGCACTGGCCAAGGATGGCGGTCGCGTGATCCATCAGGTGGTCAACGACATGGACGGCATTGCGCGTTCTGCGCAGCAATCGGCCCAGGTGATCCGCACGCTGGACAAGGAGTCCGAAGGGATTTTCAGCATCATTCAGGTGATCAAGGGCATCGCCGACCAAACCAACCTGCTGGCGCTCAACGCCGCGATCGAAGCCGCTCGTGCCGGTGAGCAAGGGCGTGGGTTTGCCGTGGTGGCCGACGAAGTGCGCAGCCTGGCGGGACGCACCAGCGCCTCCACCCAGGAAATTGCCACGATGGTGTCACGCATCCAGCAAAGCACCCGCGAGGCGGTGACCAGCATGGAGGCGGGCGTGGCGCAGGTCGACAAAGGCATGGCCGTGACCGCCGACGTCGAACGCGCCATCCGCGAAATCCTCGACGCCACGTTGAACACCACGCAACTGGTCAATGACATCACCCGCACCATCGGTGAGCAGAGCCTGGCCAGCAACGAAATCGCCCATCAGGTCGAAATGATTGCCGGTATGTCCGAAGGCAATAGCAAGGTCATTGGCCGAACCGCCTCGACCACCGATGAGTTGTCCACCCTGGCAGGCAAGCTGTCGCAGTCGGTCGACCGGTTCAGACTTTAAGCCATAACGCGCCCTGTAGCAGCTGTCGAGCTTGCGAGGCTGCGTTCGGCTGCGCAGCAGTCGTAAACCCTGAGTGCGCGGTGAATCTGACACACCGCATTGTCTGACCTTACGACTGCTGCGCAGCCGAACGCAGCCTCGCGAGCTCGACAGCTGCTACAGCTGCTACAGAGCCGGACGCAAGCTCGCGCATGAAACGCCTAGAGATACTTATCCGTAACCGCGCCTTCCGAGGCGCTGGACACGGTCTTCGCGTACTTGGCCAACACACCGCGTTTGTACTTGGATTCCGGGCGCACCCAGCGGGTCTTGCGCTCGGCCAGTTCGGCGTCGGAGACATCGACCGTAATCTGCCGTGTTTCGGCGTCGATGGTGATCTTGTCGCCGTCTTCAATCAGCGCGATCGGCCCGCCATCAAAAGCTTCGGGCGTGATATGACCCACCACAAACCCATGTGAACCGCCGGAGAAGCGGCCATCGGTGATGAGCGCAACGTCCTTGCCCAGCCCTTTGCCCATGACCGCCGAAGTCGGCGAGAGCATCTCGCGCATGCCCGGGCCGCCCTTGGGGCCTTCGTAGCGAATCACGATCACATCGCCGGCTTTGACTTCGCCGTTGAGGATGCCGGCCAGCGCGCCTTCCTCGCCGTGATACACACGAGCCGTGCCTTCAAAGCGCAAACCTTCCTTGCCGGTGATCTTGGCCACAGCGCCGGTGGGCGAAAGGTTGCCGCGCAGCACCACTAAATGGGAGTCCTTTTTGATCGGTTGGTCGAAAGGCAGGATCACGTCCTGGCCTTCGGGGTAATCGGGCACGTTTTCCAGGTTTTCGGCCAGGGTTTTGCCGGTGACCGTCAGCGCATCGCCATGCAGCATGCCGGCGGCGAGCATGCGCTTCATCAGCGGCTGGATGCCGCCGATGGCCACCAGTTCACTCATCATGTATTGGCCGCTGGGGCGCAGGTCGGCCACCACCGGGGACACCTTGCCCAACTCGACGAAATCATCCAGCGTCAGCTCGACATCCACGGCATGCGCCATGGCCAGGAGGTGCAGCACGGCATTGGTCGAGCCGGCGAGGGCGATCACGACTCGAATGGCATTTTCAAAGGCCTTGCGGGTCATGATGTCGCGCGGTTTGATGTCTCGTTTGAGCAGCTCCATGACCTGCTGACCGGCGCGGAAACTGTCCGACGCCTTGTCGCTGCCGACGGCCTCCTGAGAGCTGGAACCGGGCAGGCTCATGCCCAACGCCTCAATCGCGGAAGCCATGGTGTTGGCCGTGTACATGCCGCCGCAGGAGCCGGGGCCTGGAATCGCCACTTCCTCGATTTGCTTGACTTGAATCTCGCTGATGTCACCCCGTGCGTGCTGACCCACGGCCTCGAATACGGAGATGATATCGGTGTGGCCGGCGCCCGGCCGGATGGTGCCGCCATAGACGAAGATGGAAGGGCGATTCAGTCGCGCCATGCCGATCAGGCAGCCCGGCATGTTCTTGTCACAACCGCCCACAGTCACCAGACCGTCAAAGCCTTCGCAGCCGGCCACCACTTCAATCGAATCGGCGATCACTTCCCGTGATACCAGCGAATACTTCATGCCTTCGGTGCCGTTGGCGATGCCGTCGGAAATGGTGATCGTGTTGAAAATGACACCCTTGGCACCGGCGGCATTCGCGCCTTTTTCGGCTTCAATGGCCAGCTTGTCGATGTGCATGTTGCAGGGCGTGACCATCGCCCACGTGGAGGCGATACCGATCTGCGGTTTTTTGAAGTCTTCGTCCGTAAAACCCACGGCCCGCAGCATCGCGCGGCCGGGCGTGCGCTCCACGCCGTCGACCACTTGGGAGGAATATTTGCGCAAATCGTCTTTGTCGCTCATGACTGCTCCTCACAGGTTCATCTAGAAAATCACGATGAGTATAGTGGGCTCAGCACCCGTGCCCGGACTATCAAGTCGGGAACAGACGCGCGGGTTTGCCGTGTCGTGATATTCTTCGCCCCAACTTGCTTTGACCTATTCAGTTTGCGCGTTCTCGAGACGCGCCAACAGAATCACTGTCGCTCAAGTAGCTGAAGCCAATAACGATAAAAAGTCAGTTCAGTAGGGACATATAAACTGAGGTCGATGGAGACACGTCGGCCTTGTGTGCCCACCCTCCAATCCTGATCAGTGCGCAACCCACAGCATGCTGCCTGCATGCCGTGAACCAGGGGGCCTCATGCATGAGGATGGAAGGGCGGATGGCGTTTTATCAAAGGTGCTACAGATGTTTAAGAAAATGAACACGGCCCTGCTGGGGCTGGCTTTGTCGATGGGGATCACGTCCGTTCACGCGGAAGAGGCAAAGAAAGTCGATGTGCTGCTCATTGGCGGCGGCATCATGAGCGCGACCCTCGGTGTTTGGCTCAATGAGCTGGAACCTGGCACTTCGATGGAAATGATCGAGCGCCTCGACGGCGTCGCCCTGGAAAGCTCCAACGGCTGGAACAACGCCGGTACCGGTCACTCCGCCCTGGCCGAGTTGAACTACACCCCGGAAGACGATAAAGGCAACGTCCAGATCACGAAAGCCGTTGAAATCAACGAAGCCTTTCAGATCTCCCGTCAGTTCTGGGCCTGGCAGGTTCAGCAAGGCGTGCTGAAGAACCCGCGTTCGTTCATCAACTCCACGCCACACATGAGCTTTGTGTGGGGCGATGACAACATCAAGTTCCTGAAAAAGCGCTACGAAGCCCTGCAAGCAAGCCCGCTGTTCGCCGGCATGCAGTACTCCGAAGACCCGGCTGTGATCAAGAAGTGGGTTCCGCTGATGATGGAAGGGCGTGACCCGAACCAGAAAGTCGCGGCCACCTGGAGCCCGATCGGTACCGACATGAACTTTGGCGAGATCACCCGCCAGTTCGTCGCGCACCTGCAAACCACGCCGAAGTTCGACCTGAAACTGTCTAGCGAAGTGCAAGACATCACCAAGAACGAAGACGGCAGCTGGCGCGTCAGCTACAAAAACCTGAAAGACGGCACCAAAACCGAAACCGACGCCAAGTTTGTGTTCATCGGCGCGGGCGGCGGTGCACTGCACCTGCTGCAGAAGTCCGGCATTCCTGAAGCCAAGGAATACGCAGGCTTCCCGGTAGGCGGCTCGTTCCTCGTGACCGAAAACCCGACCATCGCCGAGCAACACCTGGCCAAGGCCTACGGCAAAGCCTCCGTTGGCGCACCGCCAATGTCGGTTCCGCACCTGGACACCCGTGTCCTGGACGGCAAGCGCGTCATCCTGTTTGGCCCATTCGCGACCTTCAGCACCAAGTTCCTGAAAGAAGGCTCGTACCTGGACCTGTTGACCACCACCACCACGCACAACGTGTGGCCAATGACCAAAGTCGGCATCAAGGAATACCCGCTGGTCGAGTACCTTGCTGGCCAACTGATGCTGTCTGACGAAGACCGCCTCAACGCCCTGAAAGAATACTTCCCGAACGCCAAAGCCGAAGACTGGCGCCTGTGGCAAGCCGGCCAACGCGTGCAAATCATCAAGCGTGATGAAGCCGCGGGTGGCGTGCTGAAGTTGGGTACCGAGATTGTTGCCTCGCAAGACGGCACCATCGCTGGTCTGCTGGGCGCATCGCCGGGCGCTTCGACGGCGGCACCGATCATGCTGACCGTGCTGCAGAAGGTGTTCAAGGACAAGGTTGCTTCCCCAGCCTGGCAGGAAAAGCTGCACCAGATCGTGCCGAGCTATGGCACTCAGTTGAATGGCAGCCCTGAGAAAGTGGCTGAAGAGTGGGCTTACACCGCCAAGGTGTTGCAGCTGACTCCGCCGCCGGCGATTGGTCAGGTGGTGGCTCCGGCTGCTGCTCCGGCTGCGCCGGCCAAGGCTCCGAAGGCTAATGCTGCGACTGATATGGCTCTGTAACTAGAGGCCAAATCAAAAGCCCACTGAACCGGTGACGGTCAGTGGGCTTTTTTGTGTCTGGGATTCAGTTCCTGCAGGTTACTCAACACTAAGGCGGAAGCGGGCGGACCGCTCACTCATTACTGCGTAGGTTTTTTTTCAACGTCCTTCGAACCGCTAGAGGTGGCCGCATCTTTGTCCGTCTCTTCCGACTCCGCACCAGAGTTTGAACCCGCAGCTTCCTCGCCTTTTTTGTCGGCCTTGTCCTCCTTGGATTCAGAGCCCTGAGCCTGATTGATTCCGGGAAGCGCGGCAGGTGGCACAGCAGATTCTCCAGTCGCCTTTTCGGCAGCCAGTGCGAAAAGCGAGCAGGCGAACAGGCCCGCGATCGTGAGAGCAGCAATTGTCCTGTTCATCATTTAGGCCTGCCATGTGAGGGGGTGTACAGCGTTGGAGAAACCGGGAAGGGGAAGGTGCCAGGAAGCTGACAAACGGCAGGGGAGCGAGGTTACGGCTGCTGATGAAATGTCTTTGTAAGTAAGCGTAATCGCAAAGCCCACTGAACCGGTGACGGTCCGTTGGCTTTTTTGTGTCTGGAATTCGATCTTGCAGATTACGAATTGCTAAGACTGACGAGTTTTTTGTGGCGAGGGGGCTTGCCCTAGAAAGGTGAACGATCATTCAATGTCGTACATCAATTCCAAGCTTTTTCTCCATTCATTCGGCGCATTGTATCTTGCGTAATAAATCTCCCTTTCTCCTCCGCTTAAATCAGTAAAAAACGGCGAGAAGTAGCTGTCGTTATAGTAGCCCTGAGCGCCTTGCATATTTCCTCCCCACCACAAAGGGTTGTACCCCTCAAACGCTATCCAGGGTGGCGGAACGGCCAATTTCTCAAGCTGAATGATGTTTAGAAATTCGGCGCTGTTCGTAACCATCCGCATCGTTGTGGCGTTAAATTCTCCGTCGGATCTGAAATAGATCAGGTGGTTGTATTCTCGGATGTCTGAATAACGCTTTACGGGAAGGTCGTTGAATAGTTTTTCAGTCTTGAACCTGAAATTCGATTTGTAGTGGTCTAATGAAACCGGACACCCATTTAGGCGAGAATACTCGCCAGATCGAGGTGTCAGATGACCAAACAACGCCGCTCCTTTACTGCTGAATTCAAACGCGAGGCTGCTGACCTCGTGCTCAAGCAAAACTACAGCTACATCGAAGCCAGCCGCTCACTCGGCATTGGTGAGTCAGCGCTGCGCCGCTGGGTTGACCAGGTTCAGAAAGAGCACCAAGGCGTCACTCCGCAGAGCAAGGCGCTGACCCCAGAGCAGCAGAAAATTCAGGAACTGGAAGCCCGGATCGCTCGGCTTGAGCGAGAAAAATCCATACTAAAAAAGGCTACCGCGCTCTTGATGTCGGAAGATCACGAGCGTTTGCGCTGATTGATCAGTTGAGTGCCCATGAGCCGGTTGATTGGCTGTGTAAGGTGTTTGAAGTCACCCGCTCGTGCTACTACGCCCAGCGCCTGCGGCGCCGCACTCCCGATGTTGAACGGCTTCGGTTGCGTAGCCGGGTCAGTGAGCTGTTCTCGCAAAGTCGCAGCGCTGCGGGCAGTCGCAGCATCCTGTCACTGATGCGTGAAGATGGTGAGCAACTCGGTCGATTCAAAGTGCGCAGTTTGATGCGTGAGCTTGATTTAGTCAGTAAACAACCCGGCTCACATGCCTATAAACGAGCGACAGTAGAAAGACTTGATATCCCGAATACCTTGAACCGTGAGTTTGATGTGCCAGCCCCCAATCAGGTCTGGTGCGGTGACATCACCTATATTTGGGCACAAGGAAAGTGGCATTACTTGGCTGTCGTTCTGGATCTCTGCACGCGCCGGATAGTGGGCTGGGCACTGTCGGAAAAACCGGACGCCGAACTCGTGATCCGAGCCCTGGATATGGCCTACGAGCAGCGTGGCAGGCCTTCGGATCTGCTGTTCCACTCGGATCAAGGGTCCCAATATGCAAGCCGGTTGTTTCGCCAGCGGTTGTGGCGATACCGCATACGCCAGAGCATGAGTCGCCGGGGAAATTGCTGGGACAATGCACCGATGGAGCGAGTGTTCCGGAGTTTGAAAACTGAATGGATACCGACCTTAGGCTACAGAACTGCGCAGGAAGCACAGCGCGACATCAGCCATTTTTTGATGCATCGGTACAACCGGATTCGGCCTCACCAATTCAACGGTGGGCTGGCGCCAGCTCGGGCCGAGGAAAAACTTAACGTCGTGTCCGGGATTAGTTGACCACTACAATTCGACAAGTGCCGAAAACTTATGAACGTCTTCATTGCCGATTAAGAAAGCAGAGTAATAGGCCGAGATACCGATATCGTCCAAAGATACCACTTGCGGATAGTCGGTCAGAGACCGAGGGAGACGTGATAGAGGCTCAGCAAAAACCGACTTCAACTCTGGTATGGAGTAGCCGGCAACTTGCTCCTCCTGGCCACGTCTTACGAAAGATTTTATCCGACTGAAAATACTCATTCCCTATCCTCGATCCATTTTCAAGCGTTGACAGATAGGCGTGCTGCTCGACTATCCAAGCATCCGGGTAGGGTTCCGAGTCCTCTGAGCCGCCTCTGTTTATCACGATATAGCAGCTATAAAGCTTGCAATAAACTATCCGTGATCATTCCCGAAAAAGCTGTCTCTACCGGTCCAATGAGAAAGACCGGTCCCACGCCATCCCATTGAACCGTTACAGTTCCGCCATCACATTCAACCTCAACGGAATTGTCTAACAAGCCACGACGAATTCCGTTAACAGCGGCGCCACAAGAGCAGGAACCTGAACCGAGCGGAATACCACCCCGGCGCTCCCAGATGCGCAACCGAATGTGCTTTCGGTTAATGATCTGGACGAAATGCACGTTGGTCCTGAGGGGAAATAGGGAGTTGGTTTCAATTGTCGGTCCAATTGCCGCTATATCAATGGCTGTTAGATCATCCACAAAATAGGTGCAGTGCGGATTTCCCATGCTGCAAGCTGTTGGGTCTCCAGCAAGTGGCAAAACAGCAGTGTCCAGTTCCAGCGACAGAGGAATTTCCGACCAACCGAAAAGCGGCTCGCCCATGTTTACAGAAATTGCGCCGGCTGAAGTTCGTTCGCAAGTGAGTAGACCACGCTTGGTTCGGAGCGCTATCGAAGAAGTATTTGATTCGAGCATCAACATATCCGCGGCACCCCGCGTTGCACTGCCACAAACATCCAGCGTGGAGCCATCTGCGTTCCAAAACATCAAACGCGCATCTGCATCATCGCAATCGAGCACTACCGCGAGTTGATTGAATCCGATTCCTCGGGTCCGATCACCCATTCGCCGAGCCAGGGTACTTGTCATTGGATTGACCGCGTTTCGCGAGTCCACAATAACGAAGTCATCGCCATTGGCGTGCATTTTATGAAAACTCAGCGGCATAAATAGACCCTGGCGGAATTGATATTTAAAGGCGATCCAGCCCCAATTTGGCATTCTGATCCGTATTTTTCTGCGCCATCTGCATCTGTAACGCACACAGCCGCCGGCTCACAATAACGGCACGCTCCGCAGTCGCGGAAACCGCTGCACCGCAAACTCATAATGTAGGAGGCCCAATGGGCAAGATGGCGATTTTCCTGGGTGGATTTCTGGTGTTGACCATTTTGATTGGTGCCCTGGCCACGATCTCTCCCACTTAATCCTTCCTGCGATCAGACATCCTCCCGCCAGCGCCGCGCCTGAACGACCAACGCCGGCGCAAAGTGCAGCACGACCATTCGCACCAGGTGATGGGTCAGGATGAACACCACGTTCAGCCCGCCACTGAAGGCGACGAGGGCGATGGTTTCGATGGCGCCAGGCATGTACGCCAGCCACAACGACAAGGGGTCGCTGCCCAGGACCCGTCCGGCCACGCCGGCAAACGCCGCTGCGATCAGCAGCATCAGGGCGACGGCCATCAGCCCGGCCCGGCCGTGGCGGACAAGGTCTGCGAGGCTGATGTCTTTGAATTTCGAGCCGATCAGCACGCCGAGGAGGACCACGGCGGTGTCGACACTCCATGACGGCAGGTGGAAGGCCTGGAGATAGCCCATCTTGAGGTAGACGCCGGTGACGATGATCGCGGTGAGCATGAACGGTGCTGGAACGCCGACACGCAACAGCAAGCGGCCGAGCAACAGGCACAAGGCGATCAGCAACAGCAGGGTCAGCGCGGTACTCGTAAGCAGCGGGCTGCTCTCGGCAAGTGCCACGTCGGTCTGTCCGGGAATGCAAAAGCTGACCAGCACGGTGATCGACAGCAGTCGCACCAGGTGTACGACGATCACCTTGCTGGAAGCGCGCTCGGACTCGAGCAAATCGAACACGGCGGCGAGTGCGCCCGGATACACGGCTAACAGGGAGTCCTTCGGGTTCCATCCCGAGACTCTGAGCAGCCACAAACCGGCCACGGCGCTCTGGACCGTCAGGCCCAGCAGCATGAAGCCCAGGCTCGGTAACATAGCGGCCGCCGTTTGGCTGTTCCACGACGTGAACATCAGACCGGTCGCGATCCCCAACACGATTTGCACGTAGCCAAGGCTGAAGGGCAGCGTGGGGGAAAAACGCAAGTTGCTGGCGATCAACGCGGTGGCGAGTATCGAACCGAGCAACAGGCCATGGGGGATACCAGCGTATTGCAGCGCGGTGCCGACGCCGGTGGCGATCAGCAAACACAGTAGGGTTTTCATGGTTTGATGAGTCTTCCTTGATTCATGTTGAACCCAACGCTTGCATCCGGGCCACGCACGTTTTCCCATCTAACGGCGTGAAGCGTCAAGTGACAAAAAGCACAACGCCTCCACAGTGGGAGGCGTTGCAGTTTCAGCAATACCGCTCGTGTTACTTGAGATCGAAGCGATCCAGGTCCATCACTTTGGCCCAGGCGGCTACGAAGTCTTTAACGAACTTCTCCTGCGCATCAGCGGTTGCATAGACTTCAGCCAACGCTCGCAACTGCGCATTCGAGCCGAAGACGAGGTCGACACGGGTGCCGGTCCACTTCACTTCGCCGGTTTTGCGATCGCGCCCTTCAAACTCCTCATTAGCCTCCGACACCGGTTTCCATTCCACGCCCATATCCAGCAGGTTTTTGAAGAAGTCGTTAGTTAGCGCTTCCGGCTGCTGGGTGAATACACCGTGTTTGGTTTGTCCGACGTTGGTGTTCAGCACGCGCATGCCGCCAATGAGCGCGGTCATTTCTGGTGCGGTGAGTGTCAGCAGTTGCGCCTTGTCGATCAACAGCTGCTCGGCCGGGACGCGGTACCTGCCTTTGAGGTAGTTGCGGAAGCCATCAGCGAAGGGTTCGAGGAAGCCGAAAGACTCGACGTCCGTTTGCTCTTGGGAGGCGTCCATCCGTCCTGGCGAGAAAGGCACCGTCACAGTTTGACCGGCATTTTTCGCCGCCTGTTCGACGCCCGCGTTACCGGCCAGCACAATCAAGTCTGCCAGCGAGATCTTCTTGCCGCTGTTGTTGAACTCGCTCTGGATACCCTCGAGTTTCGCCAGCACGTTCGCCAGTTGGTCAGGCTGGTTGGCCTGCCAGAACTTCTGTGGGGCCAGACGCAAACGCCCACCGTTGGCACCGCCGCGTTTGTCGGAGCCTCGGAAGGTCGAAGCCGCCGCCCAAGCCGTTGATACAAGCTGCGAGACGGTCAGCCCCGAGGCCAGCAGTTTGCTCTTGAGTGCGGCGACATCGCTGTCGGTGACCAAAGGATGGTCGACCTCTGGAATCGGATCTTGCCAAATCAGCTCTTCGCTCGGCATTTCCGGGCCGAGGTAGCGGGAGAGGGGACCCATGTCGCGGTGGATCAGCTTGAACCAGGCCCGGGCGAACGCGTCGGCCAACTGGTCTGGATTGGCCAGGAAACGCCGCGAAATCGGTTCGTAGATCGGGTCGAATCGCAGCGACAGGTCGGTGGTCAGCATGGTCGGATTGCGACGTTTGGACGGGTCGTGAGCATCCGGAATAATGCCGGCGCCGGCGTTGTTTTTCGGTATCCACTGGTTCGCACCGGCCGGGCTTTTACTCAGTTCCCACTCGAAGCCGAACAGGTTTTCCAGATAGTTGTTGCTCCACCGGGTGGGCGTGGTGGTCCAGGTGACTTCCAGGCCGCTGGTGATGGTGTCCGGACCTTTGCCGGTGCCGAAGCTGTTCTTCCAGCCAAAACCTTGTTGTTCGAGGCCAGCGGCTTCGGGCTCGGCGCCGACATTGTCGGCAGGTCCGGCGCCGTGGGTCTTGCCAAAGGCGTGGCCGCCGGCGATCAGTGCCACGGTTTCTTCGTCATTCATCGCCATGCGCGCGAAGGTTTCGCGGATGTCCTTCCCGGCCGCGACCGGGTCGGGGTTGCCTTCCGGGCCTTCCGGGTTGACGTAGATCAGGCCCATTTGCACGGCGGCGAGCGGGTTCTCCAGGAAGCGCCCCTGGTCGGTGCGGCTCTCCTCATTTTCCCCCGGCTCAGCCACGAGTGGGCCTTCGCCGGGCTCTTGCATGGGCTCGTTTTTTTTGCCGTAGCGGGTGTCGCCGCCCAGCCACTTGTTTTCGGAGCCCCAGTAGACGTCCTCATCCGGTTCCCAAACGTCCGGACGACCGCCAGAAAAGCCAAAGGTCTTGAAGCCCATGGATTCCAGCGCGACGTTGCCGGTGAGGACGATCAGATCTGCCCAGGAAATGTTGCGGCCATATTTTTGCTTGATCGGCCAGAGCAGCCGGCGTGCCTTGTCGAGGCTGACGTTGTCCGGCCAACTGTTGAGCGGCGCGAAGCGTTGCTGACCGGAACCGGCGCCACCACGACCGTCACCGGTGCGGTACGTACCGGCGGAGTGCCAGGCCATGCGAATGAAGAGTGGCCCGTAGTGACCGAAGTCCGCCGGCCACCAGTCCTGGGAATCGGTCATCAACGCAGTCAGGTCTCTTTTGACCGCTTCAAAGTCCAGGCTTTTGAATGCTTCGGCGTAGTTGAAGCCCTCGTCCATGGGATCGGACAGGGACGAGTGCTGATGGAGGATCTTCAGATTCAGTTGGTTCGGCCACCAGTCGCGGTTTGTCGTGCCACCGCCAGCGGCGCTAAGGAACGGGCATTTCGATTCGTTTGCCATGTGTGAGCTACCTTTTGGTCGTATTCATCCGGCTATCCGGCCCAACGTGGGCGTTAAACAGCAACGGGCGAAACCAATGACACAGGCTGCAGGGCCAGCAGTTTGATCAACTGATTGTTTTGATCACAGGGGAATTCTTAACAACGGCAATCGAGTTGCCTGCACGGTGGCCTACGGCAGGTTTAGTCAGGCTTCTGACCCATTCCTATCTCCTTATCAGCTCTTGACCGGCCGGCTTATGGTGCCGACGCTCGGATAAGGTTAGACCCCAGTTGGGAAGTCAGCTAATAGGGGGAGTATTGGGTCGTGATAGGCAGAGTCTTTTACGGGTATCAGGGGAAGGCCCCGCGTCTATTTGAAGCATAGACGCGGGAAAACCGTTACTTTCGAACGTTCTGGTACAGCATCAACCTTGAGGTTTCGTGCATGGCGCGGGTCAGTTGCGACAGGCGTTTGAACTCTTCAGGGTTTTGCTCGGCGACGTTGTCCAGCGGCGTCGGTGAGGCCAGGTCATGCAGACTTGGCGAGCTGCCGTCGTGCTCCATCTGCACCATGTAGTGTTGAGTCACGCCGGCAATCAGCGGGAATGTTCCCTCACGCAGTACCAGGGGGACCACGCGTTCACCCTCGGGCGCGGGCTGCTGAATGTCACGGCCCATGCCGCTGTTGCGAAACTCAAGGCCGGCCATGCCCGCCACGGTGGGCAGCAAGTCCACCAGGCCGACCGCTTCCTTGACCTTACGCGTCCCCAGCAAACCCGGCGCGTGGATGATCATCGGCACCGCGTTGCTTTCCAGACCCAGTTGCTCGTAGGCCGGTGCCAGGAACGGGATTTGCGCGATACGGGTGTTGTGGTCACCAAACAGCACGAAAATGGTGTTGTCGTACCAGCCGCCTGCCTTGGCGATTTCCATCAAGCGACCGATGTTGAAGTCCAGCAAACGCACGGCGTTGTACTGCTCGACGCTGCGCGACCCTGCGGCCTGTACTTCGGCCAGGGTAGGCTGCTTGACCTCGAATCCATCGTTGCTTTTGGGAATCGTGAAGGGACGATGGTTACCAGCCGTCTGCACATAGGCGAAGAACGGTTTGTCCTTGGGCAGGGTTTGCAGGATCTGGTCGGTTTCCTTGAACAGATCCAGGTCTGAAATCCCCCAGACATCCACCACCGGGGATTTCCAGTCCCGCTCTTCGAACAAGCGAACGCCGTCGATGCTTTGCCGGATCAAGGCATTCATGTTGGCCCAGCCGGAGTTTCCGCCGATGGTGTAGATCTTCTCGTAACCGGTGAAGGCGTTGATCAGTGTGTTTTGTTTGGTGATCAACGGATTACGCGTCGCGGTTTCCTGACGGGTGACGTCGGGCACGCCGCTAATGCTGGCCCAGACGGTTTTTGCGGTTCCCGTCACCGGCACATAGAAGTGCTCGAAGAACCAGCTCTGGGTGGCCAGGCGATCGATATTGGGCGTCGGATTGATCGGGTTGCCGTAGGCCCCGACGGCGCTGGTGCCCAGCGATTCCAGCATGACGAACACCACGTTCGGCGGCCGGGAGCCCGGTACTTTGTAGGGTTGTGGCGCCTGGTGACGGACGAAATCAAGGGTTTGCGGGTCGGGTTTGTCCACGCCCAGGTAGTTGGCCATCACCGCGTAGTGTTCGCGCACCTGCGCTTCGTCATAGCGCGATTGTCCGACTTTGACCGTGTCGTAGAGGAACAGCACCGGGTTCAGACCCAACGCAGCGATCTGGTTATTGCCAGAGAAGAACGCATCGCTCCAGCGCAACGGGACCGGGTTCTCAAGGTTCATGTTTTCGACACGACCTAAAATACCCAGCAGCACCGCCACGACCATCAACGCGCCACCCAATGTCGCGGAGAGCCGGCGAATGGCTTTGCGAGGGCGGTCCAGCGTCACGCGTTCCAGACGCACCAGGGCCAGTGTCACCAACGCGACCGTTGCCAGCCAACCCAGTGAAATCCAGATCACCGGGTAGGTCTGCCAGACCATGTCACGGGATATTTGCGCGTCCTCGATGAAGCGCAGCACGGTGGCGTTGATCCTCACGCCCAGGTAGGCGTAATGACCAAAATCGATGATGTAAATCAGCAGCAGGATGCTCAGGGCCGCGACCAGATACACGCGGGCGATCCGGCGAAGCAGGCGGCTGCCGATCAGGTTCCAGCGAGGAATCCAGGCCAGTAACGCCAACGGCAACATCGCCAGGATGGCCAGGCGCAGATCGAAACGAAAGCCGATCCCCAGGGTTTCCATGACGGCATGTTGGTCGATCAGCGCTCGGGCGTCGAAACCCGAATAGCCGAAAAAGAACAGCACCCGAAGCGCAGAAAACAGCGCGAATGTAATCGCTGTCGCGCCCAACCAGTAATGTAAACGTCTCGAGTGCAGCCAACCCATCCCTGTTCCCCTGTTAATAAAGTCGTTAAATCTCAAACGGAACTGGACACATCGCCCACTGCAACGCGGCGCTTGCTTGCCTGGCGATACGTCCAGCGCACGGCAAGCATCAGCAGGGCCATGCAGCAATACAGACCCAGCAGTGGATCGACCAGGTAATCCCAATAGTTTTGCGAAGGTTTGATCCCGGCAATGAAGGCCAGGGTTGCGCTGGCCAGCATCACGACGGCCAGGCCGTTGCGCAGGTAAAACAGGCCCAGTGTCAGCGCGGCGAGGGCAATCAGCATGGGGCGCGGGCTGTAGCCAAACCGATAGGGGTCCAGATCACTCATGCCCAGGGTTGCCGGGTACAGCACCAGGGCCATCGCGGCGAAGAGGATCAATACGCCGGTTTGACCCCGCGCAGGTGGCAGGATGTCCAGCCGACGCAAGCAGCCCCACGCCATGAACACCATGGAGGTGATCGCCAGGTCATCAATGTAGCTGCGCAAATAGGCGGCCAACGATAAGCCGTCCAGCGGTATGAAGCTGACTGCCAGCAATGCGGCCAACAGTGCGATCCGCCAGGTTTTGGGCAAGCCGAAAGAAGGCAGCACCAGGAAGATGATCATTGCGAAGCTGGCATGGGCTTGCCACAGGCTGATCATTTGCGACGCTCGTTGAGCCAGGCATCGTTGAAGGTGACGTGCTTGATGAAGGTGTTGTTCCAGGAATAAACCAAGTGATACATACCGTCGGGGCTGCGGATGAAGTACGGGTATTCATATTCAAATTCACACCCTTGGCTTTTACAGACGCGGTTGTCGAGGTTGTCCAGGAACCGCGCCTCCAGCGGTTGGCGAAGCGCGCCGCTGGAACCGCGAAACTCTTTACCGATGATTTCCTTGTAGGCCTCGGGAGAAAACGGAGCGCCTTCGGGATCAGGTGACTTGTCCAGGTCACGCAACGAGCGCCAATCGTCCATTTTTGCGTCGGTCCCATACAGACTCAGCTTGAAGCGCCCCTCCTGCAGGTCGTTGAGCGCCACCAGCAACCCATGTTCGGGCGTCGCGACGGCGGCCAACGATGAGTTCGGGTTCGAGGGATCGAGCGGATAAGGTTCGCTCCAGGTTTGACCGGCGTCTTCGGTGCGGGTCGCCAGCACACGGTGGTGGGTATCGCCGGCATAGCGCAGCAAGGCGATGCCGCGCCGGCCGTCCAGCGGAACCACTGCAGGTTGCAATGAATTATTGCCGTGGCTGATGCGGTATTTGTCGATCACATCGCCGTCTGCGCTCAAGTAGAGGTACTCGGCAAACTTGCCCAGAAACTCGTGGTAGACCGGCAAGCCGATGGAGCCATCGGCATGAAACACCGGTGCCGACCGAACCAGCGTGCTGATGTTCAGAAAGGGTGAGGTGATCAGCTGGCGCGGGGCGGACCAGCTTTCACCGAAGTCATCTGACACCATCACATTGACCGCGCTGCCGGCCCAGCCGCCCATGGACACGGACACGTAGAACAGCCACACGCGATTATCCGGTGCGAGGGCAACCACCGGATTGCCCAGCTTGCGAATGTATTTTCGCGTGCCCTGTTGGGTCGAATCCCGCGTCGCCAATACCTGTTCAGCCCCCCATTCGCTGGTTTTCGGGTCGAAACGGGCGGAGCGCACCTGCACATCGGCTGCGCCTTCGCGGGAGCCGGCGAACCAGACCGTCATCAGGCTGCCGTCGGGCAAGGCGGTCACCGCCGAGGAATGCACGAAATCCACCAGCCCGGAGGAGGCGAAGCGGCTGGTATAAATGGGCTTGGCCACTTTGCCGGCCACTGCCATCACTGGACTTATCAGGGCAAAGGATGAGTGCGTATTGGCAGGGTTGAAGAACCATGCGGCCGCAAACAGGCAAGAAAGTGCAAGGTATGCACCGAGGGCAGGAATGCTAGGAAGTTTGATGCGCATAATTAAGACTTTGGCATCTCATGGCCCGATCAGGCGCCCAAGCTAACACCCGCTAGTACAAGATCGGGTTTAATGAATTTCTACTTTGTAAGCAATTATTTGTAGCGTGCTGCACTGTCGATAAACAACACGCAACCGGCAGGCTGAAACTACCGCACCAGAAGGGTATCGATTCGAGCCAGCGGGGCTGAAGGGCCATCTGCACCGCTGGTCGAAAGAGCCGGACATGAACAGCGCGAAACACAAAACGAAGCTGATCAGGGGCGAGGCGATAACGGGATCAGAAGTAGTACCCGATATTGACGTTGGTCCGGTAATACCACTGATTGCTGCCAACTGAACTGGTATTGGTAAAGCCCGTACCGTTTTCCGCACCGCCATAGGGGTTGGCGTTTTTCGCCCAGGTCAGGTCGACCCAGGCCATGATCGGCATGGCCAGGAACTGCGCGCCGACGGTGTACATCTGCGAGTCGTCCCAACCGCTCTTGTCTTTCATCATGCGACTGTAGTCGTTGTAGAGCTTGATCTTCTTCAACTGACCCAGTTTTGGCGTGGGGATGTCATAGCCGACGTTCAGCGAAGCAATGGTGGCCTTGGAAGCGATCAGGTACGCCGGGGTCAGGCCGTTGCCGCCCATCAGCACCGAGTCGTTGCTGACACCTGCAGGGTTTTTGGGGTCGTACTCGTAGCGAATGCCCTGGGTAGAGACGGTCCACGCGCCGGCATTGATGATGGCGTGGATACCGCCGGCCCAGTAATCGCCATCGTCTTTGGTGGTGGCGTTATACAACTGGGCGGCGGCCACCGACGCGCCGATCTCGGTTTTCCAGCCGTCATTAACAAAGGTCCGCGCGACCCGGGCGTTGATCTGGTTGTGTTTCTCGTTGTCCTGGCGCGACTGGGTGAAGGGGATCGCATTGTCCTTGAGGTCGGCGTAACGCCCGACTTCCGGCGAGTAGCGAATGTCGGAAGGCAACATGCGCGGGAAGTACCCGAGTTGCAGATCCCAATCCTGATCCTTGTAGCTGTACTTCAAGCCTGTGCCAGCGCTGACGCCATAGCCCATGAAGAAGGGCAGGTGATAGCTCCAGCCAAATTGCGGATAGGGTTCCAGGCCAAACGGTTTGAACGGCGCGCCCAGTTGCAGGTTTGAGTTGCTGTTCAGGCGGTAGCCGACGAAGCCGCGGTCGATGGAGTGTTTGCCGTCATCCTGAAACCAGTAGCCGACATCGCTATAGAGATTTTTGTAGGTCGCCTGTACGTCGATGCGGAAGGTGTCGAAGAGAAAACGCCCGTTGTTTTCGGTGGTGTCCCATTGCTCGTCGCGGTAGTTGGTTCGCAGGGCACCGCCGATGTCCAGGCTGCTTTCGCCATCGTCGCTGCGCCAGGCGATATGCGGAAACGGCTTTTTGCCGGTCGTCGATGTCACGGGCGCAGCAGGACCGGGTTCACCGGCGAAGCTCACGCAACTGCTCATCATCAGTCCCATACATATAACGTAATGCTTCATGTTGACTCCGCTGCTCAATTGAACGCTACAAAGTGACCGGCAACACTTGTCCGTTCGCCTTTAAAGTGGCGATGAGCGGATGACTTCGTGTGTTGCTTTTTTTAAGTGCGTTTCTGTTTTTGTTGTTTCGTGGGTAATACGGCGTATGGCCTATGAACTCATGATTACCTGAGCAGAAATTATGCCAACTGTCAGAAAGCTGTTTGGTGCTTAAAAATTCAATAAAAACAATTGTTTATATGGGAAACATATTTGTTTGTGTTGCCCATGAAACAGGCGCGTCGAGGGGTAACGAAACTGCACATTCACTGTGCGTTTTTTATTTCACGCGCATAAAAGCGGCCTACAAAAATGGCGCAATTGTTGTTCATTCGAGAAAGGTTTGGGGCGGGATGGGGCGTGCATCGCAAAAGCCAAAACGAGGCGGCCTACCGGCCGGCCTGGGCTCAAGCGCACGCGTTCCCCTGTAGGAGCTGTCGAGCGAAGCGAGGCTGCGATCTTTTGATCTTGCCGTTGCTGTTGCTTTGCTTCAGATCTGCCGCCCCTTTCCCAGAGGCCGAACGCAGGTATTGCGCAGGGGGCACCGCGGCAAGGATGCCGCGGTAGCCGCCCCCGGCCATGGATGGCCGATGGCGGCGGGCCCCCGGAGCAATGCCGGAGTGAGGGCATGCCGAGCCACAGCGAGGCACCGAATGGCGGGGCAAAAGCCCTTGGTTACTTGGGGCTCTTCCAAGTGACTCGCTGTAAGAGCGAAACCGTCAGCAGCCAAAACCAAAAAAACGGATATTCACCCAATCAAAGCCTCCGGTCAGCCCCCACCACCAATCTATGGGGGGCCACCTGAAACCCAGTATTAAAGGTCGAGTACCAACCGCCGACTCTTGCAACCCGACACACACACCATCATGGATTTATTCGCCGCACGCTCCGCTTTAGTCAACACGCCATCACGATGATCAACATCACCCTCCAGCACGCGTGTTTCGCACGAACCGCACACCCCTTCGCGACAGCTGTACTCAATATCGCAACCCGCCTCGAGCAACACGTCGAGCAAACTCAAACCGGGCTCGATCGACAGCGTCTTGCCAGATTTTTTCAGCTCTACGCTATAGCTGCTCTGCGCATCTTCCGACGGTGGCAATTCAGCCGCCGCAAAACGCTCGATATGCGCATGAGGATAACCGAGGCCTTCGCAGGTGCTTTCGAAAGCATCGAGCATCGGCGTCGGACCGCAGCAATAGAAGTGTGTATCGCTGGGCTGATCGGCCAGATAAGCGCTCAGGTCTGGCGGCATGCCTTTTTCATCGTTGAAGTGATACACGACTTTGGCACTCAAGCCGCTGAGTTCCTCAACCAGCGCGGCTTCCTGTCGCGAGCGGGCGCAGTAGATCAGCTCGGCGGATTTTCCCAGCGCCAGCAGTTGGCGGAACATGCAGTAAATCGGAGTGATACCGATACCGCCGGCCACCAGTACGCTGTGTTTGGCACTCAGGTCGAGCTGGAAATTATTGCGCGGCGACGAGATCGGCAGTTGCATGCCGACCCGCAGTTGCGCGTGCACAAATTCCGAGCCGCCGCGGCTGTTGCGATCACGCAGAATGCCGATCACGTAACGGCCTCGATCGCTCGGCGAGTTGAGCAATGAATAACTGCGCACCAGTCCGTTGGGCAAATGCAGATCGATGTGCGAGCCGGCTTCAAACGGGGCGAACACCGTGTCGCCAAACGGCCGCAACTCGACGCTGATGATGCCTTCGGCTTCATAGCGCAGCGTGTGCACTCGAGCGGTGAGGGGGGAGGAATGGGACATCGGTCACCTCTTTTCGACAGTACGCAAATCGAGATCGAGACGCGCACTGGCCTCGATCTCCACCCGCAGTTCGGGAAACACCAGTGCGCTGACTTCGACCAGCGTGGAAGTCGGGAAAACGACCTGACCTTCGAAGAAGTCACGGCGCGCGCGACCCACTTCGTCCTTGTCGGCGATGTCGGTGACATACACCGTCAACCGGTAAATGTTGCCGACATGCCCACCCGCCGCTTCAACCAGCGCCCGGACTTTGTTCAACACGACCAGTGTCTGGGCGTAGGCATCGAGCGGCGCGTCAGCCACAACGGCCAGGCGTGTAGCGGGATGGCCGGTCATGCCGGACATCACCACTTCATTGCCGATCAGCAAGGCATTCGACCAAGTGGCGCTGGCCGGCTCGATCAACGAGCCGGCCTGAACACGTTGCACGGCTGCGTTCATGGCAACTGCTTCGCGTCGATCAGCTCCAGTTGGGCCTTGGCCGCGTTTTTCAGGTAGCGGCGCAGACGCACCACACCCAGGTCATGCTGGTAGAGGTTTTCCCGCTGGTTGGCGTCCGGCTCCATGAATTCGAGCAGCACCCGATCCTGCTCCAGCACCGCCCAATGCCGTGCTTCCAGGCGATTTTTGTAGAGGAAACGCCAAGTGTCGCGCTGCCAGCCGGTCAGTGGGCGGCAACGCCAGTGGAACACCGCCGACAAGGAGCGGCTGCTCGGTGTGTAGCTGCCGATGATGGTGAAGTTACCGCCCGGGCCGCCGGTTTTCGGATAGGGGATTTCCAGGCGCAGCCAGTGGCAGCCGTTATCCATGAACTCGGTCCAGTCGAAATTCACCCCGCGCTGGCCTTCTTTCTCGAAGAAGAAACCGTTGTCGGTGTCGCGGGTGACGAACTTGGCGGTGGCTTCGCCTTCGCTCATGGAGTGCGACATCTTGTGCAGGTAGGTGCCGTGCATCGGGTCCATGACGTTGTCGATGACGTAGCGATAATCGCCTTTCCATTCGGTGTAGCAGAGGAAGCTGCTCCATTCGGGGGAGGTCAGTTGCTCTGGCAGGACCAGCTCCGGCGGGGTGTCCACGTGCGGATCTGCAGCGTTGTACAGAAAGATCGCGCCAGCGGCTTCACGGGTGTGGAACATGCGTGTCGGACGGCTGCCTTCGAGCTTGCAACCGGGGCTGCCGGGGACTTTGGTGACCGTGCCGTCGCAGCGCACTTCGACGCCGTGATAAGGGCATTGCAGACGGTCACCCAGTACCGGTCCCTGGGACAGCGGCGCGCCGCGATGAGGGCAGTGATCTTCCAGGGCGTGGACGCTGCCGTCATTGTCGCGCCACAGGGCGATCTTGTAGCCCAGACGGCGAATCGATACCGGTTTTTCACCCAATTGATCGGAGGGCAGGACCGGGAACCAAAGGTTTTTCAACCCGTTGGCCAAGAGGTTTTCAGCTGGATCGACGGTTGTATTCATGTTCATTTCTTATTGTCCTCCGGCGGGTCATTCGCCCAGCCGAGCCATCAGGGTTTTATAGGCGTCTGGTGTCCACTCTCCGGTGGTCAGCGAGCAGGGCGGCCCGGCCAGATTCAGGTGCGCGAGCAGGTCGGGCAACTCGGTCACCCCGTTGCCAAAGGCGCGCTCGATGGAGTCGCCGAGCAACTCTTCGAACTGGGTGTTAGGACGTTTGCGGGCCTGATGGGGCTCCAGGTAGGGTTCGGTATTGCTCATCTCATTGACCTCCATTACGTACCCGTTCGCGGATCATTTCGCGCACGGGAATAAAGTCATACGTCGGGAAAACTTCAGTGCTGAACACGCCCCAGGCCGAGCGTTCAAGCTCGACGTTGAGGGTCGGCAGCAGGCTCGGCGGCAACCGCAGGGTGACGATCTGGCCCAGGCCCATGGCCACGGTCCAGGACACCACCTCGACGCCTTGCGGGGGAAACCGTTCCCACCAGTCCTGCTGCTTCATGTGCCGCTGAATCTCTTCCAGGTTCTTTGATTGGTCGTGCTTGAGCAGCACGGTCACCAGCAAGGTTTCGCTCATGGCTACGGTCCTGCTCACGCCACGTTCGGCATCGGCACGGCCCAGGCGTCATAGCCATAAACCCAGTCGGCGTTGCCGCCATCCTTGAGCCATTGGTTGCCGCGTGAGCCGATCTGGATCTGGCTGGTGCGTTGCAGCCGTGCCTGCTGATAAGCCTGCAGGGCGTCGGTGATCTGCGCAGTGCTGGTCAGGTCTTGCAGATAACGAGCGAGCACAACGGCGTCTTCGATCGCCTGGCCGGCGCCTTGCGCCATGAACGGCATCATCGGATGGCAGGCATCGCCCAGCAGGGTCATCGCGCCCTTGGACCAGAACGGCAGTGGATCGCGTTCATACAGCGCGGTCTTGAGTACCTCGTTGCACGCATCGAGCAGGGCGCGAGCATCCGGGTGGAAGTCCTGATAGTGGCTGCGCAACTCGTCGGCATCGCCGGCGCTGGTCCAGGACTCTTCATGCCAGCTGTCCTGAGCGGTGGTGGCGAAGATGAAAATGTCCCGGCCCTGATTCAACGGAAACGTCACGATCTGGCTTTCCGGCGTCGGGCCCCACCATTTAGTGAACGCCTGAATGTTCGGCACATGGGCCACGCGTTCGGCAGGTAGGACGGCGCGGTAAGCGACCACTCCGGTAAAGCGCGGTTGCTCATCACCGAACAGCGCATTACGCACTACCGAATGGATGCCATCCGCACCGATCAACAGATCGGTGACGTGACGGCTGCCATCCTTGAAGCACAACTCGATGCCGTCGGCGGTTTGCACGACGTGCTCGGCACGTTTGCCAAACTGCACCTGTTCTGGTGGAAAGACGTCCGCCAGCGCGGCCAGCAGATCGGCGCGGTGAATGGTCAGTTGCGGTGCACCGTATTTCTGTTCGGCGGCATCGGACATTTCCAGGCGCGAAGTTTCCTCGCCGCTGTCCCAGAGACGGCTGATCCGGTGCGTTGGACGCGCGGCCGGAATGCGCACGGCAGGGCCCACCCCAAGACCATCCAGGGCGCGCACGGCATTAGGCGTCAGGTTGATATCGGCACCGACCCGCAAAAAGGCTTTCGACTGTTCGAATACGGTGACGTTATGGCCTGCGCGATGCAGGGCGATGGCGGCGGTCAGGCCGCCGATTCCGGCACCGGCGATAGCGATGTTCAGCGAAGACATGGACGGCTCCTGCTCAGGGTTTCGGTTTGTCGGTGAGGAACTTGCCTTGCGGCGCCTCGACGTTTTGCTGGCGTCGGGTATTGCCGTCGATGCCGCCGGCGATGGCCCATTCGGCGAACATCGTCGGGCCCGGCTCGAAGTCCCGCGGCTGCCATTCGCCGGTCAGTTGATCTTCGTCGGCGTAGTACTCGACCAGCGCGCCGGCCGGGTTCTTGAAGTACCAGAAGAACGCCGACGACACCGGGTGCCGACCCGGACCGATTTCCGTTGCCCAGCCGCTGCGGGAAATGTGCATGCCGCCGCCGAACACTTCGTGCACATCGCGCACGGTGAACGCGACGTGGTTCAAACCGGCACGAGGGGCGGGCAGTTGCAGCATGAACAGGTCGTGGTGGCCGCCTTCTTCGGCGGTGCGCAGGAACGCTCCGCGATCCGGATAGCGGTCAGAGGCCTGGAAGCCGAAACGCTCGTGATAGAAGGCTTCGCAGGCGTTCACGTCCTTGACGAAAAACACCACGTGGCCGACTTCGATCGGTGTGGCGCGCTCGTAAATCGGCGCGGCCTTGTTGATTCGGCCTTTGGTCTGCCAGGTGTTATGGCCGCTGCACTCGATTTCCAGCTCACGCTTACGAGTCACTTGCAGGCGGATCGCCAGGCCGTTGGGGTCGGTGCAACCGATGCGACCTTCCGCTTCGATGAAGCCCGGATCGTTGGCAATTCGTTCGCTATAAAGCTTCAAGTCAGCGTCGCTTTCGACGCCCCAGACCACTTCACGCACGGTTGAACCGGGTTCGATGGCGGGCGGCAAACCCGTCTTGTTGATGTCGGCGAGCACCACGCGGCAGCCGTTAAGGGTTTCGAAGATCACTTCGTCAGGCTGCTCGCTGACTTTCGTCAGGCCCCAGTCGCTGAAAAAACGCACGCTGGTGTCGAGGTCCTCGACGCCGTAGGTGACTTCATCAATGCCTAAAACGCTCATAACCCAACCTCTCGTTGCACACCGGCCCAGGCCAGTGGCTGTTCATTCATGCCCCAATAAAGGCTTTTCTGTTCCATGTACTGCAGGATGCCGAGGCGACCTTTTTCACGGCCCAGACCGCTGTCGCGCCAGCCGCCGAACGGTGTGGAAATCGAGAACTGTTTGTAGGTGTTGATCCACACCGTACCGGCCTGAATTTTTCGACCCAGTGCCCAGGCGCGTTTGTAGTCGCGTGTCCAGATGCCGGCGGCGAGGGCGTACAGGCTGTCGTTGGCCTGCTCGAGCAATTGCGCTTCGTCATCGAAGGGAATCGCCACCAGAACGGGTCCGAAGATCTCTTCCTGACAGACCTGCTGGCTGTTGTTCAAACCTTCGAGGATGGTCGGCGGGTAGTAATAACCCTGGTCGTATACGCCGCCGCTCGGACGCTTGCCACCGAGCAGCAGGCGTCCACCTTCGGCCAGCCCAAGAGCAACATAACGCTCCACTGACTCGCGGTGGCCGGCGCTGATCAACGGACCCATTTGGGTACGTTCATCGGCCGGATCACCGACGCGCAGTTCGGCCGCAGCGGCCACCAGGCGCGACATGAACGGTTCATACAACGCGCGGGCGACGAACAACCGCGACCCGGCGATGCAGGCTTCGCCTGAAGAACTGAAGATGCCGTACAACACACCGGCCACCGCGTGGTCGAGGTCGGCATCATCGAGAACGATGGTCGGCGATTTGCCACCCAGTTCCAGCGACACCGGCATCATCTTGTCGGCGGCGATGTGGGCAATGTGTTTGCCGGTTTTAGTGCCGCCGGTGAACGACACGCGCTTGACCAGCGGGTGACGCGTCAACGCATCACCGAGCAGCGAACCTTTGCCCGGCAGCACACTGAGCAGGCCTTTAGGCAAGCCGGCGTCCTCGCAGATGCGTGCCAGTTGCAACGCCATCAACGGGGTGATTTCTGCCGGTTTGATCACCACCGCGTTGCCCGCCGCCAGCGCCGGAGCGACCTTCTGCGCTTCGCTGGCAATCGGCGAGTTCCACGGGGTGATTGCGGCGATCACGCCCATCGGCTCGTACACACTCATGCTGACGAAATCACCACGGGACGGCGTGATGGTTTCTTCGAGGGTTTCACAGGCCGAGGCGAAGAACTGGAACGTGCCGGCGGCGCTGGCCACCAGGGCTCGGGTTTCGTTGATCGGTTTGCCATTGTCCTGGCGCTGCAATTGCGCCAGTTCTTCGCTGCGCTCACGGATCAGCTCGGCGATGCGGTACAGCACGCTGGCCCGTTCGTGAGGTTTGCGCTGCGCCCAGCCGCTGTGCAAAAACGCCTGATGGGCGCCTTGCACGGCGTCTTCAACGTCGTCGACACTGGCGGCATTCAGCCAGGCGACGGCTTCGCCCGTGGCGGGGTAGCACGTGGCATAACGCTCGCCGCGACCGAGACGCCAGTCGCCGGCAATGCAGATCGGTAAAGTCTGTTCGAGATTCATCGACGGTCCCCTAAATCGAAATCGCATGGGCGTGGTTGCCCAAGGCGCGGACAACGCTGTAAACGGTCAGCGCCGAAGTCTTCGGGTTGGCCAGCAGCGGTTTGCCACGCAAGCTCAGTTCGAAACCACCGAAGGCACCGCGAGCTTCGAAGTGATGGACGTTCTCCTCGCTCAGCGGATCGGCGATCAGCGTCACGTGGGTGCGGTCCAGGCCGAGCCCGGCCAGCGACAAGGTCGCTGCGACGTTGGCGTTTTTTGGATAGAGCCGTGCCGCTTCCCGCGCGCTGCCCTGAAAAATCACCGTGGCTTCGGTAATGCTGTCCAGATCACAGGCCTGTTCAGCGGGGGTGTTTTTCCAGGCTTTAGCCGGTTTGCGGCCGGTGTAATTGACCGAGTCGAGCCCACCGACTTTGGCCGCCGACAAGGCGTCGATGCCACCGATGGCGCCGGGCAGCAACTCGATGCGGGTCTGACCGCGCTCGGCTGCCGCTTCCAGGCGTTCAACCAGGCCGACTTCGGACAGCGCGCCGACCGAGACGATCAGGCAGGCAATGCCACGCTCCAGCGCCGGCAACACATGTTCTTCGATGGCACGGTGGCCGGCGCACTCGACCAACAGGTCCGGGCGGGCATCGGCCGGCAACGCGGTCAGCACCTGCGGCGGTTGCTTGAAACTGGCCAGCCGCTGGCGCACCAATTCTTCAGACCCGGCCGAAGCGATGACGTAGTCAACGCACAGCTGCGGGTCCTTCTCCAACAGTTCGAGCACGCCGACGCCAATGGCGCCGCAGCCGATCATGGTGATATGCAACATGACGAAGTCCTCAGGCCGTGGCTTTTTGCGCTTTGGTTTCGCTGTTGGGCGGACCGGCGAACTGGGTGGCGAAGCTGCCGACGGCGAGCATGTCGACTTCCAGCAGGAACGGGCCCGGTTGAGCCAGTGCGCCGTCGACCACGCGGCCGAAATCCTTCAGGTCGGTGACCAGGCCGTGGCGCAGATTCAGGGATTCCGCCAGCTTGGAATAATCCGGCGTGTGCAGGTCAACGTAGCAGTGACGGCTGCCGTAGACCGCGTCCTGAATATTGCGGATGACGCCGTAACGTTGGTCGTTCATCAGCAGAATCACCACGTTGGCCTTCTCTTGCACCAGCGTCGCCAGTTCGCCGAGGTTGAGGATGAAACCGCCGTCACCGGCCAGGGCGAAGACCTTGCGCTCAGGGTCGGTTTCCGCTGCGGCCACGGCAGCGCCGATGCCCATCGACAGGCCCTGGCCAATGCCGCCGCCCAGCGCATGTACGCCGGAACGCGGGTGGAACAGGGTCAGCAGGCGGTTGCCCCAGATGCTGTTGGACAGCGTGACGTCGCGCACCCAGGAGAAATTGCGCCCGGTGATCGCTTGCAGCTGTTCGACCATGGCCGAGTACGGGCCGAGGTCGGCGATCAATTGGGTGCGGGATCTTTCGCGGACATCCTTGAGTTCGGCGAGGAATGTCGGGTCGATCTGCAGGCGACCTTCCAGACGATCCGCCAGGCCTTCAAGGGCCAGTGCCGAGTCGCCACAGATGAACAGCTCGCTGTTATAGCTGCGACCTTCGATGGCCGGGTTGGCGTCGATACGCAAGGTGTTGCGTGGCAATTTCAACGCGTACTTGAAGGTTTCGTTGCTGCGCAGACGGGAGCCGGCGATCAGCAAGGCATCGCAGCTTTGCAGGAACTGCTCGACCAGTTTGTTTTGCGAGAACGCGCCGAGGCAACGTTCGTCATCTTCGTTGACCACGCCGCGACCCTGGGTCGAGGTGATCACGCCGACGCCCATGTCCAGCAGGCGTTTGACTTGAGGCCCGGCATGCCGCGCGCCGCCGCCGAGCCACAGCAGTGGGCGGGTGGCCGTGGCCAGACGCTCGGCCACCAGGTCCAGCGCTTCGGGCGCAGGGACGGCCACTGGAATCGGCAGCGGTGAAAGGTCGGTCGGCATCGTGATAAACGTCGACTGGATGTCGATCGGGATTTCCACGCTGACCGGCCCGGTGGGGGCGGTCAGGGCAGTCTGCACGGCTAGCTTCATTGTGCTGATCGCGGTGTCGACGCTGCGCACACGGAACGCAGCCTTCGACACTGCTTTGAGCATGGTCAGTTGGTCGCGCGCTTCGTGGATGTAGGCGAATTCCTGGTCCAGGTACGGTGTTTCGATCTGCCCGGTGATGTGCAGCAGCGGTGTGCCGGCGGTCAACGCTTCGACCATGGCGCCTGCGGCGTTACCGGCTGCGGTGCCGGTGGACGTCAGGCAGACACCGAGGCCGCCGGTGGTGCGGGCATAGGCGTCGGCCATGTTGGTGGCGCCGGCTTCACCGCGAGCCATGACGAAGCGGATGTTTCCACGAACGGCGAAGGCATCGAGGATCGGCATGTTGTGGATCGAGATCACGCCGAACGCGGCCTTGACGTCGCACTGTTCGAGGAACGCGGTGATGGCAGCGCCAACGGTGACAGTATTTTCATTACGCATGGCGGGACAGGCCTCCAGAAACATCGATATGGCTGCCTGTGGTGTAAGCCGACAGAGGCGAGGCCAGAAACAGGATCGCGCGGGCCGCTTCAATCGGCAGGCCCAGGCGCCCTAAAGGAATGTGTTTTTGTTGCGCCAGCCGGGCGGTCCATTGGGTCCAGTCCAGGTCCCGCTCTTCGCGGGCTTCGAAACGTCGGCGCCATTGCCCGGACTCGACCAGGCCAATGAGGATGCCGTTGACCCGAATGCCCTGGCCGGCAAATTCGGTGGCCATCGAACGCACCAGGTTCATGACCCCGGCACGAGCGGCCGAGGTGGCGACCATGTGCGGTTCCGGCTGGCTGGCCAGCAGCGAATTGACGCAGACGATGGCCGCGTTCGGCTGGTGTTGCAGCTGAGCCATGAAGGCGTGGACCGGGTTGATCACCGAGAAGAATTTCAGGTTCAACTCTTCGGTCCAGGCGCTATCGGTGGTATCGGCGAAGGTCGACACCCGACCTTGCCCGGCGTTGTTGATCAGCACGCTGGCCGGCCCCAATGCGGTCAGACTGGCCGCGGCAAACGCCTTGACCGAGTCCGCATCGAGTACGTTGCAAACATGGGCGAGCAGCCGTGCTTCGGGGAAGCGTTGACGCAACTCGGCTTCGGCACTGCGCAACCGGTTTTCGTCCCGGCCGCAAAAGGCCACGGCCGCGCCGGCTTCGAGCAACAACTCGACGCAGGCCAGGCCAATGCCCGAAGAGCCGCCGGTGACAATCGCGGTGCTGTCGTGCAGTTGATAAAGGCTCATTTCAATCCCTCATCAATGCAGTGACGCGGTGCCCATCATGGGCTGCAGCGCTGTTGTAGTTGAGCAGCCGCGACAGTTCGTCGGCACTGCGGCGCACTTGCAGGAGCAACTCGTTGAAATTGACGTGAGCGATCTGTGCGGTCGGGATGGTGACGCCCAGCGCGGCGACGATCCTGCTCGTCTCATCGCGCACCGGGGCGGCGACGGTGGAGATGGTTGACTCGAAGAAGCCTTCGCTGCTGACGAAACCGCGCTGGCGGTCGGCCTGAACCAGGTCGAACAGTTCCATCACGGTTTTCGGCGTGCACGGCGAGAACTGCTCCAGGTGTTCTTCCGGGTACAGCTCGCGCAACTCGGCCAGCGACAAGTCTTCGAGCAGAATTCGCCCGAGGACAGTGGCATGGGCGGGCAGGCGAGTGCCGACGTTGACCGCGCTGGAGAACACCGATGGCGGCGACACTTTGGCGACATAGACAATCGAACGACCATCGCGCACCACCAGGTTGCTCGGGTAGTTGAGGCGGTCGCACAAACGAGCGAGAAGTGGCTGGCCCAGTTCGGTCAGCTCCAGTGAAGCCAGGTATTCAAAGCCCAGGCGCAGCACCGACATGCCCAGGCGGTATTCATTGCCGCTGCGGGTGACGAAACCCATGGTTTCCAGGGTCGTCAGCAGGCGGAATATGGTCGAGCGCGGCAGCGCCAGACGCCGGGCCAGTTCCGGCGCGGTCAGCGTGCGATTGCGCCGGCTGAATTCGCAGAGCAGCAGCAGGCCGCGCTCCAGGCCCGGCACGATGTATTTGTCCTGAGCGTCCTTCAGCAGATCTGAATCGTTCATAGAGATGCACCTGTCAGGGATTCTTTAATGGCAAAGGCCAGACGGCCCGCCACGACATAAGGTTGTTCAATAGGGCTGGCATGCCCGGCATCGGCAATCAGGTTGAACGTGGCGCCCAACGCCTTGGCCAGGGTCAGGCAGCTTTCGGGCGCCGTGATGCCGTCGGCTTCGCCGCAATGCACTTCGCAAGGCATCGACAGCGGTGGGTGCCGCAGCAGGTCATCGCTGCACAGCAGTTCAATGGCCTGGCGATAACCATCGGGATTGAGCCGCGCCATGTTCCACCGCACCCAGGCCAGTGCTTTCGGGCTGGCTGCGGGGGAAAGCATGTAAGGACTGCGTTGCTCGGCCATTTGCTGAATGCCCAGTTGTTCCAGGGCACGCAGGCGTTTGTTGCGCACTTCCTGACGTTGCAACGCGCGTGATGGATGGCCATAGCCTTGGGCAGGGCTGATCAAGACCAGTCGGCTGATCCGTTGTTGCTGCACGCCGCTGGCGAACGCCATGGCGGTAATCGCGCCCAGGGAATGACCCACCAGCACACAGCGCTGGATGCCCAGTGCGTCGAGCATCTGCAGCAGTCGTTCGGCGTAGTCCGAAGCGTCGGGCGCTAAGGATCTCAGTGGCGTGGAATCACCGTAGCCGGGAGCGTCCCAGGCAATCACCCGGGCGCTTTGGCCAAGTTCTTGCGCCACCTCTAACCACGACGCCGAGCCCGAACCGATCCCGTGCAACAACACAATGGCCGGCCCGGCCCCGCATTCGCGAAAGGCCTGGCGACCGCCTGCGATCTCCAGCGTGCGCACTGGAAAGTTCAGGGCCAGTTGTGCCTGGAGGTCAGCCGTGAGCGGCGGGACGAGATTATCGATGGCGTACGACATGGGCTTATCCGCGCTTGATCGAGGCCAGAGGGTGTTCTGGCGGGTAGGTCGGGGTCAGCGGTTTTTTCGCGCCGAGCATCACGCACATCAGCGCGTCTTCATCGCCGATGTTGATCTCTTCGCGGTACACGCCGGGCGGCACGGAAATCACGTCGCGGTCGGTAAGGATGGTTTCGAAACGCTCACCGTCCTTCTCGATCACCACTTTGAGTTTGCCGCGCAGCACAAAGAACACTTCTTCAACGTCGGTGTGCAGGTGCGGCGGGCCTTCGTGGCCGGCCGGAATCACCATGGTGGAGAACGTGAAGTTCTCCGACGGGATGGTGTTCATGTCGGTGCTCACGCCGGTGCCGCCGGTGCCGATGTAGCGCATTTGCGCACGATGGAATTTCGGGTCGTAGTCGGCCTGGAACTTCAGCGCGTTCCAGTCGTACTTGCGCGTGTCGTACCGGGCGATGCGGGTTTGCATCCAGCTTTCCAGGTCGCTGCCGGCTGGCTGTTCCCAGCTTTTCGGGGTTGGTTGTTGTGCTGATAGATCGGTCATGGCTGTCTCCTGATCAAGGCATGACGAACCCGCCGTTGACCGGCAAGGTTTGTCCAGTGATGAAACGGGCGAGGTCGGACAGCGCGAACAGCACGGCGCCGCTGACGTCTTCGGGAAGTTGCGGGCGTTGAATGGCCCGGTGGTCGTTGTACAAACGGTGACGTGCTTCGGGCACGTAGGCGGTGGCTTCGACCAGCACCAGGCCCGGCGCGATGGCGTTGACCGTGATGTTATCGGTGCCCAGTTCACGGGCCAGGCTGCGGGTCATCGCAATGATTGCGCCCTTGCTGGCGACATAGGCCAGCAGGTTGGGCGCACCCCACAACGGCGTGTCGGACGCCAGGTTAACGATGGCGCCATGACCACTGGCGCGCAGGGCCGGCAGGCACGCCTTGGTCACCAGCCAGGTGCCGCGCACGTTGACTTGCATGACCTGATCCCAGGTATCGAGGCTCAGCTCTTCGCAGGTCTTGCCGCCGGAATTGGTGATTGACGCGTTGTTCACCAGGCCGTCGAGGCCGCCGAGCAAGCGGGTGGCTTCAGCCACGCAGGCATCGATCGAATCCGGTTGCGCCAGATCAACCGTCACGCCATGCACGGTCAGGCCTTCGGCGGCGAGTTCAGTGGCCGATTGCTGGACGCGTTCGGCGAGAATGTCGGCGATCACCACGTGGGCACCGGCGCGGCCGATGGCCTGGGCAAAGGCATAACCCAATCCGCGGGCGCCTCCGGTGACCAGGATCCGACGGCCTTCGAGCAAACGATTGAGGGCCGTCATCATTGCGTACTCAGCATGGCTTTGGGCATGTAATGCAGGACGCGTTTCTCGGCCCAGACCACCGCGCCGTAGGAGAGCACGCCGATCAGCGTGAGCATGACAATCGCGACGAATACGCCCGCGGTGTTGCCCTGACCTTCGGCATCGACCAGCAGGAAGCCCAGGCCCTGGTTGCCGCCGACCAACTCACCGACGGTGACGCCGATCACCGCGAGGGTCGAGGCAATGCGCAAGCCCGAGAACAGCGCAGCCATGGCCGAGGGGAACTCCACCAGGCGGAAGATCTGCCAGCGGCTCGCGTTCATCGTCCGGACCAGGTTGATCATGTCCGGGTCAACGGTGCGGATGGCCGACAGCACGTTGATCATCACCGGGAAGAACACAATCAGGATGGCGATCAGGATCTTCGGGTAGATGGTGTAGCCCAGCCACATCACGAACAGCGGGGCGAAGGCGACTTTCGGGGCGATTTGCAGCGCCAGAATGTAAGGCGACAGCATGGCTTCAGCGGCGGGCGAGAGCCCGAGCGAAACACCGATCGCCACGCCGAGCAGAGCGCCCAGGCCAAAGCCGACAATGATCTCGAACGCGGTAATCAGGGTATGTTGCAGCAGGCCGCCGGTTTGCCACATCACCACACTTTCCTGGGCCACGCGGCTCAGGTGCGGCATGACGAATTCGGGCATGCCGAGCAGTCCCGGGCCCCATTGCCAGAGCACCAGGAACAGGATCAGCAGGGCAACGCTGCCGAGCATGGAGTTATGGAGGTTTTTCATCGTGTCGTTACCTTGTTGTCACTCGCCGTTATTGCGCAGCTGTTTGGGTGTCGATGAACTGGTTGGTGTACAGGTCGTCGAGCTTCGGTTCCTGGGTGACGATGCCTTCGCTGACATAGAACGTGCGGACCGCCTCCAGCCGCGTCGGATCGATGCGGCCCAGTACGGTTTGGTTGGCGTAGACGTGTTCGACGTACAGCTTGAAGACCTTCTCCAGCGAATCTTCCTTGCCGGCGTAGGCGGGCACGGCTTTGGCGAAGGTGACCGCGGCGGCGCGCGGGTCCTTGATGATGTCGCGCATGCCTTGCAGGGTGGCCTGGACCACGCCGCGAACAATCTCCGGATGCGTCTTGATGGCGTCGTCCGAAGCGAGGATCGCCTGGGCCATGCTTTCGAAAATTTGCGATTGCGGAATCAGTTTGATCTTCACACCGGCTTCTTCAGCGTTGACCACCCAGTCCGGTACGCCCGCCATCGCCTGGGCTTTGTCAGCCGAGAACAACTGCCAGACGCCCGACGGGCCGGCAGCCTGGATGTTCACGTCAGTCTTGCTCAGGCCTGCCTTGCGAAGGGAGGCGAGCAAGGCGTAGTAGGTGGTGTCCGAGTAGGACATCACGGTCATGGTCTTGCCCTTGAGGTCAGTGATCGAGTTGATATTTTCGGCGGCGTTGGTAGCAATCATGGTCACACCGCCGGCGCCCAGCACGGCGACGGCGCGCACCGGAATACCGTTGGCCCGCACCACAATCGGTGTATCACCCAGGGCACCGCCGAGCATGGCGTTACCGGCACCGATCTGCTTCGCCACGTCCACACCGCCCTTGGCCGCGATGAAGGTCATGTTCAGGTTCTGGGCGGCGTAGTAACCCTTTTCCTGGGCGATGATCCACGGGGCGAACGCCGGCGAGTTCGGCGGCGCCGGCAACAAGTAGGTCACGTCGGTGGGCTGCGCCTGCGCGGCGAAGGCCATGCCCAGGCCGAGCGCAATGCCGGTGGCCTGGCTGAAGCGTTGAAACAGAGACTTGAACATGCGTACTCCTGAATCGGTTGATGGCGGCAAGGGCGTTGATCAATGCAGTTCGGTGTCTTCGCCGACTTTCAGCAATTCCATCAGGCGACCGGCCAGCGGACCGATTTCCGGCAGCTTGCGGCGCTCCAGCGGGTTGTCGCGAAACGGCAGGTCGACGCTGATTTCTTCGATGATGGTGCCGGGGCGGGCACTCATGACCAGCAGCCGGTCGGACATGGCGATGGCTTCGATCAGGTCATGGGTAATGAACAGGGCGGTTTTCTTTTCGTCGAAGAGCATCCGCGCCATGTCCTGCTGCAGGATCATCTTGGTCTGCGCATCCAGGGCCGAGAACGGCTCGTCGAGGAACAGCACTTGCGGGTCGATGGCCAAGGTACGAGCCAGGGCTGCACGCTGACGCATGCCGCCCGACAGCTGGAACGGGTAGTGGTCGGCAAAGCCTTGCAGGTGGCAACGATCGAGCAGATCTTTGGCCACCGCCTGACGCTTGGCGGCCGGTACACCTTGAATTTCCAGACCCAGTTCGACATTGCGACGAATGCTGCGCCATGGCATCAGCAGGTCTTTTTGCAACATGAAAGCAACTTGGCGAACCGGACCTGTGACCGCTTCACCGCCGACGAACACCTCGCCTTCGGAAGGTCGATAGAGGCCGGAGCCCATATTCAGGATGGTGCTTTTGCCGCAACCGGAAGGGCCGATGATCGACACCACTTCACCGCGGCGAATCTTGAAATTGACGTCGCGAATGGCAAATGGCGCGTCGGATTTTCCTTTGGCCGGGAAACATTTGCCGACATTGCGAAATTCAATTTCGATGGGCTCCAGATCTTCCTTGGGAGCGGGTTTATTCCATTGAGGGGCGATGGCGTACATCTCGTTCACAGCCATTGGGAAGGGTCTCTGGTCTGTTTTATAGGTGATACGGTGTTTAGTGCATGAACAATGCCACCCCAATGCCAGGTTGAGTTTTTGTTTGAAAATCCTTGTTTATTAATGAGTTGCGAATGTTTTGAGGTTTTTGGCGTGTTTCATATACGAAACACGGTTTCCTGTATGGCACGAAATTTCACATCGAATGTGCTTGCCATGGGAAACGGCGAGAAAGAAGGGGTTGTGGAGGTAACGCGAATAGAGGGTTTTGTTTTGCATATGAAACAAGGGTGGCGGCTTTTTGTGTTCCAGGTCGGGATTAGCGTTGTTCGTTCGGGCCTCATCGCGAGCAGGCTCGCTCCCACAGGGTTATGTGTCGACGCCGATCAACTGTGGGCAAGCTTGCTCCGGGCGGCGATCCGACGATGAGGCCCTCACAAATACTGAAGCTTTCAGATCTGTGTTCTATCGCCCGCTAAACACCGCCGGCCGGCGCTCGGTGAAGGCCGCCAGCCCTTCAGTGAAATCGGCACTTTCGCAGGCCTGTCGCCGCAGTTCCGCAATCTGCTCCATCGCCTGCACGGGCATCGGTTGCAGGTCTTCCAGAATGCGCAATTGCTCCTTCACCGCCGCAATGGCTAGCGGCGCCTTGGCGGCGATGCCTTGGGCCATGTCGAGCGCCGTCGCTTCCAGCGCGTCGCTGTCGACCAGCCTGTTCACCAAACCAAACCTTTCAGCGCGTTCGGCATCAAGCTTTTGCGCCGTGAAGAACATTTCCTTGAGCACATGGATCGGCAAATTGTTGAAGAAGCGCAACAACCCGCTGGTGGTGTACGGCAAGCCGATGTTGGCCGGGGTCATCGCGAAGCTGGCGCTGTGGTCGGCAACGACCAGGTCGCAGCTCATGGCCAGGTCGACCGCTCCGCCCCATACCGAACCGGAAATCAGCGCGATCACCACGCCGGGGTAGGCGCGGATGCGGCGCAATACCTGTTCGAGGGGTTTGCCGTAGGCAATCGGGTCGCGGTCGTGTTGCAGTTCGCGTATGTCGTGGCCGGCGCTCCACACCGGCTGGCCCACTTCGCTGCCGAGTATCACCACCGGGACGCGTTGGGAGGCGAGGGCGGCGAGGCTTTCGTCGAGGGATGCCAGCAACTGCGCGCTGAGGGCGTTGCGGTGGGTGGAGTTGCTGAACACCACCCGCGCGATGCGTTCATCGACGATGTTGACGGTCACGGTGGCAGAGGAGGTTGGGTTCATGGGGCGGTTCCTGTTGAGTGTGCGGGCGAATCGTCGGTGTCCTGGAACACGACCTTGGCAGCGAGCAGGGCGTTGATCGATGCAGCATCGAAACCGGCTTCTCGCAGGACTTCGATGGTGTGTTCGCCCAGGAGCGGCGGCGGGCGGCTGGCGCCGCCGTCGGTGGCGCTGAATACCGGTGTCACTACCTGACGCAATGCGCCCAGTGTCGGGTGCGTGAGTGTCTCGGTCAGTTGGCTGTGCAGCACCTGCGGATCGTCGAACACTTCGTCGAGCGTGTTGATCGGACCGGCGGGCAATCCTGCCTCGACGAACAGCGTGGTCCATTCGAGTTTGCTGCGGGTTTTCAAGCGGCTTTCCAGAATCTCCCGCAACTCGTCACGCCGTTCGACGCGTGCTTCGTTGGTGGCAAATCGCGGGTCATCCGGCAATTCGGGTAAATCGAGCAGCACGCACAAACGCCCCCACATGGCCGACGTGATCGGCGCCAGATTCAGCGGGCCGTCCAGCGTCTGGAACACACCATAAGGCGCAATCACCGAATGCGCATTGCCGGTACGACGCGGCACATCACCCAGGCTGAGATAGCGTTGCCCGTGCACACTCAACAGCCCGACCAGGCTGGCCAGCAACGACGTGCTGACGTGTTGGCCGTGCCCGGTCGTCGAGCGCTCCAGCAGCGCCGCCAACACGGCCGTCACCAGCCACATGCCCGAGGTCAAATCGCCGATGGCGGTGCCGGTACGCGTCGGGTCGCCATCGACGAAACCGGTCAGGCTCATCAACCCCGAATAACCCTGGGCAATCTGGTCGAAACCCGGCCAGCTGCTCATCGGCCCGTCGGCGCCAAAGGCGTTGATGCTGCCCATGATCAGCCGCGGGTTGCGGGCGCTGAGTACGTCATAACCGAGCCCCATACTCTCCAGCGTGCCGGGTTTGAAGTTCTCGATGACGACGTCGGCGTCATCGATCAGCCGCTGGATCGTGGCCAATCCCTGGGGATTGCGAAAGTCGATGCACAGGCCGCGTTTGTTGCGGTTACACGACAGGTAGTAAGTGCTCACGCCCCGGTCGAACGGGCCCCAGGTGCGGCTCATGTCGCCGGTCGGGCCGGGCTCGACCTTGATCACATCGGCCCCGAGGTCCGCCAGCACCATGGTGCAGAACGGCCCCGACAGTGCGCGACTCAGATCAACAATCTTCACGCCTTGCAAAGCTTGCATAGGGTTCTCCAGTGAATGTTCAGGTGCGTGTTATTGCGGCAAGGTTTGATCACGGGTTTCGACGGCAAACGGCAGGATCAGAATGCCGACCACGAAGGCCGCGGCCGTCCAGGCGATGGGCGCGCCGAGCGAGCCGTACCAGTGAATCGCCGCGGCCAGCAGGAAGTTGACGCCGGCGCCGATGAAGCGGCCGACCGAGGCATTGAAGGCGAAGGCCGTGGCGCGGATCCGGGTCGGATACTGCTCGGGCAGCCAGAGCGAGAAAATCGCGAAGTTGCCGCCGAAGAAACCGAGGAACACCAGCGACACCATGAACAGGTGAAGGCCATCGTCCATATAGAACACCCAGCCGAATGCGACGATGATCGATGCCGCCATGCCGGCGAAATAGATGCCCAGCGCCACCCGTCGACCCAGTCGTTCGGCCAGCCAGGGCGCCACGAGGCAACCCAGAATCGTGCTGAGTGACAGCACCGCCGCACCGATGGAGGCGAGGTGCACCGCGCCGACGTGATCAATGCCTGCCTGGGTGGCCAGCGTGACGACGGCCGTTGCTTCGTACACCGAGCCGGCCCACAAACCGACGATGGCGACCCCGACCAATAAAGAGCTGGTCAACGTGCGGCGCCGAAAGGCCGGGGCAAAGATTTCCCACCACGACGCGCGGGTTGCAGGCTTCAATTCGGGGGTTTTGATGTTGAGCGCAGCGTTGCGCACCTGGCCCGGCTCTTTCACTTTCAGCGCGGTATAGATCGCAATGAACGCCGGGAACAGGCCGCAGAGAAACATCACACGCCAGCCATAGGTTGCGCCGACGGTGTAGTTCAACAGCGCGGCAATGAAGAAGCCAAAGTAGTAGCCGGTTTGCAGATAACCCGCGCCCATCTTGCGCCGGTCTTCCGGCCAGCTCTCGGCGACATAGGTGCCGGCGAGTGCCCACTCGCCGCCGACGCCAATCCCCGCGATCAGCCGGAATGCTGCTAATTGCCAGATGTTCTCCGAGAACGCTGCCGCGCCGGTAAACAATGAGTAGACCAGGATGCTGGCGGCCAGCATCTTCACCCGGCCAAAGCGGTCGGCGAGCGGCCCCCAGATGAACGACATCCCCCAGCCGATCAGAAACAACCCGAACGTGATCGACCCGTACATGGCGATGTTGGTGGCGGTGGGCTCAATGCCCGAGGCGGGCAGCAGCTCAGTCAGGGCAGGAATCAACACCAGGGCGAAGATCACTGAATCCACGCCATCCAGAACCCATCCCACGTAAACCGTCCAGAAGCCGCGAATCTGCTCGCGGGTCAGGGGCGTCTTGATGGGCTTCACGCTCGTTGCTGATGCTGTTAACACTCTAGACATTGAGATCTCCCATTGACCTTGATCAGGCCTATAGAAGCGCTGCTTGCCGGTGGCGGCCGTTGGCGCTTCGTTTGTTGTGAGACGAGTCTAGGCGTCGTATCTCATAAGCTTCAAATATGATATTCCTCTGCTTCCATCGGAAAGTTATATGGCTTTGGAGGGATGCATGGACCTGCGCCAGTTGCGGTATTTCATCAAAGTGGTCGAGTGCGGCAACATCACCCGCGCCAGCGAAGCGCTGCACATCGCGCAGCCTGCGATCAGCCAGCAGATGCGTAATCTGGAACTGGACATGGACATGCAACTGCTTGAGCGCAGTGTGCATGGCGTCGTGCCCACGGCGGCCGGGCAGACGCTGTATCGGCATGCCATCGAACTGCTGCGCCAGGCCGACGGCACCCAGGAACTGCTGCGTCAGGACGCCGAATTCCCGCAGGGCAAAGTGTCGGTCGGCATGCCGTCGAGTACCGCGCGCATGCTGGCCATCCCGCTCGCACGCACGATTCGCAGTCGCTACCCGGGCATCAAGCTGGAGTTGATTGATGCCCCGAGCGCCGACCTGGGGCGGCTGATCACGGTGGGGCGAGTGGCGCTGGCAGTGAATGTCGATGCGGTCGAAACCCGTGGCATGGCCATGCAGCGGCTGTTCACCGAAACGTTGTACCTGGTGGCGTGGCCCGAGTTTTCATTACCGGATGGGCCGGTGTCGATCGAGGCGTTGGCGAAGATGCCGCTGGTGCTGCCCTGTGCGCCAAACACGATTCGCAGCCGGGTCGAGTCGGCGTTCCAGGAGGCGGGCCTGCACTGTGAGGTTGAGTTCGAGGCCAACTCCACGGACCTGTTGTTCTCGGCCGTCCTGGCCAAACTGGGCGTGACGATCCTGCCGTGGGCGGCCGCCCATGTTGAACTTGAACAACACAGGCTCAAACTGGCCAGGATCGATCATCGACTGTTTACCCGTGATCTTTCACTGTGCTGGCATGACACCGTCGTCGAGAGCAACGCGGTGCAAAAGGTCAAAGCGACCATTTTTGAACTGTTCAAAGACTTCGGGCGGCAGCCGGGGTGGGCGGCTGGGCAGTGACGAGCCCGATAGCGCTTCGGATTGTTTGACGAAGGAGCAACCGTTTTAAATCACCCGATAAGAAAAACCGATACCCGCTTAAGGATTTCCCAGAGGCGGGGCAGGCACCTGCGGCCCTAGAGTCACGCCCAACATTCGAATGTCGGGCGGCCTCCTTCGTGATGGGTCATCGTGAGATAGACTCAACAGCGAACATCCGACGGTGGGAGTGACAACGGTGGCGGGATTGCGATGGACTCGCTGATCACGGCCGCAGCGCAGGCGCTGGCTGCGGGTGATCCGCTCGGCGCGCTGAACCGGGTCGCGTTGCGCGACGATGCGCCGGCGCTGGCGTTGCGCGGGATTGCGATGGCGCAACTCGGCGACTTGGTGCGGGCCAAGGCGCTGGTACAGAAGGCGGCGCGGGCCTTCGGGCCGAAGGAGGCCCTGGCTCGGGCACGGTGTGTGGTCGCCGAGGCCGAGATCGCGCTGGCCTCCCGGGAGTTGGGCTGGCCGGTGAAGGCACTTGAGTCCGCGCGAGTGACGCTTGAGACGCACGGCGATCGAGTGAACGCCGCTCATGCGCGGTATTTGCAGATTCGGCGTTTGCTGCTGATCGGGCATCTTGAAGAGGCCGACGTGCTGCTCGCCGAGCTTGACCCCGCGACCTTGCCACCGGCCTTGCGCGCCGCCCACGAACTGGTCGTGGCGGGGATCGCAATGCGCCGGCTGGAGACGAACAAGGCGCGGTCTGCACTCACAAGAGCCGAGCACGCTGCGCGCGACGCCGATATTCCTGCGCTGACGGCCGAGGTGGAAAACGCTGCCCATGTCCTGGACACGCCCGTCGCGCGTTTGATTGCCCGTGGCGAAGAACGGCCTCTGTTGCTGGATGAGGTTGAAGCGTTGCTCGCGTCCACGTCGTTGGTCGTGGACGCGTGTCGCTACGTGGTGCGTGGTGCCGGCATGTCGGTTTCCCTCGCCACACGCCCGGTCTTGTTCGCCCTCGCACGGGCACTGGCCGAAGCGTGGCCGGCCGACGTGTCGAGGGAAACGCTGATTACCCAGGCCTTTCGTTTGAAGCACGCCGATGAGTCCCTTCGCGCCCGATTGAGAGTCGAAGTCGGGCGACTGCGTGCGGCACTGAAACCCTTGGCCGGCGTGACGGCTACCCAGCGCGGGTTTGCGCTGGTGTCGCTGGTTGCCTCTGACGTTGTGGTGCTGGCGCAACATGTCGAAGAGAAGCACGGGTCGGTGTTCGCTTTCCTCGTCGACGGTGAGTCGTGGTCGAGCTCGGCCCTGGCACTGGCCCTCGGTGCCAGCCAGCGGACGGTGCAACGGGCGCTCGATGAACTGGCATGCGCGGGCAAGGTGCAGTCGTTCGGTCGCGGTCGGGCACGTCGCTGGATGACCCCGCCGGTGCCGGGTTTCGCGACGACCTTGTTACTCCCGGTGCCACTGCCGGGTGACTAGGATGAACGTCACCCACCCGTAACGAGGAATGCCAACATGAAACAGACAGCAGCTCAAATCCTCCGTGAATATGGACCCTTTGCCGGTGTCGACAAGGTGCATGGCGTCACCTGGGACGGCCAGCACGTGTGGTTTGCCACCGGCGACAAACTCAACGCCCTGGACCCTGAAAGTGGCAAGACACTGCGTTCAATCGATGTCGCCGCCCATGCCGGCACCGCCTTCGACGGCCAGCACCTGTTCCAGATCGCCGAGGACCGCATCCAGAAAATTGACCCGCAGACCGGTCGTGTACTCGCGACAATCCCGGCGCCTGGCGACAGTGACTCAGGGCTGACGTGGGCGGAAGGTTCGCTGTGGGTCGGCGAGTATCGGGATCGCAAGATTCATCAGATCGATCCCGAGACCGGCGCGATTCTGCGCACCCTTGAATCCAACCGCTTCGTCACCGGGGTGACCTGGGTCGAGGGGCAGCTGTGGCATGGCACCTGGGAAGAAGACGAGAGTGAGTTACGCCATATCGATTCGACCACCGGCGAGGTGCTGGAGAGCGTGAAACTGCCGGCCGGCGTCGGGGTGTCGGGGCTTGAATCGGATGGCGGCGAGCAGTTTTTCTGCGGCGGCGGTGGCAGTGGAAAGGTGAGGGCGGTGCGGCGCCCCAAATAAAGCGCCGCTCAATCACTCAAGGCGCGCCAAACAACATCGTCCAATAAACCCCCTCATCACTGCGTGCGTCCGCCGCATAGGCCGCACCCACCTGGGTAAACATTGGGTTCATCAGGTTGGCGCAGTGCCCCGGGCTGGCCAGCCAGCCCGACATGGCCTTGCTCGGTGAGCCCTGGCCGGCGGCGATGTTCTCGCCGATCTGCCGGCCCCGGAAACCTGCGGCTCTGGCCCGGTCTGCGGGCATGTCACCGTCGGGGTCCTGGTGGGCGAAGTAGTTGCCGTAGGCCATCGCCTTGCTGTGCCCCTGCGCCGCAGCGCCCAGGGCTGCGTTCCAGCCCAATGGCCGTGCGGCGGCAAAGCGCTGACGACCGCAGAGGCGCGGCTTTGAGCGTGCCGCATTGACCTGTGCCAGCAACGCCTTGCTGACGGTTCGCGAATCACCCACGCGACTGTCCAGCACGGGCTGCGCCAGTACCACCTGCCACTCGCTCCGGGCACGACTGACGCCAATTTCGGCATATTGGGTATCGAGCAACGCCCCGCAGTAATCGCTCTGGAGCATGTCGAAGGCCTCATCGGCATCCTGCGCACCGACCACACGAATCGTGCGCACCGTCACTGCCTGATAGCCGGACGCCTTCAATCGATCGCGCAATCCGCCGCCATAGCCGATCGGCAAGGCCAGGTTCGACTTCAACGCCAGCGGCGATAACGCTCGGCCGGCGCGTCCTGAGCAGCGATCGGGGTGAGCGCGGTAGTCGTTGATGGCTTCCACCAACTGCCTTTCGGCACCGGCGTGGGCGGGGTTGGCGAACAGGGAAAACAGAGGAATGAAACAGAGCGAGGCAACGCGAACGGACAGGCGGGTTTGGCGCATGGATGAATAGCTCTGAGCGGGCAAGTGGAATTCACGGCTCGGCTATGACTGGCGCTTCAACACAAGGTTCACGGGTGCAAGAGACATATTTGCGGTGGGGTCAGTGCGTCCGCCAAGAGGACATGGAGGTGTCGTATGATGGCTTCTTTTTACCCGTCACAAGGACCCGCCCATGCCGTTAAGCAAACGCGATCAGGCGCAGATCGAGCGTCGCCTGGTTGCCACTCTGACTGAGGCGTGTGAGACGGCCAAAGTGGACATCGTCGGGTTCTGCTGGCTGACCCACGAGGTCGATTACGACCTGTTCCCCTCCAGCCTGCGGGTCATCTGGGTCTTCGATACGCAGGGTAATAAAAATCAGGCGCTGGCGAGCGGACAGGGCGAGCGCATGGTCGAGTTGACTGCCAATGCGTTAAACGAAGCGGACGTTCTCGTCAGCACGGTATCGGCCCATGTGCAGTTCGATTCTGAAGAAGCCTGTCAGCGCGCCAATGCCGGAAACTGGCAGCAACGCTTGTCGCGCCCGCTCACTTCGAAAACTTCCTCGCCCCGGCCACGCAAAGGATCACCGCGACGGTAACCCCCAGCATGCCGATGCTGACGTGCTCGTGAAGCAGCGTGGCCGCCAGCGCCAAACCAAAAAACGGCTGCAGCAGTTGCAACTGGCCGACGGCGGCGATCCCCCCTTGGGCCAGCCCGCGGTACCAGAATACGAAGCCGATCAGCATGCTGAAGAGCGATACGTAAGCCAGGCTGAACCACGCGGCTGGGGTGATTCCCGAGAACGAAGCCGGGGCCATGAACCAGGTCAACGGGACCATGACGGGCAGCGACAGCAGCAATGCCCACGAGATGACCTGCCAGCCTCCCAGTGTTCTTGAAAGCTTTGCGCCTTCTGCATAACCCAACCCGCAGGCGAGGATGGCCAGCAGCATGAGAATGTCGCCGGTCGGCGAAGCGGTCAGGCCTTGCGAGACCGCAAACCCCACGACCAACGCGCTGCCCAGCACCGAGAAGAACCAGAACACCGGCCGTGGACGCTCCCCGCCGCGCAACACGCCGAACACCGCTGTAGCGAGTGGCAACAGGCCAACGAAGACGATGGAATGCGCCGACGTCACGTACTGCAGCGCCAGCGCCGTCAATAGCGGAAACCCAACCACAACGCCCATTGCCACGATCACCAAGGGCAAAAGCTGACGCTTGGCGGGACGTTGTTCTTTAAACAGCACAAGCAAGCAAAGCGCCAGCAGCCCGGCAATCGCCGCTCGGGCAACGGTCAGGAAAACCGGGTCGAATTCCAGCACGGCCAACCGTGTGGCCGGTAGCGAGCCGCTAAAAATCAGCACGCCGATGAACCCGTTGAGCCATCCGCTCGCGGTCTTTTCCGTCGTTGGGTTTTGCAGGGTCCGTTCCATTTGAGGGCGCTCTGAATTTGCAGAGATCCATCGTATGATCGATGATCACTACAATCAAAAAATTGTCATGGATACATCTCGACATGCCTCGCTCACGGTACAAGTCATTAGTGGATGCTTTGGCGGCTGACATCCGGTCAGGCCGATTGTTGCCGGGCACGCGCTTGCCGACGCACCGTCAACTGGCGGCGACAGAAGGGCTGGCACTGGTGACCGCCAGTCGGGTCTACGCAGAGCTCGAAGCCATGGGTCTGGTCAGCGGCGAGACGGGGCGAGGCACGTTCGTGCGAGAGACGTCGTTGCCGCCTGGCCTGGGTATCGACCAGAAAAACGTTGCCGTTGGAATGACCGACCTCAACTTCAACTATCCCTCGCTGCCAGGGCAGGCAGAACTCTTGCGAAATGCGCTGCGCCAACTCGCCTCGGGCGGTGATCTGGAATCCCTGTTGCGCTACCAGCCACACGCCGGGCGCCTGCATGAGCGTGCCTCGGTGGCGCGCCATTTACTCGCCCGAGGGCTGACGGTGGATGCCGAGCAAGTGCTGATGGTCAGTGGTGCCCAACATGGGCTGGCCGTGACGATGATGGCGCTGCTGCAACCCGGTGATGTAATTGCAGCGGATGCGCTGACCTATTCAGGATTCATCGTGCTGGCCGAAGCCTTGCACCTTGAAATCGTGCCCATACCCGTGACCGAACGGGGACCTGATCTGGAGGCGCTGGACAGCCTGTGCCGGAATCGCCGCGTGCGTGCGGTGTACTCGATGCCGACGCTGCACAATCCGCTGGGGTGGGTGATGAGTGCCGATCAGCGCGATTTGCTGGTGACCATTGCGCGCAGGCATGACTTGCTCATCATCGAGGACGCCGCGTATGCCTTCCTTGCCGAGAACCCGCCGGCACCGATTGCGCAACTCGCCCCCGAGCGGACCGTTTACGTTTCAGGGCTCTCCAAGAGTGTGGCCACTGGGCTGCGCGTAGGTTTTGTCGCCGCCCCAGCCGAAAAAGTGCCCGCGCTGGAGCGAACGATCAGGGCGACCACCTGGAATACCCCCGGCGTGCTGACGGCGATCGCGAGCACCTGGCTCGACGATGGCACCGTCATGCAACTGGAAGCTGAAAAACGTCGGGATGCTCAGGCCAGGCAAACCATGGCCGCGGAAGTGCTGGCGGGCCTTCCATCTATCCGCCACCCGTCGTCCTATTTTCTTTGGCTGCCTTTGTCTGAGGATGCAAGAGCCGACCAGATCGCCGCGGCCTTGCTGCGTGAAAAAGTGGCGGTTTCAACCGCTGAGCCTTTTGCCACTTCTGCTCATGTACCGCATGCGATTCGCCTGGCGCTGGGGTCGGCAGAGATGGGTGCACTGCGGGAGGCGCTGGAAAAAGTTAAATGGGTGATTGGTGCTTATTCATAACCCGAAGTCGCCCACCGCCATCTATATTGAAAGGTCCAGTCCGCTGCAGATTACGCAAGCGCCCTGACGGCGAATCCATCAAGCAAGAAGGACTGGTCGATACAGTCACTTAGGGCAATCTTTTTCATCCAGCATTTTCAATCAGGAGATCATCATGACCCAGATCGAAAAAGTACTGTATACCGCCAAAGTCCACACCACCGGTGGGCGGGACGGCGCATCACGCAGTGATGATGGACGACTCGACGTCAAGCTTTCGTCCCCGGGTGCCAAGGGTGACGGCACTAATCCGGAGCAACTGTTCGCCACGGGTTGGTCAGCCTGCTTCATCGGTGCGATGCAGGTCGCTGCCGGCAAAATGAAGGTCACGCTCCCACCTGATCTGGCCATTGACGCCGAAGTTGACCTGGGCACCAACGCAGGCGGCTACCTCCTGCAGGCTCGCCTCAACATCAGCCTGCCGGGAATGGATCGCGAAACGGCGCGGGCGCTGGTGGATGAAGGGCACAAGCTGTGTCCGTATTCCAAAGCCACGCGGGGCAACATTAACGTCGAAATCAACCTGGTCTGAGCCGGACCTGTTACGCATTTTGGGCAAGGCATCGCAAGGGTGAAGCTTGGCGTTTCGCCCTTGCGATATGGCTGACGTGCCCAAAGCCTTCTCGGACCGGCTGGTGGTAAAGCGTCTTCGGTGACCGATAAGCGCAAACTCATCACTCATCGTGACCCTCAACTGAGGTAATGAAGATGAAGCCCCTATTCGCGGTTGCTATCGCTACCCTCGCGCTTTGCGTCTCGGCCCTCGCCAGCGCGGCGCCCGCCACTGACGCTAAGGCCATCCAACCCTTCCACGTCAATATTGCGGACAAGGAACTCACCGATCTGCGCAACCGTATCGCGGCGACTCGCTGGCCGGACAAAGAGACGGTTTCCGATCGATCACAGGGCGCGCAGCTGGAACAATTGCAGGCGCTGGTTCGCTACTGGGGCACGGACTACGATTGGCGCAAGGCCGAGGCGCAGCTCAATAATCTGGCGCAGTACGTGACCACCCTCGACGGGGTCGATATCCACTTTATCTGGGTGCGTTCCCCCCACCCGAACGCTCTGCCGATGATCATGACCCACGGTTGGCCAGGCTCCGTGTTCGAGTTCATCAAGGTCGTCGGTCCGCTCACCGACCCGACCGCCCACGGGGGCAATGCGGCAGATGCCTTCGATGTGGTGATTCCGTCCATTCCTGGCTACGGCTTCTCCGGCAAACCGAGTGGTATCGGTTGGGATCCGGAGCACATCGCGCGGGTCTGGGCGCAGTTGATGCAGCGCCTCGAGTACACCCATTACGTGGCGCAGGGTGGCGACTGGGGCGCCCCCATTACCAGCGCGATGGCGCGCCAGGCGCCGGTCGGATTGCGCGGCATTCACCTTAACCTATCAGCCACGATACCGGCGGAAGCGAGCGCGGCGCTCGCTGTCGGCGGACCGGCACCGGCGGGATTTTCCGAGGAAGAACGCGCGACCTACGACGCCGTCGCCACGCTCGTCAAACAGGGAAACCTGGCGTACAGCACGATGATGGCCGCGCGGCCGCAGATGATCGGTTACGGCGCGACGGATTCACCGGCCTTCCTCGCCGCGCTCATGCTCGTGCATCCAGGCTTTGCTCGGTGGACATACGGCGCCGACGCCCAACAGTCGCCGACCAAGGATGAAGTGCTGGACGACATCACGCTCTACTGGCTGACGAATAGCGCCGCTTCGGCAGCCAGGCTCTACTGGGAGAACATGGGGCGAAGCCCTCTGTCTTCGGCCGCACAGAAGACCACCGAGATTTCGCTGCCGGTGGCCGTCACCGTGTTCCCAGAGGATGTCTACTGCCCGCCGGAGTCGTGGGCCCGGCGCGCCTATAGCAACCTGATCTATTTCCACCAGGCCGAGAAGGGTGGCCACTTCGCGGCCTGGGAACAGCCGCAGCTTTTTACCGAGGAACTTCGCACGGCGTTCCGATCGCTGCGCTGAGTTCAAACAACCTTGGGGCCGATCCATTTCGCGACGGTGGGGGCTTGCCACTGCTCCAGCGCATCAATCAGCGCCGACGGATCGGTGTGGAAGATCAGCATCTCGCTGTGTTCGGCCTTCATGAAACCTTCGGTCACGGCATGGTTGAGCAGGCTGCGAACCGGATTGAAAAAGTTGCCGATGTTCAGGCAGGCGACGCCTTTGTGGTGTTCGCCCAGTTGCGTCAGGGTCGCCACTTCAAACAGCTCTTCAAATGTCCCAAGGCCGCCAGGCAGTGCAATGAACGCATCGGCGCATTCACTCATGCGCGTCTTTCGGCTGCGCATGTCTGGCGTCACTTCATGCCGGGTCAGTCCGCCATGCAGATGCCCGAGGTCGAACAGCAGGTGGGTAATGATGCCGATGACTTCACCGCCTTCGGCGAGCACCGCATCGGCCATGACGCCCATCAGGCCCTTGTCGGTGCCGCCATAGACCAGGCGTATTCCGCGTTTTGCGATTTCCCGGCCCAAGGCTTGGGCACCGTCGACATACTCGGGGTTGAAACCGAAATTGGAGCCAGAGAACACAGCCAGGCTACGAAGTGGAGGAGGCGTGGGCATCGGATTATTCCCGTTGGAAGGTAAGCCCCCATGATGCGCACGCCTGGACCTGCGAAGAAGATCCAAGAATGGGCAAATGGAGTGTGCCATGACCGTCGATGTTTTTACATCAACTCCAGAATGCGTTTGCCAAGTTGTTCGGCGGCGTCCTGCGAGTCGATGTTGGCGAACCCGAGCAGCAGCGCAGAATCGGTCTGGCCACGGATACTCCAGTCGGTCAGGGCTTCTGCATAAATGCCCGCCTGTTGCAGGCGCTCGACCAGCGACTTATCGGATTGCTGGTCCGTCAGACGAAGGATCAGGTGCATGCCGCCCGGCTGAGCATCAATACGAATGTGATCGCCCAGGGCTTTCTTCAGCCCCCTCGCGGTCGCCTCCCGGCGTTCGCCGTAGAGTTTTCGCATGCGCTGGATGTGGCGAGCAAAATGACCCTCGGTCAAAAACGTTGCGACGATGGCTTGGGTGAGTTCCGGGCAACCGCCGAGGAAGGTCTGGCTGACGTGTTCGAATCGTTCGACTTGCGCTGACGGCACCACCAGGTACGCGAGCCGGATGCCGGGAAACAGCACCTTGCTGAAGGTCCCGGAGTAGAGCACCCGACCCTCGCGATCCAGGCTCTTGAGCGCGGGCAGCGGCCGGCTGATGTAGCGGTACTCTCCGTCGTAATCGTCTTCGACAATCCAGGCGTGCTGTTGGCTCGCCCACTCAAGGAGCGCCAGACGTCGCGGCAGCGACAGCGACACGCACAGCGGGCTCTGATGGGCCGGGGTGACGACCGCCGCACGCGCGCCGGGCGAACTGTTCACACCTTGCGCGACACGCATGCCGTCCTGGTCGACCGGCACGGGGGCAATGTCCATCTGGAGATGTTCCAGCAACTGGCGGGTGGGCAGGTATCCGGGGTCTTCAACCAGCACGCGATCTCCCGGTTTGAGAAGCGCATAAGCGATCAACGCCAGGGTATTTCGATAGCCCGAGGTGATGAACACTTGAGCGGGCGAGCAGGTAATTCCCCGTGCGACCTGCAAGTAGGTGGCAATCGCGGTGCGCAACGACTCCAGCCCATACACAGACGGATTGGCCATGTCCGGGACGCGCGTGGCACGCACGCAGCGTGCGCCAATTTGCGACCAGATTTTCCTTGGAAAGGCGTCCAGCGCGGGCAGGGCCATTTGAAAGGGCAGGACCGGAGCCTTTTGCCTGATGGAAGGGCTTCCCGCTGAACCGAAAGGTCGCTCCGTGGAGGCAGAGGACGCCCTGACGTTGATACCCGGCGCCACGATCGTGCCGGCCTGACCACGCGACTGGATGTACCCCTCGGCGGTCAGGAGTGAGTACGCGGTATCGATGGTGCCTCTGGCCAGGCCAAGTTCTTTTGCCAGTGCCCGGGCCGCAGGAATTCGGTCCCCCGGTGTGAGCACGCCGTCAGTGATCGCGCTGCGGAACCGCCAGTAGATTTGCCGGTAAATCGGTTCCGTGGAGGCTGGATCTAGGGGTGAAAAACTGTTGATTTGATTGGCCATTAGCCTCGCCTGTGCATGCCATCGCGCTCAGTCTGCGCCAAAAGCGCTGCCGGTATTAGTTAGAAAAAACTCGTGCAGCGCCTGGTCTGTCTTGCTCCGGGCCTGCGCTACCGCCTCCGGGCCGAAGGCCGTTCCTTCAACAGTGAAAAACGTCAGGTCATGCAGCCCGATCATGCCCAACACGGCTTTCAGATACGGCGTCAGAAAGTCTGGCTGGCGTGGGTGCTCCCCGGAAAATCTTCCACCCGATGACACGGCGATAAAGACGGGACGGTCGCGCAGCAGGCTGGTTTTGCCTTCTGCGCCGACATTGAACGAGCGACGAACGCGAGCGATGTGATCGATCCAGACCTTCAGTGCTGCCGGTACGGTGAAGTTATGCATGGGCGTTCCAATCACCACGACATCGGCACTTTCCAGTTCTTCAATCAGCGCTTCCGAGCGGGCGATAGAGCCCTCTTGGGAGACGTCTGCGGACGACTGTTGGGACGTCGCGTAAGGCTCATCCACTTGGGATAGAACGTCACCTGCCACCGCTCGGTTTATGACGGTCGCCGTTGGATCGTTATTCAGTAAACACCCAATAATGTTTTTAGAAAGTCGCAAGCTCTCGGAACAGTGCCCGCGAGGACTGCAAGTCACGTGGAGGATTTTCATGATTCACCCGTTTCTGAAATGACGTGGTTGAGGGGAATCATTCTAGGAAGCCTATGACCCAGACCAAAGGTCCATGAATGGGGTTTGTCACTGGGCCATCATGGCCCAGAACACAAGACCGATCATGGACCTTATCAAATAGGCCAAGCCGCAGCACGATGGAGTCCTTCAACCCACCACTACAAGGATTCATCATGAGCAATCGTCTCGACTACGCCAAGGCTTCACCCGAAGGTTACAAGGCTTTTGGCGGGGTCTACGTCTACCTGCAAAACAGCGGTCTCTCACACGAGCTGATCGATCTTGTCTACCTTCGGGTGTCGCAAATCAATGGCTGTGCTTATTGCATCGATATGCATTCCCGCGACCTGGTGAAACTCGGCGTTACCGTAGAAAAGCTCGTGTTAGTACCCGTGTGGCGCGATGCCGGCGAAGTGTTCAGCACCCGTGAGCGCATCGCACTCAGTTGGGCGGAAACGGTCACTCGCGTCGCTGAAACGGGGGTTCCCGATGCGGACTATCAAGCCGCTGCTGCCGAGTTCAGCGATAAAGAACTGGCTGATCTCACTTATGCGATCGGATTGATGAACGCCTTTAATCGACTCGGCATTACGTTCCGCTCTGTGCCTGCGGCTGCCGGCAACGCTTGAAGTACCCCTTCAGTCAGTAAAACTCTCTCCCAGTCTCGCCGAGCCGTAACGCTTGGCGAGTCAACCAACGGAACTATGACTATGGCCTGGGCACTGCTTGGCATCGCTGGCATCCTCGAAATCGCCTTCGCCTTCTACATGAAAGGCTCTGACGGTTTCACGCGATTAACTCCTGGACTCTTGGCGGCCGCCACTGGCTTGTCGAGTGTCTTTCTGCTTTCACTCTCGCTGCGAACACTGCCCGTGGGGACGGCTTACGCGGTCTGGACCGGTATCGGCGCGGCGGGCACCGCGATTCTGGGCATGGTGCTGCTGGGCGACGCCACGACGGCGCTGCGGATAGTGTGCATCGTGCTTATTTTGGCCGGTGTCATTGGCCTGCGGCTGGTCTCGGGGAACTGAGGGCTGGCGTTTCACTTACAAACCATCGCCCAACACCTTGAGGTACTCGGGACTCTCGGATATCGAGTTGTGCCCCGTACCCGGTATGACCTTCATCGACGCCACGCCGTTGGCGAAATGCGTGAAGAGCCGCTCGGTGCTGGAACGCGGTATCACTTCGTCGTGCTCCGCCGCGATCAACAGCGTCGGCACCGTGATGTGGGCGGCGTATTTCCAGGATTCAAAGGTGTCCTTGAGCAACCACTTCACCGGGAAGATGGGGAACTGCCGGGCAGCGAGTTCTTCAACACTGTTGTAGGGCGTGATCAGCACCAGACGCGCCGCCGGGCGTTGGCTGGCGAGGCGCACGGCGACGCCGGAGCCGAGGCTGCGACCGACCACCGTAATGTGTGGATGGGTGGCGTAGACCAGGTCAAACAAGGTCATGGCGTCGCGCGAAATCATCTCCTCGGAGGGCGATCCGGAACTGCCACCGTAGCCTCGGTAGTGCAGCAAGTAGACGGCGTGATCGGCAAAGGCTTCGGAAAACGAAGGCAGGCTCCGGGAGACGTCCTCGGCATTCCCACCGAAATAGATCAACGCATTTGGCCCCTCGTGCGGCCTGACGGACACCAGCACCTGCGCGTCGTCAACGGACAGCGTGAGCAGCGTTGCCGAGGTGCCGACAGCGCGGGGTTGCGGGAAGTAGATGAGGGCGCGCTGGAACACAAATAGCGCAGCGCAAAGCGCCAGATACACGACGGCGATGATGACGACGATTGACACCAGGATTCGTGGCATTCGGCTAACTTTAGTGGGCGGCATTGACTGCTCTGGCCTGAAGACGGCTATCGCTTGATCGCTGTCAGAGTGTAGTAGACCGATAGCGCGACGCACCGGGAGGGGCACCCATGCCCATCGCTGTGAAATGGCTCAACGTTCTGCCGTCGGAAAGAGCGGCGCTGAGGCTAATGCCAGTCAGCAGCGACACTCTTTGTAGCAGCTGCCGAGCCCGCGAGGCTGCGTTCGGCTGCGAAGCAGTCGTAAAATCAGTCATTTCGGTACGTCAGGCATACCGCGTCAGCCGGACTCACGACTGCTTCGCAGCCGAACGCAGCCTCGCGCTGCTCGGCAGCTGCTACAGATCGCGTTACGGCTTAACTAACTGGCATTGGGCTTTGCTTTCCTCGGTGCTTGTTGTGTGTCAAGCAGGGGCGAATGGTCGCCGGTAGCTATGCTGATGTGGCCAGCCTCGTGCGTCCGGCGCGAGAAGTGCTGTGGACCGTGGCTGACAGCAAAAATGTGGAAGGGTAATTCCATGAGCCACACTGATGGGTACACGCGTCGAAAAATACTCACGCTGGCTGCCGGTGCTTCGGCGGTTTTCACCTTCGATCCAGCTTTTGCAGCATCCACGCCGTCGACCGAAACAGGAGGCAAGAACATGCTGACCCGGGCCATTCCATCCAGCGCCGAACTCTTACCGATCGTTGGGCTGGGCACGTATCGCGGTTTTGATGTCGAGCCTTCAAGTCCGGCTTACAAGCAGCTGCCTGCTGTGCTGCGCGCGTTGTTCGAGAAGGGCGGGAAGGTGATCGACAGTTCGCCCATGTACGGTCGCGCCGAACAGACGACCGGTGAACTGCTGTCGATTCATGAACCGCGCTCGCCGGCCTTTCTGGCCACCAAGGTGTGGACCCGTGGCCGTGAAGAAGGCATCGCGCAGATGGAACAGTCCTTCAAACTGTTGCAGACCGACCGGATCGACCTGATGCAGATTCACAACCTGCTGGACTGGAAAACCCATCTGCCGACCTTGCGCAAATGGAAGGAAGAAGGGCGCATTCGTTACATCGGCATCACCCATTACACGGCGACGGCGTATGACGAGGTGGAAGCGGTGCTCAAGGCCGAGCCATTGGACTTTTTGCAGATCAACTATGCCTTGGACGATCGTGGCGTCGAGAAGCGCATCCTGCCGCTGTGTCGCGAGCGGGGCGTGGCGGTGATCTGCAATCGGCCATTCGGCGGCGGTGATTTGCTCGCCCGCTTGAAGGGCAAGCCGCTACCGGGATGGGCCGCGCAAGTGGGGATCAACAGTTGGCCGCAACTGGCGCTCAAATTCCTGCTGACGCATTCGGCGGTGACTTGCGTGATCCCCGGCACCGGCAACCCGCGTTACATGGCGGAAAATGCCGGTGCCGGTTTCGGTCCGATGCTGACGGGGGCGCAGCGCGAGCAGTTGATTGACGTGGTGGGGTAGGCGAATTGTCGAGGCCTGTCAGGTGTTGTCCGGCGGCTGGCGAAATCGCTCCGGGATGGCCTCCGCAAACGGATAAAACGAAAACCAGGGCCTGGCTTCGTCGATGACCCGCTGGACGGACGGTCTGCTCATCAGTCTCTCGAAATAGGCTTTCAAGTGGACAAAATTGTTAGGGAATGGCTCGAGCGTGCTGGTATAGAACAGGGCCGGGGCCGCGGCGCAATCGGCCAGGCTGAACTCTTCACTGGCCAGCCAGATTCTCGACGCCATTTGGCGGTCGAGCATGCCGTACGTCGTCTGCAGTGTGGAACGTTCTCTGGTCAAATCGCCGTGAGCGTCGCGCAGGCGATCCAGGACAATTTGTTGTAGGGGCGTCTGGAGATAGTGGTCGCAGACCCGGTCCCACAGACGGACTTCCAGCGCGGTGTCCCAATCGTTGGGAACGAGTGGATGTTCACCCGCATAAAACCGGTCCAGGTATTCAATGATGATCGTGGTCTCCGCCACGTTGCGCTGGCGAGCGTGGTCGTGGATGACCGGGAATTTGCCGAGCGGCCACAGCGCTTGCAGCTCTGCTCTGTCTGCATCGTTGGTGAGATCGATGATCCGTTTTTCGAATTCGACAGCGTTTTCATAGAGCGCGATGAGCACTTTATGGCAGAACGACGACAGCGGATGGTAGTAAAGAGTCAGCGACATCTCTCAGCTCCTCGAAAGGCAAGTGATCCCCATCATCATAGTCGCCCGTCCGGGACTGTTAAGCGCGCGGTGCTAGACTTTCAGGGTGGGATGGATGATCGAACAACTGGATCCGGCGGTGTGAGGACGAGAACGCTGGAGGTATGACATGACGACTCAACTGCTGGCTAAAGAACACATCAACGTGGTGGTCCGCAATTATGTAGAAGGCATGGTGTTCGCTGATGAAGCCTTGCTGCGACAGGCCTTTCATCCTTCTTGCCGCATCATTGGCCATTACGAAGAAAAGCTCGAATGGGCATCCCTGGAGGAATTTATCAACGCGATCAAGGCCGAGGGGCCGGCACCCAAAGAGGTCAAACCGTTCTGGGAGATCCTCAGCATCGATGTCACGGGCGATGCCGCTGCGGTAAAAGTCACTGATGATTATCTCGGCATGCGATTTACCGATTATCTGTCGCTACTGAACATCAATTACCGCTGGATGATTGTGAACAAGCTGTATTACCTGAACGAATAGCGCGTGAGCCCGGGAGCCAAAAGGCTCCCGGGCATCGTTATGCAATCAGCGCCGATCCAGCCACACTGTCTGGGCATTGCAGAACTCACGCACACCGAAATGCGACAGCTCACGGCCAAAACCGCTTTTTTTCACGCCGCCGAAGGTGACACGCGGATCGGAGGCGCAATAGCCATTGATAAACACACCACCGGTTTCCAGTTCACCGGCCATCTGCTCGGCAAGCTCGACATTGCGTGTGTAAATGGTTGAGGCGAGACCGAATTCGCTGTCATTCGCCAGTTCCAGTGCATGGGCTGCATCTCGCGCCGTGATGATCGAGGCCACCGGGCCAAACAGTTCCTGTTTGAACGAGGTCATCTGGTCGGTGACATCAGCGAAGACCGTGGGCTCGTAAAAGTTACCCGGGCCTTCAGCCTTCTTGCCGCCCATCAGCAACGTCGCGCCTTCTTCCAGGGTGTCGCGCACCTGTTGATCCAGTTCATCACGCAGATCAAAGCGGGCCATCGGGCCGATGTAGGTGTCGGAGGCCAGTGGATCGCCGACCACCAGTTTTTGCGTGGCTTCGACGAACTTGCGCGTGAATTCCTCGACGATGCCTTGCTCGACGATCAAGCGTTTGGCCGCCGCGCAAACTTGCCCGGTGTTCTGGTAGCGACCAATCACGGCGGCTTTGACCGCTTCGTCGAGGTCGGCATCGTTGAGCACGATGAACGGATCTGAACCGCCCAGTTCCAGCACGCACTTCTTCAACGCCGCGCCGGCTTGAGCGCCGATGGCCATGCCGGCTCGCACGCTGCCGGTGAGGGTCACCGCAGCGATGCGCGGGTCGGCGATCGCGGTGGAAACGCCGTCTGGCGTGACGTTGATGACTTCGAAGACACCTTCAGGGAAGTCGGCTTGCTTGAAGGCCTCCCGCAACAGATAAGCGCTGCCCATCACGTTGGGCGCATGTTTGAGTACGTAGGTGTTGCCGGCGATCAACGCTGGAACGGCGCCGCGCAGGACCTGCCAGATCGGGAAGTTCCACGGCATCACGGCGAGAATCGGGCCGAGCGGGCGATATTCAATGCGCGCTTTTCCACCTTCAACCAGCGTCGGTTCAGCGCTCAACATCGCGGGGCCGTGTTCGGCGTACCACTCGCAGAGTTGCGCGCACTTTTCGATTTCGCCGCGTGCCTGAGTGATCGGCTTGCCCATTTCCAGGGTGATCATGTTCGCCATCGCGGCGGCGTTATCGCGCAATGCCTGCGCCAGGGCGATCAACAACTGCGAGCGTTGATCAACCGGTTTGCTGCGCCAGGCGCGGAACCCGGCAGCGGCGCGGGACAGGGCGGCGTCCAGTGCCGATGCGGATTCGAAAGGGTAGTGGCCGATCTGCTCGCCGTTGGCGGGGTTGATCGAAATGGAATGGGTGAGGCTGGAAACTTGAGTCATGGCACCGTCCTGCGAGGTGGGGATGCGCTCAGGTTACGGTGGCGTTTGTTTTCTGGAAACTGAATAATACTGAGCATATCGTTCACGTTTGGAGAATGAATTGGATCTGGTTCAGCTGGAAATTTTCAAAGCTGTCGCCGAGCACGGCAGCATTAGCGCGGCGGCGCAGCACATCCACCGGGTGCCGTCGAACCTGACGACGCGGATCAAGCAGCTGGAGCTGGATCTGGGCGTGGACCTGTTTATCCGCGAGAAGAGCCGCCTACGCCTGTCGCCGGCCGGCTGGAGTTTCCTCGACTATGCCCGGCGCATCCTCGACCTGGTCCAGGAGGCTCGTGCGACGGTGGCGGGCGAAGAACCGCAAGGATCGTTTCCGCTGGGGTCACTGGAGAGCACCGCTGCGGTGCGTATCCCTGAGCTGCTGGCCGCGTATAACCAGAAGCACGCCAAGGTCGAGTTGGATCTGTCCACCGGACCTTCGGGGACCATGATCGACGGGGTGTTGTCGGGACGATTGGCGGCAGCGTTTGTCGATGGACCGGTGCTGCACCCGGCACTGGAAGGCGTGCCGGCGTTTGAGGAAGAGATGGTGGTGATCGCACCGCTCAACCATTCCCCCATTCATCGTGCGCGGGATGTTAACGGTGAAAATATCTATGCCTTCCGTTCCAATTGTTCCTACCGACACCACTTCGAAAGCTGGTTTGCCAAGGACGCGGCGGTGCCCGGCAAGATTTTCGAAATGGAGTCCTATCACGGCATGCTGGCGTGCGTCAGCGCTGGTGCAGGCCTGGCGCTGATGCCCCGCAGCATGCTCAACAGCATGCCCGGATGCACCACGGTGAGCGTCTGGCCGTTATCGGAATCGTTCCGCTATTTGCGCACCTGGCTGGTGTGGCGCCGGGGCACGGTGTCGCAAAGTCTGACCATGTTTGTGCGCTTGCTTGAGGAGCGCGGGGTGGTGCGGGACGAGGCGGTGCGCTAGTTCGCGCACGAAAATGTCCAGATCGACTGGCCGGGCTCATTCCCCGGCTTTCGTCGACTTGATCAGATTGCCGCGCAACTTCACGATCGCCTTCTGCAGGATCGTGAACTCGTCGAGCGTCAGGCCCGTTGCGTCGGCGAGGCCCATTTCCGGTTGGCTTTCGCGCAGCTGTCGACCGTTCTTCGTCAGGCTGATCCGTACCTGGCGCTCGTCCTCGGGATCGCGCTGCCTTTGCAAAAAGCCCATCGCTTCCAGCTTCTTCAGGATCGGGGTCAGCGTGTTCGATTCGAGAAACAGCTTCTCGCCCAGGCTGCCGACGGTCTGATTGTCTTCCTCCCACAGCGCGACGATGGTGATGTATTGCGTATAGGTCAGCCCAAGCTGCTCGAGTATCGGCTTGTAAGCCTTGCCGAAGGCCAGGTTGGTGGAATAGACCGCAAAACACAGGAATTCGGAGAGCTTCAGGTTGTCGGGGGCGGCGTTGTCGGTGGGTTTCATGGGCTTCCTCGTTGGCCAAAGACGGATGGCTCGCAAAAAAGTGAAATATACCTCGTATGCGATTGTGTCGGAACGACTGTAACTGACGGTGGCGACCGGTTCGACGGCGAAAGTCGAACCGGTCGTACGGCGCATCATGCGGTCAGGGCGTTGATGACCACGTTGATATTGCCGCGCGTTGCCTTCGAGTACGGGCAGATTTGGTCTGCGGCGTGCGCCAGCTCCGTCGCGACGTCTTGCGTCAAGCCTGGCACGCGAAGAGTCAGCCGGGCCTGGAGGAAGTAGGCCGGACCGGTCTGGCCCAGATCGACTTCAATATCAATGGCCAGATTGGACGGCAGCGTGACCTTCATATTTTTCGCTGCCAGCTCGACGGCAGCGGTGTAGCAGGCCGACCATGCGCCGGCGAAAAACTGCTCTGCCGTTGGGTGCGGCACAATGGCTGCGAACTCGTGTGCCAGCCTAGGGTTTCCAGGCGACGAGAGCTCGATGGCGAGGCCGCGGGAAGAGTTGTCACCGTCGCTGAACGTCGTGTGGGTTTTGCCTGTGGCCAGGACTTTTTCGATCTTGTTCATGGTTGAGTCCTCAACGTTTTGCTGGGTTTGTGATTCGTATGCGCTAAAAGCGCATGCGATATATATGGCGTATCGACCATGCCGATCGATAGCAACGCCGCGCGGTGCGTCAAGCCGTGAGGACGTTCAGGGCCACGTCAATGTTACCCCGCGTCGCTTTCGAGTACGGGCAGATTTGATCGGCGGTGTGCGCCAGTGTCGTCGCGATATCGTGCGACAAGCCCGGTACGCGCAGGGTCAATCGAGCCTGAAGGAAGTAGGCCGGACCGGTCTGACCCAGATCGACTTCGATGTCGACGGACAGATCCGACGGCAGCACCACGTTCATCTCACCGGCCACCAGCCCGACGGCGGCGGTGTAGCAGGCCGACCAGGCACCCGCGAACAGTTGCTCTGCCGTCGGGTGCGGTTGGGTGGCTGCGAACACGTGGGCTGGCTTGGCATTTCCAGGCGTCGACAGGGTGATGTCGAGGCTGCCGTCATGGCCGCGCGAGGTAGTGCCAGCGTTGCTGACGGTGGTGTGGGTTTTGCCGGTGGCCAGTACTTTTTCGATCTTGCTCATGATGATTTCCTAAGTTTCTATTGTTTTCGTATGCGCTTATATCGCATGCGACATATTTAATGGATTAAAACGATCTTCACGCCGTCAGGACGTTCACCGCCACATCGATGTTGCCCAGTGTCGCTTTCGAGTACGGGCAGAGTTCGTGTGCGGCGTGCGCCAGTGCGGTGGCGACGTCGTGTGCCACGCCCGGCAAGCGGACAAAGAATCGAGCCTGAAGGAAATAAGCCTGACCGGCCTGGCCCAGATCAATCTCGATGTCGACAGATGCATCTGCCGGCAGCACCACTTTTTTCGCCTTGGCTATGTGTTCGATGGCGGAGATGTAGCAGGCCGACCATGCACCGGCGAACAGTTGCTCGGCGGTCGGGTGCGCTTGGGTGGCTGCGAACACGTGGGCCGGTTTTGCGTCACCTGGCGACGACAGCTCGATGTCGAGGTTGCCGTGGGCACGGGTCGCATCGCTGAACGTGGTGTGGGTTTTGCCGGTAAACAGTACTTTTTCGATCTTGCTCATGGGATGAATCCTCAACGTTTCAATTGGTGGTGTTTATGTGTCGTATACGTTTGTATCGTATGCGATGGAAATAATAGTCGCCCAGAGCTCAATCGGTGTCAAGGGGTAGTGCGCGGTCCAGCCGACGAATGGTTTGTTGGCGGGATATGCCGAATTCGTCGTCGACCGCGCCTAAAGCGATCAAGCCGTGGCTTCGGGAATGGGCCAGTCTGGGCGGTCTGTCCAAGGAGTTGATGATGAAACGACTGTCCCTGGCCGAAGCTCGCGAGCTGGCCGAATCGATCTTGCTGCACAACGGTTTCAACCTTGCCCACGCTCAGGCGGTGGCTGCCACGGTGATTGCCGGCGAGCGCGATGGCTGCGCCTCCCACGGTTTGTATCGGGTATTGGGGTGCGTGAATTCGCTCAGGGCCGGCAAGGTGGTGGCCGATGCCGAACCACGGGTGATCGACCAGGCACCTTCGATCGTGCGGGTTGATGCGGCGGGAGGTTTCTCCCAGTTGGCGTTTCAGGCGAGTCTGCCATTACTGGAGGAGAAAACCCGGGCAAACGGGATTGCGGCGCTGGCGATCAATCGCTGTGTGCATTTTTCCGCCCTGTGGGTCGAGATCGAGCAGCTGACCGCTGCCGGCCTGGTGGCGCTGGCGTGTAATCCCAGCCATGCCTGGGTCGCGCCGGCGGGAGGCAGTCAACCGGTGTTCGGCACCAATCCCATCGCATTCGGTTGGCCGCGTTCGGGCAAGGATCCGTTTGTGTTCGACTTCGCCACCAGTGCGATTGCCCGTGGCGAGATCGAGTTGCACCGGCGTGCCGGCAAAGCGATTCCCGAAGGCTGGGGCGTCGATGCAGACGGGCAACCGAGTACTGATGCGAACGTGGTACTCGATGCCGGCGCGATGCTGACGTTTGGCGGGCACAAGGGCTCGGCGCTGGCTGCCATGGTGGAGTTGATCGCCGGGCCGTTGATTGGTGACCTGACCAGCGCCGAGTCGCTGGCTTATGACGCGGGCAGCAAGTCGTCGCCGTACCACGGCGAGCTGATCATCGCCCTCGATCCGCGACGCTTTCTCGGCGAGGCCACCGAGCAGCATCTGGCTCGTGCCGAAGTGATGTTCCAGAGCATACAAGGGCAGGGCGCACGCTTGCCGTCGCAACGGCGTTACGAGGCGCGCGCACGCAGTTTGGTGGAGGGCGTGCAGATTCCCGAAGCCTTGTACAACGACTTGAAGGCGTTACTGGGCTGAAGAAGCAGGGGGAGGCGACCAATCCTGTGGGAGTGAGCCTGCTCGCGATAGCGGTGTAACAGTCGACAGAAATGCTGAATGTTATGGCCCCATCGCGAGCAGGCTCGCTCCCACAGGAGGTCGCTGCTCAAATGAGTGGTTTTACAGCGGTTGGCGATGGCTGTTGCCGTCGACCAGACGGGCGATGCCCAGCGGATTGGCGTTTTGCAGCGCCTCGGGCAAGAGCGCATCCGGGCAGTTCTGGTAGCACACCGGGCGCAGGAAACGCTCGATGGCCAGGCTGCCGACCGAGGTGCCACGGGCATCCGAGGTGGCCGGGTAGGGCCCGCCATGCACCATCGCATCGCAGACTTCGACGCCGGTCGGGTAGCCGTTGAACAGTACGCGTCCGACCTTCTGTTCAAGCAGCGGCAGCAGTTCGCTATGAGTTCGCAGGTCATCGGCTTCGGCAATCAGGGTGGCCGTCAGTTGACCGTGCAAACTTTGCAATGCCCGTTGCAGTTCGGCCTTGTCGGCCACTTCCACCAACACGGTAGTCGGGCCGAAGACTTCTTCCTGCAACAGCGGGTCACCGTTGATCAGTAGGCTGACGTCGGCCTTGAACAGTTGAGGCTGAGCCTGCTGGCCCTGTTGTTCGCGGCCGGCCAGGTGGCAGATGTGCGGATGCGCGTGCAGCGTCTGCACGCCCTTGGCGTAGCTGGTTAACGTGCCGGCGTTGAGCATGGTTTGCCCCGGCTGGTCGGCCATTACCGCACTGAGCGATTGAATAAATGCGCTGAATTCAGGGGAGCGAATGCCAATCACCAATCCGGGGTTGGTGCAGAACTGGCCGCAGCCGAGCACCACTGACGCGGCGAGTTCACTGGCGATTTTCTCGCCGCGCCGTTGCAGGGCTTCGGGTAATACCAGCACCGGATTGATGCTGCTCATTTCGGCAAACACCGGAATCGGCTGAGGCCGCGCGGCGGCCATGTCGCAGAGGGCGCGACCGCCCTTGAGCGAACCGGTAAAGCCCACCGCCTGGATTGCCGGATGCTTGACCAACGCTTCGCCGACACCCGCGCCGTAGATCATGTTGAACACACCCTTGGGCATGCCGGTTTGCTCGGCGGCGCGGAGGATCGCATCGGCCACGAGCTCGGCCGTCGCCATATGCCCACTGTGAGCCTTGAACACCACCGGGCAACCGGCGGCCAGGGCTGCAGCGGTGTCGCCACCGGCGGTGGAGAATGCCAACGGGAAATTGCTCGCACCGAACACCGCGACCGGGCCAACGCCGATCCGGTACTGACGCAAATCGACCCGAGGCAGCGGCTGACGGTCGGGCAAGGCCCGGTCGATGCGCGCGCCATAGAAATCGCCACGGCGCAGGACTTGAGCGAACAGGCGCATCTGACCGCTGGTACGGCCGCGCTCACCCTGAATGCGCCCGGTCGGCAGCGCCGTCTCGCAGGTGACCAGGGCAACGAACTCATCGTCCAGCGCCTCCAGTTGTGCGGCGATGGCCTCGAGAAATTCCGCGCGCCGGCTCGCCGGTAAGTTGCGAAAGGCCGGGTAGGCGGCAGCTGCTGCCTGGGCAGCAGCGTCGACTTCCTCAACGGTGGCTTGCATGAACGAGTAGGGCAGCGCTTCACCAGTGCTGGCGTCATGGCTTTGCACGGTGATGTTGCCGGCGGCACTGCGCGCACCGCCGATGTAGTTGTGGCCGATGATGTGAGGCATGAAAAACTCCTGTCGGAATGTGAAGCCAAATACGTTGCCAGGTGCAGCGCATGACCTGTAGCAGCTGCCGAAGGCTGCGTTCGACGGCGAAGCCGTCGTAAAACCATGCAACGCGGTGTCACAGTCACACCGTGTCGCCAGTATTGACGACCGCTACGCGCCCGAACGCAGCCTGCGGCAGCTGCTACAGGTTGCGCATTGAGATCAAGCCAGCGAATCACCCCGGCGAGGGATGGCGGGTTCGGCGGTGTCCAGGGCAGCGATCCGTGCAGCGGATTCGCTATCCACCACATGCAGCGACTTGCCACGGGTTTCCCGCGTCAGGCCGACGGCGACAATAGAGATCAGCGCGGCGCCGACCAGGTACCAGGCGATCGGTGTCGAGCTGTGGTACTTGTTGAGCAGGGTGAGGGCAATCAGCGGCGCCAACGAGCCGGCGAAGATCGGTGCTACCTGGTAGCACAGGGACAACGCGGTGTAGCGCACGTGGGTCGGGAACATTTCGGCCATCAGCGCCGAGTAGGGCGCGTAGGTCATCGACTCGATCGCCAGGCCCAGGGTGATGGCCCCGATGATCAGCCAGTTATTGCCGGTGTCCATCATCGGGAAGCCGATGAAACCCCAGAATGCGGTGAGGATCGCACCCGTCAGGTACACCGGTTTGCGCCCGACCAGGTCGGACAGATACCCCATCAGCGGGATCATGAAGAAATGCAGCAGGTGCGCGCCAAACATCAGAAACAGAATCTCTGAAGTATCCTTGTGCACCACCAGTTTCAGGTAGGTAATCGAGAAGGTCACGACGGTGTAGTAAAGGATGTTCTCGGCAAACCGCGCGCCGATGCCGACCAGCACTGCACGCCAGTGATGACGCAGCACTTCCACCACGCCCAGCTGTTGTTGCTTGTTTTGCGCCTGACGGGCCTGGGCTTCCTTGAAGATCGGCGCGTCATCGACGCTGGTGCGAATCCAGTAGCCGATCAGCACCACCACCGCCGAGAACCAGAACGCGACACGCCAGCCCCACGCGAGGAATTGCGCCTCCGACAGGTTCGACGACAACAGCAGCAACGCGACGGTCGCCACCAGGTTACCGGCCGGGACACCGGCTTGCGGCCAACTGGCCCAGAAGCCTCGGCGATTGTCCGGGCAGTGTTCGGACACCAGCAGAATCGCACCGCCCCATTCACCGCCGAAGGCGAAACCCTGGATCAGCCGCAGCAGCACCAGTAATACGGGTGCGGCGTAGCCGATCTGGTCGAAGCCGGGCAGGCAACCCATCAGGAACGTGGTGATGCCGACCACCACCAGGCTCAATTGCAGCAAGCGTTTGCGGCCGAACTTGTCACCGTAGTGACCGAACACCAGGCCACCCAACGGACGGGCAAGAAAGCCGACGGCATACAGGGCGAAGGCGGCGAGGATGCCATCGATCGGGCTGTCGGTCTGGCGAAAAAACAGCTGGCCGAAGACCAGTGCCGAGGCGGTGCCGTAGAGAAAGAATTCATACCATTCGGCGACCGTGCCGGCCATGGCCGCGGCCACGACACGTTTGAGTCCCGAGGGTGTGGTTGCGCGGGCGGTGCTGTGAGGATTGGGCATACTGACGTTTCCTGTAGAGGCGCAAAGACAGGCAGCCGGGCCGGGTCCTCAAAGACCCGCCCGGCAATCACTCAGAGACCGACGTCCGGCAGTTCCGGACGGTTGGCCAGGGCCTTGGCCATGATCTGCTCGACGAAAACCCGATCGGCTTCCGGCAGGGCCAGCCGTGGTGGACGGGTCAGGGCGCTGCCGCGACCGGCGATGGCTTCGCACAGCTTGATGCACTGCACCAGGTCGGCACGGGCGTCGAGGTGCAGGATCGGCATCAGCCATTCGTAGATTGGCATGGCTTCGGCGAAGCGACCGGCCTTGGCCAGGCGGAAGATGGTTTCACCTTCTTTCGGGAACACGTTGGACATGCCCGAGACCCAGCCTTCGGCCCCCACTGCGATGCTTTCCAGCACCACGTCATCAAGGCCGGCGAACAGCACAAAACGGTCGCCCACTTCATTGCGCACGTCGATGAAACGACGGGTGTCGCCGGAGGAATCCTTGAAGCACACCACGTTGTCGCAGTCGGCCAGGGAAATCAGGATGTCCGGGGTGACGTCGTTTTTGTAGATCGGCGGGTTGTTGTAAACCATCAGCGGTACGTCGGCGTTTTTCGCCACGTAGCGGTAGTGCTCGGCGGTCTCGAACGGCTTGGAGCCGTAGACCAGCGCCGGCATCAGCATGACCCCGTCAACGCCGACCCGGCGCACGGCATTGGCGACCTTGGCCGCTTGAATGCTGGTGAATTCGGCCACACCGCAGATCACCGGCACGCGGCCGCGGGAAGCGTCGACCGCAACTTCGGTCACGGCGATTTTTTCTTCGGCGGTCAGCGAGGTGTTTTCCCCCACCGAACCGCACACCACCAGGCCCGACACGCCGTCACGGATCACGTTGGAAATCACTTGGTGGGTTTTTTCCAGGTTGATGGAGAAGTCGTCGTTGAATTGAGTGGTCACCGCGGGGAAGACGCCACTCCAGTTAATGCGCTTGCTCATTGTTGCCTCCGGTTCGTTAATTGTATTTCGTATACGATATTTCAAGTAAGAAGACTCGGCCAGTGCTTTTTTCAGTTCTGAGGGGGTTTTTGCTAGCCGTTGGTCAGAGATTTGGGTGAGGTTTTGTAAGGCTGTGCTCAGGCCCCAGGCCAGGTGTCGGACAGTCGATAGCCTTGTGGCCACGGATCGCTCGGATCGAGCAGCAACTGATGGGTGCCGGTGATCCAGGCTCGGCCGGAAATGCACGGGTAGATCGCCGGGCGTCCCGCCACTTCCGTCAGCGAATCGATGCGGCAGTGAAACTCGGAACCGATGATCGAACGGCCGATAAAACGCTCGCCGACCTGCATCAAGCCCTTGGCCTGCAGCACCGCCATACGCGCCGAGCAGCCGGTGCCGGTCGGCGAACGGTCGATCTTGCCGGGTTGAATCACCACCGCGTTGGCGCCGGTGGCGATGCCATTTTCATAGACGAGGGGAGCCGCGATCTGGCAGAAGGAAATGTGCGACCACTCAGGGTTCAGCGGATGGACGAAGCCCAGTTGTTCATTGGCCGCGCGGGTGATTTTCAGCCCGACCTCGACCAGCTCGGCCGCCTCATCAGGACGAATGGAAAAGCCCAGGCGCTTGGCATCGGCAATCACAAAACTGTCGCCGCCGTACGCGGTGTCGACCTGCAATGAGCCGACGCCTTCAACTTCGATCCAGGCGTCGAGGCGGTCAGCGAAGGAGGGCACATTCTTGATTTCCACCCGTTCGACCTTGCCGTCACGGCAGTCGGCCACCGCTTCGATCAGCCCGCCCGGGGCTTCGAGCACCAACCGGGTTTGCGGTTCGGTCATTGGCAGGATGCCGCTGTCGAGCAACACGGTGGCCACGCACAGCGAGTTGGAGCCGGACATCGGCGGTGTGTCGGCGGGTTCCATGATGATCCAGGCCATCTGCGCCCGCGGATCCTTGGCCGGCACCAGCAGGTTGACGTGGCGGAACACGCCACCGCGCGGCTCGTTGAGGACGAAGTTGCGCAAGGTCTGATCCTTGGCAATCCAGCGCGACTGTTCCCACACGGTGGCCCCGGGCGGTGGCGCGACGCCGCCGACGATCACGTCGCCGACTTCGCCTTCGGCGTGGCAGCTGACTATATGAATGATTTTCGATGAGCGCATGGTTTGCTCCTTGTTTTGTCTATTAGGGCCTCATCGCGAGCAGGCTCGCTCCCACATTTGACCGAGTTCTTCCAGAAGAAATGCGAACAGTGTGGGAGCGAGCCTGCTCGCGAAGGGGCCATCAGCTATTTCACTGATTTAAGGAAAGCCGCAGTTTCCGCATGCACCGGATTACCAATCACCTGATCCGGCGAACCAATCTCGTGCACCAAACCATTGCGAAAAAACGCTACACGGTCGGACACATCGCGGGCGAAGCGGATTTCATGAGTCACCAGGACCATGGTCATGCCGTCTTCGGCGAGCATGCGCATGGTGTCCAGCACCTCGCCCACCAGCTGCGGGTCGAGGGCCGAAGTGGCTTCGTCGAACAGCATGTAGTCCGGCGACATGGCCAGGGCGCGGGCGATGGCCATGCGCTGTTGCTGGCCGCCAGAGAGCTTGCCGGGAAAGGCCTTGAGCTTGTCGCCCAGACCGACGTGGGTCAGTTGTTTGACCGCCAGTTCCTCGGCGTCGGCCTTGCTCTTGCCCAGCACTTTGCGGGGCGCCAGCATCACGTTTTCCAGCACGGTCAGGTGCGGGAACGCGTTCCACTGCTGGAAGACGATACCGATCTTCTGCCGCAGGCGGTTGAGGTCGGTGGCGCTGTGATGGACTTCGACACCGTCGACGCGGATGTTGCCTCTCTGGATCGGCTCCAGACCGTTGATGCACATCAGCAGGGTCGATTTGCCCGAGCCGGAGCCGCCGATGATCGACACCACCTCGCCCTTGTTCACCGTCAGGTTGACGCCCTTGACCACTTCGAGGTTGCCGAAGGATTTGTGTACGTTGTCGATCTCAATCATTTTCTTGCCACCTTCTTTCCAGACGAGCGCCCAGGCGAGCGACCACCAGGCTCATGACGTAGTAGATGAGGCCCGCGATGCACAGCACCAGCAGCGGTTCCTGAATGCGGGTCACGATGGTTTGCGAGGCGCGCAGCAGTTCGACGATGCCGATCCACATCACCAGCGCGGTGTCTTTCATCACGCTGAGCACCAGGTTCAGCCAGCCGGGAAAGGCCACTCGCGTGGCCATCGGCAGGACGATCCAACGCAGGTCCTGGAGGAAACTCAGGCCCAGTGAACGACTGGCCCGGCGCACGGTGAACGGCACCGACAGCACGCCGCTGCGCACGATTTCGGTGAAGTACGCGGCGGCGTAGACCCCGAGCACAATGCAGCCGACGCTGAAGGCGCTGATGTTCAATCCGACGATGCTTTTCAGCGAGTTGAACAACACAAACTGGATCAGCAACGGCACGCTGCGAAACACGTCCAGCACCCACGCCAGTGGCAGGCTGGCGCGCGGCAACAGCGCCCGCAGCAAGCCGAACAGCAGCCCGGCGAAGGAGCCGAGGATGATCGACCAGAACGTGAGTTTCAGAGTGACCCAGGCGCCATCCAGCAAGAACAACAGGTCATTCCAGGAAAAACTGGTGGTCAACATGCTCACCTCCTCAGTAGCGGAACAGTCGCCAGGCCATCAGCCGGGCGGCGCCGACGATGGCCTTGGCAATCAGGTAATACAGCGCCGCGGCGATGGCGAAATATTCGAAGGTGCGGAACGTCTTGACGTTGTAATCCTGGGTCACGCCGGTGAGGTCATTGTTCAGCCCGACGATCACCCCCAGCGACGTCATCAGCACCGCCCAGACCATCTGGTTACTCAACGGATAGAAGACGATCCGCAGCAGCTGCGGGACGATAATCATCCGGTAAGCCTGAAAGGCACTCATGCCCAGCGAACGCGCAGCGCGCACTTGCGTGCCGGGCACAGCCTTGAGGCCGCCGCGAAAGTTTTCCGCCAGGTAGCCGGCGTTGTTGAAGGTGATCCCGGCCAATAGCGCGAACCATGAGCTGACATGCAAATCGAGCGAGCCGAGGCCGAAGTAGAGGACGTAGATCTGGAACAGCGACGGGGTGTTGCGGGCAATCGACACCCAACCGTTGCCGATGCCGCGCAACAACGGTTGTTTGGTTTCGCGCATCACCGTCAGGGCCAGGGCGATCAGCACGCCGAAGATCATCGACAGCGCGGCGGTCTCGAAGGTGACCCAGGCGCCGGCCAGCATGTCCGGCAGGGCGCGCAGGGTCGCGCGCCATTGGAAGGTGTAATCAAACATGCGCGTGGCTCTCCAGTGAGGCAGCCGATTGCAGCCAGGCCGGCAAACGACCGCTGGCGGTGGCGCTGCAAGCGGCGTCGACACATTCGGCGAGGTTGGCGAAGTGCACCTTGCGACCCACCAGGCCGGGTGCGTAATGGGCGTACTTGCCCGAGTTGGTCATCAAGGTTTTGGCCGCCAGCGGGATCACCGGCTCGCCGAGCATGCACCAGCAGGTGTCGGTGACCAGCGTCGCGCCGAAGGCTTCGATCACGGCGATATGTCCAGCCTCGCGCGCCTGCTCCAGCACCGCGCGACCACAAGTGATGGCAAGCACGACTTCGGGGTGTTTGTGTCGACCCCGACACAGCCGCGCCAGATGCGCGAATTCGCTCAGGGAGAAATGCGGATTACCCAGCGAGACCACATCCACCCGACTGTCGCGGGCACTGTTGAGTTCGCGCCAGCTGAGCAGCAAATCCTTCAGGCGGATTTTTTCCACCGGCACGGGGACATTCGCCTCCAGCACCTGCGTCGGGTCGAGTGCTTCCGGGGTCACCTCGGCGATATGAAACAGCGGCGCGGCGGAGGTGGTGGCGAAAGCGGCGCCGAAGGCTTTCAAATCGTCCAGGCTAGGCTCGCTGTGTTCCAGCCCCAGCACCAGAGGAATTCGACTACCGGCCAGGGCACCGATGTGGTAACCGAGCAGCGGGTAGAAGGCATCGTCCAGCTCGCGCAAAACCGGCAATTCGATTTGCAGTCTCGCTTTACGTTGCGCGTCCAGATGGCAACCGATCAGGGGCGCGCGGCCGGTCAGGGCGATGCAGATATCCAGGTAGTCCGGGTATTTCAGGGTGCGTGCGCCGAGCACGCTGTTGGCATACACCACGGCGTTGGATTCGGCCCAGACGATTTGCTCGCCGGCCTTCGGCGCGCCGTCGAGCAGGTAGGGCGCGCAGGTAAAACTCAGCTGTGCGCCCATCGCCATATAGGCATCGCCCAGGGCACTGGCCGGTACGCCGAGCGCCGGATCAATGCCCAACTCGCGCCAACGGCGCTGGTCGACGGAAATCGAATTGAGGGTGGTCGGCACCCGCACTTTTGCGCCCCACTGCACCAGTTGTTCGGCGAAGCGCAGGCTCGCAGGTCCGGTATAAATGCAGCCGTCGATGTGCGCTTGGGTGACATCCACCAGACTGCGCGCACCTTGCAGTTCAGCCATGCGCAGGACGATCTGCATGGCCACCTGGGCAGCTTTGCCATGCTCGCCGTCGAGCAGCGCCTGATCGTGTTCGGTGAGTTCGATGGCGGTGCTTTCTTCTGCTGTGTGCAACGGACTGTCGAGTGCCTGCCAGGCATCGCCCGGCAGGTGTTCAAACACGGTCACCGTTGAGGCTTCGACCCGAGCAAAGGCCTTGCCGCGCAAGGCGGCGAAGGCCTCCCGGCCGATGCACAGCACAGGCAGGGAACGCTCGAAAATGGTCTGTGCCACGAGCACGCCCAGGGTCAGGATCTCATCGGGTTCAGCCAGCACCAGTGCGGCCGGTGCATGACCATTACTGATCAGTTCCATCAGCACACTGCTGCCGGTGCACGAGCCGCGGCCGCTGGGAATCGCCAGCACCCGACCGGCCAGACGTTCGCCGCTGAGCGGGTGGTGACGGTCGATGACCTCGCCGCTGTATGGATCGACCCCGCCCCAGAAACTCAAGCCCACATCGGCAAACAGCAGGGCGCCTTGGGCGGCGCCGGCGACCAGGCTGCGACCGGTCAGAGAGGTTGGCCTAGGCATGCCGGACATCTCAGTAATAGACCTTGGGCACGGTCAGGTCGGTGGGTGAAATCTCGGTGCCGACCCATTTGGTGAATAGCTCGTTGTAGCGGCCGCTGCGCACCTGCTGATTGACGAACAGGTTGAGGTAGTTGAGCAGGCCATACTCGTTACGCTTGGCGCCCAGGGACACGTAGTCGATGGTGTACGGCGCGTTACCGGCGATTTTCAGGTTCTTGTATTTGCCCGACTTGATCGTGGCGGCGGCCACGGTGTTGGTGACCACGGTGGCGTCGATGTGGCCCTGGGCGACCGCCAGCAGCGTGTCGTTCTGCGACTGATAAGCGCGGAAGGTGCCGGTGCCCCAGTTCTTCACGTCTTTTTCCAGAGCGATGGCTTCATAGGTGCCGCTGGTGTTGCCCAGCGCTTTGCCTTTGATATCGGCGAAGCTGTTGATGCCGGTGTTGTCGCGGGTCAGCACCACCATCTGGAAGGCGAAGTACGGCACGGTGAGGCCAACGGTCTTGGCCCGTTCAAGAGTGTCGGACGTGGAGGCAACAATCACGTCCGCACGCCCGGAGACCAGCGCCGGAATTCGATCGGGGAAGGGTGTTTCAACCACTTCGGCGTCGACCCCGAGGATTTTCGCCAGGTCGCGGCAGTAGTCCACGTCGAAACCGGCCGGGTTGTTACCTTCATCGCGAAAACCCATGGGCGGGAAGTCCAGGGTCACGGCGCAGCGCAGCTTGCCCGAACCAATGATGTCGTCGAGCTTGTCAGCCTGGGCGGTGGCAATGAAGGAGGTACTGAGAACAGCGCTGAGGGCTACGGCAAATGCGGGGTTTTTCATAGAGGCCTCGTGGTCGGAAAGTGCTGTTGGATATCGTATTGTGAATTTCGTATACGATATTAGATTAGCAATGAGCGTGCCTGTTTCCGAACTGAGGCGAGAATTAATCGCCAAGCCTTGAGCTAAAGGTCTTACAAGATTGTGGGGGTAGGGCGTAGGAGGAGAACGCCTCGGCAGGCCGTATCAGGCGGTGTTACAGAAGGGAGCAGTGGGGACGCCGGGCGCCCCTTAAAGGAACACTTGCCCGGGTTCAGCGACGGCTTTCGCGATACTGACTCGGCGCCAGACTGGTCAAGGCGCGGAACTGCCGGCTGAACGCACTGTGGTCGGTGTAACCGCAGCGCAGGGCGATCTCGGTGATGGGCAGGTCGGTGTGCAGCAACAGCCGGGAGCCTTCTTCCAGGCGCGCCTTGTGAATCATCTGCCGTGGCGTGAGCTGGAACACCCGTTTGCAATGGCGCTCCAGTTGCGCCACGGAAAACCCGGCGATCGCGGTCAGTTCGGCGAGGCTGATCGGCCGGGCGAAATGGCTGCGGATATGCGCGTCCACCGCCGCGAGTTTCTGGAACGCCGGATGGCTGGACTGTGGCGCTTGCAGGTCGCGGGAGATGCCGGCCAGGCCGACGATCTGACCTTGCGGGTTGCGCAGCGCGAGTTTGTGGGTCAGGCACCAGACCGGTTGATTCCCGTAATACAGGTGCAGTTCGAGTTGGTCGGCCAGTTCGCGGCCGGTGGACAGCACCCGCCGATCCTGCTCGGTGTACAGCGGGCCGAAGCGCTCGGGAAAGACCATGTCGGCGGTGCGCCCGAGCAGTTCGTCACTGTGTTTGAAGCCGCAGCGCCGGGCCAGGGTCTGGTTGACGAAGGCGTAGCGGGCCTCGCTGTCCTTGATGAAAAACACCACGTCCGACAGGGTATCGAGCAGCGCCGCGATCGGCTGCAGACTGCTCAGCAGGGTGGGCAGGTCGCAGGGTTTGAAGGTAGTGAGCGAGGCATACATGGCGCTGGGCGTCTGGAGGCAATGCCCGGGATCATAAAGACTCGGCGCCGGAGCCGAAAGCCCCGGACGGCATTCAGGTATGCGGGGTATCGTCCAGGCACAGCAAGGTCTCGATCCGTGCCGGACTGAACGGTGGTCGTGGCGTCGAAGGTTGCCAGCCGAACAGGTGCTGCAACGCACCGCCACACACTCGGCCCTGGCAAGCGCCCATGCCGCAGCGGCTGGCCAGCTTGGCCTCGCGCCAGTCAGCGTGCCCGACAAGCAGCCCGTAAGGCACGTCTTCGCAACGGCACACCAGAGTGTCGGGTTGCGCCAGCGACTTGAGTTGCGGGTCGAGGGTGAAGGCCTTGTTCAGGGCGTTGGCGAAACCCTGCCAGCGCGCACGACGCGGCCACAATGCTCGGGCTGAATCAAGGTCACCGACCGCGGCGTGACCGGCGATGGCGCCTTCGACCAATGCCAGTTCACTGCCACCGAAACCGGTGCATTCACCCGCCGCGTAGTGATCGGCGCGGCGAGTGGTCTGCCAGGCATCGACGGCAACCGCCTGGTCCTCGAGTTCGCAGCCCAGGGCCTGGCCGAGTTGGGTATTGGGAATCAGACCGAAGCCACAGGCCAGGCGATCACATTCCAGTTCGACGATTTTTCCTTGCTGTTGCAGGCGCACACCTTCCAGCCGCTCATTGCCCAGGGCGGCCAGTACATAGGTCCCGGTACGGTAATGGCGGTCGAACAACGTGACCGCCTGCATCAGCTTGTTGGGCCAGCGTGGCAGTTGCGCGGCGAAACCGGCGACGGCGGCCGCGCTGGCCTGCTCGGCAATGCGCAGCACCCGGGCGCCGTTGTGTTTGGCGGTGGCGGCGCTGGCCAGCAATAACGGTCCGCTGCCGGCAATCATAATGCGTTCGTCCTGCACCGGCAGCCCGCCCTTGATCAATGCCTGGAGGCCACCCGCGCCAGTCACGCCGGGCAGCGTCCAGCCGGGGAAGGGCAGAAGCAACTCGCGAGCGCCGGTACACAGAATCAGTTTGTCGTAACCGATCAACCAGCCACGATCAGCGTCTTCAACCAGCAGTTGTTTCGGCCCGGCGCAGGCGATCACCCGCGTGCCGGAGTGGCGGCGGATGTTGCTGCACGCCTCCAGTCGCTCGCGCATCTGACGCGCCGGGTTCGGCAGGTTAGCTTGAGGACCATCACGCCAGATTTGCCCTCCCGGCAGCGGGTTGTCATCGAGCAGGACGATGCGCGCACCGCTTGGCGCTGCGGCGAGCGCAGCGGCCATGCCGGCGGGACCGGCACCGATGATCAGCAGGTCGGCGTATTCGCTCATGCTTGAGTCTCCACGTGCATGCCGTCACGGCACAGCGTCTGGCACGCCAGGCGCCGGCGACCGTCGATGGTCACCCGGCATTCCTGGCAAATGCCCATGCCGCACAGCGGTGCGCGGCGTTGGCCACTGACCGATGTGCGAGTGCAGCCGTCGCCGCTCAGGGCCAGTGCAGCGGCGACGCTGGTGCCCTCGGCAACCCGCAGGGCACGTCCGTCCAGCATCAATTCAGGCATAAACGGGCTCTCCGAGAAAACGTTGCGGCAGATACGGTTGCGCAGTCAGTGGTGGCGTTTCGTCGAACAGCTGCGCGACCAGCAGGTCGGCGGTGCCAGGCGCGGTCGTCACGCCGAGGCCTTCGTGACCGACCGCCAGCCATAAACCTTTGCGTTGCGGGTGCTGACCCACCAGCGGTAAGCCGTCGGGGCTGGCAGCGCGAAAACCGGTCCAGGCACGGATGCCGTTGAGCTGAGCCAGCCCCGGCATGTAGTCGGTGGCACGCCGGAGCATTTTCGCCAGCATCCAGCCCTCGACCTGCGGGTCGGTGGTGCCGAATTGTCGCGAAGCACCGATGAACAGTTGCCCGGTTGGTCGCGGCTGAATATTGCACGCCGTCGAGGGACCGCTGGCGTTGTGGGCGCTGGTGACGTAACCGAGTTCCACCAGGGTGTGGGTGACTTTTCCGGGGTAGCGGTCGGTGATCAGCAAGTGGCCTTTCTTCGGCTCTATCGGCAATTCGGGGCAGAGTTCGTTGGCCTGGACGCCATTGGCCATAATCACCGCTTCGGCGCTTAGCCAGAGGCCGTCGTCGAGCCGCACGCGGTTGCCATCGACTTCGCTGACCCGCGCCCGGCGTTGGCTGATGTTCGGTGTGTCGAGCATCCAATTAGCCGTCGCCGGAGCATAGAGAATGCCGTCACCATTGATCAGTAGTCCGCCTTCCAGGCCCTCGCGCAGTTCCGGTTCGCGCTGATGCAAGGCACTGCTGGAGATCAATTCGCAGGCCACGCCTTGGGCCTGCAAATTCAGGTATTTGCTGTGGGCGACGGCCATCTCTTCGGCATTGGCCGCCAGCCAGAGGGTGCCGTTGCAACGGTAGGCGCAGCCGTCGGGCAGGGCCGGCGCCAGTTCGCGCCAGCGTTGCAGGGAATACTGACTGAGGGCCAGTTCGGCCGGGTTGTCGTCGAGGACCAGCAAGTGGCCCATGCCCGCCGCCGTAGCGCCGGGCAGGCCGGCGTCCAGCACCAGCACGCGCAAGCCGCGACCCGCCAACGCCTGGGCACAAGCGGCGCCGATGATGCCGGCGCCGATCACGATCACATCGGCCACCAGGCCCTCGTTCACGGACGAATACCCCAGGCGAACGGATCGTCCTGTTCAATGATCAGGCTGGCTTCGGCGCTGATAAAGGCGCGGCCGCGAATGGTCGGCACGATGCGCTCGCCCTGAAGTTCGTAGGAACCCTCGAACTCGCTGCCGATGACACTGGCCTGACGCCAGATCTGTCCCGGCTGCAATTTGTCGTCGGCCGCCAGGCACGCCAGTTTGGCGCTGGTGCCGGTGCCGCAGGGCGAGCGGTCGTAAGCCTTGCCGGGGCAGAGGACGAAGTTGCGGCTGTCGGCCTGCACGTCTTCGGCGAACAGTTCGACATGGTCGATCAAGCCGCCGTCTTCGCCGCGAATACCCTGAGCCTCCAGTGCTTGCTGTACGGCGAAGGTGTAGGCGGTCAGCGCATCGAGGTTATCGCCCGCAACGCGCAGGCCATGTTCGGCAATCAGGAAAAACCAGTTACCACCCCAGGCTACATCGCCGGTCACTTGACCGATCCCCGGCACCTGCAGCGACAGCGCTTTGCGGTAACGGTAGGCCGGCACGTTGCGCACGCTGACCGAATGGTCTTCGTGCAGCGTCGCCTGCACCGTGCCCACCGGGGTTTCGATACTGTGCACCCCAGGGCCGATCTTGCCCAGATGCGCCAGCGAGGCCACCAGGCCGATGGTGCCGTGGCCGCACATGCCGAGGTAACCGCTGTTGTTGAAGAAAATCACGCCGGCACAGGCGCTCGGGTCCACCGGTTCACAGAGCAGGGCACCGACCAGCACGTCACTGCCCCGTGGCTCCAGCACGCAGGCAGCGCGCCATTGATCATGCTGTTCGGCCAGCCGCTGTCGACGTTCGGCCATGCTGCCGCTGCCCAGGTCAGGAAAGCCGGCGATCACCAGGCGGGTCGGTTCGCCGCCGGTGTGGGAGTCGATCACGGTGATGCGTTTCATGGGATGGCCACGTCCGTTCAGATGAGTGAACAAAAGAGTGGCCTGTGCGGGGGCTTGCCGGCTTGATGTTTTTATCCAGTGCCGATGACGAAATCGGCACAGTGCGGCGAGCTGTCAGTGGTGGTGAGGCAGGTGCTCGAACAGGGTCTTGCAGACGCCGGCAATGTGCTCGTCGAGCAACTTCACCGCCAGGTCCACGTCACCGGCGCGGCAGGCCGCAAGGATTTCCCGGTGTTCGTGATCGGCGCGTTCCTTGCCGGCCGACAGGCTCATCTGCATGCGCAGGTAACGCTCAAGCTTGTCGTTGACCGAGCGGATCAGGCCGACCAGAAACGGTCGTTGCGCCGGTTCGTAAAGGCAAGCGTGCAGTTCCCAGTTGAGCTCGGCCCAGCGCCCCACATCATCTTCGCCGATGAACTCCTGGCAGATGCGTTCGGCACGGGCGAAGGTGTCTTCGGTCATGTTCGGAATGGCCAGGCGCAGCACCTTGTCTTCGAGCAGCATGCGCACTTCGAACATTTGCGCCAGTTCTGCATCGGAAACCCGAGTGACCATCGCCCCGCGATTGCGCTGGAACATCACCAGGCCTTCGGCCTCAAGGCGTTTGAGGGCTTCGCGCACCGGAATCTTGCTGACGTTGAACTGGCGGGCAATGTCGTCCTGGCGAATCGGCTCGTCCTCGGCGAAATGCCCGGCGACGATGGCGTCACGCAGATGACGGGTGATGATTTCCGACGTCGAAGGCGAATTGCCAAGGTCGGGAGCGTTGAGTTTGGTCAGGGCCACGGTCGTGATCGTCAGGATTGGATTTCAGATAGGGTATACGAATATGCACTGGGTGGTCTTCGGCGATGATCAGGACCTCCAGCCGCCGTCTGCCAGCCATCAACGTTCGGGAAGGTTCCAGCTTTCGCGTATTTGCTCATATTCCGCTTCGGGCATTTGAACCAGCAGCGGCGACTGGCGAGGGTCCAGCCAATTGAACAAACGAGCAATATCCGCTGGATCCATGGCGGTGCAACCCAGCGTCGGGGAGGTGGGGCCGCGCCAGATGTGGAAGAAAATGCACGAGCCCGAGGCGGGGGACGCCGGCGTATTGTGCTCGATGAAAATGCCTTTTCGATACATGTCGTCATCGCGACGCATACGTTCGGAGCTGTTCCAGTCTTTCGAAACAGTCGCTCCATCGACCAGCTCGTTATAGCGTGCGGAGTGGCTGTCATCCACGCATTCGATGGTCGGGGTCAGCGCCAGGTAAGGCAGTTTGGTGTCGGCCGTGCTGTCGTAGCCAAACGCCGTCCCCAGTTTGAATACCCCGGCAGGTGCTTTTCCATCACCTTCACGTTTGACCGGACCTTCGCGTTGCTCAACGCGGCTCAGACCCAGGCCCCACGCCAGCCCGCTCTTGCCGACCACCACCGGAAACGGCGATTCGTATTTTCGAAAGGTGTTTCCCTGCCGTTCATAACGCTGGGCAGTCCCCTGGATGTCAGTCCAGTTTTTTGTGGTGACCACAATCAGCTGATTGGCGGTGTCGAGAGCATCGCGCGTACCCAGCGGCGTGATGGGGAAGTCCATGACGTTCTTCGGCGAACCTTCCCCGCTGTACGTGAAGTGCCACCATTCCTTGGAGTACCCGGTAAACCCTTCTTTCTCCATGGCCCTGCTGAGCGTCTGGCGATTGTCCCTGGCGGCAGCGCTGATCGTCGGGCTGTCGGTATGCGCTCGCTCATCGAAGCAATCGAAACCGGTGCCCATGTCGAGTGCGCCGTCGCGCCAACGCTGGCCATAAGGGGCTGTGCAATCGACTTGCCCGGCTGAAGGCGTCCAGGTTTCGGCGGGCAGGGCATCCGGGCCGGTCAGTGTCAGATCCACGGTTGAGCCTTTGGAGTGGTTCGACACCCGCGCCACGTAACCCAGGCGCCAGAAGTCCTGCTTGTCCACGCGCGGATAGAACTCGGCCTTGCGCGGGTCGCCCGGCTGCGTCGCGAAGCGCCCCATATCGGCAACGGCACGGCTGGGCCGATAACAGTCAAACACCTTCAAACCGTAGCCTTGCGCACGCAATGCTGTTTGTACCCGAGCGAGGGCCTTGGCGGCGTCCAGCGATAACAGACACTGTGCCGCGGCGTAACCGTCGAGTGGGTGCCCGGTGAAGTTGTGAGCGCTGGCATAGCGAATGTCTTGCTCGATGCCAGGATCAATCGTACGCAGATAAACCATGTTCTCGGGTCGTGTCTCTGCACCGGCGATGCAGGGCACGACAAAGCTCAGGCACAGGGCCCATCGCAGCCAGGTCCGCGCGAGCAGGCTGCGCGAACGAAGCGAAAACAGTGACGAGGAGGGCAGAGGCTGGAGGGGGCAGACAGGGGGCATACGAGGCTCCAAAGAGGCCGATACTCAAGCCGGATCAGGCGATGGGTCAAGCCAGTGACAGTAACTACGCACTATCTGCGGCACCTGGGCGGCTTCTACTTTTTTGCGCAAACCGCAAGCTGATATCATCCAGGAACTTACAAGCCGAGTAGAAAAACATGAATCGTCAAAAAAAAATAAAGCAGTTATTAAAGGCTCACGCCAAAAAGGCCAGTGCCAAATTAGCACCGTCAAGCAAGTCTAAATACATTAGTAAAGCTGACCGATTGAAGCTGGCTGCTGAATCCAGTCACGACTCAATTATTTCCTCTGAGAGCTGATCTATGTAGTTTAAGCACCGCATCTCTCAGGCAAATGCAGCTTCTACAAAGTTGACCAAAATGGGTGTGACGTTGATTTTCCTCGAGATGAGCAACGAGATCCTCTGCGCCAGAGCTAGTCTTGTACCTGACTGTTCGAATGGGTATCTGCTGTAAAGTTTTTACGCTTTCTTTACGGTAGGTGTTTCTACTCGCAACGATACTGGCCGCGATTTTAGATCGTCCATGTGCCTGGCACTATCAATGGCCCTGGAAAACCGTATTGCCCAAGGATGGTATGCATATCCTCCCCGCAATTTGAGAGAAGCGACCCTTGAGTGAAACAGCGACCGGTGTACACGAAGACTCCCGTTCCAAAACGTCAGGAGTGGGCTTGCTCGTCGCCGCTGTCGGCGTGGTATACGGGGACATCGGCACCAGCCCCCTCTATACGCTGAAAGAAGTTTTTTCAGGCCACTACGGAGTTCAGGTAAATCACGACGGAGTGCTGGGCATTCTGTCGTTGATCTTCTGGTCACTGATCTGGGTGGTCTCGATCAAGTACGTGCTGTTCATCCTTCGCGCCAACAACCAGGGTGAAGGCGGCATTATGGCGTTGACGGCATTGGCCCGTCGCGCGGCAGCACCTTATCCGCAGATGAGCAAGGTACTGGTTCTGCTCGGCCTGTTCGGTGCGGCACTTTTTTACGGGGACAGCATGATCACCCCGGCTATTTCGGTGCTCTCTGCGGTTGAAGGACTTCAGCTGGCGTTTGACGGGATAGAGCACTGGGTTGTGCCCTTGTCAGTGATCGTGCTGGTGGCGCTGTTCCTGATACAGAAACACGGCACGGCTCGCATCGGTATCCTGTTCGGCCCAGTGATGGTGCTGTGGTTTGTCGTGTTAGGTGCGCTGGGGATCTATGGCATTTTGCAGCGCCCGGAAGTACTGCAAGCGCTCAATCCATACTGGGGAGCGCATTTTTTTATCGCTCATCCGGGAATCGGTGTGGCCATCCTGGGTGCCGTCGTATTGTCATTGACCGGTGCTGAAGCACTGTATGCGGACATGGGCCACTTTGGTCGAAAACCGATTTCTCGTGCCTGGTTCATTCTCGTGTTGCCCGGCTTGGTGCTCAACTACTTTGGCCAAGGCGCCTTGATCTTGGGAAACCCGGAGACCGTGCGAAACCCGTTCTATTTGCTGGCACCTGAATGGGCACTGTTACCGATGGTCGCGCTCTCCACACTGGCTACCATCATCGCTTCTCAAGCCGTGATCTCCGGGGCTTTCTCCCTGACTCGCCAGGCCATCCAGCTGGGTTACGTTCCTCGCATGTTTATCCAGCACACCTCCAGCCAGGAGCAGGGGCAGATCTACATCGGCACGGTTAACTGGGCGTTGATGGTCGGTGTCGTATTGCTGGTGATTGGTTTCGAGTCGTCCAGTGCTTTGGCCGCAGCGTATGGCGTCGCTGTGACGGGGACCATGCTGATCACCACCATCTTGTCCTCGGCTGTCGTCCTGCTCCTATGGAAAACGCCACGCTGGTTGGCCATCCCGATGCTGCTCGGATTTTTGCTGGTAGACGGTCTGTATTTCGCGGCCAACGCGCCGAAGATTTTTCAGGGCGGTGCGTTCCCGGTGATTGCCGGCATCGGCCTGTTCATTTTGATGACGACCTGGAAGCGGGGCAGGAAGATTGTTGTTGAGCGGCTGGATGAAACCGCGCTGCCTCTACCGCTCTTCATCGGCAGCATCCGTACGCAGCCCCCCCATCGCGTACAAGGCACGGCGGTGTTTCTGACGGCCAGGGCCGATGCCGTTCCTCATGCGCTGCTGCACAACCTGTTGCATAACCAGGTTTTGCATGAACAAGTCGTGTTGCTCACGGTAGTGTCTGAAGACAGCCCTCGCGTAAGTGCTGACAGAAGGTTTGAGGTCGAAGCCTATGGTGAAGGCTTTTTCCGGGTCAGTCTGCACTTTGGTTTTATTGAGGAGCCGAATGTCCCCCTGGCCTTGAGTCTCTGCCACTTGGCTGAGCTGGACTTCAGTCCGATGCGCACGACCTATTTCCTCAGCCGAGAGACGGTGATCCCGACCAAACGCATAGGTATGGCCCGTTGGCGAGAAAGCCTGTTCGCATTTTTGCTCAAGAACGCCAACAGCAACTTGAAATACTTCAAGTTGCCGCTGAATCGGGTGATAGAGCTGGGCACGCAGGTCGAGATGTAGCGATAAACAAAGCAACAACTGCAACCTGTGCTCAAGGAATAAAGCGGTAGCCAACCCCCGTTTCAGTCACCAGATGACGTGGTTGGGAAGGGTCCGCTTCTACTTTTTTGCGCAAACCTCCCATGAAGACACGAAGGTAAGGGGTATCGGTGGTGTGCGCCGGCCCCCATACGGCCTTGAGCAGTTGCAAGTGCGTCAGGACCCGATTTGGATTGGAGCAAAGATGAACCAGCAAACGGTATTCCAGCGGCGTCAAATGCAAGGGGGCGCCAGCACGTTCCACGACGCGCCGTTCGACATCGATTCGCACGTCCCCGAAGCACAGTACCGAGTTGTTTTCGGCATCTTTCGCCTGCCTGCGTAACAGCGCGCGCACACGGGCGAGCAGTTCACCGGTGCCAAAGGGCTTCACCAGGTAGTCGTCGGCACCGGTGTCCAGTGCCAGGATTTTGTCCGACTCTGCGCCACGTGCAGACAGCACAATAATGGGCACCGGCGACCAGCTTCTTACGTCCCGGATAAGGTCGATGCCGTCACCGTCGGGAAGTCCCAGGTCGAGCACGATCAGATCGGGCCGGCGCGTGCCCGCGTCGATGAGGCCTCGGTGAAAGGTATCGGCTTCGTGAACTTCCAGGCCTTCAGCTTGCAAAGCCATGCGCACGAAGCGGCGTATTTCCTTTTCGTCTTCGATGATCAGGACGTGAGGCACCGATTCGTTCATGGCTGCTCCTCGTCGGTCAATTGGGTCTCGATAACGGGAGGGGTTTCACGGGGCAGACGTAACGTAAAGCAAGCACCGCCCTCTGGCCGTGTGACCCCCAGAATGGTCCCCCCATGAGCCTGGGCGATAGCCCGGCAGATGGCCAGGCCCAGCCCGACGCCGGGTATCGCACTTTCCTTCTTGCCACGCATGAATTTGCTGAAGATCGCCTCTTCGTGACCGTGGGGTAACCCCGGTCCTTCGTCGGCGACCCACAACTCGATGTTGTCAGGCGTGGCCTTGGCCCCCAAGCCGATGGTGGTGCCTTGGGGCGTGTACTTGACGGCGTTCTCGATCAGGTTGATGAGGACGCGTTCGATCAGCACCGCGTCGATGCGTACGGGAGGTAAATCATCGTCCAGAGCGACCTGCACCGAACGCGCGCCCAGGATCGGCTGGATGGCTCGCAGGGCGCTGCCCACTACGTCCTCGATGGGTTGCCACTGCCGATTCAACACCACTTTGCCGGATTCGAGGCGTGCCATGTCCAGCAGGTTATTGACCAGCGTATTCATGCGCAGCGCCGATTCACCTACCGCCGTGGCAATTTCGGCGGCTTCGCCAGTCAAGGGAGGCTTGGCCAGCTTGAGCGCTTCGGCCAGCCCGACCATGACCGACAGCGGGGTTCGCAGGTCGTGGGAGATGGCCGACAGCAGCGAGTTGCGCAACCGTTCGGACTCCATTTGAACCGTCGTGTCCTGGGCCACGTGGATGTAGTGAATCCGTTCGAGCGAGATGGCCAGCAATGACGCACAGGTGTCGAGCAGGCGTCGCTGCTCCGGCACCACCAGCCGGGTGGTGTCGTGCGGTTGCACGGCCAACACTCCGCGCACCCGCATGGGTGCCGACAAAGGCAGGTAGAGCGTTGAACTGGAGGGCAGGGTGTCAGTGCCGTAGCCGGCCGGTTCGGTTTTGTCGAACGACCACTGGGCTATGGCCGTGTCCACTTGCGGTGCATCGCCGGTGATCAGCGGAGCTTGCAGTTTATTGTTGTCGTCAGCGACCAGCAGCGCCGACCTGGCGCCAAACTCGGCGGACAGGAAGCGAGCACTGATTTCAGCGACTTGCTCGGTCATCAGCGCGGCGGACAACAGGCGTGACATGTCGTACAGCGCCCGCATGCGGTCCTCGCGCCGCTGTGCCACCCGCGCCTGGTAAGTCAGGCCGGCGGTCATTTGCCCGATGACCAGGGCCACCACGAGCATGACGCTGAAGGTCACCAGGTACTGGATATCGGCGAAGGCGAACGAAAAGCGCGGCGCCACAAAAAAAAAGTCAAAGGCGGCCACTGACAAAAAGGCCGCCAGAATCGCTGGGCCGCGACCAAAGCGGACGGCGACGGCGACGACGGCCAGCAGGAACAGCATGACGATATTGGCCTGTTCCAGCACCTCAGCCAGAGGAAAAGCCGCCAGGGTCGTCACCGCGCAGAGTACCGCGCTCCAAATATAGGAGCGCCACATCACCGGACTTTCGATCTTCGTGGAGCGGGGCTCGGTGTGTGTCCGCTGGTTACTCGCAAGAGAGACTTGAATCACGTCCAGGTCCGCGCCCCGCGCACCAATTCGATCCGCGAGGATTGGCTTCCAGAAACGTCGACGAGGGTGTTCGTCACGCCCCAGCACGACATTGGAGAGATTGTGCTGGCGTGCGTACTTGACCAGCGTCTCGGCAATGTCCTGACCGGCTAGCGTCGAGATCTGTGCACCCATGTCCTGGGCCAGTTTCAGGGTCGCCAGAATGCGACGGCGCTTCGTCTCGGGCAGACGCTGCAAGGCGGGGGTTTCGACATACACGGCATGCCACGGCACGTTGAGCTGAGCGGCCAGACGCGCTGTCGAACGTACGGTTTTTTCCCCCTGTTCATGCGGGCCGACGCAGGCGAGCAGTGAGTCGCGGGTGCCCCAGACTGGTTTTACTGCACTGCTTATGCGGTATTGCAGCATCTCGCTGTCGACACGGTCGGCGGTGCGGCGCAATGCCAGTTCACGCAAAGCGATCAGGTTGCCTTTGCGAAAGAAATTCTGCACCGCGCGCTCGGCCTGTTGCGCCATATAAACCTTGCCTTCCTTCAAACGCTGCAGCAAGTCGTCGGGTGGCAAGTCGACGATGACCACTTCATCGGCCGTGTCGAACACATGGTCTGGCACGGTCTCCCAGACCCGAATACCGGTAATGCCACCGACGATGTCATTCAGGCTCTCAAGGTGCTGAACATTCATGGTGGACCAGACGTCGATACCGGCGCTGAGCAGTTCTTCCACGTCTTGCCAGCGTTTTGGATGACGGGAACCGATGATGTTGGAATGAGCCAGTTCGTCGATCAGGATCAGCTGCGGTTTTCGCAACAGGGCGGCGTCCAGATCGAACTCGGTCAGTGTGCGGTTCTTGTCGACGACCTGTTTGAGGGGCACCACGTCCAGGCCCTTGGTCAGCGTCTGGGTTTCAGCGCGGCCATGGGTTTCGATCACGCCGATCAGTACATCGATGTGCTGTTGTTTCGCCGTTTGGGCGGCCGCCAGCATCGCGTAGGTCTTGCCGACACCGGCGCTGGCGCCGAAAAAAATCTTCAGCCGACCGCGGTTGGCTTGCGCTTCTTCTTCGCGAATCTGGGCCAGTAGCTGGTCCGGGTCTGGACGTTGTTCGGCCATCAGGCTCACCGTGTGTGAGTGGGCGCTCAATGTGCGGCGTCGAGTGCCAGGTTCAGTTCCAGAACGTTGACCCGAGGCTCGCCAAGGAACCCGAACAGCATGCCCTCGGAGTGCTCGGTAATCAGTTGACGAACGCGCTCTATGGGCAAGTTGCGCACCCGCGAAATTCGGCCCGCCTGATACTGGGCTGCCGCGATGCTGATATGCGGATCGAGGCCGCTGGCCGAACTGTAGACCAGGTCGGCGGGGATGGTCGCGGTGTTGCCTGGGTCGGCAGCACGCAAGGCATCGATGCGGCCCTTGATCGCGTCCGCCAGTGCGGGATTCAGCGGCCCCAGGTTCGACCCGGACGATGCCGCCGCGTTGTAGGGCATGGGGCTGGTCGCGGACGGGCGACTCCAGAAATGCCGGGGATCGCTGAAGCTCTGACCGATCAACGACGAACCCACGGTTTTGCCATCCCGTTCAATCAGACTGCCCGCCGCCTGAGAAGGGAAGGCCAGCCTGGCAATCCCCATCGTGAGCAGTGGATAGGCCAGGCCGGTGATCAACGACAGTGCAATGAACAGGGTCAACGCCGGGCGCAGTAGAGAAGCCATGACAGTGCTCCTTTAAGTCAGACCGACGGCAAACAGCACCATGTCGATCACTTTTATGCCAATGAATGGAACGATCACGCCACCCAGCCCATAGATCAACATGTTGCGGCGCAACAGCGAGGCCGCGCCGACCGGACGGTACTTCACGCCTTTGAGTGCCAGGGGAATCAGGAAGATGATGATCAGCGCGTTGAAGATCACCGCTGACAGCACCGCCGAGTTCGGGCTTGTCAGCCCCATGATGTTGAGTGCCGCGAGCTGAGGGTACGTAGAGACAAAAGCCGCTGGCACGATCGCGAAATACTTGGCGATATCGTTGGCAATCGAGAAGGTGGTCAGCGAACCGCGGGTCATCAGCATCTGTTTGCCGGTTTCCACCACCTCGATCAACTTCGTCGGGTTGCTGTCCAGGTCCACCATGTTCCCGGCTTCCTTGGCGGCCTGAGTCCCCGAGTTCATCGCCACGGCAACATCCGCTTGAGCCAGTGCCGGGGCATCGTTGGTGCCGTCGCCGGTCATGGCCACCAGCCGGCCTTCGGCCTGGTAGTCGCGGATCAACTGCAACTTCTGTTCGGGCGTCGCTTCCGCCAGAAAGTCATCGACGCCGGCCTCGGCGGCGATGGCGGCGGCGGTGACCCGGTTATCGCCGGTCACCATCACGGTTTTGATGCCCATGCGCCGCAGTTCGAGGAAACGCTCCTTGATCCCGCCCTTGACGATGTCCTTGAGTTCGATCACGCCCAGCACCTTGACCCCGTCGGCGACGACCAGCGGGGTACTGCCTCGGCGTGCCACTTCCTCAATGCTGTTTTGCACGGCTTCGGGAAAGCTGCCACCCAGGCTCTGGACATGCTTGAGAATGGCCTCGCCAGCGCCCTTGCGTATTTGCCGGTCGCCCATGTTGACGCCGCTCATGCGCGTTTGCGCCGAAAAGTGCACGAAGTGGGCGTCGAGTGCGCCGATTTCCCGTTCCCGCAGATTGAAACGCTGCTTGGCCAAGACGACGATACTGCGCCCCTCGGGGGTTTCGTCGGCCAGGGAGGCCAGTTGTGCCACATCCGCCAGCTCGGCCTCCTTGATGCCCGGTGCCGGTAAAAAGGCCGAGGCATGGCGATTGCCCAGCGTAATGGTCCCGGTCTTGTCGAGCAGGAGAACGTCCACGTCACCGGCGGCTTCCACGGCTCGGCCGGACGTGGCGATCACGTTGGCCTCCATCATGCGGCTCATGCCCGCCACACCGACAGCCGAGAGCAGGCCGGCAATGGTCGTGGGAATCAGGCAGACCAGCAACGAGATGAGGACGGTGATCGAGACGGGGGTCCCGGATTTGGCCACTGCAACCCCGAACAGCGAGAACGGCAGGAGCGTCACCGTCACCCCCAGAAACACGATCGTCAGGGCGACCAATAAAATCGACAAGGCAATTTCATTCGGGGTTTTTTGCCGCTTGGCGTTCTCGACCATCGCAATCATGCGGTCGACAAAGGTTTCGCCAGGGTCAGTGGTTACACGAATGACGATCCAGTCCGACAGGACCCGAGTCCCGCCCGTTACCGATGAGAAATCACCACCACACTCCCGTATCACCGGGGCCGATTCACCGGTGATGGCGGACTCATCCACCGAGGCGGCACCTTCGATGACCTCGCCGTCGGCGGGGATCACTGAATTCGCGAGGTCGCCGGCTTCAACCACCACGACATCGCCCTTGCACAGGTCGTTCGATTTAGCCAGCTGCCACTCTGCGCCGTAGTGTGGCTCGCGCAGTTTCTTGGCCCAGGTTTCCTTTTTCAGTTTATGCAGGGAAGCGGCCTGGGCCTTGCTGCGGCCTTCGGCCAAGGCCTCGGCGAAGTTAGCGAACAGCACGGTGAACCACAGCCAAAAAGTGATCGCCAGGATGAACCCGGTACCGGCTTCCCCTTTGCCACTCAGCGCCTGGCCCCATAGGGCGGTGGTGATGATCGCGCCGATGTAGACGACGAACATCACCGGGTTTCGCCACTGGATCCTGGGGCTGAGTTTGCGCACTGACTCGACGATGGCAGGCATTATCAGTTTCGGGTCGAACAAGGAGAACGCTTTGCGTGTCATGTTCGTGATCTCACTTGATCATCATGAAGTGTTCAACGACGGGCCCCAGCGCGAGCGCCGGTACGTAGTTCAACAAGCCGACCAGCAACACCGTGCCGATCAGCAGCACCACGAACAGCATCCCGTGGGTGGGCATGGTGCCTGCGGTGACCGCCAATCGCTTCTTCGCAGCCAGGCTGCCGGCGACTGCGAGCACCGGCACGATGACGCCGAACCGGCCGAACCAAGTCATGAAGGCCAGCATCGTGTTGTAGAACGGCGTGTTGGCCGACAGACCGGCGAAGGCACTGCCGTTGTTGTTGGCCGCCGAGGTAAAGGCGTAGAGGATTTCCGAGAAACCATGGGCGCCGGGGTTGGCGATCCCCAGTCTTCCAGCCTCGGCCATGACAGCGATGGCCGTACCGAACAGCACCAGCAATGGCGTTACCAGAATCGCGATGGCCACCATCTTCATCTCGTAGGCTTCGATTTTCTTGCCCAGGTACTCGGGCGTGCGGCCGATCATCAGGCCGGCGATAAACACTGCGAGGATGGCGAACACCAACATGCCATACAGGCCTGAGCCGGTACCGCCGAACACCACTTCACCCAGTTGCATGAGTATCAGCGGCACCGCACCACCCAGCGGCGTAAACGAATCATGCATTGCGACAACAGCGCCACACGACGCCGCCGTTGTCACCGCCGCAAACAGACTGGATGCACTGATGCCGAAGCGCAGTTCCTTGCCCTCCATGTTGCCCGCCGCCGTGTCGATACCCAGCGCCGAAAACTGCGGATTGCCGAGTTGTTCGTAATGGGTGACCGCTATTACCGCGATCACAAAGATGATCGTCATGGTCGCCAGCAGCGCCCAGCCTTGGCGTATGTCACCGACGATGTGGCCGAAGACGAAACACAGCGCCGTCGGGATCAGGAAGATCGCCAGCAACTGAAAGAAGTTCGTGACGGCGGTGGGGTTTTCATAAGGATGCGCCGAGTTGGCGTTGAAGAAACCGCCACCATTGGTGCCTAGCATTTTGATGGCTTCTTGTGAGGCGACCGGCCCCATGGCAATCGTCTGCTTATCGGTACTGGCGGCCTTGGTCACCGGGTTGCCCTGGGCATCGATGACCGGCTGGCCGGCATCATTGAGTACCGGAGCCTGGTACTGCATGACCTCCAGCGTCGTGACTTCCTTGTACGGGTCAAGATTCTGGATCACGCCCTGGCTAACCAGAAACAGCGCAAAAATCAGCGACAGCGGCAGCAGCACCCACAACGTGATGCGCGTGAGGTCGGTCCAGGCATTGCCGATGCTGTCCGCGCTGTGGCGCGCGAATCCGCGAATCAGGGCAACGGCCACCACAATGCCGGTGGCGGCAGAGAGGAAGTTCTGTACCGTCAGCGCGAGCATCTGGGTCAGGTAACTCATCGTCGTTTCGCCGCCGTAGCCTTGCCAGTTGGTATTGGTGACGAAACTGGAGGCGGTATTGAACGAGGAGTCTGGAGTGACGGCGCCGAACCCTTGGGGGTTAAATGGCAGAACGCCTTGCAGCCGTTGCAGGGCATAAACGGCCAGCAATCCCAGTGCGTTGAACAGCAGCAGGGCGAGGGCATACTGGAGCCAACTCATTTGTGTTTCAGGCTTGATGCCGGCAAGGCGATAAAGCGGCGACTCGATGCGCGCACCGAAGGCAAATCGGCCCTCCATCACCGTGGTCAACCAGCGCCCAAGAGGCCAGGCCAGAATACCCAGCGCCAACAGAAAGGCCCCGAGCAGGCCCCAGGCTTGAGTAGTCACAGGAAGTCCTCCGGAAAAAGCAGCGCACAGACGAGGTAAATCAGTAAACCCGTCGCTATCAGCCCGCCGAAAAGATAGAAGCCAGTCATGACCGTCTCCTGTTAAGCGCGGCACAGCCACGAGCAAGGCCGACAAAGATGAAAAAAAACAGTGCGCCAAGCACTAAAAAGACGAAGTCCATGGCATTCCCTCCAGCGATGGGGGAAGCCTAGTTGGCCTTCTAGTAAGTTGTTAAAAGGATTGGGCACAGGCGCATAAAGATCTTGTAAAGGTGCTGCTCAAATACGGTCGGCGCCAAACATGGCGGTGTGAGGGGCGGGTTTGACGATTTGCAGGGGGACATGGCGGCGGTCATGGCCTTGTTGACCGAACAGGTGCGTTTGGCCGCTCGGACAATGAAGCCGAAAATGGTGATAGAAGGAGGCGAACTCCCAAGTTTCAAAGCCCTCCGCCGAAGCGATACTGCCAGGCGATGCCAATGGCATCGTATTCGCTGCCCGTGCGGGTATGCCCGCCCTTACTCGCATTCAGCTTTAGCGAGTGGTTCCGGTTCAACGGCAGCGTGAGGGTGCATCCGTAACGTGTGTTTTCCTGATAATCGTGGTTACCGACCCCATCGACTGAGCTACTCCCTCCAGCGAAGTAGGTCGTATCCAGCGCAGCCCAAACACCGTTGCTAAAGGCATAGATAAGATGCCCCTGTACCTGATAAATCGGGTTCTGGGAAAGTTGGTGGTCGCCGAGGAACTCGTCATTGTCGGTGTAAAAAGTTCCTGCGCCGGACAATTCCAGGGTCACTGGGCCCAGGCGCTTGGAAATCCCGAGTTCGGGCTTGAATGACCAGCGGTTGTTGCCAAGATTTACCAGCTTACTAGCGTCGTATTGGCCCAGTGGCGCCGTGATCGCCAGGCTCGCGCCGATAATCACATCCTGTTGATAGCTGGGGAATTCAGCCAGGGACAATGCCGGGGCGCCATATAAGTTGACCGAAAACCGAAATCTTGGATCGATCAACCCAGTAACATTTCGCTCCTTGGGTTCACCGGCGAACAGAGCAGAGCCCGTCAATCTTGCCTCAGGCACGACGATATCGAACTTCCCGGAACGGCCCCAGACGTCCAGAGATCTGGCAAAGGCCAACACGACAGTCTTTATGTTGAGCTTGGCGTTCTGGAGCGGGACTGAGGGGTTGGCGGTCACGCTGCCATGGAGATCGCTGTAGCCCATGAGCAGGAAATTGATACCGACCGGCGTATTGGCATAGGACCTGGGTTCCAGGTCCTCTGCGACTGCACCGGGGGCAACGATGATGAGCGATGCGGATGCGAACCGAACGAGCCTGACGACGCAGAGTTTGTGTTTCATCCACATTCGCTCGCTTCCTGTCAGGACCCCACCGGTCTGTATTTTTATGGCGGTGGCGATCAGCTCCCGGCTCGTTTATTCAATGCCGCTTCAGCCGCAGCGATTTCCGCCTGACGCTTGACGATCATGTCGCCTATCGGTGGACCCTGGAAGCGTCGGGCTTCAAAACCGAACCAGACGATAGCCGTCAGCACCAGAAAACCGATGGTGATGTACAGCGCCCAATCGTTCGGTGGCTGGATGCCGATGACGAAAATAATCACCATCGAGAGGATCGAGAGGATGGCGAACACGGAGTACCAGAAGCGTCCCATGTTCCACGGCCCCATGGCCGGCCACTTCGACGTCCCGTAGGTAAACAGGCCCAGCACGATAGGGATGATGAAGGAGAAGAACAGGAAGATCACCGTGCAGGACACCACGATGGTATAGACCGGCGTTGCGCCGACCGATATCACGGACGATCCCCAGTCGAACAATACCGCCAGGGTGGCACCGGTCCAGATCGCCGCCACCGGGCTGCGATAGGTCGGCGAAACCGAGGCCAGTGCTTTCGAGCAGGGCAGGCCACCGTCACGGGAAAACGCGAAGATCATGCGTGAAACCGAGGTCACGGTTGCCAGCCCGCAGAGGAACTGCGAGATGAATATCGCCACGTACAGCGCGAGCTTCACGGTTGGGTTGACCTGCGTGTTCATGGCCCAGAAAAACACGTTCCAGCCTTGCTTCGCCGCCTCATCCATGTTCGGCAGCATCAGTACAAACGAACAGAGCATGACCCAGCCGAACAGCAACGACCAGACCACTGACGTGACCATGCCACGCGGCACGGACACGGCTGCCTGCCGGGTTTCCTCGGAGGTATGCGCAGAGGCGTCATAGCCGGTGATGGTATAGATCGGCAACAGCAGGCCGAGCATGAAAATCCAGCCGTTCGACACCTGTGGCCAAACGCTGCCGCCAGCCTCGCCGGAATAGTTACTGAAGGTCCATAACCGGGCGAATTCATAACTGGGCGCCGATATCAGGCAGACGACGGTCAGCGCGAGCGCCGTGGCGAAAATCAGATACCCCGAGAAGTCGGTGAGCTTCGCGGTCAGTCCGATACCCAGGTGGTTACACAAGGCCTGGATGCCGGTCAGGATCGCCAGGAAAATCACCCGGGTCGTGGTGGTGTCTTCCATTCCCAGGGCCGGTCCGAAGGCGCCGAAAAAGAAGTAATAGGTGCCGACGTTGATCGCACCGAGCACGGTGACCAGCCCGAGCAAGTTGAACCACGCGGTCAGCCAGCCGGTGAAGCGGTTACCGAGAATCGAACCCCAGTGATAGAGGCCGCCAGCGGTGGGGTAGGCCGAGGAGATCTGCGCCATGGCCATGGCGAAAACCCCGGAGATCAGACAACCGATCGGCCAGCCGATGCCGATTGACGCACCGCCCGCACCCGAGGTGCCCTGCGCAAGTGAGTTGATACCACCCGAGAGGATGCAGATGATCGAAAAGGAAATGGCAAAGTTGGAGAAAACGCCCATGCGCCGTGAGAGTTCCTGGGCATAGCCCATGCTGTGCAGCACCTTGACGTCATCGTCTTGCGGCGCGTTCGTGCCGGGCTCGCTTGTTGGCTTCATGTTGTGTGCCCCTTCAGGTTTTGATACGCATCCATCCGGGTTTACGTTGCCGGATGGGCTGGCCTTCAACCCCTTGTCGTACTGCTCCTGTTTCTAACGGATAAACCCCGTCCATGCTGCGCGTTCGCGCCTTGGCCATGGACAGACAACTGCTCTACAGACGCCCGTGGTACGCCGCTTCGAAAATTTCAGCCGCGCCATTTCGGGTCAATGGCAACGGGTTGCCGCCGGCGCAAGGGTCGACAATCGCCATGTCCGCAATCAGGTCGGCCTGCCGATCATCCACCCCCAACTCAACCAGCGTATGGGGCACGCCGATGTCCTTGCGCAACTTGAGGACGAAGGCCAGAAAACTGTCGAAGCCGGGAGAGGGCAGACGCAAATAAGCGGCGAGGCGGGTGATGCGTTCCTCGATGGCCGGGCGATTGAATTTCAGGACATAGGGCATGAACGTGGCGTTGGTCATGCCGTGATGGGTGTCGTACAGGGCGCCCACCGGATGTGAGAGGGCGTGCATCCCGCCCAGGCCTTTCTGAAAGGCGGTAGCGCCCATCGCGGCTGCCGCGAGCATTTCCGCTCGCGCCTCCAGGTCCGAGGGTGTGTGTACGGCTCGCACCAGCGAATTGGCGACCAGGCGCATACCTTCCACCGCAATCCCTTCGGCCATGGGGTGAAAGCCGGGGGCGCAATACGATTCCAGGCAATGCGCAAACGCATCCATGCCGGTGCCAGCAGTGACCTTGGCCGGCATGCCGACGGTGAGGGCCGGGTCGCTGATGACCACGCGCGGCATCATCTTCGGGTGGAAGATGATGCGTTTGGTGTGCGTACGCTCATCGATGATCACCGCGGCACGGCCCACCTCGGAGCCGGTACCCGCCGTGGTCGGCACCGCAATGATCGGGGCGATGCTGCCCTCGTCGGCGCGGGTCCAGTAGTCGCCGATGTCTTCGAAATCCCACACCGGTCGGGTTTGGCCGCTCATGAAGGCGATGAGCTTGCCCATGTCCAGGCCACTGCCGCCGCCGAAGGCGACTACGCCATCGTGTTTGCCGGCTCGCCAGGCGTCGAGCCCGCCCGCCAGGTTGGCTTCCACCGGATTGGGTTTAAGGTCGCAAAACAGCGCGACGCCAAGGCCGGCGGCGCGCAAGGCGTCCAGCGCTGCGGCGGTGATCGGGGCTCGCGCCAGGCCACTGTCGGTGACCAGCAACGGTCGCTGGATTCCTTGGCTGCGGCAGATCTCGGCAAGCTCGGCGATGCGGCCGACACCGAAGCGGATGCTTGTGGGGTAGTTCCAGTTCGCGGTCAGGCTCATGGCTCAGATCTCGTGGCGCAAATGGAAGGATTTCGCTCGGGTCAGATGTTCATAACCCAGGCGCGACAGCGTGACGCCGCGCCCGCTGTTCTTCACCCCGGTCCAGGCCAGGGCCGGGTCCAGGTAATCGCAGCGGTTCATGAATACGGTGCCGGTGTCGATCTCGTTGCCCAGGCGCTCTGCGGCGGCAAGGTCTTGTGTCCAGATGGACGCGCTGAGCCCGAACTCACTGTCGTTCATCAAGGCAATGGCTTCGTCGTCGCTGGCCACCGGCATGATGCCGACCACCGGGCCAAAGCTTTCCTCGCGCATCACCGACATTTGATGGGTGACGTCGACTAATACCTGCGGCGCGAGGTAGGCGCTGCCCGGTGCGTCGGCAGGAAAATCCTTTGGATCGATCAGCGCCCGAGCGCCCTGTGTCAGTGCGTCGGCGATCTGACCACGAACGAAATCAGCGGCGTTCGGTGTGACCAGCGGGCCGAGCGTGGTGGCCTCGTCCAGCGGATTGCCCAGCACGTATTGACGGGTCAAAGAAACGAAGCGCTCGACAAAGGCCGGGTAAATTTTGCTATCGACATAGATTCGCTCGACGGCGCAACAGCTCTGCCCGGAATTGAAGAAGCTGCCATCCACCAGGTTTTCCACTGCATGGTCGAGATTGGCGTCTGCCCGTACGTAGGCCGGGTCTTTGCCTCCGAGTTCCAGGCCCACGCCGAGGAAGTTTCCGACGGCCGCGTGTTCCATGGATTTACCGCCTTCGACCGAGCCGGTGAAGTTCACCTGCTGCACGCGTCCAGAGGAAATGATCGCTCCGGTATAGAGATGACTCAGCAGCAGGTTTTGGAACAATCCTTCGGGCAGATGGGCGCGGCGAAAGGCCTCGGCGAACCGTTCACCCACCAGCAACGTTTGCGACGCGTGTTTGAGGATGACGCTGTTGCCGGCCATCAGCGCCGGAATGATCGTATTCACTGCCGTTAGATAGGGGTAATTCCAGGGGGCGACGACCAATACCGTACCCAGCGGTTCGCGCTTGATGCAGCGTCGAAAACCGGCGACGGGCGTGGGCTCAAGCGCTGCCAACGCTTCAGGTGCAATGGCGATCATATGCCGGGCTCGCTCTTCGAAACCGCGCAGTTCGCCAGCACCAAAGCGCACCGGGCGGCCCATCTGCCAGGCCAGTTCCGGCACGATGTCGGCCTTCATGGCCAGCATCGCGTCCACCGCGGCGCTACAGAAGGCGGCGCGTTCGCTCAGTGGCCGGCGTTTCCATTGCGCTTGGGCCGCTTCGGCCGCCGCCAGAGCCTGGTCGATTTGCGCCGCATCGGCGCAGCGGCGTTCGGCATAGACCCGGCCATCGACCGGGGAGATGAGTTGAATCGTTGAAGTCATGATGGAAGTCTCAATAACGCTCAAACCCGCGCTGCAGTTCCCAGTCGGTGATCCGCCGGTCGTACTCTTTCTGCTCCCATTCAGCGGTATGCACGTAGTGGTCGATCACTTCATCGCCGAACGCCTCGCGCAACATGGTCGAGCCCTGGAGTGCGGCGCAGGCTTCGCGCAGGGTCTTCGATACTTCAGGCAAGTGTTCGTCGACGTAGGCATCGCCCTCAAAGGGCGGCGCGAGGCTGAGCTTCTCGTCGATACCGGCCAGTCCCGCAGCGATCAAGGCGGCGAAGGCCAGATAAGGGTTGAGGTCGGCGCCGCCGATGCGACATTCGATGCGGATGGCTTTGCTGCCTTCTGCGCACAAACGGAAACCAGCGGTGCGATTGTCCCGACTCCACACCGCCCGGGTCGGGGCAAAGGTGCCGGCCTGAAAGCGCTTGTACGAATTGATGTAGGGCGCGAGAAAACAGGTGATGTCGTTGGCGTATTTAAGCTGCCCGGCCACCCAGGAGCGCATGAGTTTCGACATGCCGAACTCCGCCTTGGTGTCGAAGAACAGCGGCTTTTTACCGTTCTTGTCCCACAGCGAATTGTGAATGTGGCTGCTGGAGCCGGCGGCGTCATAGCGCCACTTGGCCATGAACGTGATCGCCTTGCCTTGCAGTTGCGCGATCTCTTTGCAGGCGTGCTTGATGATGACGTGGTGGTCGGCCATGGTCAGGGCATCGGCATAACGGATGTTGATCTCTTCCTGGCCCGGCCCCCATTCACCCTTGGAATTTTCCACGGGAATGCCGCTGGCCTGCAGATGCTTGCGAATCGCCCGCAGCACCGGCTCTTCGCGGGTGGTCTGCAGGATGTTGTAGTCCTCGATGTAGTGACCGGCCGTTTTCGGCTTGTGGTAGTTGCGCTCGTGGATGGCCTCGTAGCTCTCGTCGAACAGATAGAACTCCAGTTCCGAGGCGAACATGCCGGTGTAGCCGCGCTCGCGCAGTCGCTCAATCTGCTTTTTCAGGATCGCCCGCGGGCTGTGCGGCAGGTCGCGCCGATGGTGATGATCGAGCACATCGCAGAGCACCAGTGCCGTGCACTCAAGCCAGGGCACCCGTCGCAACGTGGCCATGTCGGGTTTGAGCACAAAGTCGCCATAGCCTTTGCTCCAGCTGGCCGCGGCGTAACCCGGCACCGGTTCCATGTCGATGTCGTCGGCCAGCAGGTAATTGCAGCAGTGGGTTTCTTCATGGCCGCTGTCGATGAAAAACTCGACCTGGAATCGTTTGCCGACCAGTCGGCCTTGCATGTCGACCATGCAGACAAGAACGGTATCGATCTCGCCGGAGGCGGCGGCACGCTTGAGTTGATCAAAACTGAGGAGGGGCTCGGTCATCACGTAGTCCTGCGTGAATTGTTTGGGCCTGTCTGAAATAGCTGTTGCAGACGCTCTCCAGAACAACCCAAAACCTGCAGACGCGAGCATCGTGTGCAATAAGCTGCTGTAAGCGTAGCCTACTGCTGCACAGTGCAAGTTTCCCAGGGCCAAGCCTGATGAATCGGGCGTAAAGGCGAGACTGACTGCCTTTCCAACGCGAGGACACAACGATGGCAAAGAAGAGAGAACACAACACCTACGAACGTCTCGAACAGCAGTACCCGGATTACCTGGCCGCAGTGGAGGCCTTGGGTACGGCGGTGCGTCATACCGGCCCACTGGAAGAAATCGTTGTCCAGCTGATCCAGCTCGGCGCCGCGGCGGCCATCCGTTCTGAGGGCGCGGTGCACAGTCATACCCGACGGGCACTGGAGGCGGGCGCCACGCCAGAGCAGATCCGTCACACGCTGATCTCCCTGACCAGCACGATCGGTTTCCCCACCGTCGTTGCGGCTATCAGTTGGGCGGACGATGTGATTGAGACGTGAACGAGTTCGCTGAAAGACAGGGCACCGGTCGCCTTGACCCTAAGCAACGGGGTGGGCTCCTTTACACTTCGGCAGTCATTTTTCAGCTATTTTCTCTGGCCCAGGGTTTCTCCAACAATCCGCGCGGCATCTCGTGAGGGCGGCAAGCCGAACACCCGTGCGTAATCGCGGCTGAATTGCGTAGCGCTTTCATAACCGACCTCGAACGCTGCATGGGTGACACTTTTGGCATTGGCCACCAGCAGCGTCCGGGCCTGAAGCAAGCGAACCCTTTTTTGATACTGCAACGGACTCAGCGCCGTGACGGCTTTGAAGTGCCTGTGAAAGGCCGACACGCTCATCGCCGCTTGTTGCGCCAGTGTCTCCACACGGATGGGCTTGGCGAAGTCCCGACGAATGTACTGGATGGCCAGGCTGACCCGAGCCATGGCGCTATCGGGTGCCGCAATATCACGCAGCATCCAGCCGTGGGGCCCTTGCAAAACACGGTACAGAATCTCCCGTTCGTAGGCAGGTGCCAGGGCCGCAATGTCCTCCGGTCGGCCCATCAAACGCAGCAACCGCACCCAGGCGTCCATCAGGTCGGGTGTGACAGCGGCTACCGAAAAACCTGCTTCCTTGTCGTAATGCCCGATGGGCTTTGGCAGATCCGCCAGCAGCGTCGCCAGGACCGCCGGGTCGAGTGTCAGGCTGACTGCCAGATAAGGCTCACCGGAAGAGGCAGGGTGTACTTGACCGACCGCAGGCAATTCGATGGACATGACGAAATAGGTCGCCGGGTCATAGTGAAGCGTGCGGTCGCCGATGGTCATTGATTTACTGCCTTGCAGGATCAGGTTGATCATCGGCTCGTAAACCGCGGCCAGCAGGTGCTCAGGGATTTCGCCCTGGACCATGGCGACGCGGGGGATGCCTGTCTCCGTGCGGCGGTTCTCGGCCCGGGCAGCCAGCGCACGAAGTTCATTCAGTTGGTTTGTCATGGGGAACATCTGAACTCAGGCTGATACGCCCAGGCAAGCAAAAAGCAGAAACAGGCAGGATTGGAGCAGGAACGGCTGCGCTCGTGGCAACGGCGATAGTTACTGTGGTGACTCATCACAGTGTTCCTGGAGCAGCGAATGAGCGTTATCGTCATTACCGGAGGCAGCCGAGGCATCGGCGCCAGTACCGCCGAACACTGCGCCCGGCGCGGTATCGGGGTCATCCTGACCTACAAGAGCAATGCTGATTCAGCAAACGCTGTCGTCCAGCGTATCCAGGCATCGGGTGGCAAGGCTGTCGCGCTTGAGCTGGACGTCGCTGATGTGAAGCGGTTCGACAGTTTCAGAGAAACGGTGCAACTGACTTTGCAGGCAACCTGGGGTGTGGCAACCCTCGGCGGGCTGGTGAACAACGCGGGCCATGGCTTGTTCAATCCCCTGGAATCGGTCACCGAGGCGCAGTTTGACGACTTGTTGAACGTCCACCTCAAAGGCCCGTTTTTCCTGACTCAAGCGTTGCTGCCGTTGATGGGAGAGGGCGCCAGCATCGTCAACCTGACCAGCGCCACGACCCGCGTGGCCACTGCGGGTGTCGCGCCTTATGCAGCTTTCAAGGGCGGACTCGACGTGCTGACCCGTTACATGGCCAAGGAGTTCGGCCCTCGGCGTATCCGGGCCAATGCCGTCTCACCGGGGGCTATTCGCACCGAACTGGGCGGCGGATTGAATGACGAATTCGAGGCGCAGCTCGCGTCGCAAACCGCCCTTGGTCGGGTGGGCGAGCCGGAGGATGTCGCTCGCGTTATCGCCATGCTGCTGTCCGAAGAAGGAGGCTGGATCAATGCTCAGACGATCGAAGTCGCGGGCGGGTATTTCATCTGAATCAGCACCTGAAAAGCGAGGCGATCACAATGCTTGATCATATTTTTATCTCGGTAAGCGACGTTGATCGTTCCATCCGTTTCTACACCGCGACTCTGACCCCGCTTGGCATTACCGGCCGGCTTGATTACGACGGCAAGGACGGCCCGCCGGGCCACCCGGATCTCAAGGGCTTCGGTGCCAATGGCCGGGTGTTTTTCTGGTTGCGCGAGGGTGTTGTGGAGGGGCGGGCGGTTCATGTCGGCTTCGTGGCGAACAGCAAGGCCGAGGTCGACGCAGCTTACGCGGCAGCAATGGACAATGGTGCTATCGACAACGGTGCGCCTGGCGCACGTCTGCATTACGACCCGAATTATTACGCCGCCAATGTCCTTGACCCGGACGGTTACAGCCTCGAATTCGTCTACAAAAACTGGCAGCACGCCCAATGAAAAAACTAATGATCTACGGGGCGACAGGCTATACCGGTCGCATGGCAACCGAACATGCCAAAGCACGGGGGCTGGACGTTGTGATCGCTGGCCGCAATGGCGCAAGGCTGGAGTCTCTCGCTGCGCGACTCGACGTGCCTTATCGAGTGTTCATCCCTGATGCCCAGGCCGCTGAATCCCTGGAAGGCATTGGCGTGCTGCTGAATTTCGCAGGGCCTTTCGCGCAGACGGCAGACGCCTTGATGCAGGCCTGTATCAAGGCCGGGGTCGACTATCTGGACATCACGGCCGAGATAAATGTCTATCGGCTGGCGGAACGGCGTGGCGCTCAGGCAGCCGAGGCGGGTGTCATGCTCTTGCCCGGGGTCGGCTGGGACGTGGTGCCGACAGACTGCCTGGCGATGCATGTTGCTCGCCGTGTGCAGAATCCGAAGTCACTAAGCGTTGCGCTACAAGTCGCTGGCGCCATGTCGCGGGGATCGGCCTTAAGTGTCAGCGAGATCGTTGGCGCGGGCCTCTTGGCGCGGGTTGATGGGCTACTGGTTGCAACACCCGATGCGCAGCCCCGGCACTTCGATTTTGGTGACGGCCCGGCACTGTGCGCGCCGCTGTCCTTCGGTGACCTGGTCACCGGCTGGCACTCCACCGGCATTCCCAATATCGCCATGTTTGTGAACATCACCGGCGACGCTTTCCCTGAAGGCGATCTGTCACAACTGCCCGACGGCCCAAGTGCTGAGCAGCGAGAGGCTCATCGCGCCCGTGCTGTGGCTGAAGTCATTGGCGCTGATGGCACACGTGCGCGTTCAGTGATCGAGACCGTCAACGGCTACACCTACACACCGTTGGCAGCTGTGGAGGCTGCGCGCCGGGTGCTGAACGGTGATCGGCGACCAGGCTTTGAAACGCCTGCGCGGGTGTTTGGCGTCGGATTCGCGCAGACGATTGCAGGTTCGACAATCACAGATTTTTAGGGTGCGACAACGCTCTCCGACGTGATGCTGCTGAGTTCAACGGGCAGCATCATTAACATCAGCTCCGTTCAGGGTGAGCTTTGTGTTTGGTCTTTGTTCTGATAATGGTATATCGCGAATAAATAGGGAGCGTACGATGATCACCGCACACGTTTTCATCGCCATAAGCCTGGATGGTTTCATCGCCCGGCAAGATGGCGACATTGAGTGGCTGTTACAGCGCGATGATCCGACCGAGGATCACGGCTACGCAGCCTTTATCGCCGACATCGATATGATCGTGATGGGGCGAGGGAGCTATGAAAAGGTGCTGACCCTCGACACATGGCCCTATGACCGCCCCGTACGGGTGCTTTCTAAACAGCTGGCCGATACACCCGTGCCCGAGGCGCTGCAGGACAGGGTTCAATTCTCCAACCTTTCGCCAAAGGACCTGGTCGAGGAACTGGCGGGGCAGAATGTGCGCCGGATTTATGTCGATGGCGGGCGGCTGGTGCAGTCATTCCTGCGTGAAGGGCTCATTGCCGATATGGTCATCACCACTGTTCCTGTGTTGATCGGGTCGGGAAGGCCGCTGTTCGGTGCGTTGTTAAAGGACATTGATTTGAGACTGGTATCCAGCCGTAGCTTTCCTTCGGGGCTGGTGCAATCCACCTATCGGCTGGCCCCATGACCTGCCCGAGATGAAGACGCGGGCAGGTCAAAGCGAGGCTATTTCCCCGAGCCTTTCTGTTTGATATCTCCGCAAAAAATATCGATGTTGCCACTGTCCGGTGCACTTCGAACGACGATGGAGTACTCACCGGAAAGCAGGACCGGCAGTGCGACAGGAGCGCTTCTAGAGAAAGCCCAGCCGCGTATGGCCTGGCGTTCGGTGGTGACATGATCATTCATTGCGTAGGCGACTGGCCCGGGTTGCTGGCAGCTGCCTTTATTGATGAAGGTGTAGAGGCGCAAGGGCAGAGACGCTCCGCTTGGCGCACCACTGATGAAGAAACTGAACCCGGTTTCTTTGCCCCAGTCGGCCAACGTTACATTGCCGATCTGACCGGTGTTCTGCCGCGTGGCAACCAAAGTAACGCTCTCGCCATGGTTTGATGAAGTGGTGCAGCCAAAAAGGCTTGCGGTGACCATTAGCGCTGCAAGTGAGTTTCTGCGCTTCATTGCCAACCTCCTGCGTTGAATAACTGCAATGGGAGATTAGCGGGTATAGCTCATTAATCGTCTTCCTGGTGTTGCCTGTGCGAAATCCTCCATTCATGCGGAATCCGGCAACAGTGTTTGTCCCGTGGGCTGCTGTTTGAGGGAGAGGTAAACACCTAGCATCGTCTCTACCCAGTGAGCAAACAGAGTCAGTGTCAACTCGCTCACGAGGTTAACTTTTGACGATAGGGTGAATACGATGAAAATCTCAAAACTTGCGATGTTTCTTGCGCTCGGCGTTTTAGGTACACAGGCCTTTGCAGGCGAGAGCCATTCAACTGCCGCGGACAGCAAGACGCCTGTTGAAACGTACACTTACGACACGAAACTGGATATCCAGAAAGTCATTGCGGTGACAGATATTCCTGACCAGTGCGGGCCAGTCCCGGCGCAAATGACGTATGAAGACTCTCACGGTCAACGGCATGTCCTGCAGTATCAAGTCATGGGAACTGGCTGTTCAAATGGTTGAGTCGTGTGTGGAAGATGGAGGGTCGACACTCCATACCTGCAGCGCCGGCACTGTTAAAGTTGTTATCGTTGTCTGCGTAAGCCGACGATTTTTTCATCGGTGGCCAACATGCCTGGAATATGACTTTTAAGAAACTCCACCCATGTCTTTATTTTTGCATCCACGAATTTTCGTGATGGGTATATTGCAAATAAATTGAATTCTTCAAAATGATACTCGGGCAATACGCGCACCAACGTGCCGGCCCTGAGGCCGTCGACTGCAGAAGCAATAGGCTGAATACCGATGCCCATCCCATTCGTTATGGCGACGGTCATGGCATCGGCGGTGTTGACGTGAAAGGGAGACAGTGGAATGTTGACGGTCTCCACGCCTTCGGGCCCCTCAAATACCCAGTTTCCTGCCGGCATTATCGTATTAACAATTCTCAAACAATCATGTGAGCCAAGAGCCCCTGGAGAATCGGGGTGTCCGCGTTTCTTCAGGTACGCTGGCGAAGCGCAGAGAATGCTGTAAGTGATGCCGAGCCGCTGCGCTACAAATCCAGAATCGGGCAAGTCCCGGGCTAAAACAATCGACATGTCATAGCCTTCCTCCAGCAAGTCAGGTAGCCGATTAGTCAGTGTCAAATCAAACATGACCGAGGGATGAGTCTCTCTATATTTGGCAATGGCATCGATCACGTAATGATTACCAATGGCTCCCATCGCGTGAATCTTGAGCCTGCCAACGGGCATGATGTGAGCGGTACCCGCTTCCTCCTCCGCTTCACGGACCTCGTCCAGAATATTTTCGCATCGCTGCAAATAGCGCAGACCTGCTTCGGTCAATGCCAGACGTCGGGTCGTCCGGTTAATCAGGCGTGTTTGAAGCCTGGCCTCCAGGCTGGAGACCGCTTTGGAAACGTTCGTTGTGGTGGTGTCCAACACGCCAGCCGCTGCCGTAAAGCTGCCACTCTGAGCGACCGCCACAAAAAAACGCATGGTTTGGAAAACGTCCATCGTTTCCACCTCAAGGGGTATGGATAAAGAGGGCGGCCCTGCAAACAGACCGCCCTGGTGGTTAATTCCGATCAGTTAAGCCAAAACGCGATCCGTAGCAGCTGGCGAAGCCTGCGTTCGGCTGCGCAGCAGTCGTAAAACCTGAGTTTGCGGTCTTCCTGAAACACCGCATCGTCTGATTTCACGACTGCTGCGCAGCCGAACGCAGGCTTCGCCAGCTGCTACGGATTTTGTCGTTCCTTAACTGATTGGCATTAGCCCTCGTGGTGTATTACTTTTTCCGTGGAATAAATCCAGGTACACCGGTTTCCACGACTGAGTTGAAGCGAATCCTGGTCGTAATATCGTCCTGAATTTCACGCATGGCCCTGTGCGGCAGGGTAGAAATATCAATGTTTTCCCGAATGTGGCTCGGCGTCGCAGACGTGGTCAGGAAAGCGACGCCCCGCTGGACAGACCAGGCCAGTGCCACTTGCGCCGGAGTCTTCTGTATACGCTTGGCGATCCCTGTAATCACAGAGTCTTCCAGTACGTTCGGCTCCATGCCGTGGCCGAGTGGCGCAAACGCAAGAACAATAATTCCATGTTGCTGACAAAACTCAAGCAGGTCCCATTCAGGCAGATAAGGGTGGGACTCGACCTGCACGACGGCGGGTTTTATCCGGGCCACGGCCACAATCTCTTGTAAACGCTCCAACGTGATATCAGACAAGCCGATGGACTTACAGCGGCCTTCATCCACCAGGCGCTCCATCGCGCGCCAAGTCTCTATTAACTTCACGCCTGAATCGTAGATGACTCGACCGTGTATGTCTCTTGGGTCCTGATCATCACCGGGTTTAAAGGCAAAGGGCGTATGGATCAGATAGCAATCGATGTAATCGACTTGAAGTCGTCGGCAACTGGCCTCAAACGCAGGTTCGACCCGCTCGGGGCGATGGTTGGTGTTCCACAGTTTCGTGGTAATGAACACGTCGTCGCGCTGGACCTTACCCGCCTCAATAACTTCCTTCAGGGCAATGCCGACTTGTTCTTCATTGCGATAACGTTCTGCACAATCAAAGTGGCGAAATCCTGCTTCCAGCGCAGCCTTGACCGCTTGCGTTGTGACGCTGAGATCCTTGAACAACGTGCCAAAGCCAACGGCCGGCATCTCACCCGACCCGTGTATCAGAGGGAATCGGGTATCGCGAAGTGCATCGTGAAAGGATTCGTAAGGCATATCTTTTACTCCAATGTCTGGGGCTACTGATAGGAAGGTTTCTGGTCTTCGCGACTGGCCAGTCGTTGCTCAAACACACCGACGGAATTACCGCCGAGTGCCACGTACAACCGCACCGTGTCGAGGTACTGCGCGGTCTTCACTCTGACTTGACCCAGCAACGCTTGCTCATAAGCACGTTCCGCCTCCAGCACCTGGAGAATGCTGTTCTCGCCTTGCGCGTAAGCTTGTTGGTTCAACCGAAAGCTCGTTTCCGCCGCTCGTAACGCATCCTCCTGCGCCAGGTTTTCCTCGGCGTCATGATTGATCGCCTGCAAGGTGTCTGCGACCTGACCGAACGAACTAATGACCGTTTGCTGGTAGCCGGCGAGGGTTGCCTTGTAGCCATCGACGGCGGCCTGACGTTCAGCTTTCAGCGTTCCGCCATTGAAGATGGGCGCTGTGAGCCCGGCAGCGAAGCCCCAGAGGGCGGCGCCGCCGTTGCCTGAAGCCGCCTGTGCAAGCGACGCGGACAGTTCGACATGCGGATAGAGGTTGGCTGTCGCCACGCCAACCGCGGCGCTGGCCATGTGCAGTTCTGCCTCTGCTTGCCGTACGTCCGGCCGGTCGTGGGCCATTTCAGAGGGCAGACTGACGGGCACGTTTGCCGGCAAGGCAAACTCGGCGAGCGTGAAGTCAGGTGCGATCCAGTCAGCCGGGCCTTTGCCCGTCAGAATCGACAGTGCGTGGCGTGCCGAGTCGCGCTGCTGGGCGAGGGGCGGCAACAGCGTGCGGTCCTGAGCGAGCCGCGTCTCGGCCAGTGAAACATCAATCTGCGTGGTGCTGCCATTGGCGTGCGCCATGCGCACCAGTTCGAGGTTCTTGGCGTCATTGGCGAGCAGCTTCTCGACGGCGGCCATCTGCGCGTTGGCCGAGGCCAGCAACAACGCCTGGCTCGCGACATCGCCCGTCAGGGTCAGGTACGCCGCTTCGTAGCGATGCTTCTGCAGATCGGTAAACGCTTGCTGTTGTTCGACCTGCCGCTTGTTACCGCCGAAAACGTCAAGGTCGAAGCCAACCCGTGGCCCGATTGCATAGAAGTTTGAGATGGAAGGTTCTTTCGCGTTGTGCACCCGTTGGCGGCCAGCCTGGGCGCCAAAGTCGACCTGCGGATACAGCGCTCCTTCCGCCGCAGCGACGAAGGAAGCCGCTTGCCGGATCGTCGCATCTGCCGCTACGAGCTCAAGATTGCCGTCAATGGCGCGACGCACAAGCTTGTCGAGCTTCGGCGAACGAAACGCAGACCACCAGTCACCATTGGCCTTCTTGCCCAGGTCAATGTGCTGTTCACCGGGCGTGTTGCCGCCTTGGCCGAGACGCTGCTCGGCCTGTTGATCGTAGTGCTGCGACAGGCTCGGTGGCTGCATTTGATAGTCAGGGCCGACGGTACAGGCGGTCAGGAATGCAAGCGCCGACATTGCACCGAACGTGGTTTTGAACATCTGTCTATTGATGAAGAGCGCATGGGATTTCATTTGGCAAACTCCACGAAAACTAGTTGGTCGCAACGGGCTTACGAAGAAAGATAACCAGTGGGCTGACCACCAGCATCGCGAACATCAAAATCTTGAACTGGTCGATCACCGCGATAAAAGCTGCCTGGCCGGTGATCATTTCGTTGAGCCCCGCCAGTGCTTGCAGGGACGTCGGCGCGGAATGCGCAGCGGCGCGATACGGTGTCAGGTTGCTGCCCAGCGCCATGTGCATCGCTTGCGTATTGTTGAAGAAGAACAGCTGCACAATCGCAACGCCCAGGGTGCTGCCGTACACCCGTGACAGGTTGAACAGACCGGTGCCTTCCGGGCGTAACGTCGGGTCGAGCGTGCTGAACGCGACCTTGGTCAGCGACGGCATCAGCATGCCGATGCCAATCCCCTGGATCGCACCCGCCACAGCCACGGGCGACCAGTCCATCAACGGCGAATAGCCGAGCATCAGCCAGTTGGCATAAATCACCACGGCGACGCCTGCCGCCACGAACAGCCGACGGTCGAAACGCTCGGGAACACGGCTCATCAACAGGAACGCACCGACCAGCCCGATCCCGCGCGGAATCGTCAGGGAACCCGTGGTGTCAGGCGGGTAGCCGAGAATCTCGTCGAGCATCGGCGAGGTCAGCGCCATGGTCGACAACAGCACAAAACCCACAGCGAAAAAGATGACCGTCGAGAGCACGAAGTTGCGGTCGTTGAACAAACGCTTGTTGAGGAAATGGACCTTCGCGGTCAGCACATGCACAGCGAACAGGTAGAGCCCCAGTGCACAGCCCATTGCTTCCAGCCAGATCTCGGTCGAGGAAAACCAGTCCAGGCGCTCACCGCGGTCAAGCATCATTTGCAGGCTGATCAAACCCAGCGTGAAGCTGCCGAAACCAAAGAAGTCGAACGACGGACGTTTCTCGGCCTTTTTCTCGGCCAGCAAAAGCGCCATCACCAGGAAGATAAACGCCGACAGCGGAAGGCTGATGTAGAAGATCGGGCGCCATCCGAAATGTTCGCCGAGCCAACCGCCGATGCTCGGGCCGCTGACAATGCCGAGCAGCACGATGGCCGTCCACGTTGCGCCAAATTTCGCACGCTTCTCGAGTGGCAATGTCTCCAGCGAAATCGCCATCGACAGCGGTGCCAGCACGCCACTCGCCAGGCCTTGAACAATGCGCGCGCCAATGAATTCCAGCGGCGTCGTTGCCTGCGTCGCGAGCATCAAGCCAAGGACGAAGAAGGCCAACGCGGCTTGATAAACCCGCTTCAAGCCATAGCGCCCGGCGAGCCATTGCGCAATCGGCATAGTGATGGCGCTCGCCGCGAGGTACGAGGTGAATATCCAGCCAGCCTGGTCGTCGGTCATCGACAGACTGCCCTGAATCAACCTGAGTACCGCATTAGGAAGCGGCAGGCTCGCCGACTGCATATAGGTGGCGAGCAACGCGGCGAACCTTAATGTTCCCGCACCTTGAGGTCCGGCATGATTGGCGTTCATCACAAGTTACCTGCGGTCAACAGCGCCTTGAGCGGATGCCACCAAGGCGTGCGATACCCGGTATCAACCTTGACCGTGGCGCTGGTGCCCGAGAAAAGGGGCAGGGCAGGGTTCACCTCGTCGAGTTCGAGTCGGACCGGTACCCGCTGGACAACCTTGACCCAGTTGCCGGTCGCATTTTCCGGCGGCAGCAGGGCGAAGTCCGACCCGGCACCGGGGCTCATGCTGGTCACGTGGGCCTTGAAGATGTGATCAGGATAGGTATCGATACTGATGGTCGCTTCCTGGCCTGGACGCATGTGGGTCACGTCGGTTTCGCGAAAGTTGGCCTCTACCCAGATCTCGCGATCGGACAGCAGCGCAAAGGCTGGCGCGCCGTTGCTCACATAGTTGCCCACCTGCAAATCGTCGACCTTGGCCACAATGCCATCGTCCGGCGCATACACCGTTGCGTACGAGAGATACAGCTGCGCCTCGTCGAGCTGAGCCTTGGCCTCGCGAACCGACGGGTGGCTATCGGATTCGATATTTGGATTGCCGTTCAAGGCAACGACCGTACTGGCGATCTGTTGTTCGACCGATGCGATTCGTTGCCGGGCAACTTTAACGTCAGTGTCGGCGCGCTCGTAAATCGAGCGCGAGACAAACTCTGTAGCGACCAGCGCCTTCTTGCGGGCAAAATCCCGCTGGTCGAAATCGGCCGACTCTTTAGCCGATTGCAGTTCAGCCTGTTGCTGGCGGTAGCTGGCCTTGAGGCCATCGATGCGCAGCCGCGCGACGCTCAGCTGTGCTTGTGCACGGTCAACCGCGATCTGCAGCGGTTTCGGGTCGATCCGAAACAGAATCTGGCCCTTGTGAACAGGCTGGTTGTCCTCGACTGCGATCTCGACAACTTGCCCGGAAATGCGCGCGTTGATCGATGCCTTCGCCACTCGGGCGTAAGCGTTATCGGTCGAAACAAAGGGCTCGCCCGCCACATAGTGGGCGTACCCAACCGCAGCGAAAAGGAGAGGTAAACCCACCATCAGGAATGGCCGTAATTTCTCTTTAAACGGCTTCTTGATGGGCGAGTCAGACGGGTTCGGCCCTGGGCGATCGAAGGTCTGTGTAGCTGGGATGTCAAACTGTTTAGTCATGATCGGATACACCTATAACCGGGAAATAGGGCTAACACCCAAAAAAACAGCCATACCGTGCGCGGTCAGGAGGATCGCTCCACCGCATCAATTTCGTCGCCGCAATACCCAGTTCGAGCTCCGCTACAACAAACCTGCAAACCAAGGAATTTCTGGTTCCTTAATTTTGTGCGATGGTGTAAGAATATCCCCGAGCCCACCTTCATTCAAGGATTTTGTACGATATGGCACAAAAAAAGATTACAGAGGCGAAAGGCCGCGGCCGCCCTCGTGCGTATGACCCGCAAACAGCGCTGCTGCAGGCGCTTGATGTTTTCTGGAGTACCGGATATTCCGGCGCTTCTCTCGATAGCATCGCCACGGCGGCCGGCATGAATCGACCAAGCCTCTATGCGGCATTCGGTGACAAGCACGCGCTCTATATCAAGGCGCTGGAGCAGTATTGGGAGTTTGCCGCTGCGGCCATGCAGGAGGCGCTGACGGACAACGAACTGACCTTGAGCCAGGCGTTGATGCGGTTTTATGAAGGGCAGTTGTCGATCTACTTCTCGGGTGACGGCCAGCCGCGTGGTTGCTTTGCGATCGGTACGGCGACGACCGAAGCCGTCGAGGATGCTGAAATTCGAGACGTGCTGTCGGACCGGCTCAGCAGGCTCGATGCCGATCTCGAAACGCGTCTGCGAGCGGCCATCAATTCCGGCGAGTTGAAAAGCGATGCCGACCCGGCCGCCCTTGCCGTACTTGCATCATCCCTGCTGCATAGCATTTCCGTACGTGCGCGAGCGGGTAAATCCCGCGCTGAATTGACCGAGCTTGCACGCAGTGCGGTCAACGTGATTTGCGGTGGGTGAGGTTTACGGTGACTGAAGGACTCGACGATATTCTTGCCGAACAGCTAGCCGTGATTTTTTGTGGCATCAACCCAGGCGTGACTGCCGCTGCCCAAGGCCATCATTTTGCGGGCAGGGGCAATCGCTTCTGGCGCACGCTGCATCTCGCCGGGTTTACGCCTGAGGAGGTGCGCCCGGAAAACGATCGGACGATCTTGCAGTATCAGTGTGGATTAACGGCCGTGGTGGAACGGCCGACGGCGCGAGCGGATCAGCTGTCTGCCCATGAATTCATCGCTGCCGCTGCGGACTTTGAACAAAAGATCACACGCTATGCGCCGCGCTTTGTGGCGTTCCTCGGTAAAGCGGCGTATTGCGCGCTATCCGGCCAACGAGATATTGCGTGGGGCCTTCAGTCGAAGACCTTCGGCAATGCTTTGGTATGGATCTTGCCCAATCCTAGCGGGCGAAATCGCGCGTTCACCCTTGATCAACTGGTGGGCGCGTACCGCCAACTCTATTTGGCAACAGGCGAGCAACCTCACCCTTAAGCCAGGTACCGCCGAAACCACCCCAACGTCCGGTCCCAGGCCAGCTTGGCCGCGGCCTCGTCGTATCGAGGCGTGGAGTCGTTATGGAAACCGTGGTTGGCGCCGGGATAGATGTACGCCTCATAGGTCTTGCCCGCAGCTTTCAGTGCCTTCTCATAGGCGGGCCAGCCTTCGTTGATGCGGGTATCCAATTCGCCGTAGTGAAGCATCACCGGCGCCTTGATTCGGGCGACATCCTTGGACTCTGGCTGGCGGCCATAAAAGGACACGGCGGCCCCCAGTTCCGGATAAGCCACGGCCGCCGCATTGACGACGCCACCGCCGTAGCAGAACCCGGTGATGCCAACTTTTCCGCTGGTCGCGTCATGCTTCATCAGCCACTCGATGGCGGCGAAAAAGTCATTCATGAGCTTTTCCGGGTCGACGGTCGCCTGCAGCTCCCTGCCTTTGTCATCGTTGCCGGGATAGCCGCCCACCGACGTCAGGCCATCGGGGGCGAGAGCGATGAAGCCTGCCTTGGCCACACGCCGCGCGACATCTTCGATGTAAGGGTTGAGCCCGCGATTTTCATGCACGACCACCACCGCCGGCACCTTGCCGGTGGCTTTCGCCGGGCGCACCAGATAGCCACGGACTTGCCCATTGCCCTTGGGGGAGGGATAGGTGATGTATTCGGCAACAATGTCCGGGTCAGTAAATTCAACCTGCTCGGCGAGCGCATAATTCGGACTCAGTGCGGCGAGGAGCGCGCTGGCGGTCAAACCACCCAAGGTGAACAACGCCGCCCGATCCAGAAACTCTCGCCGGTTGATCTTGCCGTGGGCGTAGTAGTCGTACAGTTCGAGCAGTTCCGGAGCAAAGTCTTTCGCAGTGAGACGGGTCATCTGTGCGCTTCCTCTTGAGCGGGTCGATTGCTTTGTTGGTTGGACAGGGTGGGCGATACCTGTCGAGCGTAGCCGTTCACAAAAAAAGAGGCCGGAGCCTAATGCTGGTCAGTTAAGCAATTTCAGCCGCGACACTCTTGTAGCAGCTGCCGAGCCCGCGAGGCTGCGTTCGGCTGCGAAGCAGTCGTAATATCAGTAATTGCGGTACGTCAGGCATACCGCGTCAGCCGGATTCACGACTGCTACGCAGCCGAACGCAGCCTCGCGGGCTCGGCAGCTGCTACAGATCGCGTTACGGCTTAACTGACTGGCATTAGGCTCCGGCCTCTTCTTTTGTTCCCTCGGTTTACGCCCTCGACTGCTTATACACGCGCCGGAATTTATGCAGCAGCGGTTCGGTGTAACCATTGGGTTGTGTGCATCCCTCGAACACCAGTGCGCAGGCCGCTTGAAATGCAACCGACTGCTCGAAGTCCGGCGCCATTGGCGTGTAGATCGGATCACCGGCGTTCTGCTGATCAACGACCCGCGCCATGCGCTGCAAAATCTCGACGGTCTGGTCCTGGGTGATCACCCCGTGTCGCAGCCAGTTGGCCATGTGTTGGCTGGATATGCGCAAGGTCGCGCGATCCTCCATCAACCCTACGTTATGGATGTCGGGCACCTTCGAGCAGCCAATGCCTTGCTCGACCCAACGCACCACATACCCCAGCAAACCTTGCGCGTTGTTCTCGACTTCCTGCCGAATCTCATCGGCCGACCAGGACGGGGCGGTGACGACCGGCACGCTGAGCAAACCGTCCAGAAGTGCCGGGCTGGCGCCGCCGAAGTCCGTTGTTTCAAGGGACGCCTGCACCGAGCGCACGTTGACCTGATGGTAATGCAGCGCGTGCAAGGTGGCGGCGGTCGGCGAGGGCACCCATGCCGTGTTCGCGCCCGCTTTGGGGTGGGCGACTTTTTGTTTGAGCATATCGGCCATCCGGTCCGGCATGGCCCACATGCCTTTGCCGATCTGCGCTCGCCCACGCAATCCACAGTCCAGACCGACGAGTACGTTGTTGCGCTCATAGGCCTCGATCCACGGGGTGTTTTTCATGTCGCCCTTGCGCAGCATCGCGCCCGCTTCCATGGCGGTGTGCATCTCGTCACCGGTGCGATCCAGGAAACCGGTGTTAATGAATGCGACCCGTGAGGAAGCTACGGCGATGCAGGCTTTGAGGTTGACGCTGGTGCGCCGTTCCTCGTCCATGATGCCCATTTTCAACGTATGACGTTCGAGTTGGAGCAGGTCTTCGATGCGGCTGAACAACTGCTCGGCGAAGGCCACTTCGGCGGGGCCGTGCATTTTCGGTTTGACGATGTAGACGCTACCGGTGCGGGAATTGCCGCGGCGTTGCAGGTCATGCAGGGCAATCAGGCTGGTGATGACGCCGTCGAGAATGCCTTCCGGGATTTCCAGTCCGCCGTTGTCGAGAATCGCCGGGCTGGTCATCAGGTGTCCGACGTTGCGGATGAACAGCAACGAACGCCCGTGCAGCGACAGTGAGTTGCCATCGGCTGCGGTGTACTCGCGGTCCGGGTTCAGCTGTCGTGTGATGGTTTTACCGTTTTTCTCCAGGTCCTCTTTCAGGTCGCCCTTCATCAAGCCCAGCCAGTTGCGGTACACCTGCACCTTGTCATCGGCGTCGACGGCCGCGACCGAGTCCTCACAATCAATGATGGTCGAGAGGGCTGCTTCAATCAGCAGGTCCTTGACCCCAGCGGCGTCGGCCTGACCGATAACGCTCTGCCGATCGATCTGAATCTCGACGTGCAGATCGTTGTTTTTCAGCAGAATGGCCGTGGGATCAGCGGGCGAACCCTGGTAGCCGATGTACTGCGCGGCGTTCGATAAACCGGTTTGGCTGCCGTCATTCAACGTGGCTTGCAGTGTGCCGTTGTCGATCCGGTAGCGCGCCACCTCGGCATGGAAACCGCTGCTCAAAGGGAACGCCTGATCCAGGAAACCACGGGCAAACGCGATGACTTTCGCCCCGCGCACCGGGTTGTATGTCCGGCCCGGTTCGGCGCCGCCGTCATTGGAAATCACATCGGTGCCGTACAGTGCGTCGTACAGCGATCCCCAGCGCGCATTCGCGGCATTCAGCGCATAACGCGCATTGACGGCCGGGACGACCAGTTGCGGTCCGGCCTGGACACTGATTTCCGTATCGACGTTGGCGGTGCTGACCTTGACGTCTGCGGGTTGCGGTTGCAGGTAACCAATACCGCTCAGGAAGTTGCGATAGGCCGGCATGTCCGTCACCGGACCCGGATGGGCGCGGTGCCAGGTGTCCAGTTCGGTTTGCAGGCGATCCCGTTCGGCCAGCAGCGCGCGGTTAATCGGCGCCAGTTCATGCACCAGTGCGGCGAAACCACCCCAGAACGCTTGAGGGGCCAGGCCGGTTCCCGGCAGCACGTCCAGATCAACGAAACGTTGCAAGACAGGCGCGACCTTGAGGCCTTGGCAGTTCACGAATTCGGTCACTTTTTGCATCTCCATCACACAGTGTTATCGAGCGCTGAACGGCGCCCGGCTCAATTCAGTTCAGGCATTGCGCCCCGGCCTTGGCCACCTGCGCGTCCTGCTCGGCTTTGACACCGGACACCCCGACCGCGCCGATCACCTGACCGTCGACGATGATCGGCACGCCGCCTTCAAGGGACGTCAGCAAGGGCGCCGACAAAAAGGCATGGCGGCCGCCGTTAACCATTTCTTCATAGCCTTTCGACTCACGCCGACCCAGGGCCGAGGTGCGGGCCTTTTCGGTGGCGATGTAGGCGCCAATCGGAGCGCAACCGTCTAGGCGTTCGAGGGCCAGAGGATGGCCGCCGTCATCGACAATCACGATGGTCACGGCCCATTGGTTGTTCTGTGCTTCGGTGCGTGCAGCCGCGAGGATTTGGCTGACTTCGGTCTGGCTCAGTACGGCTTTGCTTTTCATGGGGGGATTCTCCGGGGGTCGGTTAAGGCAACGCGGCTTCGACCAATTCGATCCAGTGCCTGACAGGGGTTCGGCCCGCACCGTCGAGGTGGGACTGACAGCCGATATTGGCCGTGACAATGACTTCGGGATGTCCGCTTTCCAGCGCATTGAGCTTGTTGTCGCGCAGTTGCCGGGACAGTTCGGGTTGGGTCAGCGAATAGGTGCCCGCCGAGCCGCAGCACAGGTGACTGTCGGCAACCGGCGTGAGGTTGAAGCCCAGACTGGTCAGAATCGCTTCAACCGCGCCGCCCAGTTTCTGCGCGTGCTGCAAGGTGCAGGGGCAATGGAAGGCCAGGCGCTGGTCGCTGTGGATACCGAGTTTTTCCATCGGCTCATCGCGCAACACCTCGACCAGATCCTTGGCCAGTGCACTGACCTTTTTCGCCTTCTCGGCATAGGCCGGGTCGGTGCTGAGCAGGTGACCATAGTCCTTGATGAAGGCACCGCAACCGCTGGCGGTTTGCACGATGGCTTCGGCACCGTTTTCAATGCTTGGCCACCACGCATCGATATTGCGGCGGGCGCGATCCAGGCCAGCCGCCTGAGCGTCGAGGTGATAATCCACGGCGCCGCAGCAACCGGCTTCGCGAGCTGCCGTCACGCTGATCCCCAGTCGATCCAGTACCCGCGCGGCGGCCGCGTTGGTATTGGGTGACAGGCTCGGTTGCACGCAGCCTTCGAGCATCAGCACCTGCCGGGCGTGGCGAGTGACCGGGCGCGGCTTGGCCGGATAGATGCGGCGAGGCAACTTTATCTGCAAGGTGTTGGGCAACAACGCCCGGAACACCTGGCCGCTGCTGACCAGCCCTTTGAACAGCGCCGGATTGGGTACAACGCTGCGCAGTCCTTCGCGCAACAAGCGCTGACCGAGTGGGCGCGGCACCGCCGCATCGACCACCGCCCGGCCGATGTCCAGCAAGTTGTGGTAGTCGACGCCGGAAGGGCAGGTGGTTTCGCAGTTACGACACGACAGGCAGCGATCCAGGTGCTGTTGGGTCTTTTGCGTGACTTCGTTGCCCTCCAGCACCTGCTTGATCAGGTAAATACGGCCCCGCGGTCCATCCAGTTCATCGCCCAGCAATTGATAGGTCGGGCAGGTGGCATTGCAGAAACCGCAGTGCACGCAGGTACGCAGGATGCTTTCGGCTTCTTCGGCGCGGGGCAGTTGGCGGGCGTGTTCGCTTAAGGTGGTCTGCATGGGTCAAAGCTCCGCGTACAGGCGCCCGGGGTTGAAGATGCCCCGGGGATCGAGTTGTTGCTTCAAGTTCCGGTGGTAGCGCATCAATGCGTCAGGCAACGGTTGAAACGGGCTGTCGATCAGGCCATGGGTGTAGCAGGTCACATGCCCGCCGACTTCTTCCACGATCGAGCGAATGAACGCTGCCTCTGCGTCAGATTTTAGCCAGCGCTGCGCACCGCCCCAATCGAGCAGCTGACGACCAGGCAAGGAAAGCCGAGGCGTGTTGTGAGGGACGGACAGGCGCCAAAGTGCCTGGTCCTCATCGAAGAAGCTCAATCGATGCTCGTTGAGATCATTCCAATATGAAGCGTCCAGCAACTCGCCGCCGAGCCGGTCATGAGCCGCCGCCACCGAGCCTTCGCCACCCTCAAGTCGAAGGTGCAGGCGTTGCCCGTCATGGCACGCAGCACTGATCGGCAACGGTTGCTGGCCCCATTCGGCGAGGCGCAGCAAGGCGCGATCGTTGTCCATGTCCAGGCTGATGCTTAAAACTTGACGCGGCTTGGGCAGGACCTTGAGCGAGACTTCGGTGACCACGCCGAGCGAGCCATAACTGCCGGCCATCAAGCGCGACAGATCGTAGCCGGCGACGTTTTTCATGACTTCGCCACCGAAGCGTAAATGCTTGCCATGACCGGTGATGACCCGTGTCCCGAGGACGAAGTCCCTGACGGACCCGGACCAGGGGCGCCGTGGTCCCGACAGTCCGCTGGCGATCATGCCGCCGACAGTCGCGCCGTCGCCGAAGGAGGGCGGTTCGCAGGGCAACATCTGCTGCGCTGCGTCCAGCACTTCAGCCAGTTCTGCCAGCGGAGTGCCGCAGCGGGCGGTGATCACCAGCTCGGTCGGGTCGTAGCTGACGATGCCTCGGTGGCTGCGCGTGTCGAGCACTTCGCCCGCCACGATGCGTCCAAGAAACGCCTTGCTGTTGGCGCCTTGAATGCGCAACGGCGTGGCGTTTTGCAGCGCCTGGTTGACCTGCTCCAGCAGCGAGGCGCTGTCGTCGATATCGTGTTTGCTGCGCATCAGAAACGCTCCAGTTCAGGGAAGGGCATCTGACCCAAATGAACGTGCATGGCACCGAACTCGGCGCAGCGGTGCAGCGTCGGAATGTTCTTGCCGGGGTTGAGCAAACCACTCGGATCGAAGGCGGCTTTGATGGCATGGAACACGGTCAATTCGTCGCTATTGAACTGCGCACACATCTGATTGATTTTCTCCCGGCCCACGCCGTGTTCACCGGTAATGCTGCCGCCGACCTTCACGCACAATTCGAGGATCTTGCCGCCCAGGGCTTCGGCGCGATCGAGTTCGCCCGGTTGATTGGCATCGAACAGAATCAGCGGGTGCATGTTGCCGTCTCCGGCGTGGAAAACGTTGGCCACCCGCAGGTCATACTCGGCCGACAACGCGGCAATCGCGTGCAGCACGCCGGGCAGCTCGCGGCGCGGGATCGTCCCGTCCATGCAGTAATAATCCGGTGAGAGACGGCCCACCGCCGGAAAGGCATTCTTGCGTCCGGCCCAGAAGCGCACGCGTTCGGCTTCGTCGCGGGCCTGGCGTACTTCGGTGGCGCCGGCCTGTTCCAGCACCTGGCGCACGCGGTCGCAGTCATCATGAACGTCGGCTTCAACGCCATCGAGCTCACACAGCAGAATGGCTTCGGCGTCGACCGGATAGCCAGCGTGGATGAAGTCTTCGGCGGCGCGAATGGCCAGGTTGTCCATCATCTCCAGACCGCCGGGGATGATGCCGGCGGCAATAATGTCACCCACCGCGCGGCCGGCCTTCTCGACGGAATCGAACGCCGCCAGCAGCACTTTGGCGGTCTGGGGTTTGGGCAGCAGTTTGACCGTGACCTCGGTGATGACACCGAGCATGCCTTCGGAACCGGTGAACAACGCCAGCAGATCGAAGCCCGGAGAGTCGAGCGCTTGCGAGCCCAGGGTCAGGTGTTCGCCGTCGACGGTGAGGATGTCGACCTTGAGCAGGTTATGCACGGTCAGCCCGTACTTCAGGCAATGCACGCCACCGGCGTTTTCCGCCACATTACCGCCGATAGAACAGGCGATCTGCGAGGAAGGGTCCGGCGCGTAATACAAACCAAACGGCGCTGCAGCCTGGGAAATCGCCAGATTGCGCACCCCCGGCTGAACCCGAGCCGTACGGGCGGCAGCGTCGATGTGCAGAATGTTGTTGAAGCGCGCCATCACCAGCAGCACGCCTTTTTCCAGCGGCAATGCACCGCCGGACAAACCCGTGCCGGCACCTCGGGCGACCACCGCGACCTGCCGTTCATGGCAGAGCCGAAGCACGCCTTGCACCTCGTCGATGTGGCGCGGCAGCACCACCAGCATGGGCGTGGTGCGGTAAGCAGAAAGTCCGTCGCATTCGTACGGTTTGAGCTCTTCCTGTTGATGCAGGACTTCCAGATCCGGCCACTGTGTTTGCAGGGCCTGTAGCAAGGCAGCTCTGTCGACATCAGGCAAGACGCCGTCGACGCGCTCATCGTAAAGAATGTTCATAGTCGGTTGACGACCCTCAGTTGTTTTTATAGGAGGTCTGTGTCCGTTTACCACTGACTTGCATCATTGGCCTGAGGCGTTCTACTGTCTATGTGTTGTTTGGCTGGTCGAACCAGTTTTTTATTCGATGGTTTTTTATTTGTTCAAAAAAGTGTTTTAAAAACATAAGTTTATGCTTGTGTTTGAATATTTGTGTTTTTGGCAGTGAGACTGGTCATACCAGTTGGAGAGTCGATGGAAAGGGCAGAAACGAGCCGTAATCCACAAGTCGCAGACGTGGTCTGTGAACGCATCGAACGGCTGATCGTGGACGGGGTGCTCAAGACCGGGCAGCTGTTGCCCTCGGAGCGTCGTCTGACCGAAAAGCTTGGCGTTTCCCGCACGGCACTTCGCGAGGGCCTCAAGCTGTTGCGCGCTCGCGGGATTATCAAGACAGAGCAGGGCAAAGGTTCATTTGTTGCCGATCTTTCGGGACACGGTGCCGCGTCACCGCTGATGCACTTGTTCAGCTCACAACCCCGCACGCTTTACGATTTGTTCGAAGTCCGCAGCCTGCTCGAAGGCGAGTCCGCACGTCTGGCGGCATTGCGCGGAACCGACGCCGATTTCGTCCTCATCACCCGCAGCTACGAGGCGTTACTCAACGCCCATAGCCGTTCGCTGGAGGCGTCCGAACACGCCCGGCTCGATCACGCGTTCCACCTGGCGATTTGTGAGGCCTCGCACAACCCGGTGCTGGTGCAGACCTTGCGCTCGCTGACGGACTTACTGCTCAACACGGTGTTTGCCTCGGTCAACAACCTTTATCACCGCGAACCGCAAAAGCGTCAGATCGACCGTCAACATGCGCGGCTCTACAACGCCGTCACCGGCCGTATGCCGGAACAGGCGCGCAAGGCGGCCATCGCGCATATCCAGAGCATCTGCGAGAACCTCAAGGAAATCGAAAGCGAGGAACAACGTTTGGTCAGGGCCACGCTGCGACTTGAGGGGTGGGCGTAAGGCCCGGGTGGCAGAAGATGGGCTGACTATACATTTCGTTCGGTGCCTCGCTGTGGTCCTGCTCCGTGGGCCCGCCGCCATCGGCCATCCATGCCGGGTTGCCCACTGCGCAGAACCTGCGCTCGGCCTATTGAGTGGTGAAAAGCAAAAGCTGTACACCGATCTGCTTTATGTGGGAGCGAGCCTGCTCGCGAAGGGGTCGTGTCAGTCGACATCAAAAGTGGATGCGAGTCCGCCTTCGCGAGCAGGCTCGCTCCCACATTTGGATTTTTGCCGGGCACGGGATTGGGGATGCGCCGCCGATGAACTGCGGGAGCGGGCTCGAAGGATAGGCCGGCCGGTAGGCCGCCTCGCTTTAGCTTTTGATCTCCTTGCCCCATCGGAAGGCCGAGCGGAGGTTCTGCGCAGTGGGCACCGCGGCAAGGATGCCGCGGTAGCCGCCCCCGGCCATGGATGGCCGATGGCGGCGGGCCCACGGAGCAGGACCGGAGCGAGGGCATGCCGAGCCTAGGCGAGGCACCGTACGTCAGGGGCACGAGCGTTTGGTTACTTGGCGCTTCTCCAAGTGACCCGCCGTAAGGGCGGAACCCTAAGTAGCCGTTACTGTAAAACGGATATGGCCCCCATCCCATCCCATCCCATCCCATCCCGAACTACATCAATCAATGCCCACCAACAACCATATGACTGAACGGCGCCACATACGCCTGCAACGTCACCAAACCACCGACCAGAATGGCCAGGATGATCGAGTGGAAAAACACATAACGCAGGATTTCCCCTTCATGCCCGTACCAGCGGGTGGCGGTGGAGGCCACCACGATCGACTGCGCGTCGACCATCTTGCCCATGACCCCGCCGGAACTGTTGGCGGCGGCCATCAACACCGGGCTGAGGCCCAATTGCTCCGCGGTTACCCGTTGCAAGCCACCGAACAGCACGTTTGACGCCGTATCCGAGCCGGTCAACGCCACGCCGAGCCAGCCGAGCAGGGTGCCGAACATGGGGTAAAAGATGCCCGTCGCGGCGAAGGCCAGGCCCATGGTCGCGTCCAGGCCCGAGTAGCGGGTGAGGAAACCGAGGGCGAGCATGGCGGTAATGGTGATCAGTGAATAGCGCACCACCCACAGCGTTCGCACGTATTGTTTGATCAGTTGCGGAATGGAATAACCCATCAGCAACCCGCCGAGGATCGCCGACAGAAGGATGCCGCTACCGGTGCTGGTGAACCAGGTGAACTTGTACACCGCGTCCTCGGTTTTAGGCGCGGGCACTACAGGCGGGACCTTTTCGATCTGCTGGTGGATCGTGGTGAACGTCACGATCGGAGCGAAGATCGGGTTCGCTTCGCGCACCGGTTTGCCTTGAGGGTCGAGCTTGGCCGAATTGGTGGCCGGATCAATCGCCGGGCGTGTATCGAACATGTTTTTGAAACCCTGGGTGCCCCAGGCGAACACGAACACAGTGAGGATGATCCACGGCATCCACGCGCGCATCACCGCAGGCTTGGCATCGCTGGCAAAGGCCGCGCTGGCGACGAGTTTTTCGTCATGCTCTTCGGCAATTTTGGAGTTGTCGACGCGCCCGGACAGCGCGGCGGAGGTATGCACGGTGGCGGGTTTCCAGACTCTGAGGAAACCGGTCAGGCAGGCCATGGAAATCAGCGCGGCAATCACGTCCACCAGCATCGGCCCGTGGTAGTTGGACACCAGGAACTGCGGCACGGCGAAACTGACGCCGGCCACCAGAATCGGCGGCCAGATTTCCAGCATCTTGCGCCAGCCGGCGAAGGCCCAGATCAACCAGAACGGCACGATCACCGAGAAGAACGGCAATTGCCGGCCGACCATCATCGACAGCTCCATTTCATCCAGCCCGGTCACCTTGGCCAGGGTGATGATCGGCGTGCCCAGCGCACCGAACGCCACGGGCGCGGTGTTGGCGATCAACGCCAGGCCAGACGCGGCCAGTGGCGAGAAGCCCAACCCGATCAGAATCGCCCCGGTCACCGCCACCGGCGTACCGAAGCCTGCGGCCCCTTCGAAGAAAGCACCGAAGCAGAAAGCAATCAGCAGCAATTGCAGGCGTCGATCGTCGGTGATGCGTGCCAGGGAATCCTGCAGCACTTTGAACGAGCCGTTCTCGGTGGTCAGCCGATGCAGGAAGATGATGTTGAGCACAATCCAGCCAATGGGCAGCAAGCCGTTGGCGGCGCCGTACAGTGCGGCCGAGCCGGCCATGTTCGCCGGCATGCCGAAGGCGAAGATCGCGATCACCAGCGCAGACGCCAGGGCCATCAATGCGGCCAGATGCGCTTTGATATGGAAAAACGCCAGGGCTGCCAGCATCACCACGACCGGCACTGCTGCCATGAGGGTTGAAAGTATCGGGTTACCGAACGGATCGTAGATTTGCTGCCAGACCATGTTCCACCTCTGCTTTTTATTGTTGGGAGTGCAGACCCCGTGGGGGCGGTGGCTTCTAGTATAGGTGGCATTAAGCCGCTGTCCTGGCAGGCCTTTGAGTGGGCCGCACTGAGCTAACATGGCCAATGGGTAAATGCGCTACTCGGACTTCAACGACGGGAGAAATGCAGCCATGACTGAACGCCATATGCACCACAAGGAAACGCTGTCGAACGGATGCAGGATCGAGGTCAAAGCCGAGATATTGAGGGACGGCTCGCTGAAGATGTTCATCGGTGTTTACCGGCCGGACGGCACGGTTATCGAGGAGGACAACAAACCATCCCCGCATCTGCTCGACATGGAAGACGCCTTTGACTGGGGAATCAAAAGCGCAAGGGACGTCGGGAACGGTCAAAGAACCCTGTAATGCCGGGCTTTGGACACCCTCATGAAGAAGGCGACAACCACCATGAAGAAAGAGCAGGTCGGTGCTACGGAAGAAGAGGGGGGCGCTTCGGCCTCTCAGCGGATAGACGCGCGAATCAAGGAGCTGGGCGATTGGCGGGGCGAAACGCTCGCTCGGGTCCGAACGCTCATCCAGCAGGCCGACCCCGACGTGGTCGAGGAATGGAAGTGGCGGGGGGTTCCAGTGTGGTCGCACGCCGGAATCATCTGCACCGGCGAGACATACAAGCAGGTCGTGAAGCTGACGTTTGCCAAGGGCGCCTCGCTGGAAGACCCTTGCGGCCTCTTCAACGCCAGCCTCGAAGGCAACACCCGACGTGCCATTGATTTGCATGAGGGCGACACGCTTGATGAGAAAGCCTTGAAGGCGCTGATCCTCGCCGCCGTGGCGCTCAACCTATCGACAGCGGCCGCTCGCAGCAAACCGGCTGCGAAATCCTGATTCGTCTTCGCCGACCTGTCCGTCGAAAAGCACTCTGATGAGATGACCTCTATTGATGTCTCTCGTCATGAGCTTTGAAGTGCGTTGTCGTACAACGATGTTTGAACTTCAAAACCTCCATATCCTGCTGGCTACACCCGATAAATTCAAACGTTATGTGGCCCACAGGCTACGTCTTATGGACGTAATCAGAATTCTGGCGGGCAGCCTTTGTGGAGACGAACGGCAATTTTTCAGATTGACAGCCCGGTAGTGAACTCGATATAAAAGACATGGTTGTACGACGACAGACGATCATCGGCTGTTAAACACTAAAAATAAAAACGAGTGTCGGCCCCATCATGAATTCAACCCGCCTGCGCGCCTCCCTGAATGCCGCTTCTTATGGTTCGACCTCGACTGTTTGCCCATCCCCACGGTCAGGCCTGTCACATACAACTGTCCCACCAAACGCCCGATAGCTCTTGCCAAATGTCCAACTCCAGCCGCTGAGCATGGAGTACCCATTTTCGAGCCCGCAATACAGTGGCGTGGACCCATCGCGTTTTGGCGATGCCCTACGACACCATTGATCTCGCTTGAAACCGAGAGATCATCACCATAATCCAACAATAAAGTGATGCCATGAATCTGAACGAGCCCATCAATCCGCAACGAATCGGCCAGGCCGTCGGCAAGTACCGCTGGACGATCTGCGCGCTGTTGTTTTTTGCCACCACCGTCAATTACCTGGACCGCCAGGTACTGAGTCTGTTGGCGCCGGATCTGTCGACGCAATTTGGCTGGAGTAACACCGATTACGCGAACATCGCCTCTGTCTTTCAGTTTGTGTACGCGATTTCCATGCTGTTCGCCGGCCGCTTCGTTGACAAGATCGGCACCAAGACCGCCTATGTGGTAGCGATCGGCATCTGGTCGACCGGCGCGATCATGCACGCCTTTGCGGAGCCGATGGGCGAGGGTATTGCCAGCATCAGCAGCGCCTTGGGCCTTGCCGTCATCCCGGTTTCGATCGCAGGTTTCATGCTGGCGCGTGCCGTGCTGGCGATCGGTGAAGCGGGTAACTTCCCGATTGCGATCAAGGCCACCGCCGAATACTTCCCGAAGAAGGAGCGTTCATTCGCCACCGGTATCTTCAACTCCGGCGCCAATGTGGGCGCGGTGCTGGCGCCGATCAGCGTGCCACTGATTGCCGGCCTGTGGGGCTGGGAAGCGGCGTTCATCGTGATCGGTGCGTTGGGCTTCATTTGGGTGGCGGTGTGGATTGCGCTGTACGAAAAACCGGAGCAGCAAAAACGCCTGTCGGTGCAAGAGCTGGCCTACATACGCAGCGATCAGGGCGCACAAGCGATCACCGGCACAGACTCGGGTGCCGCTGCCAAAAAAGTATCGTGGTTCAAGTTGCTGACCTACCGCCAGACCTGGGCCTTTGCCTTTGGCAAATTCATGACCGATGGCGTGTGGTGGTTCTTCCTGTTCTGGCTTCCGACCTATCTGTCGGCGCAATACGGCATGAAGGGCCAGGCCATCGTGTTGCCGCTGGCCGTGTTGTACAGCATGACCATGGTGGGCAGCATCGGCGGCGGCTGGTTCCCGAGCTATTTCATGTCACGCGGCGACGCGCCGTATGACGGTCGTATGAAAGCCATGCTGGTGATCGCTTTCTTCCCGCTGCTGGTACTGCTGGCGCAGCCATTCGGTTACATCAGTTTCTGGGTGCCGGTGCTGCTGATCGGCGTGGGCGCATCGGCGCACCAGGCGTGGTCGTGCAACATCTTCACCACCGTGTCTGACATGTTCCCGCAAAAATCCATCGCGTCGGTGGTTGGCATTGGCGGTTTGGCCGGCGGCTTGGGCGGCGTCGTGATGACCAAGACCGGTGGCTGGGTGATCGACCATTACAAACTGATCGGCGATATCCATACCGGCTACATGATCATGTTTGCCATCTGTGCCCTGGCCTATCTGGTGGCATGGAGCGTGATGAAGGTGCTGGTGCCACGCCATAAGGAAATCACCGACCTGTAAACGACGACGCGATTGGCCTGCTGACTTTTCGTCGGCAGGTCATTCGCCTGTTTGACGCTATTTGTAGCGTTGCTCAAAGACGGCCACTTGCTCCGGCATGATCAGCTGGAAGGGCACCCAGACATCCGCCTCGACCGGTTCGGCCGGTGGTTGCGCAGATTGTTTCTTTTGCGTGGTCACCGATGTCGCCTGGCAACGGTTGAGATGGTCAATATTCGGTGACGGACGCTTCTGCTACGCTCGTGTCAATCCCGTTTCTATGAGATGACCGAATGGCCTTCGTCGACAAGTTCGTTGCTGAGATATTGGCCCTTCAGGTTGCCCTGTATCACGCCCGTGTTCGGTTGGAGGCACGAACTGATAGCGAAGCGTTGCATGATCTCAGGATCGCCGTGAGGCGTATCAGGAGTTTGCTTCGACCGATGCGCACCCTGAGCGCGACGGTGGTGCTGAACAATGCTGCGGCTGAAGTGGGAAGGCTGACCACGCCTGCTCGAGATCTGGAGGTGATGATTCAGGAATTGGAGGGCAGGGGCTTTCCTGGCCTGGCTCAGCCCAGAAAAGCGCGTTTGGACTCTCACTACTCCAGGATTCTGAAAAGCCCACACCTCAACAACTTGTTCATTCAATTGGATGAGTGGCCTTCCATTTTTCGATCAATGGAAGTCAACGGCGGTTTAAAGCACATCCAACCTCAAATTGAAAAAGCACTGAAAAAGCAGATTGACCGGCTGCATGCTGCCGTGGATGACGCTGAATTTGATCGGCACGAATTGAGAATCCTGGTCAAGCGCACGCGCTACCTCACGGAAGCGTTTCCCAAGCTTTCACCGCTCTCGCGTAAAGCGGCGAGTGCACTCAAGGCACTGCAATCGGCTTTGGGTTCATGGCATGACCATTATCAGTGGTGCCAAAAGGTGCTGAACGAATCCGACCTGCGCCCGCTGGAAAAGATATGGCAGAGCTGCGCAGCGACCGCTCTCGAAAAAGCCGAGACCCAATTGGTCGGGTTGGCAAAACTGCTGCCAAAATCATCAGGCAAAAAAAAGCCGCCTAAAGTGGCAGCGGAAGAACGAGCACGCGTTGTATAGCCTGAGTATTGCTGTCGAAGGTTACAGCGCGATGACACATTTTTTGCGTCCTTTGAAGATCACATCCTCAAGACCCGCGATCCTGGTGTCTGCTTATTCGTAAAGGGTAGAGGGTGTCATCTTAGCGTCATCGATCCCATGGCAAGATCCTCGCAAACCGCCTAGCGCGCTCAGCTTGCAAGGAATCCCGCCATGAAAGGAGACGCCTCTCTATTTGCAGCCATTGACCTTGGTTCCAATGCGTTTCGCATGATGATCGGCCAGTCAGTCAGACGGCGTCAGGGGTTCGTGATTCAGGAAGTGAAAACCCTGCGTGAGCCTGTCCGTTTGGTGGAGGGGTTTCAAGGTGGCGCGCTGGACGAGTTGGCTCTGGATCGGGGATGGCAAGCGCTCGCGCGATTCGGCAAAAAGTTACGCGGCTTCGAGGCTGGTCGTGTGCGGGCAGTGGCGACCAGTGCCGTGCGCGAAGCCGACAATGCGCAACTGTTTTTAGCCAGCGCGGAGCAGCACCTGGGGTTTCGGATTGACGTCATCTCTGGGCACGAAGAGGCCCGACTGGTGTACGCCGGTGTTGCCCATACGATACCCGGTACCGAAAGCAGGCGACTGGTCGTGGATATCGGTGGCGGCTCCACTGAATTGATTCTGGGGCAGGGCGCTCAGCCCTTGATGACCGAGAGTATTGCCATGGGCAGCGGCACCTTCGGCGCGCGTTACTTTCAGGGGGGCTGTATCACGGCTCAGGCGCTCCTGGAAGCTGAGCGCGTAGCCACCCTACAATTTGAAAAAGTGGCACGTCGTTATCGCGCGTTGGGTTGGCAGCAGGTGATTGGCTCTTCGGGCACCGCACGGATGCTGGCCAAAGTCCTCAAGGCCAACGGGCTGAACGACCATGGTGAAAGCGGCATCACCTACAGCGGCCTGTTGCGTTTGTCGTTGCGCCTGCTTGAAGTGGGGCATGTCAAACAGCTCGGCCTGGCGGGCTTGCAAACCCATCGCCAAAGTATCTTGCCTGGAGGTCTGGTGCTTATGCTGGCGGCATTCAAGGTGTTTGGTGTCTCGCATATGATGCCTTCCGAACCGGGTCTGAGGTTCGGCGTTCTGCATGGTCTGATGAGTAAACACTGAGCAGCCCGTAGCAACCTTGCCTCGATGACGGCCAGCGACATGAGCCTTTTCGTCATGCCCTTCAGGAAATTCGCGATCGCATCAGGGCGTTAGTGTTTTTCCATCCTGCCGCACTTCCCACAGGGCAAAATCGTTCTAAAAAGCCCCCCTTGCGCTTTGGAGTTTGTACTACGCTTGAAGGTGTAGGTGAAGACGCAGACTGATGCGCAAGCGGATGGCGAGGAAACGTGGGGCGCGTTCCGAAGGGTACACGGTTAGAAAGATCTCCGCGCTGAGATCCAGCCCTTATGCCGTGTGAAGCAGGACAGCACAAAACTGTTCTGTGGGAGGCCTGATAAACCTTGTAAGCCGGAGACCAGCGCCGGCCACCTACTCGATTTACAAAGCCCGCCTTGTGCGGGCTTTTTCGTGTCCGCAGTACCGGTTTGTATCGCAACGTATCCAGCGTGCCGGCAGCTACCTTCGCATACAAAACCAGGGCCTTGGCGACACTTGCACGATACATGGCGGCCTCCAAATAGAGCCACCGCATCCGCGGCAAGTTCCGTGCGCATTCCCGCGCACAGATTGGAGAAATGCCATGTCCCGTTTCAACCACCGTATCTCCGCTGGCATGCTCGGCGTCGCCGTTGCCGCGGCACTCACCGCTTTCGCGGGTCTCTCTCAAGCTGAAGAGGCGCCTGCTGTAAAAAGCTGGCAGGCGGGTCTTCACCGCACCGATCTGCTGCGCAAGGACCTCGACGTCTCCGGGCGTGAGGTGATCCAGGTCCTCGTTGATTTCGAGCCGGGTGTGGTGTCCCCCAAGCATTCGCATCCCGGGGTGGAAGTGGCCCACGTGATTGAAGGCACGTTTGAATATCAACTCGAAGGTCAGCCTCCTGTAACGCTCAAGGCTGGCGATTCCTTGTACATCCCCGCAGGCACCGCGCACGTGGCGAAGAACGTTGGCGCGAGCAAAGCGTCTGAGCTGGCGACGTACATTGTGAAGAAAGACACGCCACTGGTCGTGCTGGAAAAGTAAACGACCTGTCGGCTTACCGGCGGTCACGACGCACTGCCAACGTGCGGCTTCCTGGCGCGATGGCCAGTGCGACAGCGATCAGCACCAGCGCCACGGCGAAGGTGATCCGCAGACCGCTGGCAACCGCTTCGGGTCGCGCCGTTGCAATGTCGACCGAGGCCGACGCGAGCGCGAACACCGCGCCCAGGACGGACGCACCGGTGATGAGCCCCAGATTGCGCGACAGGTTGAGCATGCCGGAAATGACGCCTCGCTGGTCCGGCTGAACATCCGCCATGACCGCCGTGTTGTTGGCCGTCTGGAACAGGGCATAGCCGAGGGTTATCACGACCATGGGCAAGAGATAGCCGCCGATGCCGAACGTCTCCGGCAGCACCGACAGCGTGAGGCATCCAGTCGCCATTGCTGCGAGGCCGGCGAGCGTCATGCGTTGGGCGCCAAAGCGGTCGGCAATACGGCCTGCGGGCACACCGGTCAGTGCCGCGACAAACGGCCCGACCGACAAGACCAGTCCAACCAGAACCGCATCGAGCCCCAGCCCATGCGCGAGATAGAAGGGCCCGACCACGAGCGTCGCCATCATCACAGTCGCGACGAGCAGGCTCATGGCGAGGCTGCCGCTGAGCACGGGATCACGGAACATCGCCAATCGAATCAACGGTGAGGTGACTCGAGCCTCGGTGAATACAAAGAGGCAGGCGCCGCCGCCCGCCGCCAACAGCAAGGCGATGTTGATCGGCCCGAAGCTGCCTCGCCCAAGGGTCATGGCCAGCGCATAAGCGGCGAGCGTCAACGCCAGCAGCAGCGTGCCCAGGGGGTCGAAGCCGGCGCGAGCGGTCTTGGGCTTCTGGCGATCGGCGGGCAAGTAGCGATGCGCGAGCACTAACGTCAGCAAGCCCAGCGGCACGGTGATGAGGAAGATCGCCTGCCAGCCAAACCCGCCAATCAGCAGGCCGCCGAGCGACGGCCCCATCGCGGTGCCAATCGCCGACATCGTCCCGAGCAAGCCCATGGCGCTGCCGGTTTTTGCCTTCGTCACCGTCTCGCCGACAAAGGCCATGGTCAGCGCCATCATGATTGCCGCACCGATGCCCTGCAGCGCCCGGGCGCCAATCAGCATCCAGAGCGTGGGCGCAAAGCCGCACAGGGCCGACGCCAGGGTGAATAAACCGATGCCGGCCAAAAGCAGCCGCCGGCGGCCAGTCAGATCACCGAGCCGACCGACGCTGACAATCAGGGTGGTGATGGCCAGAAGATAGGCGAGGACGATCCACTGCACGTGCTGGAAGGAGGCGTTGAACACCTGCGCCAGGGTCGGTAAACCCACATTGGCGATGCTGGTGCCGAGCGAGGACAGCAGCATCGACAGCGAAAGACTGGCCAGCGCCCACCGAACCGATGGTGTCTGTTGCGCACGCTCTGCGACTGCACTGATTGACTTCATTGTGTCCCTCTTTTCTGGCCACTCCCGAAGCGGAGCTATCAGAAAGCTACGCCCCGGCCTAACATGGCGGAAGGCGCACCGTTTGCACTTGATACGTGCGTTCAACGCCATATCACTCTGCCACGGAGCGCCGCATGTCCACTCCCGATTTCAACTTGCTGATCACCCTTGATGTGTTGCTTGCCGAAGGCAGCGTGGCGCGCGCCGCCAAACGCTTGCGGCTGAGCCCGTCGGCCATGAGTCGGGCACTGGCGCGATTGCGTGAAACCATCGGCGATCCGCTGTTGGTCAGGGCCGGGCGCGGTCTGGTGCCCACCCCGCGAGCGCTCGAACTGCGCGAGCGGGTGAGTCAACTGGTGCAGGACGCAGAAGCGGTCCTTCGGCCAGCCGAGCAACCCGACCTCAAACAGCTGAGCCGCACGTTCACGCTGCGCACCAGTGAAGGCTTTGTCGAGAATTTTGGCGCGGACCTGATTGCGCGCATCGCCGAGCAAGCCCCTGGCGTGCGGCTGCGCTTCATGCATAAGCCCGATAAAGACAGCACGTCACTGCGCGACGGGACGGCCGATCTGGAAACAGGTGTGGTGGGGAAGACCGCAGGGCCGGAGTTGCGTACCCAGGGCTTGTTTCGGGATCGTTTTATTGGTGTTGTGCGAATGGGGCATCCACTGAGCGAAGGCGAGATGACCCCCGCGCGTTATGCGGCGGGCAGCCACATCAGCATCTCTCGGCGGGGGCTCGACAAGGGACCCATTGATGAAGCCCTTGAGCTCCAGGAACTGGAGCGGCACATAGCAACAATCGTTGCCGGCTTCTCTACTGCGCTGGCGCTCGCCCGGGCCACTGATCTGATCGCCAGCGTTCCCGAACGCCACACCGCCAGTCTGCGCACCGGCATGCATAGCTTTGCACTGCCGTTGTCTCTGCCGGCGTTCACCGTCGCCATGCTCTGGCATCCGCGGCTGGAGGCCGACCCTGTGCATCGCTGGTTGCGGGGCTGCCTTCGAGAGGTTTGTTCTGAGTAAAAAATTGTCAGATTTGATCTCATGTTCATTATCGAAACGATGATGTTTCACTTGTGTAACTATTTCATGACTGTTCTGGTTCTATACGTGAGTAGTTTTAGTATAAAAACACTTTGAACTTATTAATAAATAGGCGGTAGCTGAAAGACATTTTTGTAAATGGGAATTAACTGCTGATACCATTAAATGGTGCAACGCTATCAATGGTGGCCATTAACTAGTAATGAGTATAGTTGTAATGCTTGAGTTACTTAGTGTGTATAACATGATGAAATATAAATGATTATTTTTTGTGATGAACGGGCGATTTTCCGAGCTGTAACGCGATGAGTAAGACGGGATCCAATTAAGGTTAATGGCGAAATATTGGCGGGCTATATATCAAAAAATAACTTCATAATAATACTGACGTTTTTCTGATGCGGTGCTAGTGTTTCTAACTCCTCTTAATCGTACTTGTCTGTCTGCAGAGGCCGTGCGTCATGCCGACTCCAACTCCACGGATTGCGGTACTGGGTAATAGAGTTCCAAGCTTGAATATTCCGGAGCTTGAGCACTTCGCCGATCTGGGCAGCTTGTTGGCTGCCCCCGCATTCGATGTGGTGCTGCTGGACCTGCCAGCGGTTTACTCCGGGCGGGTGCTTCGAAAGTTGCGCACCCTTCACCCTTATCGCTACAGCCTCATTTACTGTTGCCGTGATCAGAACGGCTGGTGTGAAGCCTTGGGTGATGGCGCGTGCCCTGTCGAATCCAGCGAAATAAGAACCCTCTGGGGGGTGTGGCAAGAACGCTACAGGTTGTTCAAACGGGGTTCTGCCCCCGAGCGTTTTGAAAGTCGGGTGCTTTCATGGTTGTGGTTGCGCGACAACGCCCAGATCTTTGCCCTTCGAGACCCGGAGGTGCCTCAACATTATCGCTATCCGTTGCTGGATGCCCTCGCTGATAACGAGCAGGTCAACTCGTTTGTCTGGCTCAGTTTGATGGCGCAACAGGACTGGCTGGAGGAGGGGGTTCTGGTCGATCGCGTTCGCCTGTGTTCGGAGTGTGGCTCGGGCCGGCTCAATTACATTGATGTGTGTGCCGAATGCCAGGCCCTGGACATTTCACGGCAGCCTTCATTGCACTGCTTTACCTGTGGGCATGTGGGGCCACAGGAAAACTTTCTCAAAGACGGGGTGTTGTTGTGCCCCAACTGCTTGAACCGGTTGCGCCATATCGGCAGTGATTACGACCGCCCGATGGAGAACTATCGCTGTCGGTCATGTCAGGCGTTTTTTGTCGATGCCGACGTGCAGGCGCGCTGCCTGGATTGCGGCCTGTCACACACACCTGACAAGTTGCGAGTACGCGAGGTCAGGGATTTCCGCCTGGCCGAGGCCGGCCGTTTCCGCTGCCGTCAGGAGTTCAGCGATCAAACGGTCCATCACTTCGGTCGACTCAATCTGTTAGGCGGCAAGGATTTCTATGACCTGCTGACCTGGCAGATGCAGGTCGTACGCCGCTACCAGTCGCCTGCCTTCTCACTGCTCGGTCTGCGCTTCGTCAACCTGGCCGGTACGTTGACTCGCCTGGGTGAACACCACGGCCATGCCTTCATCGATAGCGTGGCTGATCGGTTGAAGGAAACCGTCAGGGAAACAGACCGCTGCTCTCGAAGTACCGAAGAGTACTTCTGGATCATGCTTCCCCATACCGATGGCAAGGGCCTGGAAACCGTCAAGCAACGCTTGAGTCGGGTCGCCGAATTGTTTTCAGCACCGGAGGTCAGTGACATTTCCTTGCGTGTCGTCAGCATCACGGCGCCCCAGGATCTACTCGAGCAGGAAGATGGCGAACTACTACTGGCCCGACTCGCCAGTGAGTTGGCGTGACCGCCATGAGCCCTTTCCTGGAGCAACTCCTCAACGCACTCAACGGGCTCATGGGGCCGGATGGTTTGAGCCGGTTGTTTTTCATGCTTTTCCCCTTGTTTCTGATCTTTGAATTGCCCCTGATGATCATGGTGATGCTGGGTGTATTGCGCTGGTTCACACGTCGACGCACCCGCGTGCCGAAGATCAGTGTCTATCGGCCCAAGGTCTCTTGCATCATTACCTGCTACAGCGAAGGGATGGATGTCCAGACCACGCTGTTAAGTCTGTGCGAGCAGACGTACCCCGGACACATCGAGATGATTCCGGTGGTGGACGGGGCCACGGTGAACCAGCCGACGCTCAGCGCCGTGCGCAGTTTCTACGTGGATCCGCAGTTGTACCCCAGACGCCATTTGCGCCCGATCGCCAAGTGGCAAAGGGGCGGGCGGGTGTCGTCATTGAACGCCGGCCTGTCGCTTGCCGGCGGTGAAATCGTGATGGCGCTCGACGGTGATACGTCCTTCGACAACAACATGGTCAGCTCCATCGTGCGCCATTTCGAGGACCCATCGGTGCCTGCGGTTGCCGGTAGTCTGCGAGTACGCAATGTCTGGGCTTCCTGGGTGACGGCGATGCAGGCGCTGGAATACCTGTTATCCATCCACATGTCGAAAATCGGTCTGGCCGAATGGAACCTGGTCAATAACGTCTCGGGGGCCTTCGGGGCATTTCGTCGCAGCTTTCTGGTGAAAATCGGTGGCTGGAACACGCACACCGCGGAGGATCTGGACCTGACGTTGCGCATCAAAAGTTACTTCAAGCGACACGACTTGAGGATTCCCTTCGAGCCGGAAGCGATTGGACACACCGATGCACCGTCGACGCTCAGTCAGTTTCTGATGCAACGCTTGCGCTGGGATGGCGACCTGTTTTTTCTGTACATCAGAAAGCATAACCACAACATCAACCCCAGCTTGTTGGGCTGGCCGACCTTTCTGATGATCCTGCTCAGCGGCTTCTTTTTTCAGCTGGTGCTGCCGTTCCTCATCTTCAGCTACACCTTGCTGGCGTTATTTGTTCTGCCGGGCAAGACGCTGTTGTTCCTGTTTGTACTGATCTATGCGCTGTACCTGACGATCACCGCGATGTTATTCGCCGCCATGTTGTTGATGGTGTCCGACCGACCTGCAAAGGACATGACCCTGGGGTTGTTGGTGCCTTTCTTCCCGCTGTTCATGCTACTCCTGAGGTGCTGGAGCGCAGTGGCCATGCTCAACGAGATCTTTCGTCGGGGCCACGAAGAAAGCTCGATGGCGCCGTGGTGGGTGCTTAAACGAGCCACGAGGTTTTGATATGCGATCGATACTTCTGCTGCTGACGCTGTCGTTGCCCCCGATGATACTGGCCGCACAACCAGTGCCGGCTCAGGCGGCGGTGGCGCCGTCGAGCCAATGGTCCCAGGCCAGTTATGTCTGGGACAGCGAAGCGTTGCTCGATCCCGACCAACGTAAGGCGGAGCTCGAGCAACTGCGTAAAGCCGGGATGGACAAGATCTACCTTGGCCTCAAGTCCGCCCAGTTGAAAGACCTTGCCACGACGCGCCAACGGCTGGAGCAATTGTTGCAGGACGCGGCCGGCAAGGGGGTGCAAGTCAGCCTGTTGCTCGGCGATCCAGCCTGGATCGAGCCGCAGGAACGCCATCAGCTCACCGATTTACTGGCGAAGCTCAAAGGGCTTTCATTCACCAGCCTGCACCTGGACCTGGAGCTCGAACAACTGGGCGTGCCGGTCCCGGATCAGCGCGTGAAGGACTTGCTCGACACCTTGCGCGCGGCCTCCGCAGCGAGCCCTTGGCCGGTGGAGATTTCCAGCCACCATCGCTGGTTCGCTGAGACAAAACCCGGGAAAACCTGTTTTCCGTGCGGGCTCCCCGGCGCCGGTGTGCGCCAGGTCAGCCTGATGATCTACACCCGCAACCCGAAAAACAGCGCACGAATGGCCGAGCAGATCGCCCAACGCTGGCCGGATCTGCAGTTTCGCCTGGCGCAAAGCACGGAGCCGCAACTGGATGCCACAGAATCCTGGGCCGGTGCGTCGACTGAGCAGTTGCAGCATCAGACCAGTGTCTGGCGCGAACAGCTGCAACCACGGGGGATTGCCGGCATTGACTGGCAAGCCTGGCGAGACTTTCCAAAACGGTGAGCCGTCATGAAGATTCGATTCGATAGTCGCAAAGAACTGAATCCCACCCAGGAGCAGGGTTTGACTGTGCTCTACGCGCCGGGCAAACGCATGGCGTTTCGCGTGCGCTGGTATTTGATCCTGTTCCTGGTCGCGAGCCCCTTGCTCTGGCTGGGAGGGAAACTGGCTTACGGCCTGGTGATGATCGACGCGCCGGCGCAATTGCGCCTGCCGATTCTTGAGGTGCGCGCGCGGGATGCCGGTCGGGTCGATCAGCTGTTCGTCATGGCCGGGGAGCAGGTCCAGATCGATCAGCCGTTGGTCAGTCTCGACAATCCCGAATGGCGTGCGCGGCTATTGCAGCTCGCCGCGATGCCGACCAAAACGGTGCCCGCCACCAACGCCAAACTGGACACCCAGGAGCGTCAGTTGCTCAGGACTCGAGTGAATAGGACTGAGCAGCGCGTGCAGGTGCTTGAAGACCTTGTCGCATCAGGCGCCGTCTCTCGTGGAGAAGTGCTGGCCGCCCAGTCCGAACTCGACGCTTTCAAAGCGGACCTGTTGGCGTTCGAGCGCCGCGAGCAACTGGCTCGTCAGTCGCCGTTGAGCGTTGAGCGCGAGATTATTCAACAGACCGCCGAGCAACAGTGGTTGAAGACGCGCCTCGCCGCATTGTCGGTCAAGGCTACCCAGAGCGGACGAATTGCGGAGGTATTGGTCACGCCTGGCGAAAACGTCGGCGCCGGTACGTTGTTGATGCGCCTTGAGCGACTGGAAGAGCCCCTGCTGTGGATTTATCTGGAACCGCTGAACATCAGCTACGCCGCGATTGGCCAGCCGCTACGCGTTCGCATGCCCGATGGCGAGTGGTTGGCGGCCCATGTTGTCCAGGCCGTCGACAGCGCCGGTCGCACGCCGACGGTGTTGCGTGGGCCGTTCGCTGCCAGCGAGATGGGTTTGCAGGTCGCTGCCCGGTTTGATCGCCCCCTGTCGCCGCGATGGAGAATCGATCAACTGCCGTTGAATGTTCGCTTTCCCACCGACTGGCAACAAATGGTCAGTAACAGCCGTGAACTCATCGAGCAATTAGGCGACTTCATTGCAATGGATCGGACACCCACCACCGCACAGGGGAGTAAATAAATCATGACTGCTGATCGAATTCTTGTGACGGGCGGTGCCGGTTTCATAGGCTCGCACCTGGTCGAAGCACTGCTTGAAAGCGGTTATAGCGTTCGGGTTCTGGACGATCTTTCCAGTGGAAAATTGTCGAATTTGCCGATTGATCGCTGCCATTTGACCCTGGTGGTGGGGGATGTCGCCGACGCGCCGACGGTGGAGCGGGCGATGAAAGACTGCAGCGCGGTGGTGCATCTGGCGGCGGTGGCCTCGGTGCAGGCGTCGGTCGATGACCCGATCGCGACTCACCAAAGCAACTTCATCGGTACGCTGAATATCTGCGAAGCCATGCGCGAGGCTGGCGTTAGACGGGTGGTTTACGCGTCCAGTGCGGCGATCTATGGCAACAATGGCGAGGGCATGGCAATTACCGAGGACACGCCCAAGAATCCGCTGACCCCGTATGCCGCCGACAAGCTGGCCAGCGAACATTTCCTCGATTTCTACCGACGCCAACACGGTCTCGAACCGGTCATTCTGCGGTTTTTCAATATTTACGGACCCCGTCAGGACCCTTCATCGCCTTATTCCGGCGTGATCAGCATTTTCAGCGAGAGGGCGCAAAAAAAACTCCCCATCACGGTTTACGGTGATGGGGAGCAAACAAGGGACTTTGTTTACGTCGATGACCTCGTAAAGGTCCTGGTTCAGGCGGTCGGTGAGTCAGAGCCGATTAGCGAACCGGTCAATGTCGGGTTTAACCGATCCACCAGCGTTAACGAACTCGTGGCGACGTTAAGTGAACTCCTGGGACGACCCGTGACGCTGAACCACGACGCGCCGCGTTCCGGTGACATCAAACATTCGCGCGCCGACAACAGTCGCCTGCTTGAGCGTTTTTCCTTGAACTCACCGACCTGTTTTACCGAGGGTCTGGGTCAATTGCTCAGAAGTATTGATTCCGGGGGGCGGTAGCGGCGCGCTCAGTCGCCAGCAGGTGCTCCTCCAGCACATCGTTCAGGAAACGGAACTGATCATTGAGCCCAATCACTTCATTGTTGAAGTGATTGGCGGCGGACGGCATCAGCAACGCCTCGAAGTTTTTGTCGAACACCAGTTCGAACGTTTTGCGCGAAACGAATGACTGGGAGTAATAGTTATTGCCGAACACCGCAAAGCTCACGGCCAGGGTCACGGAGTGAATCATGACGTGCGCTCCTCGGACAGGACGTACCAGGAAAAAACGCTCAGGGTAACGGCCGTCAGGGCCAGGCAGGTCAGGAGATGGATAATCATGATTCGCCCCTCCGATACGGGGTTTTGCGTTGGGTTAGGGCTGATCCTACGCTGACGGTTTTTACGCGGAAGGCATTCGTGGCGATGGTGAATATCGACATAAGTGATGGTGAGGTCTTCGCCGTCTGATCCGGCCTCTTCGCGAAGGCGATCTGAAGAACACCCCCAACCCCAAACGAACAAACACCGGCACCTATACTCAAATTAATAGACCTTTGAACACCGGACATTCCGTTCGGGCAAGTCTGTAGGAACCGCGATCTTGAACCTGCGTTCGCTGATCGTCGCCGTGTTGGTGGTGTTGGCGGGATGCGTCACGACTGCGCCTGCCCCGGTGGAAGTGGTGCCGGTGATTGTTTCCCAAAGCACCTGGCAGATGGTCGACCAAGAGATTGTCGCGGCCTCGCAAACGGCCACCGAGCAGACCAAAATCTACGCGCGCGGTGCCATGGATTACTGGCGAACGCGGGTCTATGAACTGACCGAAGAGAACTTCATTCCCTGGTTCAGCAGTTACTGGACCCAGGAATGGCTGTCGATGAAGGTCAGCTGGTACACCCTCAGCGCCAAGGGTGAACAGGATGCCTCGGCCAAGCGCCTGGCGGCCTATCTGCTGGAGCAATACCAACAGCGCGTGCTGGCGCCGGTCGCGGTAGAGATCGATCCCGACGCGATTCTCGGCCTGGCAACGGCGTTCTACGTGGACATTCTTCAAGAAGAACTGCAGAAAATCTCCCAGCGCCACGGCGTGCCGATGGCTCAGCTCAACGGGCGGATCCAGAAAATCCCGGCGATTGCCCTGGGGCCGCCACCTGCTCGGGATGCTTCGCTGTACCAAGTGGTGCACACCCAGCCGCTGAACACCTTGCCGGCCTATGCGGCGCTGATCGAGAAAATCCACAAGGCAGGTGGCGACAAGGGCGTGGGTTCGACAGACACCGCCATGGCGCCGGTGGCCAAGCGCGCCAGCAAACGGATGGAAGCCGAAATGGTCCCGCGAGGTGCGGCCAGTGCAGTGGCCGCTGCAGCGGGAAAATTGGCCGGGGGCTTGATTTCCGTGGGTGTGGCGGGGATTCGCGCGATTATCCAGGCCAATGACCGGCCGGACAGCGAGGCACTGATTCGCAGCAGTCTGGGTAACACGTTCGACAAGGCCTGGCTGAAGCTGGTGCAAAACCCGACCACCGGTGTGATGGCCGGTACGTTCTACATGGCGGCGCAGATCGAGGGCAATTTGGCGGGGAGCGCCGAAGTACCGTCGGTCAGTTCGGGCAGCGGATCTGTCGATTGGGGGCCGACGGAATCGACTAACCAGCAGATCGCCCCATAACCCAAGGAGAACGACCATGTCCTACGTTGATGGCTTTATCGCAGCCGTACCCACCGCCAACCGCGAAAAATTCAAGAAACACGCCGAAACCGCCGCGGTCATTTTCAAGGAAAGCGGCGCCCTCAGCGTCGCCGAATGCTGGGGCGACGACGTCCCTGACGGCAAAGTGACCTCGTTTCCGATGGCGGTAAAACTCAAGGAAGACGAAACCGTGGTGTTTTCCTGGATCATCTGGCCAGACAAGGCCACCCGCGATGCCGGCATGGAAAAACTCATGAACGATCCGCGCATGCAACCAGACGTCAACCCGATGCCGTTCGATGGTCAGCGGTTGATCTTTGGCGGTTTCGAAATGATCGTAAAAGCCTGAAACCAACGGCAGGATCACTCCGGCGTCGGGGTGGTCCTGCAACTCTTGCGATTACGAATCTCGCTGTCCGTCGGCCGCTCTTTGATGAACTCGAAGCGCGGCTCACCTTCGTTGTAATGAACCAGCCAGCCCCATTCCAGCTCGGACTCATCCTGACCGGGTTTCGGTGGCACGGCCCACCATGGTTCCTTGCTGATGATCTCTCGCATGGCCCCCTCCAGTTGAATCGTTTGCATGAACTATAACTTGGATGTCAGGAGGTGCCAGGTATGAGCGACGAATCCCATGAGCCGTTAAAACGGCTGTTTTTTGCCCTGAACTGCGCTCCCGAGCAACGTCGGGCCATTGCCCAATGGCGCAGCGCACTTGAGCTCAGGAGCGGGCGCCCGGTGCCGGTGGAAAACTTTCATCTGACGTTGATGTTTTTGGGCGCTGTCGAGGTGGCGCAGATTGCCGATATCTGCACGGCCGCTGCCAATATTCGAACGCCGGGTGTGCCCTTGAGGGTTGCGCTTGATCGGCTGGATGTCTGGCGCAGGGCAGGGGTGTTGGTACTCGCGCCGGAGCAGGCATCACCGGAGTTGCTGCGGCTGGTTTATGCGCTTGAACAGGCAATGCTGCCGTTCGGGTTTGAGGATTCGCCCAAGGAATTCCGCCCGCATCTGACGTTGATGCGCGATTACCGAGTGCCGGTACCTGAGTCCGCGACGCCACCCGAGTTTTATCTGCGGGCTGATCACTTCACCCTGTTCGAATCCCATAAGGGCCGCTACCGAGCGCTGGCCGAGTGGCCGCTCGTTCCATCATAAAAAAAGGCGCCCGAGGAGGGCGCCCAAATTCACCTTAACCGAGGAAGCCAGGTGAGGCCGTTCTACAGATAGGAGTGCAGCGATGGTAAGGCGCTGCGGGAACGGAAATCTTCGGCATTGATCGTTCCCACGCTCCGCGTGGGAATGCAGCCCGGGACGCTCCGCGTCCCTCCAAAGCCGAACGCAGAGCGTCCGTGGAGGCATTCCCACGCGGAGCGTGGGAACGATCGGTGCCGAGTGAATTACTTGCCGAGCTTCACCCGTGTCCACCCGCGGGTCATCACCCGCTGAACGCCAATCGGCATGTCCGGAATCGCATACAACGTCGCCATCACCTCCTGCGACGGATACGAACCCGGATCATCCCGAATCGCTTCATCTACCAAAGGCGTGGCCGCCGCGTTGGCGTTGCTGTAGCCGATGTTGTTGGTGATCTCGGCGATGATGTCCGGGCGCATCAGGAAGTTCATGAACAGGTAGGCGTTTTCCACGTTCGCCGCGTCCCGAGGGATCGCGACCATGTCGTAGAAACTGCCCGCGCCTTCCTTGGGAATGCTGTAATCGACCTTCACCTTATCGCCAGCTTCTTGGGCGCGCGCCTTGGCTTGCAGTACATCACCGGAGTAACCGACCGCTACGCAGATGTTGCCGTTGGCCAGGTCCGAGATGTATTTCGAGGAATGGAAGTACGCCACCGAAGGGCGAATCTTCATGAACAGCGCTTCAGCTTCGGCAATCTGATCCTTGTCCTGCGAGTTCACCGGATAGCCCAGATAGTGCAGGGCGGCCGGGAGCATCTCGGTCGGCGAATCAAGGAAGCTGATGCCGCACGCTTTCAGCTTGGCGGCGTTTTCCGGCTTGAACAGCAAGTCCCAGGAGTTGGTCGGCGCATTGCTGCCGAGCACTTCCTTGACCTTTTCCGGGTTGAAGCCGATGCCGATGGAGCCCCACATGTACGGGAAGGCGTGACCGTTATCCGGATCGCTCGCGGAAGCGTTTTTCAGCAGGACCGGGTTGAGGTTCTTCCAGTTCGGCAGCTTCGACTTGTCCAGTTCCTGATAGACGCCAGCCTTGATCTGCTTGGCCAGGAAACTGTTGGACGGCACGACGATGTCGTAGCCGGATTTGCCGGCGAGCAGCCGTGCCTCAAGGGTTTCATTACTGTCGAACACATCGTAGGTCACGCGGATGCCGGTCTCGTCTTCGAACTTCTTGACGGTGTCCGGGGCGATGTAATCCGACCAGTTGTAGACGCGCAGTACCTTGTCATTGGCCTGGGCGCCGGTAGCCATTGCGCCCAATAAGGACAGTGTCAGCAGAGTCCTGCCAAACATTTTCATCGGTACAACTCCATTCTTTTTTATTCAAATACGCAAAACAGTTGCAGTCTTCGCGCACCCCTTGTAGCCGCTGGCGAAGCCTGCGGCTACAAAGTGTGCGTCCTGTAAGCCCTTAAGCCGTCGCTTCTACCATTCGCTTTTCAGGTTGCTGCCAGGATTCGCTGGCGGTCTGGTCCATCGCTTCCTGGATCGCACGTTTGCGGGTCGCTTCGGCGCGGCGGCTGAAGTACCAGACCATGAAGGTCACGATCGATACGGCGAGCAGAATCAGGCTGGCCACGGCATTGATCTCAGGCTTCACGCCCAGACGCACCGCCGAGAACACTTCCATCGGCAGGGTCGTGGAACCCGGGCCGGACACGAAACTCGCCAGCACCAGGTCATCCAGCGACAGGGCAAACGACATCATGCCGCCGGCCGCCAGTGACGGCGCGATCATCGGAATGGTGATCAGGAAAAACACCTTGAACGGCTTCGCCCCGAGGTCCATGGCCGCTTCTTCGATGGACAGGTCCAGCTCACGCAAGCGCGCCGAGACCACCACCGCCACATACGCCGCACAGAACGTGGTGTGCGCGATCCAGATGGTGACGATGCCCCGTTCCTGAGGCCAGCCAATCAACTGCGCCATGGCCACGAACAGCAGCAACAGCGACAGACCGGTGATCACTTCCGGCATCACCAGCGGCGCCGTCACCAAACCACCGAACAATGTGCGGCCCTTGAAACGAGTAACGCGAGTCAGCACGAATGCTGCCAACGTCCCCAACGCTACGGCGGCAATCGCGGTGTAGCAGGCGATTTCCAGTGAGCGCACCACCGAACCCATCAGTTGCGAGTTATCGAGCAGGCCGGCGTACCACTTGAACGACCAGCCGCCCCATACGGTCACCAGTTTCGAGGCGTTGAACGAGTAGATCACCAGAATCAACATCGGCAGGTAGATAAACGACAGGCCGAAAATCAGCATGAACTTTGAAAATCCGAAGCGTTTCATCCCCGTGCCTCCATCTCTTTGGCCTGACTGCGGTTGAACAGCAGAATCGGCACAATCAGGATCAACAGCATCACCACCGCCAGGGCAGACGCCACCGGCCAGTCGCGGTTGTTGAAGAACTCTTGCCACAGCACGCGACCGATCATCAGGGTCTCCGGGCCACCCAACAGCTCCGGAATCACGAACTCGCCGACCACCGGAATGAACACCAGCATGCAGCCGGCAATGATGCCGTTCTTGGCCAGCGGCACGGTGATTTTCCAGAAGTTGTTGAAGTTGCTCGAACCCAGGTCCGAAGCGGCTTCCAGCAGGCTTTGATCGTGCTTGACCAGGTTGGCGTACAACGGCAACACCATGAACGGCAAGTAGGCGTAAACCACGCCGATATACACGGCCGTGTTGGTGTTGAGGATCTCGATCGGGTGATCGGTCAGCCCGGTCCACATCAGGAACGCGTTGAGCAAACCGTTGTTGCTCAGGATGCCCATCCACGCATAGACGCGGATCAGGATCGCCGTCCAGGTCGGCATCATGATCAGCAACAGCAGAACGTTTTGCGTTTCCTTGCTCGCCTTGGTGATTGCGTAGGCCATCGGGAAACCGATCACCAGGCACATCAGCGTGCTTAAAAACGCCACCTTCAACGAGCCGAAGTAGGCCGAGATGTACAACTCATCCTGAGTCAGCAACGAGTAGTTGCCGAGGTTCAGCAGCAGCTGGAATTTCTGCTCGGCGAAGGTGTAGATCTCTGAGTAAGGCGGAATGGCCAGGGCCGCTTCCGAGAAGCTGATCTTCATCACCAGGAAGAACGGCAACATGAAGAACAGGAACAGCCACAGGAAAGGAACCCCGATGACGAGCTTTCGACCACTCGGCATCAGCCGCATAAACTGCTGATTGAGTGTTTTCATGAGCGCAGTACCACGCCGCTGTCGTCTTCCCACCAGACGTAGACCTTGTCGTCCCAGGTCGGACGGGCGCCACGGCGTTCGGCGTTGGCCATGAACGACTGCACGACCTTGCCGCCAGGCAGTTCCACGTAAAACACCGAGTGGCCGCCGAGGTAGGCGATGTCATGCACCTTGCCGCTGGACCAGTTGTAGCGGGTATCGGGTTGGGTGGTGCTGACCAGCAGTTTTTCCGGGCGGATGGCGTAGGTGATCGACTTGTCCTGCACCGAGGTGCTGACGCCGTGACCGACGTAGATCTTCTGCTCCAGATCCGGGCTGTGAATGATCGCGTGACCTTCAAGGTCTTCCACAACCGTGCCGTCGAAGGCGTTCACGTTGCCGATGAATTCGCAGACCATGCGACTGACCGGCGCCTCATAAATGTCCACCGGGCTGCCGATCTGCGCGATCCAGCCGAGGTGCATGATGGCGATGCGTTGGGCCATGGTCATGGCCTCTTCCTGATCGTGGGTCACCATCACGCAGGTCACGCCGACGCGCTCGATGATCTCGACCAACTCCAGTTGCATCTGCGAACGCAGCTTTTTATCCAGCGCGCCCATCGGTTCGTCGAGCAGCAACAGCTTCGGACGCTTGGCCAGGGAGCGAGCCAGGGCCACACGTTGACGCTGACCGCCGGACAATTGATGGGGTTTGCGTTTGGCGTATTGGGTCATGTGCACCAGTCGCAGCATCTCTTCAACGCGGGCGTCGATTTCGCTGGTGGACAGACGATCCTGCTTCAGGCCGAAGGCGATGTTCTGCGCCACCGTCATGTGCGGGAACAGCGCGTAGGACTGGAACATCATGTTGATCGGCCGTTCGTACGGCGGCATGTCGGTGATGTCGACACCGTCGAGCAAAATCCGGCCTTCGGTCGGGCGCTCGAAACCTGCGAGCATGCGCAGCAGGGTCGATTTGCCGGAGCCGGAACCGCCGAGCAGGGCGAAGATTTCCCCTTGATGGATCTCAAGCGAGACATCGTCCACCGCGGTGGTTTCGTCGAATTTCTTGGTGACGCGGTCGACTTTCACCAGCACCTTTTTCGGTGACTGGTGACCTTCAAGAGCCTTCCTGTAGATGCTGGAGGCGTTTGCCATGTGAAACTCCCAACAGGTTTCAGTCGTCGGGCCAACGCGGCCTGACTTAATAGTTGATTGCAAGCCCTATGGAGTGATGCCAGAAGGTTCAGCGCTGGCCCCTGTGGGAGCGAGCCTGCTCGCGATAGCGGTGGATCAGTCAACATTGATGTTGCATGACACATTGCATTCGCCGGCAAGCCGGTCTCGCTCCCACAAAGGTATTTCGCTGGCTTAACTGGCCTCACCCTAACCGGGCTTATTCGGCGCCGCCGTCCTGGCTGCCTGGTGGTACTTGTTGTTATCGCGTTTGTTGTTGTCGTGAGGGACCGGTGCGCAAAGGCACGCCCGCCTGACTCACGGGGGCAGTAAATTGATTGAATCGTGTTTTGAAGTCAGCGCTTATTACGTAGCGCCGCCCGTCGCCGGCATGCATCACCGAACGCCTGGAAAATACTCAAGTAAGGAGGATTCGACAGAACCTGCCATTCCGGGTGCCATTGCACACCAACGGCAAAGGTCGGGCTGTGTTCCACCGAGATCGCTTCGATCAGGCCATCCGGCGCGACGGCTTCCGCACGCAGGCCGGGCGCCAGTCGGTCGATGCCCTGGCTGTGAATCGAATTGACCTGGAACGCCTGCGGCAAATCCAGCGCCTGGAACACACCGCCCGGCTGCACATTGACCGCATGAGCCGGGGCGTACTGCACGGCCAGGTCCGGATGGTTCGCTTCCCGGTGATCCAGCATGCCCGGGAGTTCGTGGACCTTCTGATGCAGGCTGCCCCCGAACGCCACGTTCATTTCCTGAAAGCCCCGGCAGATGCCGAGCACCGGAACACCCGCCGCAATGGCCGCACGCAATAAGGGAAGGGTGGTGGCGTCCCGCTGCGGATCGTGATCCGTGCCGGGGGCGCTGTCGGGGCCTTGATAGTGGAAGGGTTCCACATTCGAGGGCGAGCCGGTCAGCAGCAGACCGTCGAGCTGCGCGAGCAGGTCATCGATTTCGGTCAGGTCGCCTAAGGAAGGAATGACAACCGGCAGCCCCAAAGCCGCGACGCTGACAGCACGCAAGTACTTGTCGCCGCTGACATGGTAGGGGTGCAGGCCAATCTGTTTGACGCACGCAGTAACGCCGATCAATGGCTTGAGTGCCATTTTTATCACCTCGAAGTTTCACACTTGAACGAGCTTTTCCGGAGCTTAGCCTTGTTGATTTTAATTAACAACTCTCATGTAAAAAATTCTAAACGCCACACGTCCGATCCTCAGGATTTACACGGTGCGCAAGACTGATTTGGCACTCTCGTGCCCAAGAAAGGCCAGAAAATAAAGGTTGAGAGGCTGAGTGTTCGCTATTGACTTCACTTTGCCGTTCGGGTTGACTGGGCTCGCAACAAGGTAGTGAACATAATAATTAACAGCTAATAGGTGCATCATGTCGGTCCCTCTGCGTACCGTTCAACTCAACGAAGCAAACGCATTCCTTAAGAAATATCCTGAGGTTTTGTACGTCGACCTTCTGATTGCGGATATGAACGGTGTGGTGCGCGGCAAGCGCATCGAACGCACCAGTCTTCATAAGGTTTACGAAAAAGGCATTAACCTCCCGGCGTCGCTGTTTGCCCTGGACATCAACGGTTCTACGGTGGAAAGCACCGGCCTGGGTCTGGACATCGGTGACTCAGACCGAATCTGCTTCCCCATCCCCGATACGCTCAGCATCGAGCCATGGCAGAAGCGCCCGACCGCGCAACTGTTAATGACCATGCACGAACTCGAAGGCCAGCCGTTCTTCGCTGACCCTCGCGAAGTGTTGCGTCAGGTCGTGAGCAAGTTCGATGCAATGGGCCTGACCATTTGCGCCGCGTTCGAACTCGAGTTCTATCTGATCGACCAGGACAACGTGAACGGTCGTCCGCAATCGCCACGCTCGCCGGTTTCGGGCAAGCGTCCAATGTCGACTCAGGTGTACTTGATCGACGACCTCGACGAATACGTCGATTGCCTGCAAGACATCCTCGAAGGCGCGAAAGAGCAGGGCATCCCTGCCGACGCCATCGTCAAGGAAAGCGCCCCGGCGCAGTTCGAAGTGAACCTGCATCACGTCAACGACCCGATCAAGGCCTGCGACTACGCGGTGTTGCTCAAGCGTCTGGTGAAGAACATCGCCTACGACCACGAGATGGACACCACCTTCATGGCCAAGCCGTATCCGGGCCAGGCGGGCAATGGTTTGCACGTACACATTTCGATTCTCGACAAAGAAGGCAACAACATCTTTGCCAGCGAGGATCCCGAGCAGAACGCCGCACTGCGTCACGCGATCGGCGGTGTGCTCGAGACCCTGCCGGCGCAGATGGCGTTCCTGTGCCCGAACGTCAACTCGTACCGTCGTTTCGGCGCGCAGTTCTATGTACCGAACTCGCCGAGCTGGGGCATCGACAACCGTACCGTTGCGGTACGTGTGCCGACCGGTTCGCCGGACTCCGTGCGCATCGAGCACCGTGTGGCGGGCGCCGATGCCAACCCGTACTTGTTGATGGCGTCGGTGCTGGCCGGTATTCACCACGGCCTGACCAACGAAATCGAGCCGGGCGCACCGGTTGAAGGCAACAGCTACGAGCAGAACGAGCAGAGCCTGCCGAACAACCTGCGCGATGCATTGCGCGAGCTGGACGACAGCGAAGTCATGTCGCGCTACATCGACCCGATGTACATCGACGTGTTCGTGGCGTGCAAGGAAAGCGAGCTGGCCGAGTTCGAGAACTCCATCTCGGACCTTGAGTACAACTGGTACTTGCACACGGTTTGAGTCTGCGAAGGCCCTCACCCTAACCCTCTCCCAGGGGGAGAGGGGACTGACCGGGGGATGCCCGGGAGCTCCTGCGACCTGAAGCTTTTGTATCGAATCCATAATCGACTGGATCGATCAGGTCGCTGAATGTCCCGAGACAACTCGGTCAGTCCCCTCTCCCTCCGGGAGAGGGCTAGGGTGAGGGCTGGATCCCAAGCCGGACACATCAGCCAGACAACCACCCAATTTCCCCCGCGTCGAGTCACAACCATGACAAACACTCGCAGCGACTGGGAGCAACGCTTCCAGTCCTTAACACTCGAAGGCCGCGCATTCATCGACGGTCAATACTGCCCGGCACTCAGCGGCGACACCTTTGAATGCATCAGCCCGGTCGACGGTCGCTTCCTGGCCAACGTCGCCAGCACCGACGAAGCCGACGCCAATGCGGCGGTCGCCGTCGCACGCCGCACCTTCGAATCCGGCATCTGGGCGCGATTGGCACCCGCAGAGCGCAAGCGCATCCTGATCCGCTTCGCCGACCTGATCCTGGCCAACCAGGAAGAACTCGCCCTGCTCGAAACCCTCGACATGGGCAAGCCGATCAACGACTCGATGAACATCGACATCCCGGCGACCGCCAACGCGATCCGCTGGAGCGCCGAAGCCATCGACAAGATCTACGACGAAGTCGCCGCCACGCCCCACGATCAACTCGGCCTCATCACCCGCGAACCTGCCGGTGTGGTCGCCGCCATCGTGCCGTGGAACTTCCCGCTGATCATGGCCAGCTGGAAGTTCGCCCCAGCCCTCGCGGCCGGTAACTCGTTCATCCTCAAGCCTTCGGAAAAGTCGCCACTGACCGCCATCCGCATCGCCCAACTGGCGCTGGAAGCGGGCATCCCGAAAGGCGTGTTCAACGTCCTGCCGGGCTACGGTCACACCGTCGGCAAGGCGCTGGCGTTGCACATGGACGTCGACGTGCTGGCCTTTACCGGCTCGACCGCGATTGCCAAGCAACTGCTGATCTACTCCGGCCAAAGCAACATGAAACGCGTCTGGCTCGAAGCAGGGGGGAAGAGCCCGAACGTGGTGTTCGCCGATGCGCCGGATTTGCGCGCGGCAGCACAAGCGGCGGCCGGTGCGATTGCCTTCAACCAGGGCGAAGTCTGCACCGCCGGTTCACGCTTGCTGGTGGAGCGTTCGATTCGCGAGCAGTTCATTCCGTTGCTGGTGGAAGCGCTGCAAGCCTGGAAACCAGGACACGCTCTGGACCCGGAAACCACCGTCGGCGCAGTCGTCGATCAGCGTCAACTGGACAACGTGCTGCGCTATATCCAGGTCGGCAAAGACCAGGGCGCTCAACTGATCGCGGGCGGCAGCCGCACCCTCGAAGCCACCGGTGGCCTGTACGTGGAGCCGGCGATCTTCGACGGCGTGACCAACGCCATGACCATCGCCCGGGAAGAAATCTTCGGCCCGGTGCTGTCGCTGATCACCTTCGACACCGAGGAAGAAGCGCTAGCCATCGCCAACGACAGCATCTTCGGCCTGGCCGCCGGCGTGTGGACCCGCAACCTGAGCAAGGCTCACACCTTCGCGCGCGGCTTGCGCGCCGGCAGCGTCTGGGTCAACCAGTACGACGGCGGCGACATGACCGCACCGTTCGGCGGGTACAAGCAGTCGGGTAACGGTCGGGACAAATCGCTGCATGCGTTCGACAAATACACCGAACTCAAAGCGACCTGGATCAAGCTCTAACACCTCTACAACGGCGGCCGCCGGCACATGCCAGCGGCCATCGGAGAAACCTATGAAACAAACAACACATGTAAACAGCTACTACGCCGCCACCCGCAACTTCACCGGCGACTTCCCGGTGCTTGAAGAGCTGGTGGAATGCGACGTCTGCGTGATCGGCGCCGGCTACACCGGTTTGTCCTCGGCCCTGTTCCTCGCCGAAGCCGGCTACAGCGTAACCGTGCTCGAAGCCGCCAAAGTCGGTTTCGGCGCCAGCGGTCGCAACGGCGGCCAACTGGTCAACTCCTACAGCCGCGACGTCGACGTCATCGAAGAACGCTACGGCGACAAGACTGCCGAAGTCCTCGGCAGCATGATCTTCGAAGGCGCCGACATCATCCGTCAGCGCATTCAGCACTACGACATCCAGTGCGACTACCGCCCGGGCGGCATCTTCGCCGCACTGAACAAAAAGCAACTCAAAGGCCTGGCCGAACAGAAAAGCAGCTGGGAACGCTACGGCAACAAAAATCTGAAAATGCTCGACGCGGCTGACATCAAGCGCGAAGTCGGTTGCGACAACTACGTCGGTGGCCTGCTCGACATGCAGGGCGGCCACATCCACCCGCTGAACCTGGCCCTCGGCGAAGCCTCGGCCATCATCGGCCTGGGCGGCAAAATCTACGAACAATCGGCGGCGGTGGAAATCACCTATGGCGAACCGATCACCGTGCGCACCGCCAAAGGCGTGGTCCGCGCCAAGTACCTGCTGATCGCCGGCAATGCCTACCTGCCGCAAGACCTCGACAACCGCGTGACCCGCAAAAGCATGCCGTGCGGCTCGCAAATCGTCGTCACCGAACCGTTGTCCGAAAAGGTTGCGCGCAGCCTGATCAAAAACAACTACTGCGTCGAAGACTGCAACTACCTGCTCGACTACTACCGCCTCACCGCTGACAACCGCTTGCTGTACGGCGGCGGCGTGGTCTACGGCGCCCGCGAACCGGACGACATCGAACAACTGATCAAGCCGAAAATCCTCAAGACCTTCCCGCAACTAAAGGACGTGAAAATCGACTACCGCTGGACCGGCAACTTCCTGCTGACCATGTCACGCATGCCGCAATTCGGCCGCATCGAGAAAAACGCCTACTACATGCAAGGCTACAGCGGCCACGGCGTCACCTGCTCGCACCTGGCCGGCAAACTGATCTCGGAAATGATCCGCGGCGACGCCGAACGCTTCGATGCATTCGCTTCGCTCCCGCACATGCCCATGCTCGGCGGCCGCACCTTCCAGGCCCCACTCACCGCCATGGGCGCCGCGTACTACGCGCTGCGCGATCGATTCGGCATCTAAGCCTGACGCAATCCCTGTAGGAGCGAGCCTGCTCGCGAAGACGGCGGCACAGTCAACATTGATGTCGCCTGACACACCGCCATCGTCGGAACGCCGCCCGGAGCAAGCTCACTCCCACAGAGATCCACGGCATACACAAAATGTGTACACAACCGGGATCAAACTGTGGGAGCGAGCCTGCTCGCGAAGAGGCCATACGAGTCGCTATCAACTCCACCTGACACCCAGCAATCACATCCACAATTTGCGAGACCAAACCACCCGACTTCAGGCCAAAACAACCTTTTTACCCAACCATTTATCGAACCTGCTGAGCAACACCACCAAACGTGATTTAATACCCGCCTTTCAAATTTCCGGGACAGGGAAGCGGTGTTTTCGCGGCCAAAAGTCGCCCGCCATCCACCCCCATAACCCTTAAGTATTCTTCGCATAAGGCTGTCATGGACACGGGCTCACGACTCAAACTAGTACGCGAAAGCTACAAACTCTCCCAGCGCGAGCTGGCCCGGCGTAGCGGCGTCACCAATGCCACCATCTCCCTGATCGAACAAAATCGCGTCAGTCCCTCCGTCAGTTCCCTGAAAAAACTGCTCGAAGGCATACCTATGTCTTTGGCGGACTTCTTTACCTTTGATCAGCCGCCGCGTGAGCACCAATACGTATTCCGCGCCAATGAACAGCCGGATCTCGGCCGTCATGGGCTGCGGTTGTTGCTGATTGGCGCTTCGGTGCCGAGTCGGCAAATGCGGCTGTTGCGCGAGCAATACGCGCCTGGAGCGAGTTCGGGGGAAGAGCCGATTGTGCATTCGGAAGGGGAGGAGTGTGGGTTGGTTACGCGGGGGACGGTTGAGTTGACGGTTGATGGGCAGATTAGTGTGTTGAATGCCGGGGATGGGTATTACTTTCCGACGACGTTGCCGCATCGGTTTCGGAATATTGGGGCGGATGAGGCGGAAATCATTAGCGCCAACACACCGGCTAACTTCTGATATCAAAACGGACGCCAACCTGTAGTAGCTGCCGAAGGCTGCCTCCGCGGCCAACACCAATGCCCAATGGAAACCGCGGCACAGGTTTTTTTCAAAGTAAATGGACTTCACTTCATAACTGCACCACGCATCCGGCCCCTCGAACGGCTGCCAAGTGCCGACTACTGCCTGTCATGCCGGGCAGCAATCGGCCAGAAGCAGTCACTCAGAATGCTACAGCTGCCGCCCCGCTATCCGTGACCACGATCTACTGTATATTTCGGTTCAGATGGAAATGTTGCGAAAGGATTGAAGCGTGGTAGTAATACGGGAATGGTTAGCTCGACTGCAAAATCATCAGGCGCCCGTCACGCAATGGGCGGCTCAGCGTCGTGACGAAGCTGCGCATCTGCTCGGCAAAGCAAAGGAGAGTGGAGACTGGATAGCGCTGACTATCCACTACAACGGCTTCATTCGCGAAGTCGCCATCAGGGCGCTACGTGACCAACCCTCTCCCGAAGCATTAGTAGCATTGATCGAGCGGTTGAACGATTGGGTGCCACAAATTCGCGATCTGGCAACGGAAAGTCTAAATCATTATCTATCGCCCTCCCATGTTCAGGCCTTGTTGTTCGCGCTCGAACCCCTCATGGCGCTGGCTTCGCGTCACCGTGCAGACCACGGCCCTACGCTGAGGGCAGTGCGCAACACCCTTCAGGCGACCGAGGTTCACTCTGATGTCTACGCAAACTTCCTGGCGCGACAAGGCAGCGCGGCACGCTACCTGTTTAAATTGTTGCTGGAAAAAGATATCGATAAACAGACGCTTCTGCGAGACGCGCTGGCCCATCGAGAATTAACTGTACGCGTGGCGGGCGTGGCTGCTTGCCAGGCGCTGCCAGATGCGCAAGCACTGCAATTGCTACGAGAAGCCCTTCCACGTCCAGGGGCGAAGGTACGAGTCTGCGTGATGCGTGCCCTGCTGCCGTTGCTGGAAAATCCACAACCGTTGTTGTGCGCGGCCTTGCTGGATGACTCGCGGTCCATCCGCAGTCTGGCGCGCTGGGTAGCACCGAAGCACGATATTGATGCGCGGGCCATATTGGCAGGACGACTGACGGAAGCCTTCCCCAAAGCAAAGCGCGGTTGGCTGGGTATCCTCGGGCTGGCAGCAGAGCTTGATGTCGAACTCGAACAACGCTGGTTGATGGCAGCTGCACGATCCAATTATCCCACCGTGCGACAAGCCGCTATGGGTCAACTGAGCGAGGGACAATCGGTTGAGCTGTTTGCGGCACTCGACGATCCATCGGACACCGTATTTCTTGCAGCTGTCGCCCAACTGAACAAACAATCGTGGGCTTCATTGCATACCGGGCTGGACGCCAAACTGGACAGGGATTGGCATGAGCTATCCGATAAGCGCCGTCATGCCCTCATGCGACTGCGTCCGAAATGGCAACAAGTAGCTTACCTGCTGGCACGGTTGACTACAGAGCCCACTGTACAAGTGTTTTGGGCAAAAAAGGTCAACCTGTGGTGCGAAGAGCAATATCAAATTGTCGATCCGGTCACGTCCAGGTCCGAGCGGGGGAAACTGATTGAGCAGCTCCGAGGCCTGGCATCGGAAGGACTTATCAGCAGCACCAATTTCGCACGAATCTCGAAATGATGGGCGTGTGTGGCATAGAGCATAGCGGCACCTTCCGGCCAGAAGCAGTGGCCAATGGATGGCATGAACCTGCTACGCTGCGTCCTCGCAGGAGTGTGAGCCAGCCTTCACCCATAAGCATGTCAGTAGTCAGGTACAGTCACCATGCATCATATTATCGGCTTATATACCTCGAAAAAAACAGAGCGTTTATGGCCGCTAGACCCAGAAGACCGAATTGTTTTCAGATCTGACTGCTTTCATGCGTTTGGATATTTTTCCCTTATAGCACCTGCTTTTGAACGATATGCACAAAGAGATGCACGGATAAGCATTACATCAATGAATGTAATGTTCCGCTTGAGAACTGACGATCTAGCTGACGCATTGGCAATTTTGAACGATCTCGAAACACAGCTCTATCAGCAACCAACAAGTTGGCAGGAGTATCTCGGGGAAATCCAACACCCAAGGCAAGAAAAGCGGCCAATCAAACCGCTGTTATTCAGACGTCGAGCCGTTCGGATTGTCCAAAGGTTGCGAGCGTTAATACTTAAAGCTCAAGCCCAGGATAAATGCTTGGTATATGGAAATGGTGTTTGCTACCGCGCACTGTGCGGCATAAAAATGCCGGCCGGCACCGTGTACTCCTAGAGCCGAATCTACGGTTCAAGCGTTCGCTTCGCTCGCCGGGGACGGGATAAACCCCATCCGATAATCAAACGAAAGGATCCAGCCGAGTGGCTGCTTCTGGCCGATTTCTGCCTGTCGTGAAGGGCAGAAATCGACTGTGGATTCAACCGGTCGACGCTTCGCGCCATCCGCTGAAACAGATGGTCAGTCTTACTTAACCAATTCGACCTCGCTCGGCCGCCACTCTTTCGTAAAGAACGATTCAAGCGGGCTGTAGAGGCGCAGGAGCGTAAACCACCCTTTGTCGGGCGTAGTCTGGATCCAGTTGCCTGCCTTGGCGTCAGCGGGCTTGGAAGGGCCGAAGTAGATAGTCGTCGAACCGTCCGCGTTCTCTGTGGCGGCCGGTGTAGGGTAGGTCTGGCTTCCTGCGCGCGGGTAACGCTGCGGCGTCTGGAGCATTGACCGCGTCTGGTTGTCGTAGACGGTGAACGACCAGAACTTGGCTGCGGGGATCTTCGGCGGCAGAGTCACCTTGTAGGTCTTGCCGCCATCAAAGGGGTTTTTTTCAGCATCAGTGAATCCCATGAGGTACTGCGAACCGACATTGGGCAATCGCATGATCATGCCCGGCGAATCCATGGTGTAGCCGTAGTAAAAGGCCGCGCGGGAATCGAGGGTCCGCGCGCCAGTCGGTGGCAGCGCTTTAAACAAGCCTTCCTTGGTGATCGTCGGCGGCGGCGTCTCGAAGTCGAAGCCACCTTGCCATAGCATGTTGGCCCACATCGAGTTCGGATAAAGGGACCAACCAGGATAGTCTGCGGCACGCCAATTCAGCGCTCGCCCAGCCGCGTTGCCCACCGCCGCAGCGTCGGTGAGAATCTTCTTCATTCGGGCGTCGGGGCTGAAGGGTTTGCCCTTCACGATACCAATGGCCGCCAGTTGGCCAATGAGTTCCGGGTTGAACGAGGTGGCCGGTTCCAGCTGTACGAGCTTGTCGAGCATCTCGAAATAGGAGAAGTCGTTAGGCGCGATTGTATTGAATGACTTGCCGCTCCCCTCAACGAACTTCGTCGGCGGTATCGGTGGATTGGGCGCAAGCCTGACGTTGCCTTCGAGTGCCGTGGCAATGCTGGTGCCAAATCCGCCCGGCGTGTAGGGGTAGATTTTCAGCGATTGTTTGATCTCGGCCACAGCAGGTTTCGGATCGTTGTTCTCCATGAAGGCACGAACGGCGTAGAGAACATGATTGGTTTTTGATCGGCCCACGAAGAAGCCGCTGTCTGGAAGAGGACCTTCGTAGTCCGGAGGCACGATCAGGTACTTGCCTCCTTCGCCCCGATCAGGGCCGGGCGCGCCGATGTCGATGATCCAGCCGAACCACATGTCATTGAGCGTACCGAGCGCCTTCGGTGGCACCTCAACCACCAACGGCCCCTTCGTCAAGTCGAGGACCGCGAGCGTATAGATCGTATCGACGTTGGCGGTGAGAAAGAGCGATTTGGAATCCATCAACTCAGAGAAGATAACCACCGAGTTGTCCTCAGCCCCGATGCTGTGGAAGCCCTCGCGAACCGCATAGGCCGAGGCGCCCGAAAAACTGTTCATGAACGCGTCTACACCACGGGTGAAGGCCAGGGTGTCATAGACGTCCTGAGCGGTTTTTGCGCTCGGCGCGCCGTCCTTGAATTCCAACGTCCCGATACGGGTCTCAAGACGATCGGGCGTGGTGATCGCCGGGGGGATTTCGGTGGCGGTTTGCCCCTTGGCTATCACAGGAATGGCCAGCGCGACGAAGGTCGCCAGTACGGCCAGTGGTCTGAGCGTGTGCGTCATAGTGCTCTCCTTGAGAGGCGTCTATTGCATTGACTACCCAAATAAACCTAGTGGTGGAAGTGTACTTTCACGACGCGGGTCGTCTCGTGCGAGTTGGCCCGCGTGCGTTCCTAGTCTTTGTTGCCGACCTTGTTCTGGGCTGCCTCCTTGCCCGCGACATTCAACTGCGGCGGTTCGAGCTTGACGGTGAGTTTGTGCAGCGAGCCGTTGAACGCGAACGGTACCTGGTAATCCTTGTCATCGACGGGAGTGCCGGTGTCAGAGCCGACGTCGAAACTTTCATCCACGCCGAAGACGAATGGAACGCTGTTGGGGATCGTACGGCTCGCCACTTGCTTGCCATCCACCGAGAGCACGCCGGTGCCGCCTTTTCCGAACCCCGGCCCAGCGTATTTAAAATCGAAGCTGATGCCGTGCTTTCCGGGAGTAAGCGCCTCGGTCCCTTCCCAACGGAATTGCGCCACTCCCTCAAGGTTGTAGCTGAAAACCGGCTTGCCTTTCAGAAGGTAGAGGGCATAACCACCGAAGCGGCCGCCGTCCGTCACCAGCACGCCGTCGCCGCCGCTTTGCGGAACGGTGACGTCAGCCGAAATAACGTAGGACTTGTTCAATGTGTTGGGCTCGTTGCCTGGAAGAATGCCGGTCACCGGCGACAAGTAATTGAACTCGGTGCGTCCGGCCACGATGCTCGGGCGCTGAGCAACGACGCGCGTAAAGCCGGAGGCGTCGAGCGGTAACACTTGATACTTGTTCGCTTCCACCCAGAACAGATCCTGGAGTTCCTTGAGTTTGGCAGGGTTGGCTGCTGCGACATCGTCGTTCTGCGTCCAGTCTTTGGTGATGTCGTACAGCTCCCATTTGACGCCATTGACGATGTCCTTGGGTGGCTGCGCGGTGATGTCCCAAGGTGCGCGGTAGGGCGTCGTCGAAGCCATCCAGCCCTCGTGGTAGAGCGCGCGCAATCCAAGCATTTCGAAATACTGCGTGGTGCGCGTGGACGGCTTGTCGGCATTCGGCTTGTCAAAAAGGTAAGCCATGCTCGTGCCTTCGATGGGCTTTTGCGCAATGCCATCTACCTGGAGCGGCGCGTCTATGCCGGTGGCTTCGAGGATCGTCGGCTCGATGTCAATGACGTGGTGGAACTGGTTACGGATGCCGCCGGCATCCTTGATCCGGTTCGGCCAGGAGATGGCCATGCCTTGGCGGGTGCCGCCAAAATGTGATGCGACCTGCTTGGTCCACTTGAAAGGTGTATCCATGGCCCAGGTCCAGCCCACGGCCATGTGCGGATAGGTCTGGTCCGAGCCCCAAGCGTCTAAATACTTCATCTGGTCGGCCACCGGTACGTTGATTCCGTTGAAGGTAGTCATTTCGTTTGGTGTGCCGTTAGGGGTGCCTTCTGCGCTACCGCCGTTGTCGCCGCTGATGTAGATAACCAGCGTGTTATCGAGCTTGCCCATGTCATCAATCGCCTGGATCACCCGGCCGATTTCATGGTCGGTGTACGCGAGATAGGCCGCATAGACCTCCATTTGGTGGGCATACAGTTTTTTCTCGTCGGCCGGCAGTTCGTCCCATTTCTTCAGAGAGTCCGGCCACGGCGTGAGTTTGGCTTGCTGCGGGATGACACCGAGGCGCTTCTGGTTGGCGAAGATCTGGTCGCGCGCGACGTTCCAGCCCATGTCGAACTTGCCCTTGAATTTATCTATCCATTCGGGCGTCGGGTGATGCGGCGCGTGGGTGCCGCCGGGCGCGTAATAAAGAAAGAACGGCTTCTTCGGATCGAGTGCGTTCAATTCATTGACGTAGCCGACGGCGTCATCCGCCATCGCGGTGATCAGGTTCCAGCCTGGTTTGCCGACGTAGGGATGGATCGGGGTGGTGTTGCGCATCAGATTGCCCGGTTGCCACTGGTTTGTTTCGCCCCCCATGAACCCGTAGAAATAATCAAAGCCCATGCCGATGGGCCATTGATCAAACGGGCCGGCCTGACTGATCTGGAAGGAAGGGGTGTTGTGGTTTTTGCCGAACCACGAGGTGGCGTAGCCGTTGTCCTTGAGGATTTTGCCAATGGTCACCTTGTCCTTGGTGATGACGCTGTTGTAGCCGGGATAGCCCGTTGAAACTTCGGTGATGACGCCGAAGCCGACGGAATGGTGATTGCGCCCGGTAATCAAGGCGGCGCGCGTCGGTGAGCACAGTGCCGTCGAATTGAATTGCGTGAAGCGCAACCCGGCTGCCGCGACGCGATCCATGGCGGGCGTAGGGATGATGCCGCCGAACGTACTGGGGGCGCCGAAGCCGACATCGTCGGTGATGATCAACAAGATATTCGGCGCGTCTTTGGGCGGAACGACGGTCGGCGACCAGTAGGGTGTGGAGCTTGCGGCGTCGAGGTTGATAACGCCGCGGAATGCTTCTGGAGGATTAGGGAGGTATCTCCCATCGATGGTCGTGGTAGCGCTGGGTGAACCGGGCGTGCCGTTGACTTCCGGTGTCGCTGCATTGGCGCAAGAGAACGAAAGCAAGGCAACTGCCAGTCCTGAACTGATGCGCTGGCGCAGCCATAAAGGTTTATTCCAGTGTGCAGTGGCCATGGCCAGCTCCTGTAAACCCCCGAAACCCCAAGTTCGGAGTGTAGAACCGTTTTCTTCTCTCGCCAGTCCATCTCATCGTTCGCGCGAGCGGGCGTTGACATTGGAGTAGTGCTGTCTATACCTGATCTTGATGTCAGGAAGGTTCAGCAATGGCCGCAGCCTGAAATCAAGGGGAGCGCACATGCTTATCAGGAAACGGCGTTTGGGTATCGCCATCGTCTGCGCCGGGATCGTGTCGGCGTGCGTGGCGTTAGTGGTGTATCAGCACATTCGCGGCCCCGTGCCGTTGACGCTGGGTGATGGAAAAAATGGCCCCTTGGAAATGGTCTGGCTTCCTGCCGGCGAATTTTTGATGGGGAGCGATCATAAGCAGGCTCGTCCAAACGAGGGGCCGGCGCACAAGGTTCGACTCGACGGGTATTGGATCGACCGCTATGACGTCACCAATGCCGATTTCGCCCGTTTCATTTCTGAAACGCATTACGTCACCACCGCCGAACGTAAACCCAAATGGGAAGATCTGAAAGTACAGCTACCGCCGGGTACTCCTGAGCCGGATGACAGTGTCATGGTGCCTGGCGCATTGGTTTTTGTGGGAACAGAGAGGCCGATCCCACTCAATGATTTCAGCCAGTGGTGGGCATTTGTCCCAGGGGCTGACTGGCGCCACCCGCTGGGGCCTGACAGTACTATCGAGGGCAAGGAAACCCATCCGGTGGTTCAGGTTTCACGCGAAGATGTACAAGCGTATGCCGCATGGGCCCACAAACGGCTGCTGACCGAGGCTGAATGGGAATACGCCGCAAGAGGCGGACTGGAACAAGCGAATTATGCGTGGGGTAATGACTTCTCGCCCGGCGGGGAAAAGATGGCTAATACCTGGGATGAGGTGCAGCCGTTTCCCGTGAGCGGGTCCAGCAATAAATTCAAAATCGGCACTAAACCGGTAGGCAGTTACAGACCTAACGGCTACGGGCTCTACGACATGTCCGGTAACGTTTGGCAGTGGGTCGCCGATTGGTATCGTGCCGATGCGTTTAGAGTAGGGCTCAAGCGTCAGTCGGCGGGTGAAGCAGTGTTTAACCCGGTAGGTCCCTCCGACAGCTATGACCCGGATCTCGGAGTAACGGCCAACGCACCACAGCGTGTGATTCGAGGGGGCTCTTTTCTTTGTAGCGACAGCTACTGCACGAGCTTTCGAACCAGTGCCAGGCAGGGCGCAGATCCAATGAACTCGATGTCGCATCTCGGCTTTCGCCTGACGATGAGCAATGATCAATGGGAAAAGAACCGCTGAATGTAATATTCACGCGGGAGCCATGCTTTACCGTCAAGAAATAGCCTGCCATTGCATCGGATTTCGTTTCTGGCGCTTGTATCGCACGAAGATTTATCTGTTGGGCCCTGCGACTGAGCAAGGTGTCGCCGAGGTCGCCGGTTCCGACTTTTACGATGAAAACGCGAATGACGGCTTTTGGCCGAATTTGCTGAATGTCGCCACCGACAGCAATGTGCAGCTCTCTTCCGATCACCGTTACGAAACGTACTGGTCAAATCCGATGCAATCGGGGGTCAGATGCCATGCAAATGACTGGTAAGGTCGAATGCAAAAACGTGGTCAAGTGGAGTTCAATTTCCTATACCTTGATGTTTCCTGACAAGATGAGTGCAGTAACGTGTTTTAAACTCTGCAAGACGTCGTCCACAGCTTCAAGATCCCCTTCCATATAGTCTTGATGTTTCAACGGGGCCTAGAGTGCCGACATGGGAACCGCACTCCCCTTTAGAATTGGGGGAGTGGGGGCTCGGGGTTAATTGTTTTCGAGCGCCGCGTAGCGTCCAAGACCCGTGCCGAATAGGTCACTGCTGCGCCCGCATTGAGCGCGATTGCAGCACCCAGCGCCTCGGCGATTTCTTCACGGGAAGCGCCGTGTTTTACAGCCGCCTTGGTGTGCACTGCGATGCAACCGTCGCAGCGCGTAGTGACGGCGACTGCCAGCGCGATCAGTTCGTGTGTCTTGGCGTCAAGATGACCGGTCTTCGCACACGCGCCGTTTAGCACTTGAAGGCCGCCCACAGTATCGGGCGACAGCATGGCAAGGTCACCGACTCGGCCCAGCAGTGTTTCGCGGTAGTCATTCCAATCCAGCATCATCGTTTCTCTCCTTTAAATACGGCCGGCGGTTACGCCGCCGTCAACTGGCAACACGGTGCCGGTAATCCAGGAAGCTTGCTCAGAGGCCATGAATAGAATGGCTTCGGCCACATCCGCAGGCTGGCCATTGCGACCCAGTGGGTGGAACGCGTTGAAGGTCGGCAGTACTTCCTTGATCTGCTCGGTGTCCATGAAGGTGTTGTAGATCGGTGTTTCCACCACCGCAGGGGCGACTGTATTGATACGGATGTTGGACGATGCCAGCTCGATCGCCAGGTTACGGGTCAGCGCATGGACACCGGCGTTGGCGGCCGAGTACGCAGCCGATGGAGTCGCGCCGATCGCTTGCAGCGCCCACAGCGAACCGGTTTGCACGATCACGCCACCGCCGCGTTGCTGCATTGCTTTGGCTGCGGCCTGGGCCATGAAAAATTTGCCCTTGAGAATGATGTCGATGAAGCTGTCGTATTCCTGCTCATCGACCTCCAGGAAAGGCTTGGGATTAAACACGCCTGCGTTGCTGACCAGGATGTCCACGCCCCCGAACTCGGCTGTCGCCAATTCGACCAATGCCTTGGCCGTGGCGGGCATGGCGATATCACCCGCCAAGGTACGTATCTGTTTGCCGCTAGGGTCGATTTGCGCTGCGGCTTTTTCAAGTTTTGCCGAATCACGACCGGCGATCACAACACTAGCTCCCTCAGCAACTAGACGTTGAGCAACTTCTTTACCGATGCCTGAACCGCCGCCGGTTACGATCGCGACTTTGGAAGAAAATCTTTTCATGTTGAGATGCCCTGTGTGAGTGAGGAAAAATGTTCCGACCGGCTTTACTCGGATATTTGCAGTATTTGAGCCTTTAACGTTTCGGTCTGGCTGCTATTCTTCGTCTTCGGGTCAGGGCTCACAAATCAGAAGTTTTTTCCAATCATTAAAGAATTTCTTTAACAGATGACGACACCAACCTATCTAAACGCGCTCCGGGCATTTGAGGCCGCAGCTCGGCATCAAAGTTTTTCAGCCGCAGCAGCAGAACTTCATGTCACGTCCGCGGCCGTGGGGCAGCAAGTGAGAACACTGGAGGCGTGGCTGGGTATTACGTTGTTCAATCGTTCTTACAGTGGAACCGCGCGGCTAGTCCCGACGGATGTCGCCCGAGAAGCTCTACCGGATATTCGGGAAGGTTTTGACCGTTTACGCATGGGGTTGGCGCGGTTGAAGGAGGGCTCGCTCAGCACGGGGTTGACCGTTACCGTCAGTCCGGCATTTGCGGCCAAGTGGTTGTTGCCCCGTATTGAACGATTTCAACTTGCGCACCCACAAATCGATGTGTTGCTGGACACCAATCTCAGGCCTGTGGATTTCATTGCCGAGGGCATGGACATCGGCGTTCGATATGGTGTGGGGCATTGGCCGGGATTGACGGCGATCAAAATGATGGACGAAGAGATGTACCCTGTCTGCGCACCGACCTATCCATTGCTGAAGGCGGGGCGACTGTCAGGCAATAAACTGCCCCAGGCAACGTTGATTCATGACTTGTCGATGGCGGGCGATCCTGCATACCCCACTTGGCGAACCTGGCTCGATGCGACGGGATACACCGATGTAAATGCGGAGCACGGGCTGCGTATCAACAATTCGGCTGCCGTACTTCAAGCGACTATCGACGGTCACGGACTGGCACTTGGACGTAGCGTCATGTTGCGCGACGACTTGGCAGCCGGGCGGTTGATTCGACCCTTCGGCGATGCCATTCGCCTGCTGGAGTTTGCTTACTACATTGTGTTCCGGCCTGAGGTTGCTGGGCTGGCGAAAATTCAGGCGTTCCGCGATTGGCTACTCGAGGAGTCATCAAAAGTTGGCAGTGCTTGAGCGCAATTCGTTGATGAATTTTTCCTGAGCATTGAGCGACTGCTTTTGGCTGTGGATTCAACCGGTCGGTGACGTGCTACGAGCAAACTGCAGCGCCGCCTTTCACATCATCCTCCCACTTCCTAAAAAACGAAAAGACCTCAGGCCCATCCTCTGGGTTTCAGCACATCTACAAGTTGCCCATCAGGCGAGTAGCCATCTACAGAGTGGATGATCGTTATATTACGGAGCGGAACACACTTGGTAAGCCTACGCTCTCGGGATTGCAGATCGACTTGGTATCAACCCTTACGTGTACGGTAAATAGCTGCGTCGGGGTCGTTTGGTCAATGAGGTTGATGTCCCCGTAGCTTGTGTTCCTGACTTTCGGCGAGAAAGCGCCAGACTGCTGGGTCCTCGCCAAAGGCCGCGTTGAAGCGAAGCCAGGGGGTGACCTCCAGGTCGGGGCGGAAGATGCAGCCGGGGGACAGCAGGATATTCTGCTTGAGCCCTGCGCGTGTTAGGGCCACCGGATCGAAACCTTCCTGGCCGCTACCGATCCACAGATACGGCGCTGGTGCGATGGGGGCCCAGCATTGCCAGCCGAGCTGTTGCAGTTGCTGGCGAGCAAACACCTGGGCCTGCAATAGACGATCGCGCAGCCTCTGGCAGCGTTTGCGCTGGGTACCGTCATTGAGCATCTGCAACGCCAGCCGCTCGCAAAGCTGCGAACTGTAGAGGCCGGTGGTCATCTTGTAGTGCAGCAAAGCTTCGGCCACTGCCGGTTCAGCAGTGACGAAGCCAACCCGCAGCGAGGGGGCCATGCTTTTAGAAATGCTGCCGATATAAATCACCCGCTGCAGGTTGTCGAGGGCGGCCAGTGGTGGCTGGTTGTTCGGTACCAACTGACCATGCACGTCATCCTCAACGATCCAGCAATCATGAGTATCCGCAAGTTGCAGCACGCGATGGGCTACCGCCGGGCTATAACTGGCGCCGGTTGGGTTCTGCAGCCAAGGATTGGTGAAAAAGGCCTTGGGCCGATGTTGGGTCAGCAACTCGCCAAGCTTCTCCACATCCGGACCCTGTGGGGTCCAGGGTACCCCGATTATTTTGACTTTGTGGTCACGCAGATTAGACAGCAGGTTGATATAGCCTGGGTCGTCCACCAGCACACAATCACCCGGATGCAGTAGGGCGTTGATCACTATGTTTAGCGCCTGGCTGGCTCCCTGGGTAAGCAAGATTTGCTCACTTTGTACAGGTACCCCTCGCTCGTTCAGATGGCGCTGCAGCCATTGCCGAAGGACCAGGAGGCCACGAGACTCACCATATTCGGCAATCAGTCCAGAGCCACGAGCAAGGCTGCGCATGGCCAGGCGAAGGCCCGCCTCATCCAGCCAGGTATCTGGCAGACCGCCGCTACCCGGTTGCAAGGCATCAGCATCCGGATCAAACGCATCATCCAGCAGCCAATAGACATCCCCCAGCGGGGCTGCGCTGCGTTGCTGCTCGATACTCGGCGAGGCCTGGGCGACAAAGAAGCCAGCACCTTTACGCACCTCGACATAACTCAAAGCGACCAAGCGATCATAAGCCTGTACCACGGTGAAGGTACTGACCTCGAATTCCTTGGCTGCGGCACGAATGGATGGCAAACGGGCGCCCTGGGCCAGCTTGGCCTGATCAATCAATTGCGAAAAATGCTGCACCAGCCGACCGATACGGGATGTCTTTTGAGGCGAACTCATGAGGGGGTGTGTAGCCTTTTCGACCAATACAGGTACGTTCATCTTAGGGGCTGCTGTGTATGGAATGAAAGCGAATATCGCGTAGTTTGGCGTCGAAGTAATCGCGCTCTTAACCGGTGTTATGCAGATGCACAGAATAAAAAATACTTCTTGGCCTGATGATCTTGGGCCGCCGTGTCGCCGTGCAGTCGCCCCACCTACCCACCCGACCGACTCGCCAATCATGACTGCAGTCCGGGCGGCAAGATGCTCATGGCGATGTGTTTGATCACATACAAATGTTCCACAACGCCAACGCGTCGTCATCGTTTCAACAAACAGCTATCGCTGCTGGCGCTTTAAAAGCGTTACGCACTGAGCTTGGAAGAGTGTCAGGGGAAACTGGGGCGGTTCAAACGTCCTGAAAAACCCGATAAAAGGAGATGTGCATGACCCGTTATATCGACGTCAACGACCTGAGCCAGCTCGTTGCCCAAAAAGGCATCGCCCAGTGCCTGACTGAAATGGCCGAATACATTCGTGAGGACTATCTGCGCTGGCACGCATTCGAAAAGTGCGCCCGCCTGGCCAACCACTCCCCCGAAGGGGTGATTGAGTTGATGCCGATCTCCGACCACTTACTCTATGCTTTCAAGTGCGTCAACGGCCACCCGAAGAACCCCGAGACCGGCAGGCTGACGGTGATGGCCTTTGGTGCGTTGACGGATGTCGACACCGGAACCCCGCTCCTGATCAGCGAGATGACCCTGACCACGGCGATCCGCACCGCCGCCACGTCAGCCCTGGCTGCCCGCTACCTGGCGCGCACCAATAGCCGCAGCATGGCGCTGATCGGCAACGGCTCGCAGAGCGAATTCCAGGCATTGGCCTTCCACACGTTGCTGGGTATCGAGGAGATCCGTCTGTACGACGTTGATCCGAAGGCTACCGCCAAGCTGGCTGCCAACCTGAGCGGCTTCCCTGCGATCAAGGTGAGCCTTGCCGGTAGCGTAGCCGAGGCCGTGCGCGGTGCCGATATCGTCACCACCGTAACCGCCGACAAGACCTACGCCACCATTCTCACCCCGGACATGATCGAGCCCGGCATGCACCTCAATGCTGTGGGCGGCGACTGTCCCGGCAAGACCGAGTTGCACCGCGATATCGTCGAACGCGCCCGGGTGGTCGTCGAATACGAACCACAAAGTCGTATCGAAGGGGAGATCCAGCAGATGCCGCAGGACTCGCCGATCATCGAGTTCTGGCGCGTGGTGAACGGCGAAGTGGTCGGTCGCGACACCGAGCAAAGCGTCACCTTGTTCGACTCGGTAGGCTTCGCACTGGAGGACTACTCGGCATTGCGCTACGTCCTCGACACCGCCAAGGCTCTGGATATCGGCAGCGAGATCGAGCTGGTACCTGACTTGAAAGATCCCAAAGACCTGTTTGCCCGTCTACAGCCCAAAACTTCTGTGCCGCAGAAGAAGCGCGCCTAAGACGTCTACCTGTCGCGCCAAGGCGTGGCAGGTAGAAAAGCCACTATCCCGGTGCTGCTCACTCGTCTGAACCACCCATTTGGATATTCCCATGCAAGAACATCGACATGCGCTTTTAGCGCAGACCCTTGGCGCACCACGTGAAGTCATCAGCCTGCATTTCGGGCCACAGGGGCAGGGCAAAAAGGTTTACCTGCAGGCCGGTCTGCATGCCGATGAGCACCCCGGCATGCTGGTTCTGCACCACCTCAAGAACCACCTGCTGACGCTTGAGGCCGCTGGCCGCCTGACGGGTGAGGTGGTACTGGTGCCGATCGCCAACCCGATTGGCCTCGGCAACTATGTATTCGGGCGTCAGTTGGGCCGCTTTGAGCTGTCCAGCCGAGAGAACTTCAACCGCAACTACCTCGATCTCGCCGAACTCGTGTGCGAGCAGGTCAGCAGTGAACTTGGCAGCGATCCCATTGCCAACGTCGCGCTGATCCGTCGCTGCACTCGCGAACGCCTCGAAGCCCTGCAGCCACGTACCGAGCTGGAGTCTTTGCGCCTGACTCTGCTGCGCCTGGCCTGTGCTGCCGACTACGTAATCGATTTGCACTGCGACAGTGAAGCCATGGTGCACCTCTACGCACACAGCAAACAGCAGGAGCAGGCGCGAGTATTGGCGGGCTTCACAGGGGCACATGCCGTCCTGCATGCCACCGAGCAGGGTGGTCCCGACGCCAAAACCTATAGTTTCGACGAATCCTTGACGGCCATCTGGGACAGGCTGCAACAGCGCTTCCCACATCTGCCGATTCCGCTGGAAACCTTCTCCGCGACATTAGAACTGCGTGGTCTCTTCGATGTTAGCCATGAGTTGGCGATGCGTGATGCCGAGGCTCTGTTGGCGTACCTGGGGCACCTGGGCTTGATCGCAGATGCAGAGGTTGAGGTGCCGATACCCTTGTGTGAGCCAACGCCTCTGGCCGGGGTGGAGGTGCTCAATGCTCCCCACGCCGGAGTGGTGGCATACCGCGCGCCAATTGGCAGTAGGGTCGAACCAGGCACCGCGCTGGCCGATGTTATCGATCCGCTCAGCGGCCAGATCAGCACCCTCTACAGCAGTGTGGCTGGCGTTTTCTACGCACGGGTGGTTGAGCGTTTCACCGAAGCCAATACCGAGCTGACGTTTGTCGCGGGGCAAGAGCCTGTGCGCTCAGGTTCACTGCTCTGCGCCTGACGATTTTTTCCGGCAGAGCCGAACGGTGCAATAGCAACAAGATGAACATCAGGTTTCGTTTTCTGTGCGTCATGCAAGTTCCAGTAACAGTACTCATGCGCCACAAGCGCTCATGTTGGATATTAGGAATATAACAATGAAAAAAGCATTTCTGACCCTTTCTGCAGTGGCTCTCTGTGTCGCTGCCGGTTCCGCGCTGGCCAAGGAGTACAAGGAGTTGCGCTTTGGCGTCGATCCGTCCTACGCGCCCTTTGAGTCCAAGGCCGCCGATGGCAGCCTGGTTGGCTTCGATATCGACTTGGGTAATGCCATCTGTGCCGAACTGAAGGTCAAGTGCAAATGGGTCGAAAGCGATTTCGATGGCATGATTCCTGGCCTCAAGGCCAACAAGTTCGACGGCGTGATCTCGTCCATGACGGTCACCCCAGCCCGTGAGAAGGTCATCGATTTTTCCAGCGAACTGTTCTCGAGTCCTACTGTACTGGTGTTCAAGAAAGGCGCTGCCATCGACATTGATCCCGCATCGCTCAAAGGCAAAAAAGTCGGCTACGAGCAAGGCACTGTCCAGGAAGCCTATGCCAAAGCCGTACTGAACAAGGCAGGGGTAGAAACCCAGGCCTACGCGAACCAGGACCAGGTCTACGCGGACCTGATCTCCGGTCGCCTCGATGCTTCTATCCAGGAAAAGCTGCAAGCCGAATTGAGCTTTTTGAAGTCACCACAAGGTGCCGATTTCCAGGTCAGCAAACAGGTAGACAGTGAGTTGATGCCAGAGAAAACGGCGGTAGGCATCGCTAAAGGCAATCAGGAACTCAAGGCGCTTCTGGATAAAGGCCTCAAAGCACTGCACGACAATGGCACCTACGCGGCAGTCCAGAAAAAGCATTTTGGCGATGTGATTCTTTACAGCGGCAAGTAACCGTACGGTGCCCATCTGCGGATGGGCACTTTCATGATTGCCAAAGGGCTGCCCAATGTTCGAAAACCTATTGCAGATTCTGGGGTTATCCGGCTTCAGCCTTAAGGGCTTTGGCCCGCTGTTGCTGCTAGGCACCTGGATGACCGTCAAACTATCTGTACTGTCACTGTTATTGAGCGCGCTGCTCGGCCTGATCGGCGCCAGTTCCAAACTTTCACGATCATCTGTGTTGCGAGTTCCTGCACAGCTCTATACCACGCTGATCCGCGGGGTCCCGGATCTGGTGCTGATGCTGCTGATTTTCTACAGCCTGCAAACCTGGCTGACCAGCCTCACTGCAGCGCTGGGCTGGGAGTACATCGAGATCGACCCGTTTAGCGCCGGGGTCATCACTCTGGGCTTCATCTATGGCGCGTATTTTACCGAGACCTTTCGCGGAGCGATCCTCGCCGTGCCTCGCGGTCAGATGGAAGCCGCCACCGCTTATGGCTTGACCCGCGCCCAGCGCTTTCGCTTCGTGGTGTTCCCGCAAATGATGCGCTTCGCCCTGCCGGGCATCGGCAATAACTGGATGGTGATCCTCAAGGCCACCGCACTGGTCTCGATTATCGGTCTGGCCGATTTGGTCAAGGCGGCCCAGGATGCCGGTAAAAGCACCTATCAACTGTTCTTCTTTCTGATGCTGGCCGCCTTGATCTATCTGCTGATCACCAGCGTTTCAAACTATGTCCTGCGTCGGTTGGAAGTCTTCTATGCCGCAGGCTTTCGGGAGGCGGTGCGATGATCGAGCTTCTGCAGGAATACTGGAAACCTTTCCTTTACCACGACGGTCAACACATCACCGGGCTGGCCATGACCCTCTGGCTGCTCAGCGCGTCGATCTTCTTCGGCTTTGTGATGTCGATCCCCTTGTCGATTGCCCGGGCTTCAACCAATGGGTGGGTGCGCTGTCCGGTACAGTTCTACACCTTTCTGTTCCGCGGAACGCCTCTGTATATCCAGTTACTGATTTGCTACACCGGGATCTACAGCATCGCCGCAGTGCGCGCCCAGCCCATGCTTGATGCATTCTTTCGCGATGCACTGAACTGCACCATTCTGGCTTTTGCCCTGAATACCTGCGCCTATACCACAGAAATTTTCGCCGGGGCGATCCGCAGCATGAACCATGGCGAAGTCGAGGCGGCCAAGGCTTATGGCCTGCGCGGCTGGAAACTCTATGCATATGTGATCATGCCATCGGCCCTACGCCGTTCGTTGCCGTACTACAGCAACGAGGTGATTCTGATGCTGCACTCGACCACGATTGCCTTCACTGCCACCGTGCCGGACATACTCAAAGTCGCTCGCGATGCCAACTCGGCAACCTTTATGACCTTCCAGTCGTTCGGCATTGCCGCCGCTATTTATCTGGCTGTCAGTTTCTCCTTGGTCGGTTCGTTCCGCCTGGCCGAACGCCGTTGGCTGTCTTTCCTAGGCCCGGCTCACTAATTCAGGATTTGCGCACATGTACAAATTGACCGTTGATAATCTGCATAAAAGCTATGGCAGCCACGAAGTCCTCAAGGGCGTCTCACTGAAAGCCAAAACCGGCGATGTGATCAGCCTGATTGGCGCCAGTGGTTCGGGTAAAAGCACCTTCCTGCGCTGCATCAATTTCCTCGAAACGCCCAACGACGGCGCCATGAGCCTGGACAATCAGCAGATTCGCATGCTCCATGACCGGCACGGTATGCGGGTGGCCGACGAGGCTGAACTGCAGCGCATCCGCACCCGTCTGGCGATGGTGTTCCAACACTTCAACCTGTGGAGCCACATGACGGTGCTGGAAAATATCACCATGGCCCCGCATCGGGTGCTGGGTGTCAGCAAGATAGATGCAGAGGATCGGGCTCGACGCTATCTGGATAAGGTCGGTCTGCCGGCCCGCGTCGCTGATCAATATCCGGCATTCCTCTCTGGCGGTCAGCAACAGCGTGTGGCGATTGCCCGGGCCTTGTCCATGGAACCGGAAGTCATGCTATTCGACGAGCCAACCTCGGCACTCGACCCGGAACTGGTGGGCGAAGTGCTCAAGGTCATTCAGGGACTGGCCGAAGAAGGTCGTACCATGATCATGGTCACCCACGAAATGAGCTTCGCTCGCCAGGTGTCAAACCAGGTGCTGTTTCTGCATCAGGGACTGGTCGAAGAGCAGGGGGCGCCCGAGGACGTACTGGGCAACCCTCAGAGCGGGCGGCTGCAGCAGTTCCTCAGTGGCAACCTGAAGTAGATTCCCTAGTCCGAGCAACACCTTTGAGCGACTAGTCAATTGCTCAAAGTGCTAGAGATCCAGGGGGCTGTTCGAGCGCAGGCACTTTTCGTACGGAACCTAATAAATGCCCAGCATGCCTTCGATGCTACGCACCATAGAAACAAGCCGCGGATCAATGTCGTTTTTCAGCTGCCCATTGTTCAGCATAAACGCCGACCCGATTTTCAAGCAGATGATCCTTGATGCGCAATCAACCGATGTGATTTACACCAACAAGGTGACTGGCATGGGGACCAGCTTTATTACGGGCAAGTCAGGTTCGATCCGAACTGGACTAGCGTGAAGGCGCCCCGCCCCTAAGGTTTCGGTTGAACACGAAAAGCAAACCCGAGGCGACAGGCAGCTATGGGTTGTGGATTTCGGTCAGTCGCGACAGGCAGAAAACGACCCATAGCGGTCACTCGCCTTGGTCGATTCGAATTAATATCACTTAACTGTTTTTAGATGCGTAAACGCACAGCCATTATCGGAGAATCAAGATTAGTTTCGTTTTCGACTAAGCTCAAGTTTTGGCGGACATTGCCAATAAGAATGGAAGCAGCCACGTCTACATGAGGTAGCGCATGAGCAATTTACCGCCAGCAAGTCCGGAGCATCCTGAAGCCTTTGCGCAAGTGATTGCCGTACCCAGGCTTATGCGCTGGAGCAAAACAATACCCAGCAGGTGGGCGCGCCATGGTCTGGTCACCGTACTGCTGGCAATCAGCGGCTTTGCGGTGTGGTCTTCAATTACCACCGGACGCCTGGGGCAGGAGGCGATCGCCTCGAGCGTTCTGTCCGACCACTACGCAGCCGCTGCGACTGCTGTGGCAGCCGCCGAGTCGCTGGAGCGTAAGTATCGGCTGGACCCCAGCCTGAACGCACGTCGTAACTTCAAGAATGTCGTAGCGCAACTGACCATTGCGCTCGAGCGTGTTCACCACTCCGGATCGCCTGCGGACCACCTCCTTGTCGAGGATGTTCGCATGGCACTGACTCCCTACCTGGAAAGCATCACCAAGTTATTCGATGCCGTCGATCGTGGAGATGACGCGCAGGTGCGCTGGATCGACAACGAGGAGGCCGACCCGCGGTTCGAAAAGATTGAAAAAGTCGTCCTGCAAGCAGCGGCCGATCATCACAAGGAGTCTATTGTGGCGCTGGAGAAGCTGCGCACACGGGAGTCCTTCAACGCCAACAGCACTCCAATCGTTTTTATCGCCGGGCTGCTTCTCGTCGGCCTGTTCTCCCAAGTGCTGCGGCGCACTCGTGTCGAGCTCGACAGTCAACGCAAGGACGCCTTGCACGCTTCGCTACATGACAAGCTCACCGGGCTGGCCAACCGCACACTCCTGGCCGACCGTTTCGAGCAGGCATTGCGCCTGGGGCGACGCCAAGGTTCAAGCACCGGACTGTTGCTGATTGACCTCGACCGATTCAAGGAGGTCAACGACACCCTGGGGCACTATTACGGGGATCGGCTGCTCGATCAGATTGGCAAGCGGCTGGTCAGTGAGGCACGCGAAATCGACACGGTCGCCCGGCTGGGAGGTGATGAGTTTGCGATTCTGCTTCCCGCTGTCGAAGGCCTGGATGGGGCTTTGAAGGCGGCGCTACGGCTACATACCGCGATCACCGCCTCCTTTGAGATCGATGGTGTCGATCTCGATGTCGAAGCCAGCTTCGGTGTGGTGGTTTCCGGCATCCACGGCGATGACCCTTCGACGCTCATGCAGCGCGCCGACATCGCCATGTATGCAGCCAAGAAGCAGGGCAAGGGCATTCTCGTCTACGACCCTGGCTCGGATCGGCGCTCCCCGGAGCGTCTTGCCATGCTCGGTGAGCTGCGTCGGGGTCTGGATCGCGGTGAGTTGTTCCTGGACTACCAACCGAAGGTCAGCCTGAGCACGGGCAAAGTCACCGGTGTCGAGGCGCTCGTGCGCTGGCAGCATCCGGTGCGGGGTCTCGTGCGACCGGATGAGTTCATTCCCTTCGCCGAGCTCACCGGGATCATCGGCTCCCTGACTTATTACGTGCTCAACCTTGCTCTGGCTCAGGTGCGGGCCTGGGCCGACGCCGGGATATGCATACCGGTAGCGGTCAACATTTCTGCGCGAAACCTGCTGGACGACAAGTTGGTGTTTCAGATCGTCGATCTGCTTGAGCGTTACAAATTGACTCCGAATATGCTCGTGCTCGAAGTGACTGAGTCGGCGATCATGCTCGATTCAAATGCGGCTCGGGAAATCCTGATGCAGTTGCATACGATGGGCATCCGTATTGCCATCGATGATTTTGGCGCCGGCTATACCAGCCTGGCTCAGCTGAAGGACCTGCCCATCAGCGAACTCAAGATCGACAAATCCTTTGTACTGGCCATGCAATGCGATCAGGCCAACGAACTGATCGTTCGAAGCGTCGTCGACCTTGGCCACAACCTTGGCATGTCGGTCATCGCCGAAGGCGTAGAAACAGCCGACGTGCTCGATGCGCTGGGCATATATCACTGCGACATCGCCCAGGGTTTTCACCTCTGCCGACCGGTCAGCGCCGAAGCGTTCATGCAGTGGTATGAAGAACGAGAGCGCAAGTAGCTCAACAGCCTCTCACCGATTCGGGGTATATCTGATCACAAACGATCGCATGCCATTGAGTGCTTCTGGCCAATTTCTGCCTGCCACGACCGACGCATTCAAATGATCGTTTCTAGCCGAAAACTGCCGGTCACTGTCCGCTATTGGCCGATTCTGTTGAAAAAGTCGGCTTTCTCAAGCTGCCGAAAAATTGATCGGCGAAAGCGCCTTTTAGCACGCTGCTACGTGAAATCTCAGTCCGAATGCCTCTGCGAAAATTCTGGATTTCAATCTCAGGCGCTTACTTTTTTGCCATGGAAACTAAGGCCTACTTTTTCAACAGAATCGGCCGATTGCTGACGGTGGTGAAGGGCTGATATCGACCCAAAGCGGTCAATGCTGATGGTTCGAGACCAGCAGAGGATTGGGGGCGGAAAAAATGCTTGGAGTTGGCATTCTTCGAGCGAAGAAACCTTCAAAAACCAGCTGTATTCTTTCACGAAGATCATAAACCTCCTTTCTTTTAAGGTTTTCGATCTTGAAGCCATCTCGACGATCCAGGTGGCAGCCGAACAATAGAAAGCAGTAGCTGAAAATGCGAAAAATCCTCCCAGAGAGTTCTTGGGAGGTGCATGTGTCTGTTGCTAGTTGATACAGCGCCCACTCCACCATCAAGTAGTCATCGTGAGCCCAAATTGATTCTTCATGTAATCGTCCAATGAAAGATTGGTCATCGTACTCTTCGCACCCAGCGAAATTTCTGGCGATTACAGAATGAGCATCCATTTAGGTAAGTCCTTTCTCACATTTCTTGGCAGCATTGAAGGGTAGCGATTGGGTCGATGCGGAGCAATAAGGTTCGAGTATCAAGGTTAACTTGACGCTGGCTTTTCGGCTTGTGAGGCGTGGTCACGAACGTCCGGTGTTGGCCGATTGTCGCCTGTCACAATCCTCTGAATCCAGCACCCCAGATCAAAAGCTGGAACTACCGCACATGATCAAGTAATAAAAAAAACCGCGTCAACGCGGGTTTTTTTTGGGTTGAAATTCGGTCACTGGCCTTTGGAGGTATCAAACCCACGCTGTTCTATCACCCGAAACACATCGCTCACATCCTGGACCATGATCCGGGCGATGTTGGTGACGGTGTTGATGTCGTTTTCGGCGTAGTCGGGGAGGCTGGTGCAGGCCATGAGGTTGAGGTACTTGAGGACGGCGCTGAGGCGTTCGCTAACGCAGTTGTGGAGTTCGCGGAGTGGGGCGTCGCTGTCGATGAGGAGGACGGGGTAGTCGGTGGCGAATTGGGACATTGGGGTGAAGCGGCGGGGCGGATTGTTCATTGTCATTGGATAAGATTCTTTATGAAGGGAATGAACTGCCACCTTTTTGCTGCGAAACAAAATGGGTGGCAACTGTGCGCGGGTTCGCAGACCAGGAAAGAATCAAACCCGGCAGACTCGAAAGTCTCCCACGCACAGCCGCCATAAACTGCGACGCAGGCGAAGCTCGCCTGGGTGTCTTATGACGGTGCCGGCTGATTCTATTCTGTAGGGCTGCGAAACCCAATCGCTAACTACGGTCAGCGACGGGTCGAATATAGGCGTCGATTTTGGTGGCTGCAAACGGGTGTGTAGGACGTAAATTCGGGTTTTGTGGCTGATGGCGGAGCCTGTATTCGGCTGACAAACAGTCGGGAATCAGAGGTTGTTTAGTGTCAGGTGGACCTTGTGTGGCGGGTTTGCGGCTGCTGCGCAGCCGAACGCAGGCTTCGCCAGCTGCTACAGGGGTTGGGTGTTGTTTAACTGATCGGCAGGGTTTGGGTCGGCTTCGCGGGCCAGCGGGAGCAAGCTCCCTCGCCACAGAGGGTGGTTTCCTACAAGATTTTCGGATCGGAAGATCAGAAGATTTTGACTTTCGGTGGTTTCCACGCTGATTGAATGCCTGGAAACAACAAAGCCCCGAATCTTCGGGGCTTTGTTGTTTGAGTTCGCGCAGTTCTCGAATCCTTACCGCACAGCATCCAACGTTATTGCCTGGCCTGCGGCGAATGCGGGTTGTGTTCGGTGTGTTTCGGCCCAGCCAATGCCCATGCCACCACCCCAATCAGCGGCACGAACACGATCACCACTATCCACAAGAGTTTGTTGCTCGATTTGCCTTCGGCTTTGCGCACTCTGTTGATTGCCCATAACTCGATGAGCAAAAGAATTGCTGTGAGTACGATCCAGATCGTTTCGGTTCGCATGAGTCACCCTCCTGATAGTCATTCAGTTAGGTGAGCAGGTGTGGGCGGGGTTCATTAAATTTCGGGGTTTTGTGGGATGGCGGGCAAAGCGAAAACGGGTTTGCTCGCGAGAGGTGTGACAGTCGATATGGATGTTGACTGTCAGGGACTCTTCGCGAGCAGGCTCGCTCCCACAGGGGATTGGGGGGTTAGTTAGATCGAGTTGGCGAGTTTTCCGGTTGAGAGGCGGCGTTTGTAGGCGGTGTCGCGGTTGGCCAGCCAGTAGTAGAGCGGCGAGGTGATGAGCAGGCCGACTAGCCAGGACAGGTCCGCGCCGTTGATGTGTTCGGAGATGGGGCCGACGTAGAGTGGCGTGTTCATGAAGGGGATTTGCACCACGATGCCAATCGCGTAGGCCAACAGCGCTTGCGGGTTGTACCGGCCATAGATCCCGCCATCGACTTTGAAGATCGAACCGATGTCGTACTGACCTTTGTGAATCGCATAGAAGTCGATCAGGTTGATCGCGGTCCACGGCACCAGTACCACGAGCAGTACCAGCACCATGTCGACGAAGTGGCCGATGAAGTTGGCGGAGGCGCCGACGGCGGCGAAGCAGCAGGCGGCGAGGACGATGATCGAGAGGACGGCGCGGCTTTTGGCGGTGGGGATCCAGCGGTAGGCGAAGGTTTGGATCAGGGTGATCAGCGACAGCACGGCGCCGTAGAGGTTGAGGGCGTTGTGGCTGATGACGCTGAGCAGGAACAGCACGAGCATCAATGGGCCGATGGAGCCGGTGGCGAGTTTGACGGCGTCCATGGTGTCCATGCCCACGGGTGTGGCGAGGACGGCGACGGCGCCGAAGATGAACGAGAGGCTGGAGCCGAGCACTGTGCCGAGATAAGTGGTCCAGAACGTTGCGGCCACGGGCACGTTGGCCGGCAGGTAGCGCGAGTAGTCGGAGACGTACGGCGCGAAGGCGATTTGCCAGAGCGCGGCGAGCGAGACGGTGGCGAGCCAGCCGGAGATGTTGAAGCTGCCGCGGGTGAGGAAGTCGGCGGTCTGCACGTGGGTGAAGATGTAGCCGAAGCCCAGCACGATGCCGGCGCCGAGGACCCAGGTGCCGATGCGGTTGAGTACATGGATGAAGCGGTAGCCGATGATGCCGATGATGCCCGAACCGAGGGCGCCGATGACGATGCCCACGGGCACCGGGACACTGTCGACCACGCCGTGCAGGGATTTGCCGGCGAGGACGATGTTGGAGGCGAAGAAGCCGATGTACATGATGCCGGCGATCAGCACCACCAGCAGTGCGCCGAGGGAGCCGAACTGGGCGCGGCTCTGGATCATTTGCGGGATACCCATTTGCGGGCCTTGCGCCGAGTGCAGGGCCATCAGCACGCCGCCGACCAGGTGGCCGACGAGGATGGCGACGATGCCCCACACCAGGTTCAGGTGGAACATTTGCACGCCGAGGGCGCCGGTGACGATGGGCAACGGCGCGATGTTGCCGCCGAACCAGAGGGTGAACAGGTCTTTGGTTTTTCCGTGGCGATCTTCGGGGGGCACGTAGCCGATGGTGTGTTTTTCGATGAGCGGGGCGGAGGTTGTTGCTGCGGTAACCATGACGGACTCCAAGGCAATTTGAGTACGTGGACGTACTTCGGTGAGCGCTGCGCGGGGGGCGACGCTTTTCTTGTTGGAGTTGATGATGTGCGGTGGGGAGTGAGAGATAAATTAGTAAGTTTGTGGGTATAGACGCTAAAAAATGTATGTCGTGTGGGGAGGGTGTGATGGCTGGTTTTACGGCGTCCGCGCGGGTGCAGAGGGGGTTGAATACCAGTCGTTGGATGGGCACAAAACCTGTGGGAGCGAGCCTGCTCGCGAAAGCGGTGGGTCAGCTGCATTGATATTGGCTGACATGGCCTCATCGCGAGCAGGCTCACTCCCACAGGGGACGCGTGTGGGGGCGAATTAGCTGATCGATTGCAGCATTCGATGGAGCATGGCGTCGCAGGCTGTGAGTTGTTCAAGGCTGACGAACTCGTCGGGTTTGTGGCCTTGGTCCATGCTGCCGGGGCCGCAAACTACAGTCGGAATGCCTGCGGCGTCGAATAGACCGCCCTCCGTTCCAAACGCCACGGAGCCGAACTCTCGGGAGCCGCAGAATGCAGCAATCAACTCAGCCGCTTCACTCTGCGCATCGGTCGCCAAACCGGGGTACGCCGACAACTCGCTGAAGCGAATTTCGCTCTGTTCACTCACCGCCCGCATGCGCGGTAACACTTGCTGCTCGGCGTAGGCCTTCAGCTCCTGCGCAACCTCGCTCGGATCATGCGAGGGCAGGGCGCGGATTTCGAAGTCGAAGCGGCAATCGGCGGGGACGATGTTCAAGGCCTTGCCGCCGGAAATCACGCCGGTTTGCACCGTGCTGAAGGGCGGATCGAAACGCGTGTCGTGATGCTCGGGCGCTTTGAGTCGGTTGCCGATCCGTCCCAGTTCACCGATCAGTTCGGCGGCGTACTCGATGGCATTGACCCCGAGCGGGGCGTAGGCCGAATGGCAGGCTTCGCCGTGAATATCGCAGCGCATCGCCAGTTTGCCTTTATGGCCCAGCACCGGTTTGAGTTCGGTCGGTTCACCAATGATGCAGAGCATCGGTTTGACCGGGCGCTTTTCCAGTTCCGACAGCAACGAACGCACACCGAGGCAACCAACTTCCTCATCGTAGGACAGCGCAATGTGTACCGGCAGGCGCAGCGTGGCCTTTACCAGTGACGGAACCAGGGCCAGTACGCAGGCGATGTAGCCTTTCATATCCGCCGTGCCGCGACCGTACAGCTTGCCGTCGCGCTCGGTGAGTTCGAACGGCGCAACGGTCCACGGCTGGCCGTCGACGGGCACCACGTCGGTGTGCCCCGACAGCACGATGCCCGGCCGGTCCGCCGGGCCAATGGTTGCGAACAGGTTGGCCTTGCTGCGCGGCTCGTTATAGACCAGCTCGCAAGGCACGTCGAAGCGTTCGAGGTGGTCGCGGACGAACTCGATAAGGTGCAGGTTTGATTCGCGGCTCGTGGTGTCGAAGGCCACCAACGTTTTCAGCAAATCGAGGCTGTTGCTCATCGGTCGTCTCCGGCGACACCGTAGCCAGGGGATTTGTCAGGGGCGAGGGCGCGGTCGATGTAGTCCTGAACCTGTGGGCGATAGGCGTCCCAGAGTTTCTCAAGCTGGCCGATTGGATCGTGATCCGCCCAATCCACCCGCAGGTTGATGATCGGCCAAGTCAATTCGCCGACCACCACCACCGCCGCCGAATGCACCGGCCCGGCTTCGCCGCCCGCGGCGATGGCCGCTTTCATGGCTGCGAGCAGGCGGTCGGTCAGTTGGCCCTCGCCATGTTCGAATGCCTCGACCATGGCCTCGATCACTGCACGGTCCGTCAGCATGTTGCCGGCAGCCACGCATTGATCGCCGGACACGGCGTTGTGGTTGCCCAGGGTTTGTGCGCCGCTGAAGTGCGCGGTTCGGCCGAGGTGGTCAATCGCCGTGATCTGCCGATATTGGCTGTAGCCGTTGCGGGTCAGGACTTTGTCCAGTGCTTCAGCAGGTGTGAGGCCTTGCTCCATGAGGGCGAGGGCTTCCGGGCCGAGTGACGGCAAGGTGATGTTTTGCGTAGAAACGGCGCCGACACCCGGCAGCAGCCAGGGGCAACGGGCGCCGACGGCGATGCTGGAGGAACTGATCGCAATGCCGAACTGACCGGTTTCGGGGCAACGGGCGGCGATGGAAAAGGTCATGGTTTGGTTCCTTGTTTAGCCTTGGCGAAATGGGTGTCTGGGCGGGCCCCTTCGCGAGCAGGCTCGCTCCCACATTTGATCGAAGTCGCTCACAGATTTTGTGTTCGCTGAAGATCCCCTGTGGGAGTGAGCCTGCTCGCGATGGCCGCGACGCGGTGTACCTGCTTACTCAGGAATCACCGCAATCACATCAATCTCCATCAACCACTGCGGCTGCCCCAGTGCCGACACCACCAGCCCGGTCGAGATCGGGAACACCCCTTTGAGCCACTTGCCCACTTCCTGATACACCGGCTCGCGGTAACGCGGGTCGATCAGGTAGGTGGTGGTTTTCACGATGTGGCTGAGGTCGCTGCCGGCTTCTTCCAGCAACTGTTTGACGTTGCGCATGGCTTGCTCGGTTTGCGCTCGCGGGTCGCCGAGGCCCACCAGGTTGCCTTCGAAATCGGTGCCGACCTGACCGCGAACGTAAACGGTGTTGCCGGCCCGGACGGCTTGGCAAAGGTCATTGTCCAGGCTCTGGTTCGGGTAGGTTTCTTTGGTGTTGAACATGCGAATACGGGTATGGGTTGGCGTGGACATTTGAAGCTCCTGAAGAAAAATGGCTCAAGCACTGACAGTGGTTTTATGGGCGGCCGGGACGGTTTCAGCCTCGCGTTGCGCGGCGTCGTGGTAGTCGAGGTAGGAACGCTGGATGGCGATGTGATCAGCCACGTACTTGGCGTCATGCCAAACGCCCCAGATGAACGAAGACCCACGGCGGGACTGCCACGGCAGGCCGAGGAAATACACGCCCGGCTCGCTCGACACGCCGCGCTGATGCGCCGGCTTGCCGTTGTCGTCGAAGGCATCAACCTTGAGCCAGCTGTAATCCGTGGCAAAACCGGTGGCCCAGATGATCGAGGTCACGCCGGCCTTGACCAGGTCGAGCTCAAGGATCGGGTGAGTCACGCATTCCGGATCGGAAAAGGTAATGCGCGCTTCAGGTTCTTCCGGCAGGTCCAGGCCATTGCGCTCGATGTAGGCATCGGCGGCATTGAGCAGCGCCAGATAGTTCTCATCGCCGCGCGCCAGGTTCTCGGCAAGGTTCGGTTGAAAAGTCGCTACGCCGCCGCTGAACGATTGGGTCAAACCCACCAGCGTCATGCCGCGATGGGCCAGCCCGCGGAAGTCCACGGTGCGGCCGCCGTGTGCACCGCTCACCGCGATGGTGACGTGTTCCCGGCCGGGTTTCATGGCGACCTGATCCCATTCGCCCAGCACACCCAGCCACCAGCAGAAATCACGGTTGCGATAGGCGCGAGGAGGGCGGTCGTGGGCGCCGACCGAGAGGTAAACCTTCTTGCCGGCCCGCTGCAGTTCATCCGCGATTTGCACGCCCGACGAACCGGCGCCGACGACCAGCACTGCACCCTCGGGCAACTGCGCCGGGTTGCGGTATTCGGCCGAGTGGATTTGGGTGAATGGCTGATCTTTCGGTGCAATCGGCGGGATAACCGGACGCTGGAAAGGCCCGGTGGCGGCCACCACGCGGTTGGCCTCGATTACGCCTTCAGAGGTTTCAATGGTGAAGCCCGGGCGACCGACATTGCGCTCAACCTTCAGCACGTCCACGCCGGTGCGGATCGGGGCGTTGAATTTCCTGGCGTAGGCTTCGAAGTAGTCGGCGACGCGTTCTTTCGGGGCAAAGTCGTCGGGGCTGAGGTCGTCGAAATCGAGACCGGGAAAACGGTCGTGCCAGGCTGGACCGTTGGCCACCAACGAATCCCAACGCCCGGTGCGCCAGCGTTCAGCGATACGGTTGCGCTCCAGCACCAGGTGCGGCACCCCGAGTTTGCTCAAGTGTTCACTCATGGCCACGCCAGCCTGACCGGCGCCAACAATCAGCGTATCTGTTTTTATTTTTTCAGTGGTCATCTCTATACCCTTCGAAGTTGGATTTAGGTCGGTAACGGCCTGCCATTTCTTGGGGTCAAGACTAGGGATCACCCTGGTATCGGTAAAATATTATTAAGCTGGCATTTGAGTATAAATAACTGATGCAGAGCGTTTGGTTCGGTGGCTCTCCCTTTAAACGCTAGGCGCTGGCATCCGCATGCAGGGCGGCATCGAGTTCGGACAGGGGCGCGGCGCTCACAGCGATCTCCTTGGGAAACAAGGTTCAATGGCAAAAGTTTAGTCGTTGTCGATGCATTCCGTTGTGAGCGGGCAAGTCTGGACTAGGCTCTTGGATGTGCTTGCGGATGCTGGCCATCCTGGCACGGCTGAAATCAGGGTCACGTTGACGCAACGGTGGCGAGGATGAGCGCATGCAAAGCACAGGAGAACTAAAGCGGGCCCGTATACTTGATCCGGTCGATCGAGTCACGGAGGTCATCTTCGGCCTGCTCATGGCCATGACCTTCACGGGAACCATCAGCGTGGCGACGGCTGGCGAGGAGGCGGAGCGCACGATGATGATCGCGGCGTTGGGCTGTAACCTCGCCTGGGGACTCGCGGACGCCGTGATGTATTTATTGCGAACCCTGATCGAGCGCACGCGTAACCGCACACTACGCGCGAGTCTTTGCGACGCGGCCGATGCGGCCACCGGGCAAGGGATCATTGCCCAGGCTTTACCGCCGCGACTCGCGGCAGCGGCCGGCCCTGAGGAGCTGGAATCTTTGCGTCGCCGCCTGATCAAGTATTCAGCGATGCCGCTGCAGCCGCTGCTCGGCTGGGATGATTTCAAGGGGGCCATCGGCGTTTTCCTGTTGGTGGTGCTCTCGACATTCCCGCTGGTGGTGCCGTTTCTGCTGCTTGAACAGACGGCGCTCGCCGTACGCCTGTCTAACCTGGTCGGACTCGGGGTGCTGTTCATCGCCGGTTGGGTGCTGGCGAAGTACGCCGGTGCAAAACCGTGGCAAGGCGGTCTTGCGATGGCAGTCACCGGGGCCGTTCTCATCACCGCGATCATCGCGCTCGGCGGCTGAGCAGAAAGCGACCTACGCTGTTTATCTATCGGCGATTGGCATCTATGAGGTCTTGGTCATGGCAAAGGACAAGAAAAAAGCCCCAAAGCGTAATTCTGCTGAAAGCCCGAAGCTGAATAACAAGGAATATCTTGAGCAACTGCGCGGCCTGCACGTCGAACTGGTCAAGTTGCAGGAGTGGGTAAAAGCCAAGGGCATCAAGGTCTGCATCGTCTTCGAGGGGCGCGATGGCGCTGGCAAGGGCGGGACGATCAAGGCGCTCACCGAACGCGTCAGCCCGCGTGTCTTTCGGGTGATAGCGCTACCGGCGCCGACTGATCGAGAAAAAAGCCAGATGTATGTGCAGCGTTACCTGCCGCACCTGCCCGCCGCCGGCGAAGTGGTGATCTTCGATCGCAGTTGGTACAACCGGGCGGGTGTCGAGCGCGTGATGGGGTTCTGCACCAAAGAGCAGGTTACCGGCTTCCTGAAGGCCATCCCCCTTGTAGAGCGCGCAATCGTCGATTCGGGCGTTATCCTGCTCAAATATTGGCTGGAAGTCAGCGAAGAGGAGCAGACCCGCCGGCTTCAGGCACGTATCAAGGATGGACGCAAAATCTGGAAACTGACCCCGATGGACCTTAAGTCTTACAGCCGTTGGTATGACTATTCACGTGCGCGTGACGACATGTTCAAGGCGAGCGACACCGAACATGCCCCCTGGCTGGTCGCCAACTCGAACGACAAGCGACGGGCCCGCCTTAACATCATCTCCGATGTGCTCAGCCGCATCCCGTACAAAGAAGTCGCGCGTGAGAAGGTGGTATTGCCCAAGCGGCAGAAGTCAGGCGGCTATCGCGAACCGGATTATCCGCTTAGGCATATTCCCGAAAAATTCTGACGGGCACGTGTAAGCGACACTGCGCTGTACACCTAAAGGCCACCGCCCTATGAGCCATTCGGATGCTTTGCCTCCCGTCCCGGAACCGGGCCGGATTGCACGCCGCAATACCGGCGACGAAACCGGTTTGGGCCGCTGGCTTCCTGGGCTTCGCACGCTGCGCGGGTACCAGATTGCCTGGTTGCGTCACGACATCATGGCCGGGCTGGTGCTCACCACGATGTTGGTGCCCGTCGGCATCGCTTACGCCGTGGCATCGGGCGTACCCGGCATCTATGGCCTCTACGCGACCATCGTTCCGCTACTCGCTTACGCATTGTTCGGGCCCAGCCGGATTCTGGTGCTGGGCCCGGATTCCTCACTGGCCGCCGTTATCCTGGCTGTCGTCCTGCCCCTGTCGGGCGGCGACCCACATCGCGCCGTCGCCTTGGCTGGCATGATGGCGATCGTTTCAGGAGTCGTGTGCATCCTGGCGGGCATCATGCGTTTGGGCTTCATTACGGAGTTGTTGTCCAAACCGATCCGCTACGGGTACATGAACGGCATTGCGCTGACCGTATTGATCAGCCAATTACCCAAGGTTTTCGGTTTTTCGATTCAGTCCGACGGCCCGCTGAGAAACATATGGGCCATCGCCACCGCGGTGATGCAAGGAAAGACCAACTGGATCGCGTTCATGATCGGCGCCGCCACTTTGGTCGTGATCCTGCTGCTCAAGAACTACAAGCGCGTGCCGAGCATCTTGATCGCGGTGGTCGGCGCGACTGTCGCCGTCGGTATGCTGGACCTTGGCTCGCGCGCCGGGGTGTCGGTCCTGGGCTCTCTTCCGCAAGGTTTACCGGCGTTCGCCATCCCTTGGCTCTTCCGCGCCGATATTGTCCCCGTGCTCATCGGCGGTTGCGCCGTCGCCCTGGTGTCGTTCGCCGACACCAGCGTGCTCTCGCGTGTCTATGCCGCGCGGACCCGTACCTATGTCGATCCGAACCAGGAGATGGCAGGGCTGGGTTTTGCCAATCTGGCGGCTGGGTTTTTCCAGGGTTTTCCCATCAGCAGCAGTTCTTCACGTACCCCCGTGGCTGAAGCCGCAGGCGCCAAAACCCAGTTGACCGGCGTTGTCGGCGCGTTGGCTGTTGCCCTGCTGCTGGTGGTGGCGCCGAACCTGTTGCAGAATTTGCCCAACAGCGCATTGGCAGCGGTGGTCATCGCGTCGGCCATCGGCCTGTTTGAAGTGGCCGACCTGCGACGCATTTATCGCATCCAGCGCTGGGAGTTCTGGTTGTCGATCGTCTGCACCGTCGGTGTGGCCGTGTTCGGTGCGATCGAGGGCATCGGGCTGGCTATCGTGATCGCCGTCATCGAATTTCTGTGGGATGGCTGGCGGCCGTATTCCGCGGTACTGGGGCGAGTCGATGGCATCAAGGGTTACCACGACATCCAGCGCTATCCCGACGCGCACCTTATACCCGGCCTGGTGCTGTTTCGCTGGGATGCGCCGTTGTTTTTCGCCAACGCCGAACTGTTCAATGAGCGAGTGCTCGGCGCAGTGGCGACATCGCCTACGCCCGTGCGCTGGTTGGTCGTTGCGGCCGAACCGGTCACCAGTGTGGACGTGACCTCTGCCGACGTGTTGGCTGAACTGGACGACACCTTGCACGCGGCGGGCATCAAGTTGTGCGTGGCCGAGATGAAGGACCCGGTCAAGGACAAGCTGAAGCGATTCGGGCTTTTCGCACGGTTTGGCGAAACGGCGTTCTTTCCAACCATCGACGATGCCGTCGACAGCTACCTCGTGATCCATCCGGTGGATAGGGCGCGCTGAGTGATATTGAAGTCACTCAGCGACGGTCTTTCTCAGCGTTGTCCAGATTGACTGGATCGCCCGGTTGGACGCCGAGTTGCTTGGGGCGTTCTACCTTCAAGGTGTACGAAGAGAGAATCCATACCAGAATGCACGGACCCATTCCGATTCTGGAGAACCAAGATGATCAGCAAAAACACGATTTGTCTGTGGTACGACGGCACCGCGTTGGACGCTGCGACGTTCTACGCCGAGACGTTTCCCGATAGCGCTGTGGGCGCTGTCCTTCGCGCGCCTGGCGACTATCCGGCAGGCAAGCAGGGCGATGTCCTGACGGTCGAGTTCACGGTGATGGGCATCCCTTGCCTCGGACTGAACGGGGGCTCGTCAATCAAGCACAACCAGGCTTTTTCGTTCCAGGTTGCAACCGACGACCAAGCCGAAACGGATCGCTTGTGGAACGCGATTGTCGGAAATGGCGGCCAGGAAAATGTATGCGGCTGGTGCCAGGACAAGTGGGGATTGTCATGGCAGATCACACCACGCGTTCTGACCGCCGCGATAACCAATCCTGATCAAGCAGCGGCCAAGCGCGCGTTCGACGCCATGATGGAAATGGGAAAGATCGACATCGCTGGGATTGAAGCGGCAGTTAAGGGTTAGCTGACGCTGCTTGGGGGCTACTGCGCTTTCCAGTGACCACCGCCCGACTCGCAATCAATTTTCGCCTGACCCAAATGCTCAGCGCCGTAGTAATACGTAGTGACCTGAGCATTGTTCGGAATATTCAGCGATGTGCTGTTCTTGTCCTTGCTGGTGGAGTGAGGATTGGCCAGCGATTCTTGCGTCAACGTCGCGATGCAAGTGGCCTGAGAATGATCGGCGCACTGTTCGACTTTTTTCTTGGTGCTGGTCAGCATTTCCTTGCTCTCGTTGCTGCATGACCAATCGATGGCGTTCACCGGCATGCCTTCGTACTCATAGCAGCTATGCGTTTCGACCACCGGCACGGAAGGGCTTTGGGAGCGGGTCAGCACGTCACAGCCTTCAGCCATGACCAGGGTGGGGCTCAGGCTGGCAAGCAGAAACAGCAGTCTACTGTTCATCGGGATTTCCTCTCCAATGGCGCCTTGTTTGATCAAAGATCGGCGCTGATAGGGTTTCGAAAACGCGATGAGGCGCGGGGTTCCATTGGTTTTTCAGATCCGCTGTGGGAGGGGGCGCAAAAAGCGCAGGCCCGATGGTATGCTCGCCGCGCCACGCGCTGGCAATCCAGGGAACACTCTTTAAGGAAGGGGATGGCGGATGATCGATTTCAACAACAAAGGCTTTTTCAAACTCAAGCAAAACAACGAGTACGCGGAGCGAGTCACCGCGCTGCTGCTGGACGGCGAGCAGGTCATTGATGCCTATAAATCCATGCGCGACGGTGTGGTGTTTACCAACAAACGAATTATTGCGGTCAACGTCCAAGGCATCACCGGCAGCAAAAAAGACTTCACTTCGTTGCCTTACAAAAACATCGTCGCGTACTCCGTGGAAACCTCGGGCACCTTCGACCTGGATTCTGAGCTGGAGATCTACTTCTCGGCGCTGGGCAAAGTGAAGTTTGAATTCACTGGGAGGACGTCGATGGTCGAGATTTCCAAACTCATCTCACAGCATCTGTTGGGCTGAGGGTGTTGCTCTAACCCAACGACCGTTAAGGCATTCAAGCCTGGGAGCTGCGAGATGACTCAAACACTGGAACGCGCCATTTCCATCGCCGCCACCGCGCACGAGGGCCAGGTCGACAAGGGCGGTAGCCCTTACATCCTGCATCCGTTGAAAGTCATGTTGCGGGTCACGACGCTGGAAGAACGCATCGTCGCGGTGCTGCATGACGTGGTCGAGGACTGCGGCATCAGCCTTGATGCCCTGCGCAAGGAAGGCTTCAGCGAAGCCGTTCTGACCGCCATCGAGTCGGTCACTAAAGTGCCGGGTGAGTCCTATGAAGCCTTCGTTGAACGCGCGGCGCAGAACCCGATAGGCCGAGTGGTGAAACTGGCGGATCTGGAAGAGAACAGCGACTTGTCGCGGATCGCCCAGCCGTCGTGGGAAGACCTGGAGCGCGTTGAAAAATATCGGCGGGCGATTGGCGTGTTGCGTTCCTGACGAGCCGAACAAATAGATCAATTGCGCCCCGCAGCGTAGACCGTTTGATCGTCTCTGGATGGCCCTCTCCCTGGCGGGAGAGGGCGGGTGCCAGCCTTAGGTGTGATGAATTTCCCGATCCTTGGTTTCCGGCAGGAAGAACGTGCCAAGAATGGCCGTCATCACGGCGATGACAATGGGGTACCACAGCCCGTAATAGATATCACCGGTGGCCGCGACCATGGCGAACGCCACCGTGGGCAGAAAGCCGCCGAACCATCCGTTGCCGATGTGGTAGGGCAGCGACATCGAGGTATAGCGGATGCGTGCCGGGAACAGTTCCACCAGCCAGGCGGCGATCGGGCCGTAGACCATGGTCACGTAGATCACCAGGATGGTCAGGAGCAGCAGCACCATCGGGTAGTTGGTCTTGGCCGGGTCGGCTTTCTCGGGGTAGCCGGCGTCCTTGAGCGCGGTGCCGAGGGTGGCGGCGAAGGCGTCGTTCTTGGCCTTGAAGTCGGCGCCTGGCATGCCGGTGCCCTCGAAGCTCTGGATCACCTTGTCGCCGATGCGGACCTGCGCGACGGTGCCCGGTTCGGCCTTCACGTTCTTGTAGGGAATGGCCTTCTTCGCCAGCACGGTCTTGGCGAGGTCGCAGGAGCTGGTGAATTTGGCCTTGCCCACCGGGTCGAACTGGAACGAGCAGTGGCCGGGATCTGCGACCACCGTGACCGGGTTTTTCTCCTGCGCGATGAAGACGTCGGGGTTACCGTATTGGGTCAACGCATGGAAGATCGGGAAGTAGGTCACTGCCGCCAGGATGCAGCCGGCCATGATGATCCCCTTGCGGCCGATGCGGTCGGACAGGCTGCCAAATATGACGAAGAACGGCGTACCGATCAGCAGGGAGCCGGCAATCAGCAAGTTGGCGGTCTGCGGGTCGATCTTCAGCGTCTGCAGCAGGAAGAACAGCGCATAGAACTGCCCGGTGTACCAGACGACGGCCTGGCCGGCAGTGCCGCCGAGCAGGGCCATGATCACGATTTTGAGGTTGTCCCAGCGGGCGAAGGATTCGGTCAGCGGCGCCTTGGAGGACTTGCCTTCGGCTTTCATCTTCAAGAACACCGGCGACTCGCTGAGTTGCAAGCGGATGTACACCGAGACGATCAGCAGCAGGATCGACAGCAGGAAGGGAATCCGCCAGCCCCAGGCCTCGAAAGCTTCGGTGCCGAGAATGGTTCGGCAGGCGAGGATCACCAGCAGCGAGAGGAACAGCCCAAGGGTTGCAGTGGTTTGAATCCACGAAGTGAAGTAGCCGCGCTTGCCTTTCGGCGCATGTTCCGCCACGTAGGTCGCAGCGCCGCCGTACTCACCGCCCAGGGCCAGGCCTTGCAGCAGGCGCAGGCTGATCAGGATGATCGGCGCCGCCACGCCGATGGTCGCGTAGCCGGGCAAAAAGCCCACGACGGCCGTGGAGATACCCATGATCACGATGGTGATGAGAAAGGTGTGTTTGCGCCCGATCATGTCGCCCAGGCGGCCGAACACAATGGCGCCGAAGGGGCGTACCGCGAAGCCCGCGGCGAACGCGAGCAGCGCGAAGATGAAGGACGTTGTCTCATTGACGCCGGCGAAGAAGTGCTTGGCAATGATCGCAGCGAGAGACCCATAAAGGTAGAAGTCGTACCACTCGAACACGGTGCCCAGGGACGAGGCAAAAATGACCTTGCGCTCCTCTTTGGTGATCCCGTGGTGGGGCGCGCTGCCCGTGGTTGTACTGTCGATTGTGGCCATGAGTCTTCTCCGTCGTTCTTGTTGTAGGCCGGAGTACCTCACTACCTTTTTTGCCGCACCCAGGCCCTGGGGCTGAAGTCATCGGATGACGAATTGCGCGAAGCATGCACACAGGCTGATGGCCTCGCATCGCTGCAAGGTTTCTTGAAGCATAATCGGCTTCGCGCAGATATCCACTCGCCATCACGCTATGACTCCCTCAGCGACCGTCGCCTGCGACTGACCGGTGAACAAATCGAGCATCCGGACGGTCGTCGTGAACGGCTGATTCCCTCAGTCGCAAAAGCATGGAGGAACCATTCGTTTGATCAATAATCACCATCAAGGAATGCACGTTCTGTTTTTTCGGCAACGGAGGAGGATAGCGACCTACCACAATCGCCTCTGAAGGAACTGCGCGATGAGAATGTCTAGCTTACTGGCGCTTGTCGCCGTATTGACCGGCAGCGTTGCCGCCACCGTGCCGGCATATGCGTCCGACCCGTCCTGCCACTTTCTACCGATGACCGATAGCGCCACTGGCCTGCGTCATGCCCAATCGGTGGGCGTGCTTTACAGCGAAAACACCCTCAACACGATCGACTACCTTGAGCAGTACCATTCTGTAGCGTTGAACGGCGCGAAGAACCCTGCACTGGATTCGCGCATCAGCAACGCCTTCGTCAACAGCTCCGATCCGAAGCTCGCGATCAACTGGCTCATGGGGTCGCTGCAAAAAGAATTTGCGTCGGTGACCGTCTACGACAACCTCGATGCGCTGGTGCAAGCCCATCCTGACGTAGTGGTGATGCTGGACACCTATAGCCGTCTGGTGTCGAAGCACAACAACCAGGTTGACGCGCGCTTCCTTGCCAAGTTCTACGACTCAAACCTGCAGTACATCGGCAAGGCCGAAGGCTCACGTGAACAGCAGATGCCTTCGGTCTGGGTCCATGGCAAAGCGGCCCCGGAGATTGCCGCGCAAATCGACCAACAAACCGAGCTGCAATTGAACGCGTTGAAGCAATTTGATGCGTCGCTGAAGGCGCTGGTGACGGCTGGAAGTGCGGGGCAGGTCGCCGTCAACTGACCTCATTTACCCGGCAGATCGCCGACCCGTCAGGTTACCGGATGTCATTGAGGGCGTCCCGGTAGGTTCTGCGCTGCGCGCCATAATCTTCAGCGCCGGCTTTCCTATCCGACCTTTCAGGCGTGACGAGAGCGCCGTTCGATACAAGGGAACGCAGCATGAGTTGACTCTGGATGGAGGAGGGAGGGAATGGCCCTTGGTTCCCGCTGATCAGGCGTGCCCCAACGCAATGGCAAACGAGACCACGATCATGCAAGCAAAAGCAAAATTCAGATTCATGAAGTTTTCATCCAAAACATTTTTGATGGCGCCATCTTGAACAGGTCACAAACAAATAAAAAATTCGGCTTTATGATTTGAATCATCGAAACAATTGATAGCTGGCGGTTTGTGTTTATTCCGCGCTTTGGCTAATCTCGCACAAACACGCAATTGCGCGCAAAAACAGGCAAAAACATGCACGACTCCCATTCAGCCGCCGAGCTCCCTCAACTGCGCCGGCAAAAAATCCTGCTCATTCTTGAACGTGACGGCAAGGTCATGGCGGGCGAGCTGAGCCAGCATTTCGCGGTGTCCGAAGACACCATTCGCCGTGATCTTGCGGAGTTGGCCACTGCCGGGCTGGTGCAGCGGGTGCATGGCGGGGCACTGCCGCGGCCCAAGGACACCGGCAAGGATTATTTCACCCGCGTCAGCGAAACCGATGAGGTGAAAACCCACCTGGCGCAACTCGCCGCGCGCCAGGTACACAACGGCCAGATTGTCATTTTCGATTCCGGGAGTACGACGCTGCAGATCGCCCGATCGCTACCTTCGGACATTGCCATCACAGCCGTCACCGCGTCCCCGATGATCGCGATCACCCTGGCCGAATACAAAGGCATCACGGTGATTCTGGCGGGCGGGCAACTCAATCCCGCGACCCTGTCGTCCAGCGGACACGAAACCCTGCGGTTGATCGAGGGCATCAAGGCTGATCTGCTGTTCACCGGTGTCTGCGCGATTCACCCGGAAGTCGGCATCAGCTCCCTGCACTTCGATGAGGTGCCGGTCAAACAGGCGATGCTCGCCAGCGCCTCCCATGTCGTTGCCGTCACCACCGCCGACAAACTGGGAGCGGTGGAGCCGTTTGTTGTCGCGCCGTGCCAGCGCATACATACCCTGATCACCGAGCGCCATGTGGCGTCGGGCAATGTCGAGGATTATCAAAAGCTCGGGATTGAAGTGGTGCAAGCGCAGGCGTGAACAATCGCTGCCGGATCACGCCACTTCTTCCCGCCCGGCAGTTCATATCCTTTGCCCGGGCTTGATGCTCAACCCTTCTCTAGCGCAGAAAATGCACGGCCAGGCCAGCGAGCCCACAGCCCGTCAGGACCTCGATAACCCCTCGTTTGAACCGGAACAACGCAATGGCCGCGGCAATCGCGATCAGTGCCGAAGGCCAGTCGAAGTGCCCGCTGAAACCGTTGGGCCACAGAACGTGGTAGCCAAAGAAGCACGCCAGATTGAGGATCACCCCGACCACCGCCGCCGTAATCGCGGTCAGCGGTGCGGTGAATTTGAGTTCGTTGTGAGTGGACTCCACCAGTGGGCCGCCCGCGAGGATGAACAGGAAGGAAGGCAGAAAGGTGAACCAGGTCACCAGCGTGGCGGCGAGGGCGCCGGCCAGGAATACCTGATCCGGGCCGAATACCTGTTGAACGTAGGCGCCGATAAATCCGACGAAGGCCACCACCATGATCAGCGGCCCCGGCGTGGTTTCGCCGAGCGCCAGGCCGTCGATCATCTGTGTCGGCGTCAACCATCCATAATGGCCGACCGCCCCCTGATAGACATACGGCAGCACGGCGTACGCCCCGCCAAACGTCAGTAGCGCCGCTTTGGTAAAGAACCAGGCCATCTGGGTTAATGTGCCTTCCCAGCCGAAAAATGCGCTGAGAATCCCCATCGGCAACGCCCATAAAACGGCACCGACAAGGGCCAGGCGAAGCAGTTTCAAGCCGCTGAAACGGGCATGTTCGGGGGTGGGAGTGTCGTCATCGATCAGCGCGGGGCCGAACGATTTTTTGGCAGCGCTGTGGCCACCGGTCCTGAATTCCTCGGGGGCCAGGCGTCCTCCGACATAACCGATGACGGCCGCGCTCAGCACAATCAATGGAAAGGGCAGGTTGAAGACGAATATTGCAGTGAAGGAAGCGGCGGCGATCCCCCACAGCCAGTTGTTTTTCAGCGCGCGCGAGCCGATTCGATGAGCGGCCTGCACCACAATCGCGGTCACTGCCGGCTTGATGCCATAAAACAGCCCAGCCACCACCGGCACTTCTCCGAAGGCGATATACACCCAGGACAGCGTAATCAGGATGAACAGCGACGGCAGCACAAACAGCGCTCCGGCGATCACGCCGCCCCACGTCCGATGCATTAACCAGCCAATGTAGGTCGCCAATTGCTGAGCCTCAGGCCCGGGCAGCAACATGCAATAGTTGAGGGCATGTAAAAACCGCCGCTCCGAAATCCAGCGTCGGCGTTCGACCAACTCCTGGTGCATGATCGAGATCTGTCCGGCCGGCCCGCCGAAACTGATGAAGCCGAGTTTGAGCCAGAAACGGAAGGCCTCTCGCAGGGTAATGGCTTCGGGTTTTGGCAATTCCTGTTCCGTAACCGAGGAGGGCGTGTGGCTCAAGCGGGTACTCCTAGTTCAAATTCGTCTAGAGCCAGAGACAGTAGCCATGAAGGACTGGTTTGGATAGTCGGGCGCAGAGCCTTTTTTTGAAGCGGCCGAACCGTCATGGTTCAGCCTCCGGTCACCGGCGGGAATACCTCAGAGCGCGATTGGACCCTTCAGCGAGTTGTTCTAAAACCGAAAACCCTGTGGGAGCGAGCTTGCTCGCGATAGCGGTCTGTCAGTCGACATCAATGTTGGATGTGCCGGCCTCTTCGCGAGCAAGCTCGCTCCCACAGGTTCTGCGTCTACTTTGGATTGGGGGCGGAGGGCATTTCTGGGAAGTCAGGACGCCGATCAGATTGGGTTTGGGTCTGACGATCATTGTGTTCAGCCGCCTGTCATGTTCATGAAGCGAACCACCTGAACATCGTCGTTCACTTCGAAATTGTGCCGATAGGGTTTGAGTTTCATGGCCTCGATGATGGCCTTTTCCAGGCGCTCGGGATGGCCGGGGTGGCTGCGTAATACGGCCTTGAGGTCGACGGAGTGTTCATTACCCAGACACAGCAGCAGACGACCTTCCACCGTCAACCGGACCCGATTGCAGGTGCCACAGAAGTTATGGCTGTGAGGGGAAATGAACCCCAGACGAATCTGCGGTGCCTCGGCCAGACGCCAGTAGCGCGACGGGCCTTGGGTCGACTCGGCGGACTCGATCAACGTGTAGCGCTCGGCGATCCGTTCACGTACCTGGTGGCTTGCGTAAAACGACTCCGCGCGGCTGTGCTCATGGATGGTGCCCAGGGGCATTTCTTCGATGAAAGAAATGTCGAGATCTCGGTCGATGGCAAAACTCACGAGGTCGTTGATCTCATGGTCGTTACGGCCCTTCATCACCACGCAGTTGAGTTTGGTGTGGCGGAATCCCGCGGCGTGGGCCGCGTCGATGCCGTTGATGACCTGCGCCAGATCGCCGGTGCGCGTCAGTTCACGAAAGCGTTGCGGGTCCAGGCTGTCGAGGCTGATGTTGAGCCGTTTGACCCCGGCCTCGAACAAGGGCGCTGCAAGCTTGCCCAACTGCGAACCATTGGTGGTCATGCACAGTTCACGCAGGCCGGGCAGGGCGGCGATCTTTTCGCACAACTGCACCACCCCCGGACGGATCAGCGGTTCGCCTCCCGTGAGGCGGATCTTGCGGGTGCCCAACGTCACGAAGCTTTCGGCCAGTTGGTAGATTTCTTCCAGGGTCAGTACCCGTTGGCGTGGCAGAAACTGCATGTCTTCAGCCATGCAATACACGCAACGGAAATCGCAACGGTCGGTGACAGACATCCGCAGATAGTCCACACGCCTGGAGAATCCATCGATCAAGACTCGCTCTGACATGACATCCTCGCTTGGATCCGTGACATGAGTATTCCGCTATTAACGGAGTTGTTGAGCGCAGGCTAAGAGCAACTAGAGTGGGCGTCCAATCACTATTAATGACCGGCTGATCGACGGAGTCGATGAAGGATTTATTTAGGCGGTTAATGTTGTTTTATGTATGTACAACCAACTGATTATTAACGAAAAAATACAATGATAGATGTCCTCGATAATGCAGTCGTAAATAGCGATTAGACAATATTTAATCCCCGTTCATATTCTTTCTCCGTCAATCGAACAAAGACCTTAATCAGGTCAACGCCTGTGTGCATTGTCACGGAGAATTACCATGTCTCAAGTCGACCGTTACAAACCCTACAAAGGCACAGCCGCCGGTTGGGGCGCGCTGATCAGCGTTACCAAGAGCTGGTTAGGCAGTGAAAATGCCCTGAAAAACATTCGCGCCATGCTCAAGACCAACCAGAACGGTGGCTTTGACTGCCCTGGCTGCGCGTGGGGCGAGTCGCCGGAATAAGCACCCACTGACGCCCCCTACAAAAAGAAACTCGGAGCCCCATGACAGGGCTCCGGGTTTTTTCTATCGTTCGTCCCGAACTTACTGCGCCCCGAACATCGCCGTCCAGTAAATCCCCGAATCACTCTTCGGATCGACCGCATACGCCGCGCCCAGCTCCCGGTACTGCGGGTTCATCAGGTTCGCGCAGTGACCGGCGCTGGACACCCAGCCATCGACCACCTTGCGCACGGAGTCTTGGCCGGCAGCGATGGTCTCGCCGATCTGCCCGCCGCCATAACCTGCCAATTCAGCCCGGTCACCCGGCATGCGGCCATCGCGGTCCTTGTGATCGAAGTAATTGTTGTTGGCCATCGACCGCGAGTGCTCCTCGGCCGCCGCCGCCAGCGTGGCGTTCCAGGCCAGTGGCGTGGTGGCCGCAAAGGATTGCGTGCCGCACTGGCGCGGCTGACTGCGTGCGATGTTGAGTTCGGCCAACAGCTTCTGGCCTTCCGCCTGCCAGTCGCCCAGGCGAGCGCTTAACAGTGGACGCGCCAGCACGATACGCCACTCACGGTCCTGGCGGCTGACGCCGATATCGACGAATTGCGGGTCCAGCACGATCTGGCAAAAACTCTCCTGAATCGCTTTCATCGCCGATGGCGCATCACGCGGCCCGGACAGGCTGATCGCCTGTACATTCTTCATCGGATAACCCGCGCTGGCCATTGCCTGCTGCAGATTGCCGACGCTGTTGGCGTTCAACGCCAGCCGTGGGTCGCCGGCCAGCGGTGGCAGTTCCTGCGATACCTGACCTGCGCAGCGCTGCACCTGGCTGCGGTAGAGGTTGATCGAATCAATCAGTTGTTTCTCGTCGGCTGCCAACGCATTCACGGCGAACAACATCCCCAGTGACAACGTGGCAAGACGCATAGCAGATGATTTGAAGCGCATGGAAATCCCCTTGAGCTGACTGCGCCCATGATGCGCGATTTCACCCCCGCGAGCGCAATGACTTTTCACGCCCCAAGACAGTTTTTTTGTCCGTCTGTTGGAATGAATTTTGGCAACTACAATCAAGCAAAGTCGCCAGTGCGGCGTGCTTCCGGTTCAGTCCGAAGGGTCGATCATGCGCGTTATCTGGATAGCCACCTGCTTGGCAATAACCCTTCTCGCCGGCCACGCCATCGCGTCTGAGCAGGAGCAAAAAAAGGATGTGGCTGAGGACAAGGCCGTGGTCCTTGAGCAGAAAGCCGCGGAGAAGGGCACTGATGTACCGGTGCCCAAGTCCGAAACCATCACCACCTCCGAGGTTCAGGCGGTCGATCCGGCCGGTCAGTCGCCCATGGACGATGCAATCACCTGTCTGGCCCGCTCCATCTATTGGGAATCCAAAGGCAAATCGTCCGCCGACATGGAAGCCGTCGCCAGCGTCGTCATGAACCGCTTGGGCCATGAGGGCTTTCCGGACACGGTATGCGCCGTGGTCAAGCAGGGTTCTGAAAGCAAAAATTGTCAGTTTTCGTGGTGGTGTGATGGACGCTCGGATCAGGTCCAGGAAGAAACCCAATACGCGATTGCCAAGGAAATCGCGCGTAAAGCGCTCAACAAGCAACTGAACGACCGAACCCACGGCGCGATGTATTTCCACGACAGGAAGGTGAAACCCGCTTGGGCCAGGAAATACATCAAGACCACCGAGACCTCGATGTTTCTTTTTTATAAGCCGCGTGGTGGCTCGGCGAAGTAGGGATGTTCGCATGAGCGAGGTCTACGGCTATTGGTCACTGTTCGTTCCAGACCAGGACGGCCTGGCTGCAACCGGACTCAAAGCAGCCGCTTGCAGATCATCCCGGGGCGTTCACGCTCATACCTGATCCATAACCTCGGTCACCCCCTGGTCCTCACCCAGGAACCCGCCACTCTGATGGTGCCACAGCCGCGCATAGAGGCCGTTCCTGGCGAGCAATTCGGTGTGGGTGCCCTGTTCGATGATGCGTCCATCATCCATGACAATAAGTCGATCCATCGCCGCAATCGTGGACAGCCGATGGGCGATGGCGATGACGGTTTTGCCCTTCATCATTTCATCGAGGCTTTCCTGAATGGCCACTTCGACTTCCGAATCCAGCGCGCTGGTAGCCTCGTCAAGTAGCAGGATCGGGGCGTTCTTGAGCATCACTCGGGCAATCGCGACGCGCTGGCGCTGGCCGCCCGAAAGCTTGATGCCGCGCTCGCCCACCAAGGTGTCGTAGCCGGAGTGACCTTGCCGGTCGCTCAGTTGGCTGATGAACTCATCGGCCTGGGCATTGGCCGCGGCACTGCGGATTTGAGCATCGCTTGCATCGGGTCGGCCGTAGGCGATGTTGTCGCGAATGGAACGGTGCAGCAGGGAAGTATCCTGGGTGACCATGCCGATGGCGCTGCGCAGACTGTCTTGTGTCACGTGCGCAATGTCTTGCCCGTCAATGCGAATCTGCCCGCTGTCGACATCATAGAAGCGCAGCAGCAAGTTGATGAGCGTGGATTTGCCCGCGCCGGAGCGGCCTACCAGGCCGATTTTTTCGCCCGGGCGAATGTTCAGGCTCAAGCCATCGAGCACCTGGCGTTCGCCATTGTAGTTGAAGCTCACATTGTCGAAGGTTACCGCCCCGCCGGAGGTCACCAGCACGCCCGCGTCCGGCGCATCCTGCACCTTGGGGCCGCGGGTCAGGGTTGTCATGCCGTCCTGCACGGTGCCGATACTCTCGAACAGCGAGGTCATCTGCCACATGATCCAGTGCGACATGCCGTTGATACGCAACGCCATGGCGGTAATTGCCGCCACGGCACCTGTGCCGACTTCGCCCAGGTGCCACAGCCAAAGTGCATAACCGCCTGCTGCCATGATCAACGCCACCACCAATGCCTGGTTAACGATCTCGAATTGGCTGACCAGGCGCATCTGGCGAAAGCCGGTCTGCTTGAAATCCTCCATGGCCGCGCGCGCGAAGTGCGCTTCACGATTGGAATGGGAGAACAGCTTCACTGTCGTGATGTTGGTGTAGGCGTCTGAAATACGTCCGGTCATCGAGGAGCGCGCATGGGCCTGTTCCTGTCCGACTTTCCCCAAGCGGGGCACGAAGTAGAGCATGGCCAGCCCGAACAACACGATCCAGGCAACGAAAGGCAGCATCAGTTTCAGTGCGAAGCCGCCGGCCAGTGCGATGATCGCGATGAAATACACCCCGATTCCGGGTGCGATCTCGATAAGGGTGAACAGCACGTCGCGCACGGCCAGCGCAGTCTGCATCACCTTGGTGGTGACCCGGCCGGAGAACTCATCGGAAAAGAACGAAAGGCTTTGCCGCAGCATCAGGCGGTGGAAGTCCCAACGCAGCCGCAACGGCAGATTGATCGCCAATATCTGGTGCTGCACCATGGTCCGCAACGCCACCAGCCCGATGCTGGTCAGCATGACGATGCCCATGCCCCATAACACGCGACTTTCCTGCGCAGCCGCATCACCGCCGGCTTTCCAGGTAGAAAGCAGATCCACGACCTGACCGAGGAAAGAAAACAGCCAGGCTTCGTAGATCGACACACAGGCACTGAGCAGCGCAAACGCGAGAATATAGCCGCGGGCGCCCCGTGTGCACGCCCAAAGGAACCGAGCCAGGCCTTCGGGTGGCGGTGGCTCCTCGTCGGGCGGGAAGGGGTCGAGTCTTTGTTCAAATGCGCGAAGCATGGTGGTCTCCGAAACGATCAAGTTAAGGAGATTCTGCCATTTAAAGGTTGCCTTGAGGGTTCTGTGGATTGGCGGGTATGGCGCTATTGGTATGTCGCCCTGGAAATTGGGTTGCCGAGTGGGGGAACTCAGACGTCGTTTAAGTCCAAGTCGGCGGGGCCAGGACGGCAGCCATCCAGGACGGTCCTGCGCACATGAGTGATCGCCTGCGTTGAGGGACTATCCATTAGTCAACGGAAATGAATTAGGGTTAGCGCCCCCAAAATGCTTCCTCCACTTGCTGCTCTCACGACTAATAAATGGGAGCACTCTGAATCCACGATCTGCTTCAAATCTTCCATTGTCATCGCTTGAGCGTTTTTGGAAAGCTGTGGGCCGATATGCGTGCCCTGGTGCCGGACAGCAAAATAACCACCATTGCGCCTGACTTGCTCACAATGTGCCGGGCTGATGCTCAGCAGATCGCATAGTCGGTCGAAGCCAGGCGCAGCCCGTACATTGTGAAAGGAGCGCTCCGAATGTGGAGATCGAATAACGCCCAATGCAGTGGTGCAAAGCCGGGTATCGGTGCCGACGCTTTCACAGCGATTGGAGGCTGGCTTCGATGGTCGTGACCACACGGTTACGGCCTTCGTGTTTAGCGTGATACAGGCGTTGATCGGCTGCACGCAGAATGGCCTCGATGGTGTCGCCGTCGCGACCGGATTGCGATACGCCGATGCTCACTGTGACCACGGTTAACCGCTGCAGGCCATGAAAAGAATTATTTGCGACGGTGCTTCGCAAACGCTCAGCGATTACGTGCGCGCCTTCAAGTGAAGTCTGCGGTAGCAGAATCATGAATTCTTCCCCGCCCACTCGGGCTACGCCGTCATACGGCCGGATCGAATCGAGGCATTTCTCCACGAAATCCTTCAGGATGTCATCGCCAACCTGATGCCCGAAGCGATCGTTGATGGACTTGAAATTATCCAGGTCGAGTGCCAACACGGAGAACGGCTCACCGCCGCGCTTGGTCCGGCCCATTTCGACTTCGAGCCGCTCCATGAACCGACGCCGATTATCAGCGCCAGTCAGTGGATCGGTGGCCGCAAGGTGCCCGAGTTCTTGATTGGTGCGCTGGAGTTCCTGCAGGGCGCTCTCGGCATACGCCATCGCTTCGGCAAGACGCACCATCAACTCCTCTTGGCTGTAAATCTTCGAGAACGACCGCGTAGTGAGGAACGCTTGCACGACCCCATAGCTCAACATGAAGAACCCACCGGCGAAGATCGCATGAGCGAGCCACCACATGTGGTTCCACGGCCGTGCAAGGATGAAGGCAAGCGATGACAACGCGAACGCGGTGACCGAGACGACAAAAATCATCATTAGTGGCGAACGGATACGGCGCAGCAGGAGTATTACCACGGTCAATGTGGAAAGAATGAGGGCAGCACCTTCCATCGAGAGGCGCACCGCGAGATTGCCGGCGATCGGTGAATTCGCGACGTACGCCACTGCCACGTCAACCAGCAGGAACAGTCCTATCCAGGTCAACCAAGGGCGGGCCTTCATTCGTTGGTCCGCGGCATCAGGTGGGCGGTGGTACGACAGCATTCCGATTAACAACAGAATCGACATGACCAGTCGAGAGGCCGGTCCATAAAGCAGGAATAGCCAGATATTGTGGTGTGCTTGCCCGGTGAACGCACCATGCAACGCGTAGATCAGTACAAAACCGAGAAAACCAAGCGTCATCCATCGCAGCAGCGGATCTCCCGATGACTGATAGCAGCGCCACGTGACGTAAGTCACAAACAAGCCCGCCAAGGTGGCTGCTGTGATCGCAAATATATGGAACAGGTGGTTCTCGAATATAAGGGTGGGGTCTTGAAAGACGTATAAGTAGCCAATCAGATAGGCCGGAACAAACGCAAACCCTGCGAGCAGCAAGTAGGCGTAAACCTTGACCATCAGGCGAACGGCTTCAGGTGGCTCGCCGGTGGCGATGAGATTGCTCATGGTTCCCTCCAATTTTGAATCTATTTAGCCAGCACCGGTCCGGTGTTGGCTCCAAAGCCGCCTGCATGCCAAGGGTCCCTAGCCTCATTACGCGGGTAGGAGATGGACCGATCTATGGCAATTCAATATTAGACTCCTTCCCGATTTCTGCTGCACCAGCGGGTAAAAATGTTCACGCGACGAAATTAATCAATAAGGAATGTCTCAGTGTTCTCATCGGCGATTTTCGGTCAGTCGTGAGAGGTAGAAACTGGCCGTTATATGCCTGATGTAGAGGCAGTGCCGCGGTCCGGAAAAGAAACCGCGGCGACCGATCAATCAGGCGGCGGGGAGCAGGCCTTTCTGTTTGGCGACATGAGTCGCCAGTGCGTCCATCAAGTCCGGGGACAGGCAGTCATAGGGTTCCAGGCCGATCGAGCGCAGGCGCTCGCGGATAGCCTTCATTTGCGCTGGCGGTGTGCCGGTTTCGATGATGGAGGATACGAACGCCGCGAATCCCGGCGCAGCCCATCCGCTCTGTGGCGAAAGCTCGGTGTGGACGAAGTCCAGGCCATAAAACGCATGGTCCTTGTTCTCGATGCGCCCAAAGAGATGGACGTGACACTGCTTGCAGGCGTGGCGCTGGATGGTGGCGGTTTCGTCGACAATCGCCAGTTTTTCGCCGTGGGCAATGACGCTGACCTTATCTCGAGGCACCACGGCGATGACGGCGAATGTCGCGTTTTGTGGTTTCCAGCATTTGCTGCAGCCGCACGCGTGGTTATGCAGCGTTTGTGCGTCGATTTTGACCTCGACCTTGTCGGTCGCACACAGGCATTGCAGGGTGCCGCCTGCGAAATTCGCGGCGGCGGGTTGGATACCATTGTCCAGTGCAGGGTGAAGTTGCAAGGTGCTCATGCTGGCGTCTCCGTTTCAGGGTGGCAGACAAAAGTGCCTGGGCCGTGCCCCAGACCGGTAGTTCATCGGAACTCGATGACGGCGCGGCTCGATTTGCCTTCATGCATCAGATCGAACCGCGGCGGATTTCGAAAAGGACACAGTGCATAAACGAGTGACCTCCTTCGGTGCGACCGGTCGGTTACTCAGATCAAGAATAGTCTGCGATGACGCCTCGAGCGCGGCTCGGGCCAGCGCACGGACGAGTGTGCCGAATTCGACGCTGGCGCGAGCCAGGCGCGGTACCCCACTTGACGCATCAATGGTCACGCTGCGGATCGTTTGCAGGGCCGGACATGAGAAGGCAAAGCGACACGGTTTGCGCACACATTACGGAGTCATTAGCAGCGTGTTCATGGTCTGCTCTTGGCCGATTGTTGCCGGTCGCGAAGGGTTGCAAACGACTCAAAGCAGCCAGTGAATGGAGCGTTGGAAAATGAGAGCTAAGCTTTCTTCTAATGTCGGGCTTATTGAGCAGATTGGGCTTTCCGTCCATGGCGTATAACCGCCTTCAGCGGTCACCATGCCGTTACAACATCCTGTCTGATCAGAAGGCAAGCGCGAGAACAGGGAGTGCTATCCACCAGCCCCGCGGAGGCGCTATCACCCCCCTGCGGTCTATTTAGATTTAGCGCTTCACAACAGCCTCGGAGGGGAGCCAATGAAACGCTTCGTAATGCTCATCGCGATCTCTTTGCTTACCACTGCTTGTCAGAGCACAAATGATAACGGCATCACCCGGCTTGATAATTGTGTCTGCTATAAATCGTCCGAGGGACAACAATCGCAGCTATCGCAAACGGCATGGAAAGACCCCGAAGTGTTGCAGAAACAATTCTCACATTGCATTTGCCGAGCCTTGGTTGACCTGAAGAAGGTCGATGATCCCAGCAAATTTTTCGTGCCCGGAACCGAAATAAGAACGGAACTGAAATAAAACAAGTGTTGTGGTCTAGCAGACTCAGCTTTTGACTTGTTCAGTGCGTTTTCACACAACTTCGGTCGATTGCGGCCGTTCGTGACAGTTCGGTTTTGGCCGGAAGCGGCCTTGGCACGAACGTCCGCTTCTGGCTGTGGATTCAACCGGTCGATGCAACAGATTGGCTAAATCGTTCAGCAGGCGTTCGTAATCGGGATCTCTTCCCTTGAGGTATTTTTCGATTAGTTCTTTGAGTGATAAACGAGCCTGCGGGTCTGTTAGCACGCTTTATTTCTCCGGCAAAACTGTGACTTCATCCACCGTAATGACAGAGGGATTGCGCGGTTTTGGGATGAGTCGTTGCGAGCCACCCGTTCAGCATTCAGGGTGCGCTTTGGTGTTTGCGATCACTCACTAAAGGTGGTGTGGCGTGCGAAACAGGCCGGAACTGTCTGGGCTCAACGTCCATTTTCAACGTAGGGGCCCAAGTAGAAATCTTGCGTATCCCAGTTGATTCGATAAATCACTTCTTTCCCTGGCTTGATGTTGGCCGGGACAGTTTTGATCGCGACACCCGTACATAATCCAGTCTCGGCGAGCCCGGTGCCGAGGTTCACCTCACCGGCAGGCAAAACGAAAGATGCCTTCTGACCGGGACCTATCTTGGCTGCGCGCTGACCATCAATGTAGAACACGATGTCACATCCCGAACCGACAAACCCGTCATCACGGAAAATGGTCAGGCGTCCCGGGCCTTGTGTACCCTGGCTGTTGATCGCGTACATCTGACTGGCTGGCACTGGCCGCGCTTCAGAAACCCGCATAGGTGACGTTGCGCACCCGCCCAAGGCCAGAAAGAGCGCCCCCGTTGCGATAATCCTTCGCATGATTTTTCCCTCCTGAAAAAGGGCAATGTATCAGAGCGTCACACTGCTTTGCTTCATAAAGTCATTCGCCAAAAACACCATCGCCCGGTACTACCAGGAGTGGCTGCTTTCGGCTTGAGTTGACACCCGCCAACCCTGTTCAGTCGCGCGTAGATTCCGGTTCTTCCAGGTGATCGATGTGCTTGAAGCGCTCGACCAGGAAATCGATCAGGCTGCGTACTCGCGCCGACAGGTGCAACTGTTGCGGATACACGGCGTAGACATCGGCGCGGGTGGGGGTCTGATCTTCCAGCACCAGGCGCAAGCGGCCACTGCGCACGTAACGGGCGATGTCCCATTCGGCCCGCAGCAGAATGCCGTAACCTTCCAGCGCCCAGTTCAGGGCCACTTCACCGTCGTTGCAGCCTAACGCTCCGCGCACTTTGATGTTTTGCGTGCGCCCGCCATTGGTGAAACTCCATACGCCGTAAGGCGTTTCGTTTTGCCGCAGGAAGATGCAGTTGTGTTGCTGTAAATCCGCCAGGCGTTGGGGCACGCCATGTTGTTCCAGGTACAGCGGCGAGGCGCATAACAGACGGCGATTGGACGCGATCTTTCGGGCATGGAAAGCGGCGTCCGGCAGCGTGCCGAAACGAATACCCAGGTCAAACCCGTGAGTCGTCAGGTCGAGCGGGTGGTCGCTGATTTCCAGTTGTATTTCCACCTCCGGGTACTGCGCGAAGAACGCGCCCAGGGCCGGGCCGATGTAGCGCCGACCAAATCCCAGCGAAGCGTTGACGCGGATCAGGCCTTTAGGCGTCGCCCGACTGCTGCTGATCAGCTGCTCGACCTCATCGATCTGCGTGAGGATGCGCGCGGCATGGGAAAAATACAGTTCACCTTCCGAGGTCAGGCTCATCGAGCGCGTGGTGCGGTTGACCAGACGGATGCCGAGCCGTGCTTCCAGCGCGGTCAGGCGTTTGCTCACGGCCGGCGGGGTGACGCCCAACTCGCGAGCCGTCGCCGCGAGGCTGCCTTTGTTGGCCAGCAGGTAGAAAAATGACAAATCCAGGGTCTGGCTCATTGGTAACTCAAATTCATCTATGTAGTGATTTGGAGTAACTCACGCTCATTTGTTCACTACATATACTCCGCTCACACCCTGATTGAACACCCCCGTTCGACAGGCACAACAAGAACGTGACGAGAGTGGAGTTAATTGATGAGCGCCTACAAAATTGCTGCAGTTCCAGGTGATGGTATCGGAGTAGAAGTGATCGCTGCGGGCGTCGAGGTGCTGCAAGCCTTGTCGAAGAAGTCCGGCTTCGAACTGGATTTCAAACACTTCGACTGGAACTCGGATAACTACCTTAAAAACGGCTACTACATCCCGGAAGGTGGCCTGGAAGAGCTGAAAACCTTCGACGCCATTTTCTTCGGTGCTGTCGGTGCGCTCAACGTACCGGATCACATTTCGCTGTGGGGCCTGCGTCTGCCGATCTGCCAGGGCTTTGACCAGTATGCCAACGTGCGTCCGGCTCGCGTGTTGCCAGGGGTTAAAAGCCCGCTACTCAATGGTGATCAAATCGACTGGGTCGTGGTGCGTGAAAACTCCGAGGGCGAGTACTCCGGCAACGGCGGTCGTGTCCACCGGGGGCTGCCCGAAGAAGTCGCCACCGAAGTGTCGGTGTTCACCCGGGCCGGGGTGGAGCGCATTCACCGTTTCGCCTTCGAACTGGCGCAAAGCCGTCCTCGCAAACACTTGACCATGGTCACCAAATCCAACGCCCAGCGACATGGCATGGTGCTGTGGGACGAGATCTTCTACGAAGTTGCCAAGGATTTTCCGGACGTCAAAATCGACAAGGAATTGGTCGACGCCGTGACCACGCGCATGGTGCTCAAACCGTCGACGCTGGACGTGATCGTCGCCACCAACCTGCACGCCGACATCCTGTCCGATCTGGCCGCCGCGTTGTCCGGCAGCCTGGGCATCGCGCCGACCGCCAACCTGAACCCCTCGCGCAAATTCCCCTCGATGTTCGAACCGATCCATGGCTCGGCCTTCGACATCACCGGCAAGGGCGTCGCCAACCCGATCGCAACGTTCTGGACGGCGGCGATGATGCTCGAACACCTGGGCGAAGCGTCTGCGGCGAAGCACCTGATGTCGGCCATCGAGGCGGTGACCGAGAGCGGTCTGCATACCCCGGATCTGGGCGGTACGGCCACCACCCGCCAGATCACGGATGCTGTCATCGAGTTGATCAAACGCTGATTCAAGCGGCGGCACAACGCCAAGGGGCTGATCACCGATCAGACCCCTTGGCTTTCCTGACAACAATAAAAAATCAGGGCCCTGTCATGAAAAGAATATTCGGCAAACTTTACGTACAAGTGCTCATCGCCGTGATCCTCGGCGCCATCGTCGGGGTACTCGTGCCCGAAACCGGAACAGCGCTCAAACCCTTGGGCGACGCGTTCATCAAACTGATCAAAATGCTCCTCGCCCCGGTGATCTTCCTGACGGTGGTCACGGGCATCGCACGCATGGAGAACATGAAAGAGCTGGGGCGCGTCGGCTTTCGTGCGCTGATCTATTTCGAAGTGGTGTCTACCCTGGCGCTGGTCGTCGGCCTGGTGGTTGTGGACGTGTTCAAACCCGGCGTCGGCATGAACATCGATGTCGCCACGCTGGATACGTCCAGCTTGGCCACCTACACCAGCGCCGTGAAGCATGCGTCGTTCATGGACTTTGTGATGAACATCATCCCCGACACCATCGTGGACGCCTTCGCCAAGGGCAACGTGCTGCAAATATTGCTGTTTTCCATTTTGCTGGGCGTTGCCCTGGCGCATGTCGGACCTCGTGCCAAGGCGTTCGTCGACACGCTGGACAGCCTGATGCAGGGCATGTTTCGCATCGTCAACATGGTCATGCGTCTGGCACCCATCGGCGCCTTCGGGGCGATTGCCTTCACCATTGGCAAATACGGCTTTGGCTCGCTGTTCTCACTCGGCAAGCTGATGGCCTGTGTCTACCTGACCTGTGCTGTGTTCGTGATTTTTGTACTGGGCCCGATCTGCCGTTACAGCGGATTCAGCCTGTGGAAGTTTCTGAAATTCATCAAGGAAGAACTGTTCACCGTCCTGGGCACCAGCTCTTCGGAATCGGTGCTGCCGCAAATGATTTCCAAGATGGAAAAGGCCGGCGTTTCAAAACCCGTCGCTGGTCTGATCATTCCCTCGGGCCTGACCTTCAACCCGGACGGTCAGGCGATCTATTACACCATCGCCGCCATCTTCATCGCGCAGGCCACCAACACACCGCTGACCCTGACGGATCAGTTGATCGTTCTGGCCGTGCTGATGTTTACCTCCAAGGGATCTGCCGGGGTCACCGGCTCGGGATTCATCATTCTGGCTGCGACGCTATCGTCCCTTGGCACCATTCCGGTGGCGGGCATGGTGCTGCTGTTGGGCGTCGACCGGTTCATGTCGGAAGCGCGTGCGATCACCAACACCATCGGCAATGGCGTCGGGACAATGGCCATTGCCAAATGGGTCGGAGCGCTGGACACCGTGAAAATGCACAAGGCGTTGAATGGTGAGGTCGAAGGGGACAAACCCGCGACGGCTCAGGCAGAGGTTATTTCTGCTCACTCAGTGCTGGGAACAGGTTCCGTGCTGCCAGCTCTCCAAAAAGCCTCTCAGGCGTAACGTGTGAGGCGCTGAACAGTGTGATGTTCAGCGCCTGCCTTGCTCAAAGTTTGTAGCCGATCTGCCGCAACAGGTTCTTGCGCCACAGGATGTCTTCCTCGCCTTCAATGCCACGGGCACAGTAGCCATCCACCACGCCCAGGATCGCTCGCCCTTGGTCGGTCTCGGCGAGAATCACCTCAGTCGGGTTGGCCGTTGCACAAAAAATACGGCACACCTCTGGAACCATTTTGACGGCGTTCAACACGTTTACGGGATAGAAGCCATCGTCGAGGAAAATGATGAAGCTATGGCCTGCGCCGATGGCTTGGGCATTGCTCCGGGCCAGTTCGATCATGGCGGTATCGGTGCCGGACCAGCGCACCAGGCATTTGCCGGAGGCTTCGCAAAAGGCCACGCCAAAGCGGATACCTGGCACGGTATTGACCAACGCTTCGTGGATGTCCTCGACGGACTTGATGAAGTGGGTCTGACCGAAAATGAAGTTGGTCGCTTCCGGTTTATCGATTTTCAACGTGATGAGTTGCATCTCGAACGCCTCCTTTCACGATGTCGTTACTCTTCAGCCTAGCGTGAGAACGGGCCGGGCGTTGCGCATCGCCGCGTTTGATACTTGGACATACAAAGCACCCCGGTGCTGACACAGTGCAGATACATCAGTGCGGTTTCATGGGCCAGCCCCACACTCATAGCGAGAATTGCCATGTACCGCAAACTGCAGCATGTCGCGAAGTTCCTCAGCCAGAGCGCGCGTTTAATGGTTGGCGTGCCCGACTACGACAATTACGTGGCGCAAATGGCGCTCAATCATCCCGGCGAGCCGGTCATGAGCTATTCGGCGTTTTTCCGGGAGCGTCAGGAGGCCCGTTTCGGCCGTGGGAAATGTAATACCCGTTGCTGCTAGAACTTCGCATAGTTCAACGCATCGACAATGGCCGAGCCGCCGATACCGGTCAGCGACAGCAGCAGCGCCCGGATCAGCGGGTCTTCCGCGTAGCGTGAGAACGCGCCGGTGCTGAGCGTCGCGACCCGCTCGCGGATTATCTTGAACTTGCCGTAGCAGGGCGTCGTTTCAGGTGTTTGCAGCAGGTAGGCGTCAAGTCGTTGCAGTGCAAGCGTGCGGGATTTTTCCGCGGCACGGCGCAGCGATAGCGCTGAGACCAGCAGTACCAGCGCCGTCAGCAGGTAGGAAATGACCAGGCTGGGCGGTGTCGGCCAGTTATCGAACAGGCTGCTGCGCGATGCGAACAGGATCAACATGACCACCGTCGGCGCATAGATCAGACGATTAACGGCCGAGGTGCGCTTGGCGATCAGCTGCAAATCCATCCACTCGTCGATGCACGGGTGCCGGAGCATGCCAAAGGTCTTCTTGTGCTCCATCTGCAAGGTGCCTGGCCAGATCGCATGATGTTCGCTGAGATGGCGGATGAATCGCGTCAGCAGCAGGTTGGCATCCATGACCCAGAACACCAGCACCTGGAACGTCAGGCTGGGGATCAGCCAACTCATCATCCACCACATCGATGCGCCGCGAACGGGCATGCCCTCCATGGGCCAGATGACAAACAACACGCTGGTGACCACGACGTAAACCCACGTGGCAAGCAGGGCCCGCAACATTCGGGCGCCGAAGGAGCCGCAGACGCAGTGCTCACCCCAGAAGCGAGCAATGACGATCATCTTGCGCCCGTCCGTGCAAGCGGCCTGTGCCGGTGCGCAGGACTTTGACCATTCGTCGCTGGCGGTCAGCAACGGGAAGAAAATCTTCAGCAGGCAGTGCCCCAGTTCGTTGCACCAACGGCGCAATGTCCAGCCTTTGCCCCGGCGAATCAAGCCTCGAACCTGTCCCCACAACGTCATCTCATATTTGCGCATGTGCAGGCGTAAATGATACGTGGCTTCGATCTCGGTCCGGTTGATGCGCAGGTTGCGCCAGCCCCATGCCAGTGCCGAGAGGGAGATCAGCACGGCCAGCAGCCGCAGTGCCACGGTGGGCCAGGCACTGATGCCTTCAAACAGGAACATCGGCTCACCCAGTCCGTTGTCCGTCAATGTGCTGCGCATCTGGTACGCCAACATCAGCGCGAGGATGAACATGACCAGAGGGACCACGATGTACCACGCCCGGGAGTCGTATAAGCCCGTGCTCATGCTGGCTGTCGAGTCCTTGGCCATCGCCAGTTGCCTCGCGGAGCGCCGGGTCAGGTTCGAGGAAATGATCCCCAGCAATATCAGCACGAACGTGAACCAGAGAAACTCCGCATGCCAGAACCGCGTGGCGATGAATGCGCAGGCCGCCGCCACCATAAACAGCGTCATCGGCACGCCGCGCACCCAGGCCAGCCGTGCGTCATGCTCATCTTTCGGGCCCTCGATGCGCCACCAGACGATGAACCCGCCGAGTATCAGCAGGGTGATCGTCAGTGGCCCGGCCCAGTAAAATGATTGGGCTTGCTTGAAGCGGTCGCGAATGGATTTGGAGGGTTCAGGGTAGGGCGGTGGCGAGGGGTCCTGGAGGCAGCGCAAAGCCATCAGATCGTGCGGACGTACGCCTCGATCGGACTGCGATTGGGTCGGTGCCTCGCAGCTTGCCGGGCGTGACGCGGTCAGCCGGCTCGCCAGAGGAATGAAGCCGCTGATCCCCACTTCATAGATGCCCGGCGAGAGTAGCTCCGATTTTGAATAGTCGAACTTCGCGCGCTTGGCGTCGAAGGATTGCGGCGCCAGCGCCGCCAGTACCGAGATGAACACCGCGCTTTGCAAGCTGTCGCGAAACGGCGGCACATCCTGTTGCAGGGCGCGTGTCAGCGTTAGCCCGTAAGGGGCGGCGAGTATCAGGTTGCGCGTGGTTTGCGCCTGGCCCCGTTGCAACATGCGCGCATCGAGGTCGGTGGAAAAGTACAGTTTGTACGGCATCCGACTCTTCAGCGCTTGCAGCACCAGGAGCTTGTCGTAGGCATCGACGCCCAGTACGCCAATCGCGCCGATGCCGCTTTCGCCGTTGCGTCGATAGGCAGCGTCCTCGCTGGCGATATGGTCGGCGAGGCGCCGCAGGTAGTCGAGCTGGGAGTTGCCGTCGGATTTCTCCAATGGACTGAGATCAAATTGGGTGGTGTCTTTGTTTTTACCGGGATCGGTACTGGCGCTCTTGTCGTTGCTCGCGGACTCTTCCGGGAGGCGTCCGTCCAGGCCGCGTAGATAGCTGAAGCGCAAAATCCACTGATCGACCACATCCCTATGGTTTTTTTCGTCGCTGCCCAGGCGGGCATCTCTGGCCACCTGTGTCTTGAAGCTTTCGATCAGTGCGCGGCTGTAGAAACTGTCCCACTCGGAAATTAAAGCGATACGGTGACCGCTGCGGCGAAGATCTCGGGTGCACGGTGAGCCGATCCGTCGCAGCTTGTCTTCGCTGCAACGCACGCCCGTGGCCGGGTCCACGCGGCGCAACTTCAGCTCTTCCAGCATCAGTTGCGTCATGGTGCCGTCGTCACTGACGGTGCGCAGCAACTTCATGGGTTGTCTATTCGCAAGCGGTGGTGAAAGCTTCGGGTACCCGCGATCCAGTGTCTCGTTATCGGCCGTGGCCAGCGGTGAGTAGATTTCCACATTCGGTGTGGCCTTGCCGATGTCCTGGTCCTGGAACATGTCACGCAGGACGGTTGAGGTGGAAGGGCCGATGACCTTCAGGACAACCGTGTCGGGTGGCTCGGAACACGGTTTTGGAGCGCACGCCAAAGCCATTTTATTTTTCAGGGTCTCGCGTAGCGTTTCGAGCGATTGCAGCGGCGTTGAGTCGAGCGCGTCCTGTTTGACCCAGAACACAATCGTTCGGTCAGGCGGCGGTGGCGCGCCCTCAAGTGCCGTCGGTGGATCGAAGGGGTTGGAGACGAACACTTCATAGGGCGCGTCGACGAAAGCGGCTTGCTGCGGAGCATCCAGCGACAGGTTGGCGGCGAGTCTCAAGCAATGGATGTATTGCTCCTGATCCGGCACCCGGTGGGAATTCTTGAACCCTGCGAGCAGGGCATAACGAATGCGCCGGCGCCGCTCGACTTCATCGGCGTAAGGGCCGCCTTCGACCAGCGCCACCATGATGTCGGGCGCCGGCTTTTCACCGGCCAGGGGAGAAAGATCAGGGCTGCAAACATGCTCGGCATCCGGGTTCTTGCTGTCGGTGAGCTTCTTGCGATAACGCTCCACCGCGTCGAAAGGGTCTTGCCATAACCGGGCTTCGATGGGCAGTTGCGCCTGGAACTGTGCACCGATCGGCCGCGGTTCAAGGAACGGTTCGCGGTTGAGGGCGAACATCGATACCACCAGACTCAGGATGACCGCACTGCCTGGCAGCCAGAAAGCCAGGTTAGTGCCAGAACCCTTGTTGTCCATGGCCTGTGCCTCTTGTTCTCGGCCAACTGATTACAGTTATGTATAGACCCAATAAAGGAGTTCAGTGCAAAGTCAGTGGCGGTAAAATCAGTCATGCCACCTTTAAGGTCAAAAGAAGCAGCCACCATGCACACCATCGGACTCATCGTTTACCCCGGGTTTCAGGTGTTGGGCCTGGCCATGTGCGCCACGTTCGAGTTGGCCAACATGGCCACCGACGAACCGGCGTACAACATTGCCTTGCTGTCCGAGCGCGGCGGTACCGTGCAGACCTCCGCCGGGTTTGGCGTGGAAACCACAGCGTTCGACCAGCGCTCGTTCGACACGCTGTTGGTGATGGGCGACAACCTGATCCGTCCGGTAGCAGCGGGCATGGTGGCGTTTTTGCGCAACGCCAGCCGGACCACCCGGCGTCTGGGCTCGATCTGCACCGGCGCCATTGCGCTGGCCGAGGCCGGTTTGCTTGATGGCCGGCGCGCGACCACGCACTGGTGCCATGCACCGGCGCTGCAGAAGGCGTACCCGAAGGTGAAGGTCGAGGAAGACCGGATCTTCATCAACGACGGCAACATCTGGACGGCCGCGGGCATGAGCGCTTGTGTCGATCTGGCACTGGCCCTGGTTGAAAGCGACCTGGGCGCGGAAGTGGCGCGGCGGGTCGCCCGGCAATTGGTGGTGTACCACCGGCGCGCGGGAGGGCAGTCGCAGTTTTCGGTGATGCTCGAACTGGAGCCCAAGACCGATCGTATCCAGGCCGCGTTGGCCTATGCCAAACAGAACCTGAAGTCCGCGCTGTCGGTCGAGGAACTGGCCAGCGCCGCCAACCTCAGCCCTCGGCAATTCAGTCGCGTGTTCCATGCCGAAACCGGCCAATCACCGGCCAAGGCCATCGAAAACCTGCGGGTGGAAGCGGCGCGTTTGATGATGGAAACCGGTCGGCACCCCATCGACGTGGTGGCGACCGATACCGGTTTTGGCGATCGGGAGCGGATGCGTCGGGCGTTTATCCGTGCATTTGGCCAGCCACCACAGGTCATTCAACGCGCCAATCGAGGCTAACGTTCGTGATGTCCTAAAAGGTGGTGTATTCGACATTTAAGTCTAAATATTATTGGCGTAATTTTGATCTCGTTGAAGCCCATTTCTCACTGAGATCACCGCCATGACCCTCGTAAAAGCCGCCGCCGTTCAAATCAGTCCCGTTCTTTACAGCCGTGAAGGCACCGTCGATAAAGTAGTGCAGAAGATTCTCGAACTCGGTGAGCAAGGCGTGCAGTTCGCCGTGTTCCCGGAAACCATCGTGCCGTACTACCCTTACTTCTCGTTCGTTCAGTCGCCTTTCGAAATGGCGGCTGAACACCTGAAACTGCTGGATCAGGCCGTCACTGTCCCTTCGGCTGCTACCGAGGCCATCGGCGCCGCCGCCAGACAGGCCAGCATGGTGGTTTCAATCGGCGTTAACGAACGTGATGGCGGTACGCTGTACAACGCGCAGTTGTTGTTCGATGCCGACGGCACCCTGATTCAGCATCGCCGCAAGATTTCCCCGACTTATCACGAACGCATGATCTGGGGCATGGGCGACGGCTCCGGCCTGCGCGCCACCGACAGCGCGGTAGGGCGCATCGGCCAATTGGCGTGCTGGGAACATTACAACCCGCTGGCCCGCTACGCCTTGATGGCCGACGGCGAGCAGATCCACGCCTCGATGTACCCGGGGTCGTTTGCCGGCCCGCTGTTTACCTCGCAAATGGAAGTCAGCATCCGCCAACACGCGCTGGAATCGGCCTGCTTCGTGGTCAACTCCACGGCTTGGCTGAACCCTGAACAACAGGCGCAAATCATGGCCGATACCGGTTGCCCCATCGGCCCGATTTCCGGTGGCTGCTTCACCGCGATCATCAGCCCGGACGGCGTGGTGCTGGGCTCGCTGACCGAAGGCGAAGGTGAGGTGATCGTCGATCTCGACATGGGCCTGATCGACAAGCGCAAACGCATGATGGATTCGCGCGGTCACTACAGCCGCCCGGAACTGCTGAGCCTGCTGATCGACCGTACACCGACGAGCCATGTGCATGAACGCAGTGCACATCCGAAGCTGGCGGTGACCGATACCGTGGAAGAAATCAGTCGTTAAACGGCAGACACAAAAAAGGGGACTTTGGAAGTCCCCTTTTGCTCGTCTGGCCTTACAGTTCCTGACCCAAAAAGATCAACGTATTGCCATGGGCCTCAGCCGCTGCGCGCTGGTTGTAGCTGTCGCGATGCGAGCAGTTGAAGCCATGTTCGGCCTCCGGATACACGACAATTTCGACGTAATCGTTGGTATCGAAACGCTCGGCGATTTTCTCCACGGCTTCCAGTGGGATGTGGCTGTCCTGTTCACCGAAGTGCATCAACAGCGGCACTTCGATTTCATCGGCCCGGTCCAGCTGATTCTGGATTCCGCCGCCGTAATAGGCGATGGCCACGTCCACCAGCCCATTGGCGGCGGTGTGGTACGAGAGCAAACCACCGAAGCAGTAACCAATCGAGGCGATCCCGCCATCCAGACCCGGCTGGGCTTTCAAGGCGTCGATGGCCAGTTCGATGTCGGTCTGTGCCTTGCCAACATCGGTGGCGTTCATCAACTCGACCGCGCGTTTCCAGCCGGCCTCGTCGTAACCCAGTTCGATGCGGTGGCCGCTGCGCCAGAACAGATCCGGTGCAATCACCAGGTAACCGTCGGCAGCGTATTGTTCGGCGACCGAGCGGATGTGTTCATTCACGCCGAAGATTTCCTGGATCAGCACGATCCCCGGGCCTTTGCGGGTGTGCGGAATCGCCAGGTAAGCGCCGAATTTACCGTCGGCGCTGTCGATCTCGATCCATTGGGTGGTCACGCTCATGGTGGCTCCTGTCTTCGCAAGTGAGTGGGGTGAAGCTTATTTCGGCTGCGTGGCCTTGAAGCTTGGCAGAGACTGCATACGTTTCCACCATCCGTCGAAACCGTCCACCGAAAATACCTGCGGTGCATCCGGGGTCATCGCGATGTAAGCACAGCCTGGTGCCAAGTAAAAGTCACCGATGCTGGGTTCTAGACCAGCGATATAGGGATCGGTGCCTTTTATTTTCATCAGTTCGCGCAGCACCCGTTTCGAGTTCTCGATCCCTTTGCGGCGCGAATCTTCATTCTGCCCGCCAATGAAGTCAGGAAAAAGATGGTAGCCGAACACTTGCACAAGGTTGCCGTAGCCATAGGAATCATAAATGCCCTGAGCCATGTGGGTGCGCGCACGGTCGTGGGCATTGTCAGGGGTGATGGATGGGCCTGGCAGGACTTCGTCCAGATAGGCCACGATCGCACCGGTTTCGATCACCCGGAACCCGTCGTGGTCGATGACCGGCACCTTGCCGAAAGGGTGACGCACCAAATGCTCTGGCAGGTGCGGCTCGCCTTTGATCACGTTGACCTGCACCTGGTCGAATTCGGCGTCTTTTTCCACGAGCAGCATCTTCACGGTGCGCACATAAGTACTGCCGTCAAAACCATAGAGGGTGAGACTCATGACGATTGCTCCACTATTGAACCGAGGGACGTTATCGAGTCCCTGGCGCTTTAGCGGTTATCGCGACGCCAGAAGACTCGAGCCAGCAGCGCATCGAGGCTGAGCTTGCCGGCACCGGAGAGCAACAGCGGCATAAAGGCCGCGAGGTAGATCAGCGGCAGTTTGAAGTTGCCGTGACCCTTGTTGCTGATGGCGTAACCCTGGGCAAGCTCACTCAATGTAGACCAATCGGCCGGCCAGTGAACGGCGGCGGTCGCGACGGCGGTGACGACGATCAAAATGATGGCCGAGATCCGCGTTCCCAGGCCGACCAGTATGGCCAGGGCGCAGATCAGTTCAGCCCACATCGACAGTTCCCAGTTCAGCGTGGTCGGCACGTGGTTGAAGGGAAACGGGAAGCTGTCCTGAATATCGGCGAACCAGTTCTCGCCATTGAATTTTTCCAGGCCTGATTCGAAGAACTCCCAGGCGAGGAACACCCGCAGAGTCAGCGGCGCGATCCAGCTGCCGGCACGGTCGAGGTTCAGGTGCAGGCCTTTCACGGCCGATGAGAGTGAGGTGGTCATGGGCTTGATCTCCGTTCAGACAGGGAAGTGGGGCAACGCGGTGCCCCACGCAAAGGGTTACTCGCTGGCGCCGCACTTGCCTTCCGCCGGTTTTCCCGCGGTGTCGGCCTGGACCTGGCTGTAGCCGTGAGCCAGTTGTTTCATGCTGAACGCTTCGGACTCAGAGGCTGAAGCCACGTTGGACAGGGCCAGGCCGCCAGCGATGATCAGGCCGAGGGTCAAGGAAGAAGTCGAGAGCTTGAACATGGTGATACTCCGTAGCATTGAGTGAGTTGAGTGCTTTGATCGGCGTGGCCAATCGACAGGCACAGTTCATCAAGCAGGTGTATCTGCGATGTGTCTTTGGCGTGGGGTTTTAGGAGCAGGGTGTGTCGGGAGGGCAGCTGTACACACTCCGATACACAGCCAATGCAAATCAAAATGTGGGAACGCGGTGTTTTTGAGATTGTGTGATCCGGCCCCGACCAGTAGCGTCTAGCGTCTGTGTCCCCGCAATCCCATGGGGCGAGACTTCGGAACCCGGCATGCAAGCGCTGTTGAACGAGATCCTTGACGCAGTTCGTCCCCTGATCGGCCAGGGCAAGGTGGCTGACTACATTCCCGCACTCGGTACGGTGCCGGCCGATCAGTTGGGCATCGCGGTGTATGGCAATGACGGCGAACTGTATTGCGCCGGCGATGCCCATACGCTGTTCTCGGTGCAGAGCATTTCCAAGGTGTTCAGCCTGGTGCAGGCCATCGAGCACTCCGGCGAAGCCATTTGGAAGCGCCTGGGTCACGAGCCTTCCGGCCAGCCGTTCAATTCGCTGGTGCAACTGGAGTTCGAGCGCGGGCGCCCGCGCAATCCCTTCATCAATGCGGGTGCGCTGGTGATCTGCGACATCAACCAGTCACGCTTTGCCGCGCCGGCACTGTCGATGCGCGACTTTGTCCGTCGGCTGTCCGGTAACCCGCAAGTCATGGTGGACGGCAAGGTCGCCGAGTCCGAATACCAGCATCGCGCGCGCAACGCTGCGATGGCTTATTTGATGCAGTCTTTCGGTAACTTCCATAACGACGTCGAAGCGGTGCTGCGCAGTTACTTCAGTCATTGCGCGCTGCGCATGAGCTGCGTGGATCTGGCGCGGGCGTTCTGTTTTCTGGCCAACGATGGTTTCTGCAAGCACAGCGGTCAACAGATCCTCACCGCCCGCCAGACCCAGCAAGTCAACTCGATCATGGCCACCAGCGGCCTCTACGATGAAGCCGGCAACTTTGCCTATCGCGTCGGTTTGCCCGGCAAGAGCGGCGTCGGCGGGGGGATTGTCGCGGTGGTGCCGGGGCAATTCACGGTGTGCGTCTGGTCCCCGGAATTGAACGCCGCCGGCAACTCCCTCGCGGGCATGGCCGCGCTGGAATTGCTGAGTCAGCGGATTGGCTGGTCGGTGTTCTAGGAGCTGGGTCAGAGCGGCAACGCTTCGACCCGGCAGCGCATACACGCCAGCGTTTCATCGTCCAGCACTGTGGTGATATTCAGGTGCTCTTGTGCCTGAAAGAGATTCATCGCATCCCGGGTCTGTTTGCCGACGATGCCGTCGACGGGGCCGGGATGCCAGCCCAGGTACGTCAAATAGGTTTGCGCCATACGAACTCTCAGGTCCGGTGTCCCGCCATACGAGAACTTCTGATACGCCGCGCTGAGCCGCACGTCGTAGTTGTTGATCGCGTAGTTTGGGCCGTTGTAGCGGCGTGCAAAGTTGGCCCAGTCCTTGGCCCGTAATGCCGCGACTGACCCGCCTTCGATCAGCGTGCCAACCGTACATAGCAGTTGTTGGTTTTCGGACTCGACCATTCGCTTGATCATCGTCTCGACATCCGCCGAACGGGTCTGCGCAAAATTGAACCCCATGATCTGCCCCAGCCCCCAGGAGGTACTTTGCAAGGCTGCGTTCCTGTTCAGGCCGACGGCCAGGTTCAGACGGTCATACTGATGCGGCCCTGTTGCACCATAGTTGCCGGGGGTTTTGCTGCTGATATCCGGGTGTTGCGCGTCAAACGTCTGGTGGGTCAGCCGACTGAATACGTGGCGCTCGTAAAGGATTTTCGGACGGCGATCGGGATAGAACCCGTTGCCGGAGGTTTCTACTGCCAAAACAGCCCAGAGTTGCGCTGCACTGACTTTGGCAAGGTCCAGCGCCTGCGCCAGACCTTCATCGTCAAGGGCCGCTCCATGGCTTGTGAATTCATCGCTCATGACGGCCTCCTCGGAAAACAGGAAACGCTGATGTACCTCTTTTAGCGTAGGAGGGCCGGGTGAAGGGCCGCCGGGTTTTCGATCACCGGTCAGGCGTGCGGTTAATGACGCTCCAGGTATTTTCCTATACATTTTCCGGCCGCCCACTGCATGGTGAAACCGCTTCATGTCTCTTGCGCTCGAACGTCTAGTCGCTGGCACGCCGATCCCATTCGCTGGTAACCGCGTCACTGTGGTCAGCCCCGAATTGGCCGCGCGCTTTCAGCCCGGGGACCATTTGCTGGTGGAGCAGGTCAGCGGCGAATTGTTGCTGATTCCTGTGGCTGACCAGCAAGCGGCGGCCATTGCAATCGAGCGTGCCGAAGCGGCCTTCAGCGCAATGTCCGCGGTCTCCGATCAAGCCATCAGCGAGTTCTTTGATCGCTTCGCCCAACGCCTGGAAAACCCGGCCTGCTGGACCTTGATCGAAGCCGCCAACCTGGCCGACATCGAGCGGGCCAAGGCCCGCGGACGCTCCACCACGCGGCTTCTGGCGGATGAACGCATGCGCCGCGACATGATCGCCGGCCTCAGGGCCTGGCGCGATGCGTCGGCCACGCGCGGCAAGGTGGTCAGTTGCATCGAGCACGACGGCTGGAAAGTCGAGCAAGTGGTCTCGCCGCTGGGCATCGTCGCGTTCGTCTTCGAAGGCCGACCGAACGTTTTCGCCGACGCCGCCGGTGTGTTGCGCACCGGTAACACGGCGGTGTTGCGCATTGGCAGCGATGCGTTGGGCACGGCGCAAGCCATCGTCACCCACGCGCTGAATCCGGCACTGAGCGACGCCGGGTTGCCGGCGGGCGCGGTGTCGCTGGTGGAAAGCGTCAATCACGCCGCCGGTTGGGCGATGTTCGCCGATCGGCGCCTGTCGCTGGCGGTGGCCCGTGGTTCGGGTCGCGCCGTCAGTCAATTGGGCAGCATCGCCCAACAGGCCGGCACCGCCGTCAGCCTGCACGGCACCGGTGGTGCCTGGCTGATCGCCGACAAGGACGCCGATGCCACACGCTTTGCCGCCGTAGTGCGCAACTCGCTGGATCGCAAAGTCTGCAACACGATGAACGTCTGCCTGATTCACCGTGACCGTGTCGCGGAACTGCTGCCGCTGTTCCTCGACGCATTGCAACAGGCCGGCACCGCACGGGGGCAGGGCTGCAAATTGCACATCGTCGAAGGCAGCGAGTCGTACTTGCCGACCGATTGGCAGACCGCCAGCGTTGAGGTGTACCGCGCCGAAGGCTATCAGACTGAAGCGTTGGCCGAACCGCTGTCCGAGGACCAGTTGGGCCGCGAGTGGGAATGGGAAGAAACCCCGGAAGTCAGCCTGAAGATTGTCGATGACCTGGACAGCGCCATCGCGTTGTTCAATCGCTATAGCCCGCAGTTCACCGTGTCGTTGATCAGTGAAGATGCCACGGCTCAGGAACGCTTCTACAACGCGGTCAACGCACCCTTTGTCGGTAACGGGATTACCCGCTGGGTCGACGGACAGTACGCGCTGAACAAGCCGGAACTGGGTCTTTCAAACTGGGAGAGCGGTCGCCTGTTTGCTCGCAGCGCGATTCTCTCGGGAGATGGGGTGTTCACGATCCGCAGTCGCATGACCCAGACGGATCTGTCGGTCAAACGCTGATCCGGCACCACGACCCCGGTCAACGGCCGCACTATACTTAATGTGCGTCCGTATGGACGTGGCGAGCACTCCAAAACGAATCAGATGTCCATAACGCTCGCCTGAGAGTCAAGGCTGCACAGCCAATGGACGGGCCGTGCATCTGATGACGGAGAGAGGGTTACACCATGAAACTTCATTCCTTTCAACATTACTCTCATGATCTGGAAAGGGGCGTTCACGACACGTGGATTACCACCAGGGTGAAGTCAGCCCTGGCAATGGCCGAACCCAGCCTTGGCCTGCAAATCCATGTCAAAACCCACGGGGGCACGGTGGCATTGAGCGGTCGCGTCAACACCCATAAACAGTGTGAGCAGGCTGTTGCTCTGACCCGTTCGGTTCAGGGCGTTGTCGACGTCGATGCCAGAGACTTGCTGACTCACGTGTTCACGCCCGGCAGTATTCCACAACCCCCCAACGCCGAAGAGGCCCCAGAGACTCGACCACAATCGTCAACAAAGATGGACGATAAATAACCCGGTCGATCGTGTCAGTGCAGCGCGCCCGTGAGCCGGGAGCGCTGCGTCGATCGTCTCGCTGCCAATGGATACACGCTTCAGGCTGCTGCTTCTATGGATCGGGCTTGAAGGGCGCAGGTGTCCGGATGCTCGGCGAGCGCCACGAAACGGTGGCTGTTGGCATCCAGAGCATCGACCGAACCGGTCTCGATGTCGTAGACCCAACCATGCAAATTCAACAGGCCTTTCTCCTGAGCCAGGCGCACGCTTGGATGCGTCTGGATATTGGCCAGTTGCGCGATGACATTCTCCCGAACCATTGAACTCACCTTCGCCGCTTCATTGGCGTGAGGGCGGGATTCGTTGATGACTTTCGCTGACTCGGCGTGTTGCAACCAGCCACTGACGGCGGGCAGGTGGTCCATGCATTTGCACTTGGCGACGGCGGTCATCGCGCCGCAGTCCGAATGCCCGCAGATCACAATATCGGTGACGCCGAGCACTGCGACCGCATATTCGACCGTGGCCGACACACCGCCGGGGTGAGGGCTGTAGGAGGGCACGATGTTACCGGCATTGCGGATCACAAACAGTTCGCCGGGTTCTTGTTGGGTCAGCAGTTCCGGCACGACACGGCTGTCGGAACAGGTGATGAACAGCGTGCCCGGATGCTGGGTAGTGGCCAGGTGCTTGAACAGGTCGGTCCGTTGCGGAAAGGCTTCGTTCTGGAACTTTAAAAAACCTTCGATGAGCGCTTTCATGGCGATGTCCTCATACGTGAATCAAATGATTATTTTGTAGCAGCTGCCGAGCCTGCGAGGCTGCGTTCGAGGACGAAGTCCTCGCAGACCCAGGCGACTGCTTCGCAGCCGAACGCAGCCTCGCAGGCTCGACAGCTGCTACGGATATAGCGTCGTGGTGCGGCCGGTATTTATTTAGAAAGGACGCAGTGGCAGGAACTTGCCGTCGAGGGTGATCACTGCGCGGGAGCCGCCTTCCGGGTCTTCGACTTTCTTCATGTCGAGCTTGAAGTTGATCGCACTGATGATGCCGTCGCCGAATTGCTCATGAACCAGGGCTTTCAAGGTGGTGCCGTAAATCTGGATCATTTCGTAGAAGCGGTAGATGGTCGGGTCGGTCGGGACACCCGAGAGGCTGCCGCGCAGCGGGATGACCTGCAGGCGGGCCACGGAGTCGGCGTCCAGGTCCAGTTTTTCGCCAATCACTTTGGCGGCGCTTTCCGGCAGCGGGTGCTGACCGAGCAGGGCGGCAGTGACGTAGGCCAGACCAAGGCCGGTGCCGTCGGTCAGGTCCTGCCAGGACAGGTTTTTGCGCGCTTTCGCATCGAGGATCGACGTGGTCAGGGCCAGGCTTGGGTCGTTGTAAGCGTGGGACTGTTGCATGGTGTTTCTCCTGTCGGGAGTGAGGTTGCTTGGGTGTGGAGCAATCTTCTGCTGATCGATCCATAGCGTCCAAGACCGATATACAATGCAGCGCATAAGCACAGCCTATAGATGGGAATTGCAATGCTGCTCCGACACCTGCGTTATTTGCTGGCGGTCGCCGATCACGGCGGTTTCACCCGCGCCGCCGAGGCGCATCACGTCTCGCAGCCGACCCTGTCCCAACAGATCCGGCAACTGGAAGAAACCCTGGGCGTGAGCCTGTTCGACCGAACCTCGCGCACGGTGAAGCCCACCGATGCGGGCGAGGCCTACATTGAATGTGCTCGTCGGGTGCTGGTGGAACTGGAGGCAGGCAAACGTGCGCTGCATGACGTAAAGGACTTGTCCCGCGGCACCCTGCGGCTGGCCATGACCCCAACGTTCATGGCGTACCTGGTGGGGCCGCTGGTGCGCGATTACGTGGCGCGGTATCCGAACATCCATCTACAGATTTTCGAGCTGTCGATGGATGACATCGAGGCCGGGCTGGTGGATGACTCACTGGACATCGCCATCGCGTTTACCCAGGTCAGAAATGCCGACATCGAGTCGATCCCGGCGTTTACCGAGACCTTGGGTGTCATGGTGGGGCGCGATCACCCGTTATACGAAAGCCGGGTCGCGTTGTCCGCGCAAGAGGTCGCGCAACTGGAATTTGCGCTACTGGCTCCGGACTTCGTTACCCGCACCCGTATTGATGAGTACTTTGCCCAGGAGCAGATCACGCCGAAGGTGGTAATCGAGGTCAACTCGGTGAGCACCTTGCTGGAAGTCATTCGGCACACCGCCATCGCCACCATCCTTCCGGAACCCATCGCCACCGAGGACCGGGCGTTGCGCAAAATCCCGTTATTAGGGGATGCGCCCAAACGAGGAGCCGCGCTGCTCCGACGCAAAAACAACTATCACAGCGCAGCGTCGGTGGCTTTTATGGAACTGGTGTTGGGTGCGGCTGCAGGTGAGTCGACGGCATCAGTCTTCTACTAATTGGCACACCCCATTGGGCGCCTTGCCAGTAGAGGACACCGTGACCGAGTCGTCATCGGAGAGGAGGATCGAGATCACGACGCCCGAACCCCTGGCTTCGAATCGGCGATCGTCGATGGCTTTGGTCTCTGCTTCCTTGCTGTTGATCAGCACCGGTCCGTCCTGATCCGCGTGGACGATGATTTTGCCGGGGCAGTCCGCATCGAACAACGGCACGCCGGTGATGCTGTTTGCATGGGCAGCACTGGCCATTACGAGTAACAGCAAGCCTGTCAGTTGTATGTTCATCACAATCCTCCAATGATCCAGTGCACACGGTTAACGATAGCGTTGTTTGGAGCGCACGAGACAAACAAAAAGGCCCCGCTCGATGTAACGAGCGGGGCCTTTTTATGGATGGGGTGTGGAGGTATCAGTAGAACCGGTCAATCACCCGAACTTCGTTCTGGTTCTGCATCGAGGCCCATGCCTGTTTCAGCGTTTGCAGAACATGACCGATGAAGTCCTTGTCAGCCGCGGCTTTCTTGCCGACATAGCCTTGGCCGCGACGGTACATCTTCAGTCGGGCGAGCAGGTTCTGGTTGTTCTTGTCGAACTCCGCTTCATGGGCGTGAGGCGACAGGCAGTCGATATGCACCTGGCCCGACTTGCTGATCCACAGAATATGGCTGTCATGGCTGTCTTTTTGCGCAGCGAACAGATGAGCCAGTTCATCGATAGTGGGTTGATTGTTCAGATTCATAGTAAGCCCCTTGACCATTTGGTGATCTTTCAAAGTTGATTCGCTAATACAGGTAGCCCATCGGTTAGTTGATCCCTGGCACCGAAACCAGGACGTCAGCGGTCAGCCGCCAAATTGACGGGGTCCCGCGTCTGCTGCATGTAGTCGTGTTGAATAACTGCTACGCAATAGCGTCACAACGAGGAGAAGCGGCGAAAACCTTCTGGCCACTGCCGACGTTTTCAGGGTCGGCCACAAGCTTCATGAGGATTGATCGCCAGCGCTTCTCGTCCTTGTACTGGACGTTCAGGCCAGGTCAGCTTCTTCAATCTGCCTTGTGGGCAGCGTGTATCCGGGAAAAACAGCTCGGCGGTCAGACGAGCTTGCTCAAACGTGTTGCCTGTACTCCCGATCGGGGAGACGTCTGCATCATGCAAGGGCAAATCGGAGGCGTCAACGGTTTTGTAGTGATTATTTTTGGTCACTACATATTGTCGGACAAAGTCGTTTGGAATTAAAAAGCGGAATGGGAAAGCGCCAGTCAGGACGATGGCAACGATGTCTGGAATCGGTAAACGGTGCAGGGATAACCGTCTACCGGCAGCTGATGCAGGGTGAACTCGCCATGGGTGAGATCAGACAAGACCCGGGTCCAGAACCGCTGCGCAGGCTGATTCGCGTCGAGGTGGAAAATTTGCCATTGACCGGGGAACCGGCTCAAGAGGGTGGAAACGACAAACTTCGCGACGCCTTGGCCACGAAAGCGTCGACTGACAAAGAAGTAGCCGATGTTGTACTCGGCGCCGTGAAGATGGGTTTCGTCATCTACCGTCACGAAACCGGCCAATTCTCCGTCGACCTTGATCAGAAACGGCCTGGTTGCGGGGTTGCGCCAGTAACCCGGTTTGGGCTGAGCGTTGAAGAAGCCATGCTCACCGAGCTTCAGCGGCAGCCACTCGCTGAAGTCATACATGTAGAACTGCATCAGGTTTTCAATCGTTTCCAGCTCGTCGCGCTGGGCGGCGTGCAGTTCGATCAAGGGCATGTTGATAGCTCCTGAGGTGCAGGCCATCCCTGGCCCAGGCGTGATCACTCAGTGGGGGGCAAAATCGTATTTCCCACCTGTTTCCAGTGCGGCTTGATAGGCCGGGCGAGCCTGAAAGCGTTCAATCCAGGCCGCTACATGAGGATAGTTGCCGAGCTTGCCCTGGGCTCTGGCGATCTCGCCGATAAAACTCATCTGGATGTCGGCGGCGCTGAACTCATCGCCCAGCAGGTAATCGGACTGGCTCAGAGCCGTGTCGAGGTAGGCCAGGTAGTTGGCCACCTCCGAATTGATCCGTGGATGCAACGGCGCGCCGGCTTCCCCGAGGCGTCCCACGTACAGGTTCAACATCAGCGGCAACATTGCTGAACCTTCGGCGAAATGCAGCCACTGCACGTATTCGTCATAGGCTGGGGTGGACGGATCGGGTTGCAGGCGACCGTCGCCATGGCGGCGAATCAGGTAGTCGATGATCGCCGAGGACTCGATCAGCTTCTGCGCGCCGTCTTCAATGACCGGTGATTTACCCAGGGCATTGATCGCTTTCAATTCCGGCGGTGCCAGGTTGGTCTGCGGGTCGCGCTGATAGCATTTCAGCTCGTAAGGGATGGCCAATTCTTCCAGCAACCAGAGAATCCGCTGGGAACGGGAGTTGTTCAGGTGATGCACGATAATCATGGTCGATGCCTTATCAGAAAATGGAGCTGTCACTGGGCTTGAAGAACACTAGACCCTTTTGGTTCGTTCGAAGTGCCCTCAAGCCTTGCTCGCCGGTTTTGCTGCGCGTTTAGTGCCCGTCGAGGGCTTGCGTTTGGCGGGCTTGCGTTTGTTTTTCCATGGCGTGGCACCGCGCCCGGCGGGGCTTGCCGGTCCGCTGATGGTCAGGCTCAGGCCGGCGCAACGGGCGACCTGTTTGCTCATCCACGCGGCCTGTTTGGTGACGAATTCTTCCAGGCTCATCTCGCCGCTCTGCACCATGTCCAGCGCCTGCTCCCAGATTGCTGTGGTCCCGGGGTCGGCGATGGCACGCGGCACGGCATCGATCAGGCTGAACGCGGCCGGGGTGGCGGCCAGGGCCTTGCCGTTCTTGATCAGATAACCACGGTCGAGCAGGCCCTGGATGATCGAGGCGCGGGTCGCTTCAGTGCCGATGCCGGTGGTGTCCTTGAGTTTCTGCTTGAGCAGGGGATCTTCCACCAGTTTGGCGACGTTCTTCATCGCCTTGATCAGATCGCCTTCGGTGAACGGTTTGGGCGGTTGCGTCCAGAGGTCCTTGAGCTTCACGTCGGCCACCGCGCAGTCACGTCCTTCGGCCAATGCCGGCAGCGTTTGCGGCGCCGGTGCTTCGCGGCCCTTGGCCGGGGCGAGGGCTTCGGGCAGGGCGCGTTTCCAGCCGGGCTCGACGATCTGCTTGCCGACGGCACGCAAGGCTTCACCGGCGCAGTCGAAGTCGGCCTGGGTCCGGTCGTATTCATGGTTGGGCAGAAACTGCGCCAGGTAACGCGCGCGGATCAGGGTATAGACCGCCCGCTGCTTGCCTGCCAGTCGCTCGAGGTTTTTCGCCGCCGCCGTGGGGATGATGCCGTGGTGAGCGCTGACCTTGGCGTCGTTCCAGGCCCGTGAGCGGCGCTGAGGCTCCAGGAAATCGTTCAAGGCGTTCAGCGCCGGATCAGCCTGCCTCAGCGCAGCAAGAATGCCCGGTGCTTCGCTGTGCTGACTCACGGGCAGGTAACCGCAGTCGCTGCGAGGATAGGTGATGACCTTGTGGGTTTCGTACAGGGCCTGGGCGATGTCGAGAGTTTCCTGGGCGCCGAGCCCGAGCTTCTTCGAGCAGACTTCCTGCAAGGTGCCCAGATCGAAGGGCAGGGGTGCCACTTCGCGCATCCGCTCGGTACGCAGTTTGATTACCCGGGCACTCGCCGCACTGCCAATTGCTGCCGCTGCATTTTGCGCCAACGCCTGATTCAGGCAGCGATCCTGATCGTCGCAAACGTCGGAAGCCGCACGCCACTGGGCGGTGAACGCGGTGCCGTCGTGCAGCAGTTGCACATCGATGGCCCAATAGGCGACCGGCACGAAATCGGCGATGCTGCGGTCGCGATCCACCACCAGGCGCAAGGTCGGCGTTTGCACCCGACCGACCGGCAATACGCCTTGATAACCGGACTGACGCCCCAGCAGCGTGAACAGCCGACTCATGTTCATCCCGATCAGCCAGTCGGCCCGGGAGCGCCCGAGTGCCGAATGGTAAAGGCTAAAGGTCTCGGCCCCCGGCTTCAGGGCTGCCAGCGCCTTGCGGATCGACGCATCGTCCAGCGCCGACAGCCATAACCGCTGGATCGGCCCGCGATAGCGGCAATGCTCCACCAGTTCCCGGGCGATCATCTCGCCCTCACGGTCGGCGTCGGTGGCGATCACCAGTTCGCTGGCCTCGCCGAGCAGCCGTTTGACCGCTTTGTACTGGCTGGCAGTACGCGGTTTGACGGTCATCTTCCACTTCTCTGGAATGATCGGCAGATCCGCCAGCACCCAGCGCTTGTAACGCGCGTCATAGGCGTCGGGCGGCGCGGTTTCCAGCAGATGGCCGATGCACCAGGTCACCGTGACGTCCGTTCCCAGCCAGCAGCCGTCGCCACGACGCCTGGCGCCGAGGACGGCCGCAATGTCTTTGGCCTGGGAAGGTTTTTCACAGAGGTACAGCCGCATAACCACCATCGCTCATCAACTGTCGAGAGGCGGACAGAATGGCGGCTGATGAGCGATGGGGCAATCTTTATCTGTATGGATGTACAGTCGGTGCGTTGCGATTCATTGCGCAGGCTCCTCAGTAGTTCAGGTTAACCACCGGTTGATCCAGCTTCGCGCCGGGCTCTCGCCTGAGAATGGTCAGCAACGCGGCGGTAATCACGTTCACATCATTATCGAAGCCTCCGTGGGAGGTGTCCTTTTTGGTCCCCGCGCCATAGTTCATTTTCGGATCGTTGAAGATATGCAGGGTTTGAGCGAACGCTTCGGGAAGCCCGCGACCCGTTGCGGCAAACCCGGTCGGAATGGTTTTCCCGAAGTAAAACTGGTTCCACTGTTCGGTCATGTTTTTGGCGGCAATGTTCCACTCCGCCAGATCGGGATTGCTGAAGTCCTGGCACTGCTTGTCCAGGCTTTTGGCCATGCCCAGCAGCGGCATGCGTTGCAGTTCTTCGTAGGCACGGGAAACGAGGTACAGCAGGGATTTGTGGTACACGCCGATGACGTTGTCATCCTGTTCACGACTGTCGGACATGAGGTGGATGTGGAAGTCCTTGCGCTTGAGGCCTCCACCTTCGATGACTTTGCGGTAGGTCTGGTTGGCGAAATCGAGGGTGCAGGCCGGGGCCATCAGCGTCGAGGTTTGGGTGGGCAAACCCCTGGCCCACAGCAGTTGAATCAAGTGGCCATTGATCAGGGAGCCTGCGGAATGGCCGATCAAATGCAGCTCGACGTTCTTCTTGCCGATGTCGGCGACCAGGTTTTTCAGGTTCTCCGCCATTTCCACCAGCCCACGCGGGGTAAAACCGGCGACTGCGGCGGCTTCGGCGTTCTGTTTCATCTGGCTCCACTGGTCGCCGCCGGGTTTTTTGGTCGCCAGTTCCAGCGTGCGATCGAAGCCTTCCACGGCTTTGTCCTTGATCGCCTTCAATGCATCGCTGATGCTGCCGGCTTCGGGAAATAGTCCGGGAAGGGTGTCCTGGACGATATCTGCCAGCGTCTCGAGGGCCCCGGTGCGCCAGGTGACAAACAGCGGATAGACACCGTTTTCAAGGAAGTAGGGCGCCATCGCACAAATGCGATTGATCGAATCCTGCTCGGAATTGAGCCCGCCGTGGGCAATGACGGCGATGCGCAGCACGGCGGGTTTGTTGGCCGCCGGCAGCTTGTCATACCAGGCGCGAGGCGCCTCGTAGACGATGCGCTTGACGCCCGCCCGGACGTTTTCCACGTCGGTGAGACGAGGGCCGATGCTGCCGTTGTTTTCCATCACGATGGTCAGGCCGTAAGCCTGATCCTTGGTCAACAGCGGCGGCCCTTTGCGATCGGGCTCGCTGGTGCTGGCCGTGAATAGGGAAAACCCTTCGCGCTTGGCGCTGGAACTGGACAGCGCGCTACGAAACGGTGATTGAGCGCCAGTCCGTGCGCCTGAAGGGCGTGCGTTTTGCGATAACGCGCCGCGTTCGATCGGTACCCCGAGGGCCACGGTCCAGGCGTCGGTGCCATTGGCCAGCCAGTCTTCGAACGTCAGGATGGCGAAGCCGGAAAATCCCCAAGCGGTTGACCAGGAATTCTGCACGATGAACCCCTGACTGGTGTACCCGATCAAGGCAAAGGCGTGACCGCCCTCACTGGCTGCCGGCCATTTGATGACGGGCAACTGAGAGATGCTCTGGAATTCCACCGCCGGCTGTTTTTTGCCTTTGGGTCGCATCAGTGCCCAGCCCTGATGCACATTGGCAGAGACGAAAAGCGCGCCGGCCTCATACAGCGCCGCCATCATGGCGGTGACATCGTCCTTCTCGACACGGTAGTAAACCCCCAGCGGTCGCGTCATGGCATCCATCGCCCAATTCTCCGCCGGTGCTTCAAAGGCCGGAACCGATCCGTCCGGCTTGACGGTATAGGGCCACAGTTCCTGTGCGCAGACGCCGTGTTTGTGCCAACCCTTCAACGCGCCGCGACAACTGGAACCCACGTAATCTTCGCCAGGCCATTCATCATAGAGTTTGGCCAGATGATAAAGCTGGCGCGGACTCGTTTTGGTGGAGGCCCTGTCTCGCCGCCACAACAGAAAGTTGACCACCGCCGCCAGCCCGAACCCGGTGCACGCGCCTTCGTTGCCCTGGTAGAGCACCATGTTTTTGTCCAGGTAGCCCGAGAGTTCGGAGGCAATGTCTTTGTCGGCGGGCCAGGAGGGCGGCAGTGACTGGACCCGCGGGGTAAAAATGTGATCGCGCAGGTCGAGACGATCCGGACGGGCGTCGAGGGTGATGATTTTCTGGTCGAGGGAAAACTGTGTGGCGGGCATGGTGAGACCCTCAAGTGTCTGAGACTCAAATCCCCACGCCATGCCACGACTGCCTGTCTGGGCAGTAGGGAGGTCAACGGTCTTATTGATCGTAGACGATGTTTCACCGACTTCGAGTGTTTGCCCCGCTTAAAGCGGCATCTGGTTCTTGATCCAGTCCAGAATCGAACCGTGACGCGGTACCCAGCCCAGTTCCGCGCGGGCACGCTTGGCGATCACCCGACTGTTGGAGCCGAAGGTGTAATGCACGTGCATCGGGTCCCAGTGTTGTTCGGCTTCTTCCACCGACCACGACTGGACCGGCCCCAGCTCCATGCGTTCAGCGAGGGCCGCGCCAATATCGGCGAACGACGCCTCACCGTTCTCGATGAAGTAGAACGCTCCGGCCGGGGCCTTTTTCAGGGCCAGCACAAACAGTTCGGCCACATCATCGATGTGCACGTTGGACCAGCGGTTGAGACCTTTGCCGACGATGCGCAGGACGCCGGTTTCACGGGCGCGAGCGATCAGGAAAGGCAGTTGAAAGCTATGATCGGTCAGGCCGTGGCCCACGCCGTAAATGTTGCTCGGACAAATCACCACGGTGCGAATGCCTTCACTGGCGGCCTTCATCAGGCGCAATTAGCGGAAAAATGGGCTTTAGCTCTGTTTAGAATGGACTCCAGAATCCTCAATGGAGCCGTCATGGAAAGCCTGAACGCCATCGGCGTATTCGTCGCCGCCGCCGAAGCCCGCAGCTTTGTCGGCGCGGGAAGAGCCCTGGGCATCTCGGCCTCTGCGGTGAGCAAAAGCATTGCACGGCTCGAGGCGAAGTTTGGTGTGCGGCTGTTTCACCGCAGCACCCGCAGCATCACCTTGACCGCCGAAGGTGCGCAGTTTGTCGAGCGCTGCCGGCGGATCCTGTCGGAGCTGGAAGTGGCCGGCGAGGAGCTATCGCAAAATGTGTCGGTTCCCCAAGGGCCGCTGCGCATCAGCCTGCCGATGATTGCCAAACCTTTTTTGTCGATCTTTGGGGCGTTTCAGTCGCGTTATCCCGATATCCAGCTGGATCTTGAATTCACCGACCGCCTGACCGATGTCGTCACCGAGGGTTTCGACGCGGTGATCCGCAGCGGCGCGCCCAAGGATTCCGGGTTGTCAGCACGGCCGCTGGGTACTTTCCGCATGCTCACCGTCGGATCGGCCGCGTACCTCGCCCGCAAGGGCACGCCGCAATCACCTGAAGACTTGCACCAGCATGCCTGCATTCATTTTCGCTTTCCCCAATCCGGCAAACTGCAGACCTGGCCGTTCAAACGCGATGATCAGCCTGTTGAACTGGAACTGCCGCGCTCCATGATCTGCAATTCGGTGGAAGGGGGCATGGACCTCGCCGTGCAGGGCCTGGGCATTACCTATGCTGCAGATTTTGTGGTTCGCGAGGCGTTGGCCGATGGCCGTCTGGTGGAAGTGCTTGAGGATTTTACCTGTGAGACGGGCCAGTTCAATCTGCTCTGGCCCTCCGGGCGGCAGGTGCCGCCGAAACTGCGGGTATTTATTGAGTTTGTGGCGGCGCACATGCCGCTGACGCGCTCGCAGCGGGCCGCGGCCGACGAGGGGCTCTCTCCCGTTCGGCTGCGAAGCCGTCGTGAGTGCAAAATCTGGGTTATACCTGAAAGTCGTGGTCTCAGGTTTTGGGGCTGCAGCGCAGCCCATCTCCGTCATGAGGAACGTATTTCATGAAAAGCACCGGTCCTAGTCCTGTCATCACCATCGCAGAGCAGCCGGGCTGCCTGCTTGTAAAGTTTCACGGTATCCAGGTGGCCGCGTCGGCAAGGGCGCTGGTGTTGCTCGAGGCCAACTATCCTCCGGTGTATTACGTACCGCGGGAGGATATCGATGAAAAGTACTTTGCCCGCACCGATCACACGAGTTATTGCCCCTACAAGGGCGATGCCAGCTATTTCAGTCTGCAAATCCCGGGACATGAGGGCGCTAACGCGGTGTGGAGCTATGAAGACCCCAAAGTGTCGGTAGAGCAGATTCGCAGCTACATGGCGTTTTATCCCGACCAAGTGACCTTTGAAATTCTCAAAGACGTTGAGTGAGGGGCGCTTTCCAGGCACACATGTGTAGCGAGAGGGCGGTGGATCTATTTTTTGTTGATTGTGTACATATCCGTTTCTGCGGTCACGGCGGCTTAGGGTTCCGCCCTTACGGCGGGTCACTTTCGAAGAGCCTGCGCGGCCCGGCGGAAAGTAACCAAAGCGCTTTGCCCCTGACGTTCGGTGCCTCGCCTAGGCTCGGCATGCCCTCGCTCCGGTCCTGCTCCGTGGGCCCGCCGCCATCGGCCATCCATGGCCGGGGGCGGCTAACCCGGCATCCATGCCGGGTTGCCCACTGCGCAGAACCTCCACTCGGCCTCACGAGGGGGCGGGGCATCAAGATCAAGAGCTGCAGGCGAGCTAACGCTCGGCCTGTTGAGTGGTGAGAAGCAAAAGCTGTATGCCGATCTGCTTTATGTGGGAGCGGGCTTGCTCGCGAAGCTGTTGATCTTGCCGTTGCTGTTGCTGTTGCTGTTGCTGTTGTTGTTGTTGTTGTTGTTGTTGCTGTTGCTGTTGCTGTTGCTGTTGCTGTTGCCGTTGCTGTTGCTGTTGCCGTTGCTTTGGTTTTTGATCTTGATCTGCTGCCCCTTTCCCGGAGCAATGCCGGAGTGAGGGCATGCCGAGCCTAGGCGAGGCACCGAATGGCGGGGTAGGAGCCCTTGGTTACTTGGGGCTTTTCCAAGTGACTCGCTGTAAAAGCGAAACCGCCAGCAGCCATCACCGCAGAAACGGATATGTACCCCAACCTTGCGCTCAACTCATCGAACACCATCCACCAGCGTGGATTCATCAATCTGGCTAATCGAGGTCACCCCGGTCAAGGTCATGGCGACGCGCATTTCCTTGGCGAAGATATCCAGCATATTCTCCACCCCGCGTTGACCATCGGCGGCCAGTGCATAGGCCATGGAACGCCCCAGTAATACGCCTTTTGCGCCTAGCGCCAACATCCGCACAACATCAAGCCCCGAGCGGATGCCCGAGTCGACCAGTACCGTCAAATCATTACCGATAGCTTGCATGATGGGCGGCAATGCCCGGGTGGTGGAGAGCACGCCGTCCAGCTGTCTTCCACCGTGGTTCGACACGACAATGCCATCCGCGCCAAAGCTGACCGCGTCCCGGGCATCCTGAGGATCGAGAATGCCTTTGATGATCATCGGGCCTTTCCAGAACTCACGAATCCACTCCAGATCGCTCCAGCTGATCGAAGGGTCGAAGTTATTGGCCAACCAGCCCATGTAGTCCTCGAGGGTGACGGCTTTGCCCAGGTACTTCGAGATATTGCCCAGGTCGTGTGGTCGCCCCATGACGCCGACGTTGAATGCCCAGTCGGGTTTGGTCATGGCCTGAAGCATTCGTCGCGATGATGCAAAAGGACCTGACATGCCCGAGTGTGCGTCCCGGTATCGGGCGCCGGGCGTGGGCATGTCCACGGTAAACACCAGGTTTTTCACACCGGCGGCCTTCGCCCGTTCCAGTGCATTCTTCATGAAACCTCTGTCCTTCAACACATACAGCTGAAACCAGATGGATTGCTGGCTTTGTGCCGAGACTTCCTCGATCGAGCACACCGAAACTGTTGATAGGCAAAGCGGGATGCCTTTATTTTCCGCCGCTTTAACCGCCTGCACCTCACCACGACGGGCGAACATGCCCGTCAGGCCGACTGGGGCCAAGATGATGGGCATTGAAAGCGGTTGGTCGAAGAGGGTGGTTTCAAGACTCAAGGTTTCGACATTTTTCAGAATGCGCTGACGCAGGCTGATGCCCGTCAGATCAGCGCTATTGGCCCTCAGCGTATGCTCTGCATAAGCCCCGCCATCAATGTAATCAAACAAAAAACGCGGGAGTTTGCGACGTGCTGCCTCGCGATAGTCGGATGCGGATGAAATGATCATGGTGCCTCGGTCTGGTGAGTGGCGGGGCGATGGTTGCGTCGAGCGTAGAGTCAGATTAACGAAAACGCCCCGCATTGCGGGGCGTTTTTTTGCACGTGCTGTCAGTTGGTATCCAGGTCCACGTTCTTGGTTTCACGTAAACAGATCAGCCCGACGACCAGGCTCACGCCGGTAATCACCACCGGGTACCACAGCCCGTAAAAGATGTCGCCGGTGTACACCACCAAGGCAAACGACACCGTCGGCAGGAAACCGCCGAACCAGCCATTACCGATGTGGTACGGCAGGGACATCGAGGTGTAGCGGATGCGGGTCGGGAACAGTTCGACCATCAGCGCTGCCAGCGGGCCGTAGCACATGGCGGAAATGATGATCAGCGCGACGATCAGCGCCACGATCATCGGTTTGTTGATCAACTGGGTGTCGGCTTTTGACGGATACCCCGCCAGGGTCACGGCGCCACGCAAGGCCGCCTCATCGTAACCATCGAGTTTCACTTCCCCGACGCTCACCTGCACGGCACTGCCGGCCGGTGCAGCTTCGCTGCTGTAAGGAAGGCCCTGTTTCACCAGGAAGGTTTTGACCTTGTCGCAAGGGCTGTCAAATTTCGCCTTGCCCACCGGGTCGAACTGGAAGGTGCAGGTGGCCGGGTCCGCCAGCACGGTGATCGGTGCCTGACGGCTGGCCTGGTCAATGGCCGGGTTGGCGTAGTGGGCGATGGACTTGAAGATCGGGAAGTACAGTGCAGTCGCCAGCAGCAGGCCGATCATCAGCACCGGTTTGCGCCCGACTTTATCCGACAGCCAGCCGAAGAAAATGAAGAACGGGGCGCCGATGATCACACTGACGATCAGCAGGCTGTTGGCCAGCGCCGGGTCCATTTTCAGGAACTGGGTGAGGAAGAACAGCACGTAGAATTGCGCCGCGTAGAAAGTCACGGCTTGCCCGGCGTTGATGCTGAACAGGGCGATCAGTACGACTTTCAGGTTTTCCCATTTGCCGAAGGAGTCGCGCAGCGGCGACTTGCAGAGCTTGCCTTCCTCTTTCATTTTCACGAACGCCGGCGACTCGTGCAGGCTCATGCGAATCCAGGTCGAGATGCCCAGCAGAATGATCGAAAACAGAAACGGAATCCGCCAGCCCCAGACTTCGAACTGGTCACCGGTGAAGTAGCGGCAACCGAGCACCACCAGCAGCGACAGCAGCAAGCCGAGGGTTGCGGTGGACTGAATCCAGCTGGTGTGGAAGCCGCGTTTTCCCGTCGGTGCGTGTTCGGCCACGTAAGTGGCAGCGCCGCCGTATTCACCGCCCAGGGCCAGGCCCTGAAGCATGCGCAGCACCACAAGAATGATCGGCGCGGCGATGCCGATGCTCGCGTAGGTCGGTAGCAACCCGACGCAGAAAGTCGCCAGGCCCATGAGGATGATGGTTGCAAGGAAGGTGTATTTACGTCCGATCATGTCCCCCAACCGGCCGAACACCAAAGCGCCGAACGGCCGCACGATGAAGCCGGCAGCGAAGGCCATCAGCGCAAAGATGAACGCCGTGGTGTCGTTGACCCCGGCGAAAAACTGTTTGCTGATTACCGCCGCGAGGGCGCCATAGAGGAAAAAGTCGTACCACTCGAAGACCGTCCCGAGCGACGAGGCGAAGATGACTTTCTGGGTTTCCTGGCTGGTGCCCGCGCTGCGCACGGCTTCCAGGGGCTGAACATGTTCTGACATATCGGTATCCCTCACAGTGATTGTTTTTTTTGTTCCACTGATGTTGCGTGTTCCTTGCAGGGGTCATTCCAACGTCCGCGAATCTAGTGCAATCCTTGTGGGAGCGAGCCTGCTCGCGAAGGCGTCGTGTCAGTCAACATCAATGTTGAATGATCCACCGCTTTCGCGAGCAGGCTCGCTCCCACAGGGATAGTGTTTACAGGAGTGGCCAGGATCAGTTGTGCGGCTTTTTCGGCAATCATCAGCGTAGGCGAACAGGTGTTGCCCGAGGTGATGCGCGGCATGATAGAGGCGTCGGCGATGCGCAGGCCCGGGATGCCATGGACGCGCAGCTCGGCATCGACCACGGCGTCCGTGTCGTTGCCCATGCGGCAGGTGCCGACAGGATGGAAAATCGTTGTGCCGATGCGGGCGGCGGCTTCGTGCAATTGCTCTTCGCTCTGCAAGCTGTCGCCGGGCAAGTACTCGACCGGTTTGAACGCTTGCAGGGCCGGGGCGGCGACGATGCGGCGGGTCAGGCGAATGGCGTCTGCTGCCACCCGCAAGTCCTCCGGATGGCTCAAGTAATTGGGCTGGATCAGCGGTGCTTCCTGCGGATCGGTGGAGCGGATCTCGATGCGACCACGGCTTTGCGGGCGCAGATCGCACACCGACGCCGTGAAGGCGGGGAACGCATGCAACGGCTCGCCGAAACGCTCCAGCGACAGCGGTTGAACGTGGTACTCGAGATTCGCCGATGTTTGCTCCGGTCCCGAACGGGCGAAGGCCCCGAGCTGGCTCGGCGCCATGGACAGCGGGCCGCTGCGGTCATACAGGTAACGCAGGCCCATGCCCATCTTGCCCCACAGGCTGCCGGCGATCTGGTTAAGGGTGCGGGCGTTCTCCAGTTTGTAGATCAGGCGCAGTTGCAGGTGATCCTGCAGATTGCCACCCACGCCGGGCAGCTCATGAGCAACGCCGATCCCCAATCGTTGCAGCAGCGGGCGAGGGCCGATCCCGGAACGTTGCAGGATGCTCGGTGAGCCGACGGAACCTGCGCACAGTACGATTTCCTTGCGTGCCTTGAAGGTTTTCGTCTCACCCTGCCAACGCGCACTGACCGCCGACGCACGGCCGTTATCCAGCAGCACGCGATCCACTTCGACATCGGTCAGTACGGTGAGATTGGGGCGGTTGCGGATCGGTTTGAGAAACGCCTTGGCCGCGTTCCAGCGAATACCGGCTTTCTGGTTGACCTGGAAGTAGCCGCAGCCTTCATTGTCGCCCTGGTTGAAGTCATCGATGCTGGCGATGCCGCTTTGCTCGGCGGCCCTTTGGAAAGCATCGAGAATCGGCCACGACAGTCGCTGACGTTCGATTCTCCATTCACCGGCGGCGCCGTGAAACGCCGAGTCGCCAGCAAAATGGTTTTCGCTCTTTTTGAACAACGGCAGCACGTCTTGCCAGCTCCAGCCGGGATTGCCCTGAGCCGCCCAGCGGTCGTAGTCGCCGGCCTGGCCGCGCATGTAGATCATGCCGTTGATCGAGGAACAGCCACCGAGCACTTTGCCACGCGGATAACTCAGGGCGCGACCTTGCAGGCCGGGTTGCGCTTCGGTCTTGAAGCACCAGTCGGTGCGCGGGTTGCCGATGCAGAACAGGTAACCCACGGGGATGTGAATCCACGCATAGTTGTCGCGGCCGCCAGCTTCGAGCAGCAGCACGCGATGTTGCGGGTTGGCCGACAACCGATTGGCCAGCAAACAACCGGCCGGCCCGGCCCCGACCACGATGTAGTCGTATTCATCCAGGGAAGTCTGCATCCGTGACCTCATGTTGTTGTTCTTGTTGTTGGTCATCCTAGTTGTTAGCTTTCGTCAAAAGAATGTTAGTTTTTGCGCAGCCGCTGTGCGTTTTTAAACAGCCTCACCTCAAGGACGGTTCATGTTCGACTGGAATGACCTGCGGTTTTTTCTCGAATTGCAGCGCAGCGGGCGTCTGCTCACCGCCGCCCGCCGTTTGAACACCACCCACGCCACCGTGGCCCGGCACATCGAGGCCATCGAAAAGAGCCTCGGCACGGCGTTGTTTGTCCAGCATGCCCAGGGTTATGAGCTGACGCCGGCGGGCGAAGCGTTGCTCAAACACGCCGAAGCCATGGAAAACGTCGCGTTGCTGGCGCAGGAAGAAATCACCCAATCCACGGCGCCGCTGGGCAAGATCCGCGTCGGCGTGACAGAGGGGTTGGGCATCATGTTCCTCGCCAGCCGCATGAACGGCCTGTTCGAACGTTATCCGGGGCTCGAAGTGGAACTGGTGGCGGTGCCGCGTTTCGTCAGCATCCTCAACCGCGAAGCGGAAATCAGCATCCACCTCGAGCGCCCGGCCGCCGACATGCTGGTCACACGCAAACTGACTGACTATCGATTGGCGCTGTACGCCAGCCAGGAGTATCTGGACCGCTCACCACCGCTGCGCAGCCGCGAAGACCTCGGTCGCCACGCCTGGATCGGTTACGTCGATGACTTGCTGTTCAGCCAGGAATTGGTGTTTCTCAACAGCTTCTGTCGCAATCCGCAGGTGGTGTTTCACAGCACCAGCGTCATCGCCCAACAACAGGCCGCGCGTTCCGGGCTGGGGATCGCCGTGCTGCCGTGTTACATGGCCAGCGCTGATCCCGGCCTGGTGCCGTTGTTGCCGGATGAGAGTATTCAGCGCAGCTACTGGATCAGCACGCGGCGCGAGCTGCACAAATCCGTGCGGTTGCGGGTGTTGTGGGATTACGTAGTGGCGTTGTGTGAGGCGGAGCAGGGGTTGTTGCTGGGATAGCGTTTGGCGTCCAGTCTATTGGATGACGACAAGGAGCGTTATCCGACACTCCGTCGCGATAAAGGGAGCTTGCAGCATGACCGACGATACAAAAACAAAAGGCCCGGCGTCGTACTTTCCGTCAATCGAGAAAAAGTACGGGCAGCCAATCAGCCACTGGCTGGATCTGCTGGGAACGGTGAGCGCAAAGAAGCACATGGAAATGGTGGCGTGGCTGAAGACTGAACACGGTATGGGGCATGGGCATGCCAATGCTTTGGTTGCGCATTATTTGGCGAGCGCTAAAACGTGAACCGACAAGCTCCCACGCCACAGATTGTTTAGCCGCTTGGGACCGCAACAACTCAATCCTTGGGCGGCAGCTCGCGGGTGGTTCGCTGCAATGGACTGAGCCGTTGGCCGTCCGGAATCGACAGCGTCGCCCGCAATCCGCCCTCCGGCCGGTTGACCAGGGTAATGCGTCCACCCAGCCGAGTTGCAATGGTGTTGACGATCGTCAGTCCCAACCCCGCCCCCTGGGCGTTACCGCGACTGTAAAAGCGTTCGAACAAGCGCCCGCGTTCCCCTTCGTCGATGCCCGGTCCCTGATCCTCGACACTCAGCGAATAGAAACCGTCCGCCTGACTTAACTGCACGGTGATAACACCATGTTCCGGGGAGAAGTTTGCCGCGTTACTGATGAGGTTGTTCAGGGCGATGTCGATGGCCGCCGCGTCTGCCATCACGGTAAAGGGACGGTCAATGACGTCGAAGGCCAGCTCAAGGTTCTTGCTCAGTAACCAGGGTGTTAGCTGAGCCAGGCTGTCGCGCACCGTTTGAGTCAGGTCGATCGTGTGCAGCACCGGTGTTACGGCTGTGGGCTCGAGGCGCGCCATGGTCAGCAATTGGTTGACCAACCGGCTGGCTCGGTCCACGCCCGAAATCAGAAACGCCAGCGATTCCCGACGCTCCTGTTCGGTGCCGGCCTCCAACAGGTTTTGCGCATGCACCCGCAGCACCGCCAGGGGGGTGCGCATTTCATGGGCGGCGTCGGCGATAAAGCGCCGCTCGCGGCCGAGCACTTCCTGAATCTGCGCGAGCATGCGATTGAGCGCCGCTTGCATCGGCTCGAGCTCGCTGGGCAGCGGGGTCAGTTGCAGCGGTTCCAGAGAGCCGCTGTGCCGAGCCCGCAGCGTCGCCGCCATGTCGGCCAGGGGCTTGAGGCCCCAGCCAATGGCCAGCCAGACCAAGGCAGCCAGAATCAGGCTGCCCAGCACATTGGGCCACAGGGTATGGCGCACAATTCGCTCCACCAGGTCCGAACGCACGTCTTCACGTTCACCGACCCAGATCCGCAGGTCATTCTGTTTATCTTCAAGTACAAACGCGCGCCAGTGACGGTCACTCAAGTCCACCACGTCGCTGAAACCAGGCACCGACAGCGGCGCAGTGAAGGAGGGCGCGCTGGCTGTGTGCACCAGCACTTCGCCCTGACGATTCCACACCTGAAAGGCAAGTTTGGTTTCATAGGGATGGCCGTCGACTCTTGGCTCTGCCTCGCCCAACGCCTTGTTGAAGGCCTGATACAGGTCAGCGTGTTGCTTGCTGGCCATGGGCATGCGCATCACACCCTGCAACAGCCGGGCGTTCTGCGCGAGTTGGGCATCGTAGACTTCGGCGATTTCATGATTGCTGTCGTGCAGGTTGAACATGCTGATCATCGCCAGACCCGCGAGCATCAGGCCGATGATCAGCGTCAGGGTACGGCGCCGGATTGACGTCATCGACGCTCCTCCACCAGATAACCGACACCGCGAATGGTACGGATCAGATCGGTGGAGAATTTCTTGCGCAGATGATGGATGTGCACTTCCAGGGTGTTGCTTTCGGCTTCTTCGTTCCAGCCGTAAAGCAACTGCATCAAGTGATCGCGGGTCATGACCCGGCCCGGTGGCGAGAGTAATTCGTGGAGTAGCTGATATTCCTTGGGCGTCAGCGCGACCGGCTCGCCCAGATAGCTGACTTGCTGGGTGCCGGGGTTGAGGCTGATGCCGGCGTGTTCGATCAGCATCTGCGCGCGGCCGGCACTGCGCCGCAGCAAGGCCCGCAGGCGCGCCTTGAGTTCGGCCAGATCAAAGGGCTTGATCAGGTAGTCGTCGGCGCCGGCATCCAGCCCGGCGATACGGTCTTCGGTGGCATCCCGCGCGGTGAGGATCAGCACGGGCAGATTGGAACCGCTGTCACGCAGGCGGCGCAGCACTTCCAGCCCGTCCATGCGCGGCAGGCCGAGGTCGAGCACCGCCAGATCAAAGTTTTCGCTGAGCAACGAATGCAAGGCACTGCTGCCGTCCTGCAACCAATCAACGGTATAACCTTCGCGGCCCAGGGCCTGATGGATGCCTTCGCCCAGGGCCACGTCATCTTCAACCAGTAATAAGCGCACACGGACTCCTGTCAGTCGAGTTTCTTGTTCACGTCCACCAGCAAGGCTTCGATCTCTTTGCGCCGCCCGGCGTCGGCGGTTTCCCGACCGGGCCTTGGGTCTGCCTGCAAGGCTTTTTGCAGCGCAGCCCGGGCTTCGCTGTAGCGTTTTTGACGGTAGAGGTGATCACCCCAGAAGTACAGACTATCGATGCCGTTCGGGTTGAGTTGCAAGGCCTGCTTGAGCAACTGTTCGGCCTTGTCTGAGTCGCCAAAGCCAATGGGCCAGCCCGGTACGCGATCATACAGCGCCCCGAGGCTGGTGTAGGCCGAGCCTTGCAGGGCTTTTGGGTCCAGGGCCAGGGCTTTCTCCAGATCAGCTTTCGCATCCTTGACCTTGCTCAGTGCACCGAGCCCGCCCTGGGCGCCGGCCCAACTGCTGTTGACGATGCCGGACCAGATCCAGGCTTCGGCTACCGATTGGCGGTCGCGAGTGAACGCCGAGGCCTGGCCGGCGAGTTTTTCAAACGCCACGGTGCGTTGATTCTCGGGCACTTCGTATTGAATGTGCGCCCAACTTTGCTGGATGCCATTGAGACGTTGCTGATCGGCGGCGTCCAGCGCCCAGACGCTTTGGCTCAAGGCGCCCATCAGCAAGCAGGCAAAGAGTTTTTTCATGGCTTGAGATTCTCGTTATCGGGCTTCTGACTCAGGCGACGGATCAGTGGCAACTGCTTGCGCAGGCCGCGATCCACCAGGTTTGGCAACAGACTGTTCAGGCGTACGAAAAAGCGTTCCGGCCAGCCCAGGTACAAGTCGCGGCGGTCACCGGCAATGGCGTGCATCACCGCCGAGGCGACTTTTTGCGGGTCGTCGACATTGGATTTGAGTGCGTCATTCAAGGCCTGCGCCGCCGGGCTGTTCATGCTGGTGCGGGTGGCACGTGGCGCGACGTACAAAACGCCGACGCGGGTGTCGGCCAGTTCCCGGCGCAGGGCTTCGGAAAACCCCCGCAGGGCAAACTTGGTGGCGCAATAGCTGGCGTAACCGGGGTAGCCGATGGAGCCGTAGGTCGAACCGACGTTCACCACCATCGCGCTTTCAGCTTGCTTGAGCAGCGGCAGCAATAACTTGGTCAGGCAGATCGGCGCGCTGATGTTCACCGCCAACATGGTGTTGATGTCGCTGTCATCGAGCTGTTCAAGCATGGCGAAGTGATTGACCCCGGCGGCGTTGATCAGCAGGTTGATACCGCCGATGGCTTCGGCTGCGGCCAGTACTTTGCGGCGGTCGGCGAGAAAGGTCAGGTCGGCGCCGACCCAGTACAAATGCTGCGGATAGCGTTCGAGCAAAGGCTCCAACGGTTCCCGATGCCGAGCCACCGCCAATACTCGGGCGCCACTGGAGCACAGGGCGGTTGCGATTGCCAGGCCGATACCGCCGCTGGCACCGGTCAATACCACGCGAGCCTCAGACAGGTGCATGCAGGTTCTCCCCGTTGCGCGGCAAGCCGCGGAACATGTCGGTGTACAGCGTATAAACCACCTTGGATGCGTGAATCACAGCGGCCTGGTCGGCCGGATCATCGAGGGTGTTCATCAGTCGGCGATAGGTCTGCATGTGCTCGATATCCAGCGAGCCATGCGAACTGAGGTAACTGAAAGCGCTTTGCGGCAGGTCCAGGCGTTCGCGAATGCTGTCGGCAGCATGGGTGGCCAGGGCGATGCTGGTGCCTTCCAGCACGTTGACCATGCCGAACAGGCCGACCGGGTTGTCCCGGGCAATCAGGTCGTAGAGGAAGCTGACCATCAATTCGATCGGCAAGGACGGACGACCATCGCACACCGCGTCCTTGTCGCCGCCGCAGGCTTCGATGTCGTCGAGGACCCATTGTTCGTGGCCGTATTCGTCCTCGATGTACTCGCACACCGCTTTACGCAGCCATTCCAGGCGCGCCGGCAGGCGTGCGCCGCAGGCCATCATCAAGGGCACGGTGTGACGTACGTGGTAATAGGCTTGCGCCAGGAACGCCCGGTAGCTTTCCAGGCTGACCTTGCCCTCGAGGGCGTCGAGAATGATCGGCAGGTTGAACAGCTCGTGGCGTTCTTGATGGGTGGCTTCTTGCAGTGTGTCGAAAAAGCTCATGACGCAGATTCCTCTGAAAAGTCAGCTTCAGTCAGTTGCGCCCGGTAACGCTCGACGATGGCGTCCCGGCGTGGTCGGCCATTGGCGGTCAGCAGACCGTTGACGGGTGTGAACGGTTGATCCAGACGCGTCCAGTGATGGACCTGGGCGTAATCGGGCAAGGCCTCGTTGGCGTGGGCCACGGCGGCGGCCAGTTCTTCGTCGGTGCAGTCCGGGCGATGGGGCCAGAGCAGCGCGTGGTTGCTCGGCATCGCTTCGCCGTAGACAAAGGCCTGGGCGATATGACGACGTTGGGTCAATTCAGCCTCGACCCATTCCGGGTTCACATTGCGGCCGTAGCTGGTGACAAATTGATGTTTCTTGCGCCCCTTGAGGTAGAGAAAACCTTCGGGGTCGAACTCGCCAAGATCGCCGCTGGGCCACCATTCATCGGTGTGCGGCGCTTCGCCCAGATAACCGAGCAAGGTCGAGCCCTTGATCAGCACTTCGCCGTCGTCAGCCAGGCGAATGTCCACGTGGGGCAGGGGCCGGCCGACACTGCCAGGGCGGCGCGCTTCTGGCCGATTGAGGCACACCACCGACGCGCACTCGGACAGTCCGTAGCCTTCGTAAACCGGGAGACCGATCCGTTGCGCGCGATGCAGCAATTCTTCGCTGACCCGTGCGCCACCCACCGCGGCAAAACGCAACGCGTGGGGGTTGAAGGCTTTTTGCTCGGCGGCGTTGACCAGCAGCAGCAGTAATTGCGGCACGAGGATCAGGCTCTCGGGCGCGCGAGTGGCCAGGCATCCGAGCAGTCGCGACGCATCCACACCGCTGGCACCCTGAATACCCAGGGCTTTCTGACTGGGCAGGCTCAGCGTCGCGCCGGCGTACAGCGCCGCATAGCAGCCGATATTCTCCAGCAGGATCGCCAGCGGCAGAAGTGCGAGGTGATGCTGTGGATCGGTGGGTTTGCTGGCTTGATCCAGTTCGCGGGCGACCCGCAGAATGCTTTCGGCGCTCAGGCACACGCCTTTGGGGGTGCCAGTGGTGCCCGAGGTGAAGGTCAGTTTGGCGGTGCCTTCGGGCATCCGACTTGGGCCGCTGAAGATGCGGCGCCAGAACTCGCCGGTTTTTTCGTAGCCGGCCATTTGCAGTTCAGTTTCCAGTGCTGGCTCGGCAATCACCAGGGCGGACTGGCTTTGCTTCAGGCAATGTTTGCGTTGAGCCGGGCTGAAGAAAGGTGGCAACGTCAGGCAGGTCAGGCCTTCGAACAGCGCAGCCAGGTCCCAGAGCATGGCTTCGACGCCATTGTCCAGGGCCAGTGCAACCACCTTGACGTTTTCATCGCGCAGACGCTGCTGGCGATACATCACTTCTGCGTACAGCGTGGCGTAGTCCAGTTTCAGTTGATCGCCCCACACGGCGACGGCATTGGACTTACGCTGGGCATGGCTGCGCAGCGTCTGTTTGAAACGCTCCATTTCAGGCGACATGGCTGGATTCCTCGATGGACGATGGCAACCCCAGTCGGTTGAACATCCCGATGTTGCGCAAATGGATGAAGCCGGCGCGGATGTTGCCAACGTGCACCCAGGGCTTGCTCTCGTAGTAACTGCCCCAGCTGTGGCGGTCGTCGCCCAGCCGCTCGGGATCGGCAGCGCAGAGGGTGACGGGCTTCAGGCCCAGGCGATGAAAGCTGTTCACCAGGCCGATGTTGCCGGTGAACGCCACCCATTCCAGGCCACCCATCGCCAGCAGGTACGTGATGGCGATGATGCTCATTCGCGCACTGCCGGTGTCGCTGGCAGCCAGGTTGCCCACTTCGACGATGCCGCTGCGGTCTACTGCACAATCGGCCGCGGCACTGATCAGCGGATCGATCGGTTCGTCCAGGTAACGTTCCAGATACAGCGGTTCGCTACTCGCCAGACGCACGCCGGCCACTGCACAGAGTTCACCTGACGCGTTGTTCATGCCAAACAGCTCCGGCATGAAATGACGGATGTCGGCCCCGTGGGCCTTACGGAAACGTTGCTGGATAAAGGCTTCGAAGACCGGACGCAGGAGCTCGTCCGGCAGGGCTCTGGCCAAACTCATCTGCGGGGTTTCGGCTTGTCCGAAATGCAGGGGCAGAGGAATGTTCCAGTTGAAATCGGGCATTGGAAGACGCCTCCCCGGGTAAGTATGGGAGAAGTATCGGAGGCATTTCTTAACGGAGTCTGAAGGTGGCCAAAGACCGATCGGCCCTGTCTTCAGATTGCCTTAAGACTGGGCGGGCAGGGTGGCGCCGATCGGTTCGGCAACAAAGCGGAACCGGGCTGCGCGAATGACTCGGCAGCCACAATAACGTTCACGAGGCCTGTTATGACCCGCAATGCACTCGCTCACCGGTATGGAAAACTCTCGATCACCTTGCACTGGCTGATGCTTGCGCTGTTTGTCGGCGTGTATGCCTGCATCGAAATCAAAGGGTTGTTGCCAAAGGGGCACGCCTTGAAGGGATTGTTTCTTGGGTTGCACGGCTTGTTCGGGCTGAGCATTTTTGTGTTGGTGTGGGTGCGCTTGCTCGGGCGGATCACCCCGCGTCCACCGATTACGCCGGCGCTGCCCGGCTGGCAGACGGGCGTTTCGCACCTGATGCACCTGGCGTTGTACGGGCTGATGATCGCCACGCCGTTATTGGCCTGGCTGATGCTGTCGGCAGGTGGCAAGCCGATGCCTTATTTCGAGTTCTTCCTGCCTTCGCCGGTGGCGGTCGATCCGGACCTGGCCAAGCAGTTCAAGTACTGGCACGAATTGCTCGGCAGCGCCGGTTACTGGCTGATCGGCTTGCACGCGGCAGCGGGGTTGTTCCATCACTATTGGGTCCGTGACAACACCTTGACGCGCATGCTGCCCGGTCGATCCGGCAATACGGTCAATCAGCGTCAGCGATAATCTCGAACCCGGTGCTGGCCAGGCGCTCGCCATTCACCAGAATGTGCACGGCGTGATGACCCGCGTAATGCCGGCGGGTGGTGAGTTCTTTGATCTGCTGACTCCTGACGATGGACTCGGTCGCCTTGCCGGGAAGCGTCAGCGCCTTGAGCTTGAACACCTTCGCCGACGTGCTGCCGTTGGCTTTGACGTAATCGATCGCGTAGTCGATCACCAGTCGCTGACTGTCCTGGATCGTGGATTTCATGGCGAAGGACAGGGTGATTTTTTCACCCAGACGAATCACCGCCGGTTCCACCTTCACATCGATGATCTTGACCTCAGGCTTGCCGCCCGCGCCAATGATCGCCAACGCTCGTTGGTTGCCCTGTTTGATCAGGCTGCGCAGGGCGTGTTTGGCGATCCATGCGGTGTGCTTGTTGTCCAGCGACCAGCCTTCGATCAGGTCCAGCACCCATTCAGGATGATCCTTGGTGATGTCGTTGAGGTGGTTGGCCACGGACTTGCGCACGTAGAGGCTGTCGTCGGCCTTGAGGTTATCGAGGATCGCGGCCGCCAATGTTGGGTCAGCCTGAATCTGTTCCAGTCGAAACGACCATGGCAGGCGCGGTCGGCTGCCTTCGCTGGCCAGGCGGCGGACGTGTTCGTTGTCGTCCAGGGACCAATCGTGCATGACCGCCAGGGAGCGTTCGATGTCGCTGCGCAGGAAATGGCGGATCGCGAACTCCGAGGAGCCGAACGCAGTGAAGTACTTGAGGGCGTCCATGGATTGTTCGAAAGCATGTCCGCCGTACGTCGCGACGTAATGCGGTAATGAGATGCTGACGAAGCCGCTGTTCAGCCGCGGAGCGAGGGCGCGCAGCACTTCAAGCGTCTGTTCATAACTCAACGGCAACACCGCATGCAGGCACTCGCTGACCCGGGCCATGCGCTGCATGATTGATAATTCGGCTAGCCCGTCGTTGGCCAGTTTCAGGAAGGCCTTGGCATTGAACGCGGGGTAGACGGAGGTCATCTCGGTGGCGATGTGCTTGAGGCGGTCGGGGTTGAAGATTTCTTTCAGGGCGGGGGCGGGTTGGTTGGTGTTGGTCATAGGATGGGTTTGCTCGAATGGTTGTGTGTCAGTTAGATCCATCCCCTCACCCCAGCCCTCTCCCCACGGGGGAGAGGGGGAAAGGGGGCAGATCTCCATTGCTTTCAAATCCAGAGTTCGACTCGATAATTCAGGTCGCAGTATTTCTAAAGAACTCCCAGATCAGCCCCCTCTCCCCACGGGTGAGAGGGGGAAAGGGGGAAAGGGGGCAGATCTCCATTGCTTTCAAATCCTGAGTTCGACTCGATAATTCAGGTCGCAGTATCTCTAAAGAACTCCCAGATCAGTCCCCTCGCCCTTGGGGAGAGGGTTAGGGTGAGGGGCTGGATCTCAAGCCTTACCCGATTCCTGCTCCCCCAACTGATCCGACTCAAACAATCTCGCCAGTTCCGCCCGGGCTTCCTGCGCCGTCTGCAATACCTTCGCCGCATCGTCATAAACCGCATGCTGGGCCTCCAGCACCTGCTCGTCGTGATGCTTGAAGCGCTTGATCCGCGCATCGGCCTGAGCCTGGGTCAGCCCCAGGCCGACCAGCGTGCGCCGGCTCATTTCCAGACTCGAATAATAGGTTTCCCGAATGGCCTCGGCGCCAAGGTCCACCAGCCGATGCACATGCTGCCGGTTACGGGCCCGGGCGATGATTTTGAGGTGCGGGTAGAGTTTGTGCACCAACTCGGCGGTCTTGATGTTGGTGTCCGGGTCGTCGGTGGCGATGACAAAGTATTCCGCCTGCTCGACCTTGGCCGCACTGAGGATCTCCGGGCGCATCGGGTCGCCGTAGAACACCGGCACACCGCCGAAGCTGCGCGACAGTTCGATGGTTTCCACCGAGGTGTCGAGGGCGACGAATTTGATGTTCTGCGCGCGCAAAATCCGCGCAACGATCTGTCCCATACGGCCCATGCCGGCGATCACCACGCGTGGCGTGTCGGTATCGATCTCGCGGAATTTCTCCGGCACCACCACCGGTTGAACTTTGGGGCTGACCAGTCGCGCGCACAACAGCAACAGCAGCGGCGTCACCGCCATGGACAAGGTGATGGTCAGCACCAGCAAGTCGTACAGATTTGGTTCGAACAGTCCCTGGTCGCGGCCGATCTTGAACACCACAAACGCAAACTCACCACCGGCCGCGAGCACGATGCCGAGGCGAATCGCACTGACCTTGCCCAAGCCACCGGCCAGTCGCCCGACAACAAACAGCAGCGGCAGTTTGATTGCGATCAGCAGCAGGGTCAGGCCCAGCACCGTGATCGGCGCGCTCAGCAGCAGACTGAGGTTGGCACCCATGCCGACACTGATGAAAAACAGCCCCAGCAGCAATCCCTTGAACGGTTCGATTTGCGCTTCCAGTTCGTGGCGGTATTCGGAGTCCGCCAGCAACAACCCAGCAAGGAACGCCCCCAGCGCCATGGACACGCCAACCAGGTCCATCAGCCACGCCGTGCCGATCACCACCAGTAACGCAGTGGCGGTCGAGACTTCCGGCAAACCGGTCTTCGCCACCACCCGGAACACCGGTCGCAGCAGGTACCGCCCACCGATCACCACCACCGCGATGCTGCCCAGCACGCGCAAGCCGTGATTGAGGCCTTCGCCAGCGCTGCTGGAGTGATCGCCGCCCGCCAGCAACGGCACCATGGCAATCAGCGGGATGGCGGCGATGTCCTGGAACAACAGAATCGCGAATGCCAAGCGTCCGTGGGGACTGGTCAGTTCCTTGCGCTCGGCCAGGCTTTGCAAACCGAACGCCGTGGACGACAGCGCCAGGCCCAAGCCCAGCACGATCGCGCTGTTCAACGGTTGGCCAAACACGAACAACGCCAGCACACCAATCACCGAGCCCGTCAGCAGCACTTGCGCCAGGCCAACGCCGAACACCGATTTGCGCATGACCCACAAACGTCGCGGCGACAGTTCAAGACCAATGATGAACAGCAGCAACACCACCCCGAGTTCGGAAATGTGGCTGACGCTTTGCGGATTGCCAATCAAGCCCAGCACCGACGGCCCGATGATCACCCCGGCAAACAGATAACCCAGCACCGCCCCCAGTTGCAGGCGCTTGGCCAAGGGAACGGTGAGCACCGCCGCGAACAGAAACACGACAGCGGCTTGCAACAGGTTGCCTTCATGGGGCATGACAAAAACTCCATTCACTCGGTATGGCGGGGGTGACAAGGATAAAGGCTGATGCTTGTTGCGTCAGCCATGAACATACAGTTCTGCTGACTGACACACCGCCATCGCGAGCAGGCTCGCTCCCACATTTGTTTGTGGGGTGCAGAGATACTGTGTCCACCGCAGATCCATTGTGGGAGCGAGCCTGCTCGCGATGGCGGCCTGTAGGGCGACGAAAATGTAGTTATATGTTGCATTAATTAGTTACATTTATGCGATAGGCTGATCAATCTGTCCGTTCCCGAGTGCGCACCATGGCCATCAACTTCGACCTGAACGACCTGCAAGCCTTTCGCGCTGTGGTGGAGCAGGGCAGCTTTCGCAAGGCGGCCGACGCGGTGCGCATTTCCCAACCGGCGCTGAGCCGGCGCATCGAAAAACTCGAAGACGCCCTCGGTGTGAGGTTGTTCGAACGCACCACACGCAAGGTCAGCCTGACCCAGGCCGGACGCGGTTTTATGCCGAGTGTCGAGCGTCTGTTGGACGATCTGGACGTGGCGCTATTGGGCATCAGCGAAGTCGCCTCGACCCGCCTCGGTCACGTCACCGTGGCCTGCGTGCCTTCAGCGGCTTACTACTTCATGCCGCGAGTGATCGCCCACTACCATCGGCAGTTTCCACGGATCAAGGTCAAGGTCCTCGATTCCAGCGCCCATGAAGTGCTGAGTGCGGTGGTCAACGGCGAGGCGGATTTCGGCCTGAGTTTCATGGGCACCCTGGAGGCGGAAGTGGAGTTCGAGCCGCTGGTGCAGGAAGGTTATGTGGTGGCGTGCCGGCGCGATCATCCCTTGGCCGGACGCGCCAGCGTGACGTGGGATGAGTTTTATCAGCAGGACTACATCTCGCTGGACAAGACGTCCGGCAATCGCTTTCTGCTGGATCAGGCGCTCGCGGGCATCGTGCCGCAGCGGTCGAGCATCTGCGAAACCCGGCATGTGACGACGATGATTGGTTTGGTCGAAGCGGGGTTGGGCGTGGCAGCGGTGCCCTTGATGGCGATGCCGGCGGCGGACCACCCGATCCTGACGCGGGTGCCGCTGACCGATCCGCAGGTGATGCGCAGTGTCGGTTTGATCAAGCGCCGGGGGCGCACATTGACCCCGGCGGCGCTGGAACTGGAACGGCTGGTGGTGGAAATGAAAGTCCAGGTCAGCGACTGACTGAGTCCAGCCCGGTGGCTTTCACCTCCGGTTGAGCGGCGGTGGAGGCCAGGTAATCCAGCAACGCCTTGGCTTGCGCCGGGTGTTGCGCACCGACCGGAATGCCGGCGGCGAAACGCGTGACCGACTGCACCGACTCTGGAATCTTCGCCACAAAACTCACGCCCGGCACCGGCAGCAACTCGCTGACCTGCTGAAAGCCCAGTTGATAGTCACCGGTGGCAACCACCGAGCCCACCGGGATTTTCGCAACCATCGTCGATTTGGGTTTGAGTTGGTCTTCGATGCCCAGCCGTTTGAACAATTGTTCCTCGATGTACACGCCACTGGCGCTGTCGGAATAGGCCACGGACTTCGCGTCGAGCAAGGTCTTTTTCAGGCCGTCGACAGAGCTGATGTCCGGTTTCGGCGCCCCTTCACGTACCACCAGACCGATCCGCGAGTCCGCCAGCTCGACCCGTGAGGCGGGATCGACTTTGCCTTGCTTGATCAGGTCATCGAGGGCGTAGCCGACCATGATCACCACGTCGGCCTTTTCACCGCGAGCCAGACGATTGGGGATCGCTTCCGGCGCCTTGCCCATCGAGGGGCCGAGGGCAGTATCTAACGTGTTGCCGGTGGAGGCGGCGAATTTCGGGCCGAGGATTTTGTAGGCCGCGGTGAAACCGCCGGAGGTCATCACGCGGATTTCTTCGGCCTGGGCGACGGTGCTCAGACCCAGGCTGGCCAGCAAAATCAGGGCAGCAAAATTGAATAGTTTCTTCATGGTCATGTGCTCTCAAAGGGGTCAGGACATCGACGGTTGCAAGCGACCGGTCGAACGGCGATAGAGATACAACGTCGCGCACAGGGCACAGAGCGCGGCAAAACTCATCCAGTAACCGGGCGCAGCCTTGTCGCCGGTGTACTGGATCAGGAAGGTCGACATCGCCGGGGTGAAACCACCGAACACCGCCGTGGCCAGGCTATAAGCCAGGGAGAAACCGGCAACCCGAACTTCGACCGGCATGATTTCCGTTAGCGCGGCAATCATCGCGCCGTTGTACAAACCGTAAATGAACGACAACCACAGCAGCACCAACAGCATGTTGATGAAGCTTGGCGCCTGCACCAGATACGTCAGCGCCGGATACGCCGTGGCCAAGGTCAGCAGGGCCATGGTAATCAGCACCGGACGACGGCCGATGCGGTCCGACAGTGCGCCACCAATCGGCAGCCAGAAGAAGTTCGAAACGCCCACCAGCAAAGTCACCAGCAGTGCATCAGACGTGCTCAGGTGCAGCACGGTCTTGCCGAAGGTCGGTGCGTACACGGTGATCAGGTAAAACGCGGTGGTGGTCAGGGCCACCATCATCATCCCGGCGAACACGATCACCCAGTTCTGCGCCAACGTGCGGAACACATCGCCCATGCTCGGGCGGTGTTTACGGGCGGCGAACGCTTCGGTTTCCTCAAGGTTGCGGCGCAGGAAAAAAATGAACGGCACGATCATGCAGCCGACGAAAAACGGAATTCGCCAGCCCCAGTCGGCAATCATCGCCGGCGCCATCCACTGGTTCAGGCCATAGCCCAATGCTGCCGCGACAATGATCGCCACTTGCTGGCTGGCCGACTGCCAACTGGTGAAGAAGCCTTTGTTGCCGGGCGTGGCGATCTCCGAGAGGTACACCGAGACGCCACCCATTTCTGCGCCGGCCGAGAAGCCTTGCAGCAAGCGGCCGATCAACACGATGGCCGGGGCGAACAGCCCGATGGTTTCATAGCCGGGCACCAGCACAATCAAAATCGTGCCACTGGCCATGATCGACAGGGTGACGATCAACCCTTTGCGCCGACCCACATCATCGATGTAGGCGCCCAGCACCACGGCGCCCAACGGCCGCATCAGAAAGCCTGCGCCGAACACCGCGAAGGTCATCATCAGAGAGGCGAACTCGCTGCTGGCCGGGAAGAACACGGCAGCGATCTGCGTGGCGTAAAAGCCGAACAGGAAAAAGTCGAATTGTTCGAGGAAGTTGCCCGAGGTGACCCGGAAAATCGCGCTGGCCCGGGAGCGACCGGAAGTCGCGGGCTGTTGGGTTGATGTTGTCATAGACATGTACTCCACCGCTTTTATGACGTGCACCGCCTGGACGCGGTGCACGGTTCTTATTAGGGCGGATAGTGGAGCAGGGTGATCGATATGTTAATTGCATTGTTGGCATGCATTGATGTGTGAAACGGATCAATGTAGTCCGTAAGGAATGATTCGCTGCCTATGCAGTCGGAGTTCTGGTACCGCGACATCACAGGAGGATCACCCCATGAACAGCAAATCCCTCATCGCCGCCTTGGCCATCGCCGCCGGCGTTGCCGGTATCAGTCCCATTGTTCAAGCGGATGACCCACCGCAAAAAACCGTCCAGCCGGGGGTTAACAACTCCCGCCAACTGGTGATGGGTGATCGCGCCCCGGACGTTTACCAGCGCAGCGAAAAAGCTTTGAGCAACTGGAAGCAGAAAGGCCTGAAAGCCCCGAAGGCTCAGGCGCAGTGGGTGCAGATCAATGACAAGTACATGATGGTGATGATTACCAATGGGACGATTGTGGATATCACGCCAGTGGAGCGTTAAACCGTCGAAGGGCTATTCGCTGTGAGCGCGTACGGGGCTTTCGGTGCCCAACCGATACTGATTATTCCCACTGCGCTTCGCCTCATACATCGCCAGATCCGCAATATGAATCAACCGGTCCATGCTCGGCGCATGGTCCGGGAACACCGCGACCCCCAGACTGGTGCCGATGTGCCGTTGATCATTGCCGATGGTCACCGGTGGCGACAGTTCGACGAAGATTTTCTGGCAGATGCTGCGGGCTTCGTCTTGCAGGCTGTTGCCCTGAGACAGACCTTGAAGGATGACCACAAACTCGTCGCCACCGATCCGGGCGACGGTATCGGTTGAACGCAGGATTTTCTTCAGTCGAGTGGCGGTGGTGATCAGTACCCGGTCGCCGGCGGCATGGCCGTAATGGTCGTTGATTGCCTTGAAACCATTGAGGTCGACAAATACCAGCGCAACTCTCGTGGCACTGATGCGCGCCTGTTCCAGCGCTTCGGACAGACGCTCTTCGAGCACCAGACGATTGGGCAGACCGGTCAGCGGGTCGAAGTGGGCCAGGTGTTGCAGGTAGCTGGCGGAGGCTTTTTCCTCGGTGATATCGCGTACCACACCCATCATCTTGATCGTTGCATCGTGGTCGTTCTTGACCACATTGCCGGTTTCCCGAAGCCAGCGGATCGTACCGTCGGGCCAGACCACCCGATATTCCTCGTCATGGTTGTCGCCGGTTTCCAGGCAGCGCAATTCCCCGGCCCGGACCTTGGCCCGGTCATCCGGATGAACACATGAGCAAAACAGTGCGTAGGAGGGCGTTACTTCGTCGATCTTGAAGCCAAACATGCCGTAGATCGCGTCCGACCAGTAGAGCTTGTCGGTGTCGACATCCCAGTCCCACGTGCCGATACGGGCGAAGTACTGGCTGCGCTTGAAGCGTTCGGCGTCACCGTCCTGACGGATGTTTTGCCCGTCAGTCAGGCTGGTGATCAGCACGCGATACTCGGCCAGCTGCTTTTGTAGCGAGCGCTCGCGACAGATCAACGCGACGATCAGGGCTAGCATCAGTGAGCCGATGGTTGCGCTGGTCCAGACCAGATTCATTCAGAAATTGCCGTCATGGCGTGTTGATCCGTGCGGGTAGGTGTTGCTTATCTTAGTTCACGGTCACTGCGGGAAACAGGTTTAACCCCCTCGCCAGGTGATCGCAATGGTTGCCATTCGACCGCAAATCTGGGAAAACGGCGCCCAATAAGCCTTTCGGGCAAACGAACACGCGAGTACATGCAATGAATGACGAACTACAGGTAATCGACCTTGTACTAGGCGACGGCAAAGCCGCCGTCAAAGGCGCGCTGATCACCACGCAGTACCGTGGCTGGCTGGAAGATGGCACCGAGTTCGACTCTTCCTATAGCCGTGGTAAGCCTTTCCAGTGCGTGATTGGCACGGGTCGGGTGGTCAAAGGGTGGGATCAGGGAATTATGGGCATGCAGGTCGGTGGCAAGCGCAAGCTGTGGGTGCCTGCGCGTTTGGCCTATGGCGAGCGGACGATGGGGGTATTCCCCCGCATTCGAATTTGATTTTCGAGATTGAACTGCTGGAAGTGCTGACGCGCGATGATTGATTGGCGTATTAGCTGAAATGACAAGAACCGCACTATCTGCTCACAGAAAGAGCGGTTTTTTTTGAACATTGATCAAGCCACCTCGCCACTATTTTTTCGCCAGCGCCTTCTATCTGGATGCTGTCTAAACCAGCGACTTTTGAATTTGATGATCAAATGTATCCAGAAAATCGTGCATGCCGATTTCTCCGAGATCTACAGCTTTAGCGCCGCCGGCCGCAATAAAGGTGACGTCAGTGATACCAAGGACATTCAGGATCAGTTTCAAATATTGGGTCGCAATGTCACGGTCTCTAATCGGGGAGTCGTGGGTGTATACACCTCCCGAGGCGAGCAGCACCGTTGCCTTTTTACCGGTCACCAGCCCTTTACCATCAAAGCCCAAGGTCAGGCCTTTCCGTACCACGTGATCCACCCACGCCTTGAGCGCCGCAGGGACGTTATAGTTGTAGACCGGCGTTGAAATAACCAGGTGATCGGTTTCCAGCAACTCGGCCGCAAGCTCATCGGACAGCTGCAACACGGCTTTCATTTCAGGCGAATGTTGGGTTTCTGGGGTGAAGTAAGCCTGTAACCAGGGGGCCGTCACGAACGTAAGCGGAGTGTCCGTTAGATCCCGTATTTTGATCGCGCCCCTAGGGTGTGCAGCTTCCCACGCAGCCAAAAATCGGCGAGTGAGCTGCCGGGAGATTGAAGCATCCCCACGTGAGCTGGTTTCAATGCTGAGAAGCCTGGACATGGATGTAACTCCTGCGCGGTGACGCGGCGGTAGGTTTTGCGTTGTCGCTTTAGGCGATGTGCGACACACTCTACCCAATGCGATCTCTAAGCAGGAGTGATGTAAATATGATTGAGTCCATCTGTTTAAGTGATGGGTCATGATCGGAAATCTCAGCTTGGATCAGTTGCGGATCCTGGTAACCATTGCTGATACAGGCAGTTTCTCGGCAACGGGACGTCACCTGCGGCGTGCTCAATCTGCCATTAGCCAGTCGATTGCCACACTTGAGTCAGTTCAAGGTGTGAGGCTGTTTGATCGGAGCGGCCATCGTCCAACGCTCACTGAGGTAGGTAGAGTGCTAGTGGTTCAAGCGCGCGCAGTGCTGGCAAGCGCTGCCCAGTTTGAAGCAATGGCCGCCAGTACGGCAGCCGGGGTTGAGCCGGAGTTGGCTCTCGCCATAGACCCTTTAGTCCCTAGCGCACCGCTCATCGAAAGCCTGCGCGCTATCCGTGAAGCTTTTCCGCATCTGGCAGTGAGTTTTTCTACAGAAGGCTTAGGCGGCGCGGAGCGCCGATTGCGCAACGGCGATGCGGCACTGGCGCTTTGCACATTGATTCCGACAGTGCCTGACGATGTCACCGCACTGCCGCTGCTCAGCGTCGACTTGAGGCCAGTAGTAGCCAGCGGGCATCCCTTGGCTATGTTAGGCCGTCGGGCAACAAGTGCAGACCTGAAGCCTTATGTGCAACTGGTACTTTCCGATCCGGTTTCTCCCGACGGCCCTAGCTATGGGGTGACGGGCAGTTACCAGTGGCGGTTTGTAGATCTGGCACGGCGGCTGGATTTTTTGCTCGCCGGGTTCGGTTGGTGTCGAATGCCAGAGCATCTGATTGCGGATCATCTGGCTTCAGGACGCCTCGTACCGCTTGAGTTAACCGCCGAACTTCAGCGCACACCAGACACACTGACGATCTACGCAGCGCACATGCAAAATCGCTCTTTAGGGAAAGCAGGCCGATGGCTTCTGAATGATCTGACCCGTCGTCTGTGCCTGTGATGATACGAAGGCGACTAACGTCAGCGGTTTGGTTATCCCGTTGGCCAAAGGGCCGCGACGATTGATCGCTAAGACTGAAAGGTTTCCCGGTAGGCATAAAGACCCGGTATTCCGCCGGTCATCACGAACAGCACGTTGTCCCCGGAACGGTAGCGTCCTAGTCTGAGATCGGCCAACAGCCCGGCGAACGCTTTGCCGGAGTAGACCGGGTCGATCAACAGACCTTCGGCGCGAGCCATCAGGCGAACTGCTTCCTGCATGGCTGGTGTTGGCAGACCGTAACCGTCGCCCAACTGACTGCCGTCAATGGCGATCTCTTCAGCCTGAACGACGGTGTTGCTGCCCAGCAGCGCCAATGCGTCTTGGGTCAATTGCCGGGTTCTGGCCGCTGAACTGTCTCGATCGGACAAAACCGAATAGGACTTGACGATCGAGGTGCCTCGGCCCAGCAACTGGAAGCCCGCCGCGAGCCCGGCGTGGGTGCCGGCGCTGCCGTTGGGCACCACGACCTGATTGAAGCTGAGGCCGAGTTCCGTCTCTTGCTGTGCGATCTCCGCTGCGCAGCGCGCATACCCGAGACTGCCCAGAGGTGTTGAGCCTCCCGTGGGAATCACCAGCACGTTGCGCCCCGAATCCCGAAGTTGCGTGGCCCGTGTTTCGGCCACGGCGAGTGAGTCGCTGCCCCCGGCAAGCACCTGTAACTGTGCGCCGAACAACTGGTCGAGCAGAACGTTGCCGTTGAGTTCGTAATCCACATCGGTTTTAGGTACCGCGCGGGTCAGGATCAGTTCACAGGCAAGGCCCAGGCGAGCACACACCGCAGCGGTCAGGCGCGCGTGGTTGGACTGAATGCCGCCCACGGTGATCACCGTGTCGACTCCGGCCGCCAGCGCTGCGCCGATATGGAATTCGAGTTTGCGCAGTTTGTTACCGCCACCGCCAATCAGCATATGATCGTCGCGCTTGAGAAACAGGCCGACTCCCTGCGACTTCAAGCCCAGCAGTTGTTCGAGGCGTTCGGCGCGCTGAATGGGCGTGGGGCCTTGCAGGAGCTCTGCCCGCGCAAAAGAACTCAGTGACGTGTCCAGAAGGGTTTGCATCAATGGAGCCTCGTTGTTCGTTTTAATAATATGACTCTATGGAGAAAGCCCTTCGCGATAAACGCATTGCCGGTTATTACTCCTTTAACCTGATGTACTTAATCGAGCTTTCACTTTCCTCTCTTCGCAAGGCATGGTCATGAGCAAACTCAGGCAAATGGAAGTTTTCGTCGCCGTGGTCGAGGCGGGCAGCTTCGCCGATGCGGCCAGTGACGTCGGGATGTCGGCGGTCATGGTTGGACGGCATATCCAGAGCCTGGAGAAAACCCTCAACACCCAGCTCATTCAACGCACCACCCGACGCCAATCCATCACCGGGGAAGGGCGGTTGTTTTATGAAGAGGCCAAGCGGGCACTGGAACAGGTGAAGTACGCGTTCAGCCGGGTGGAGGCGTCGAGCCCGGAGCCCAGTGGCCTGTTGAGAATCACCGCACCGATGACCCTCGGCGTGGCATTGGTCGGTCCTCTGGTGTCGGAGTTCATGCAGTGTTATCCGCAGATCCAGGTCGAGTTGATTCTGAGCAATGAAGTGGTGGACCTGTACGAGACGTCATTCGATCTGGCGTTCAGGATTTCCGAACTGATCGGCGTGAATCTGCTGGCCAAGCCATTGCCACCGTATCGAATGGTGATCTGCGCATCGCCCCGGTACCTGGAAAAATGGCAGGAACCCCAATCCCCCGAAGACCTGCACCGACACAGAATCCTCACCCACACCTCCTGGAACAACCGTTTTGCCTGGCCTTTGAAAAGCGGCGCCAGCGAGGTGCCCTGGCCTGAAGGGGCGGTGTTGAAAAGCAATGACGGTCAAGTGCTGCTGCAGGCGGCCGTGGCCGGAGAGGGGATTTTGATGCAGCCCGATTTCCTGGTGTCGGCTGCCTTGGCCAATGGCGAACTCGTGCGGATCCTGGACGCCTATGCGCCGCCGCCCAAGCCGGTACAGATGGTGTATCCACGCTCGCGTAAATCACTGCCCAAGTTGAAAGCCTTTATCGATTTTGTTGCGGATCGACTGGCGTGACTGGTGTGGATGCGGATTTTTCAGCAGGGTTTCGATAGGCTACGGCGCATCTAAAACCAACGCCTTTGCGTGGGAGGGCGCGTGTCGTCAATCAACGAATATGCAGCTGCTGTTCAACTACTGGACGAAGCTTACCGACGCTGGACCGGCCACAGCCTGCCAGCCCCTGAGTCGCTGACCGGACCTGAGCGCTTGCACTGGTTACACGCGCATGCGCCTTACAGCCTGCTGGCCCATGGCACCGAAGCCGATCCGTGCTTCTTCTACGCCAACGAACAAACGCTGGCCTGTTTCAAATACGATCGCTCGCAGTTCCTCGGCATGCCATCACGGTTCAGCGCTTCGCCACTGGACCGGGCCATGCGCCAGACGTTGCTGGAACAGGTCACGGCCAACGGGATTGCTCATGGCTACAGCGGTTATCGGGTGGATCGGAATGGCAATGCCTTCATGATTCATGAAGGCAAAATCTGGACACTGATCGATCAGCACGGTGAGCATCGGGGGCAGGCGGCACTGTTCTGGCCGGATGCGGAGCGTGTTGGTCACATTGATTGATGGCGCGTTTGATCGTTCCCACGCAGAGCGTGGGAACGATCAGTTGACACGGTCTTACGGCAAATCGCTAAACAGCGGAATACGCCCGTTCAGCGAAGGCCGGTAATGCCAGGTCAGGCGATCCAAAGCAGGCTTCATCGTCAGAATCTCCTTCAACGTAGCGCTGGCAATGCTCTGAGCCAATATCTGCCCCGGACATTGATGCCGCCCCGCACCAAAGGTGAAACTACGCCGGTCTGGACGATCCAGAAGAAAGACGTCGGGATGGTCATTGAGCTGCGGATCACGATTAGCCGAAGCCAGCAGCACCAGAATCACGTCGCCGGGGTTCAGGCTTACCCCCTCGATTTCACAAGGCGCAGCGACAAACCGGCGGGTGTTCTGCACCGACGGGTCGAAGCGCTGAACTTCAGCGATCAAGTCGTCAACGGGTGTCGATTCGCTGTGCAGCGCCGGGTTTCGAATCAACGCCAACAGCGCATTGCCAATCAGACCAGCGGTGGCTTCATAGGTCTGGGAAAACAGCCCGATCAGGTTGGCGATCAGCATTTCGGAGTCGCTAGAGGTTGCCGCGAAGCGCTGGCGGATCCCGGCGAGCAGGGCGCTCTGATTGCACGGGTCATCCAGCAGTTCAATGAAATAGCCGCTCAATTGTTCCGCCGCACCGTGCGCCGCCTCCAGTTGCGCTTGATCGCTCAGGGGCGACAGGCACGCGACGAAGTCCGCCGTCAGCTCGCTGATAACCCGACCCTGAGCCGGAGAGAAGCCCAGCAATGCAGCCACCACGCAAACCGGCCCGCGGAACATCGCCTTGTACAACCCATCGGCGCCCGGGGTGATCAGGCGAGCGCCGACCAGTGCATTGACTTCATGGACATCAACCAACGCCAACCCTGGCTGAATTGCCGACCTTGGGCAACGCTGCCGTTCGCCCTCATTCATCCGCATCAACAGACCAAAGACCTTGCCGGCCATCCCGCTGACAATCGCCTTGGGCACCGGTTCGTGGGACGGCCGGACATGACAGTCAGGATGCGCCACCACGGCAGCAACGGCTCGGGCGCTACTCGCCACCCACACGTTCAGTCCTGGGTGAAAAACCAGCCCGCCCTCCGAGCGCAGTTGCGCGTAATAGGGATAAGGGTCGGCGTGAGTCGCAGCGATGATCGGGTCCATGGGTCGCAGCCTTGTTCGTGGTTGGAAAAGTGTTGCTACTATCTCCAGTCCGAAAGGGCCTTGATTCGTCCGGGAGCGAAATATGAACGTAGAACAGCACGACATCGGCGTTTCTCACGTGGCCGCGGCTATCGCGGAACCGGCACGGACGAAAATCCTCTGTTCGCTGATGGACGGCCACGCCCGCACCAGCACCGAGTTGGCGGCGATTGCCGAAGTCAGCGCCTCCACCGCCAGCGCGCACCTGGCCAAACTCAAGGAATTGGCGCTGGTGCGGCTGCACGTGCAGGGCCGACATCGCTATTACAGCCTGACGGACAAGCGCGTCGCCCAGGCGCTGGAAGCGTTGATGGTGATCGGCCAGAACGCTGCGCCGACCTTCAATTCGCGTACCCCGGATCGCCTGCAATTCGCCCGCACGTGCTACGACCACATGGCCGGCACGTTGGCGGTGCTGCTGCATGACCGGATGATCGAAGCGGGGTGGCTGCTGCAAACCGATGAACAGGTTTATCAGCTGAGCGACAGCGGCGAGGCGTTATTTGAAGGGTTGGGTATCGAGGTCAAGGACTTGAGCACGCTGCGCCGCCGCTTCGCTTGCCCATGCCTGGACTGGAGCATGCGTCGGCCGCATCTGGGCGGTTCGTTGGGGGCGGCGTTGCTGCAAATGGCGATCAAGCGCAAATGGGTGACTCAGGACCTGGACAGCCGCGCGCTGGCGTTGACGGCGACGGGGCGAAAGGAACTCAGCAGCCGGTTCGCTGTTGAACTGCCGGTTCAGGTAACGACAGCACAACCCGCATTCACCGAGCCCCGGCGTCGCGCGAACGCCAGTTCGGCACCTTAGCGACTGGCCGAGGCCATCAGCACGCCGAAACCGGCGAAGGTCACCCCCGAGACTTTCGCCGCCAGCCAGGAACCCTTCGGGCTCGACAACCAGCCTTTGGCGGCATTGGCGAGCATGGCATAGCTGCCATGCACGAGGATCACCAGTACGCCATAGGAGGCGACCAGTTTAAAAAACTGGGTAGAGAAGTGCGCTGAGGTGTCGATGAATTGCGGGAACACCGCCAGAAAGAAAAATACTGCCTTGGGGTTCAAAAACTGGATCGAAGCCGCTTCAAGGAAGCGATAGCCCGGGCTTGAGGGGCGCGTTTCAAGCAGCGTGTTGAAACCAGCCGAGCGCCAGCTTTTGTAACCCAGGTACAACAAATAGGCGGCCCCTGCGAATTTCAAGGCGGTAAAGGCGTTGGCGGAGGTGCTGAGGATCAGGCCGACGCTGGTGGCGCTGATGGCGGCGACGATAAACGCACCCGACGCGATCCCCAGAATGCCTGGCACGGCCCCCGTCCAGCCGTGGCGCACCGCATTGGACAGGGTCAGGACCACGCCAGGCCCTGGACTCAAAATGGTCAGGGTGGCAAACAGTAGAAAGAGTCCATAGCTGTTCATGTCTTGCTCCGTCAGGTGGCGCTGGCTGCGTGCGAGCAGATTGGCGTGACGCCGTGGGCGTGACAAACGTTTTAATTGCGCTGCATATGTGACTAAATTAGACGCATGATAAATCCACTACCGCCGCTTAATGCTGTTCGCGCCTTCGCCGTTGCTGCTCGCCATCAAAGTTTCAGCCTGGCGGCCGAGGAGCTGCATGTCAGTCACAGTGCCGTCAGCCGGCACATCAAATTGCTTGAGGAGCACCTGGGTGTGCTGCTGTTCGAGCGGCGTATCCGTCAATCGGTGCTGACGCCGGCAGGTCAGCGCTTTTATGAGCAGGTCAGTGCCGGGCTGGCGCAGATCGCCAACGCCGCGGCTGAACTCAAGCAGCACGCCTCGCTGCCGACCGTGAAGATCAATGTCCGTCCATCCTTTGCGATGCTTTGGCTAGCGCCCAGACTGGAGGATTTCATTGCGCAGCACCCGGACATCAAACCGCAAGTGATGACCCAAACCCAGGCACCCGATCATGCGCGCGACGGGTTCGACATTGTCATTCGCCGTGGTCGTGACGACTGGGCACCGGCAATTGAGGCGCGAGCCCTCTTCGAAGACGAACTGTTGCTGGTCGCGGCGCCCTCGCTGATTCACCGCCAGGGCCTTGAAGACCTCGCGTCCCTGAGCCGGCACACGTTACTGACCGCCAAGGCGCGTCGCGAAGATTGGCACAACTGGGCCCTGCATTTTGGTCAAGGCCAGTCCGCCACTCAGGTCACCCGGCAGTTTGACCACATGCACCTCGTGCTTGAGGCCGCCGTGGATGGACAGGGCATTGCCTTGTGCCCGACCTCTTTGCTGGGCACCCACCTCTCGAGCGGTCGCCTGATCTGCCCGTTGCCCGAGTTGCGAATGCCGTTGCCGCGTTATTACTACGGTGTTGCGCCGGACGTGACGGCGCAGACACGGGTGTTTGTGGAGTGGTTGTTTGCTCAGATAGACCGGGATACCCCCAGGGACCTCACGATTATCGGGCGTTATAAAAAGTAGTGCCTGCAGGAATGTTTTTATTGACGAAGGACATGGCCCCGATAGTTACGTTATCACCAATTGAGAGGGTGTCCGCGATGATGCAACTATTTGCCCCGACACTTACGTTATCGCCGATCTTGAGGTCGTACTCAGGTAATCCCATGGTTTTTATGCCAATGGTGGTGTTTTGACGGATAAAGAAATTTCGGCCGATCTGAACATGGCCAGTGATGACGATCCCAGGCAAATGGCCGATACGAAAGCCGGGCCCTATTTGGGCATCAATATTTATGTCAACCCCGTACTTTAGATTGCTCTTTCTTTCCAGTCGTTTCGCATAAACGCGGAACAAACCTTTTCGAGCATTTAAATACTGCGCAAGTCTAAATATAAACAAGTACCTAAGTGTGTTGCTCTTTCTGGTTCGTTTAAGAATATTGGTGATCAGGCCGATGCGACTTCCCGGTTTTTTCTTGTTTGAAACTTCCGATTTCCAATGCATCGTCAAAGTTTCTAAATTCACGGCGCAGCCCCTAGCCTTACGGCTCTGAAAAATGGGCTAGTTTAACAAGTGAGCTATGGAATGGGTACGAACCCCGAATAGCCATTCTTTGTGCAATAAAAAACCCACCCATCGCCAAAGCGATGGATGGGTTATGTGCCGCTTGGGATCAGGCCCCGTCAAATCAAACCTTGACGATCCAGCCCGCTGGCGCTTCGATGTCGCCGGTCTGTACGCCCGTCAGCTCTTTGTAGAGCTTCTGGGTGACCGGGCCGACGTCGGTTTCGCTGTGGAACACATGCAGTTTGTCGTTGTAGCTGATGCCGCCGATCGGGGTGATCACCGCGGCAGTACCGCAAGCACCGGCTTCCTTGAAGTCGGACAGCTTGTCGATGAACACGTCGCCTTCGACCACTTCCAGGCCCAGACGCGACTTTGCCAGCTCGATCAACGACAGACGGGTGATGCCTGGCAGGACCGACGGCGAGTTCGGGGTCACGAACTTGTTGTCGTGGGTGATCCCGAAGAAGTTGGCCGAGCCGACTTCTTCGATTTTCGTGTGGGTCATCGGGTCCAGGTAGATGCAGTCGGCGAAGTGGGCTTTCTTGGCCTGGGAACCTGGCATCAGGCTGGCCGCGTAGTTACCACCGACCTTGGCTGCACCGGTGCCTTGTGGGGCGGCGCGGTCGTAGCTGGAGATCAGGAAGTTGTGCGGGGTCAGGCCGCCCTTGAAGTAGGCACCGACCGGGATGGCGAAGATCGAGAAGATGAACTCGGGGGCGGTACGCACGCCGATGTTGTCACCCACGCCGATCACGAACGGACGCAGGTACAGCGCGCCGCCGGTGCCGTAAGGCGGGATGAAACGCTCGTTGGCGCGGACCACTTCCTTGCAGGCTTCGACGAACTGTTCGGTGGACACCTGTGGCATCAGCAGGCGCGCGCAGCTGCGTTGCATGCGTGCGGCATTCTGGTCCGGGCGGAACAGGTTGATCGAACCGTCCTTGCAACGATAGGCCTTCAGCCCTTCGAAGCATTGCTGGCCATAGTGAAGGGCAGTGGAACCTTCGCTGATGTGCAGCACATTGTCTTCGGTCAGGGTGCCTTTGTCCCACTCGCCATTACGCCAGTGCGACAGATAGCGCTTGTCTGTCTTGATGTAGTCAAAACCCAACTTGTCCCAATTGATGCTTTCGTTACCCATGACACCCTCTATCACTTAACAACCGCCGAAACGGTTCAAGGCTTCTGACGTTTTTCTGGATGGGGACAACAATACTTCATTCCGGGCCTGTTACGCAGCCCGCAATTCGATCTCTGCGACCATCGATGCACCCGATGTAGCAGCTGTCGAGCACCCCGAGGCAGCGTTCGGCGACGAAGTCGTCGCAAAACCGGCCATCGCGTTCTTTTATGTAGACCGCGTGGGGCGAATTACGACGACTTCGTCGCCGAACGCTGCCTCGCGGTGCTCGACAGCTGCTACAGGGTTTTGCGTTCGTCGTTACAGGTGCAACGCGTGGCCAAGGGCCCGCAGCGCCGCTTCCTGTACCGCTTCGCCGAGTGTCGGATGCGCGTGGATGGTGCCGGCGATGTCTTCCAGTCGGGCGCCCATTTCCAGGCTCTGGCCAAAAGCAGTCGACAACTCCGAAACACCCACACCGACCGCCTGCCAGCCAACAATCACATGATTGTCACGCCGAGCCACGACCCGTACGAAGCCGCTTTTCGATTCCAGCGTCATCGCCCGACCATTGGCCGCAAACGGGAAGCTGGAAACGATGCAGTCCAGACCAGCCGCCTTGACGTCGTCCGGGGTCTTGCCGACCACCACCAATTCCGGGTCGGTAAAGCACACGGCAGCGATGGCAGTCGGGTTGAACTCGCGGGATTTACCGCTGATCAGTTCGGCAACCATCTCGCCCTGAGCCATGGCCCGGTGCGCGAGCATCGGTTCGCCGCTCACGTCGCCAATGGCATACACGTTACGCATGCTGGTCTGGCAGCGGTTGTCGATCTTGATCGCCGAGCCGTTCATGTCCAGGTTCAAACCTTCGAGGTTCCAACCCTGGGTGTTCGGTTTGCGGCCGACGGCCACCAGTACCTGATCGGTTTCCAGGTTCAGGATGTCGCCATCCGGGTCAAGAACTTGCAGTGTATTACTAACAGAATCAAAGCCTTGGACGCTGTGCTTCAAGTAAAGCTTTATGCCGAGTTTTTTCAGTTCGTCATGCACAGGCTGTGTGAGTTCGGCGTCGTAGGCCGGCAGGATGCGATCCTGAGCCTCGACCACGCTGACCTCGGCACCGAGCTTGCGATAGGCAATCCCCAGCTCCAGACCGATGTAACCGCCACCGACCACGATCAGCCGTTTCGGCACAGACGTCGGCGCCAGGGCTTCGGTAGAAGAGATGATCGGGCCGCCAATCGGCAGCATCGGCAGGTTCACACTTTTCGAACCGGTGGCCAGCACCAGGTGCTCGCACTGAATGCGCGTGTCGCCGACTTCTACGGTTTTACCGTCAATGACTTTCGCAAAACCTTGAATAACCTGGATTTTGTTCTTTTTCAGCAGCGCCGAAACGCCCGTGGTCAGGCGATCAACGATGCCGTCCTTCCACTCGACACTCTTGCTGATATCGAGCGTCGGCGCCGACACGCTGATGCCCAGCGCCGAGTGCTGGCTGTGGTGCTGCGTCTGGTGAAACTGTTCGGCGACGTGGATCAACGCCTTGGACGGAATGCAGCCGATGTTCAGGCAAGTGCCGCCCAACGATTCGCCTTCAACCAGAATGGTCGAGATGCCCAGTTGACCGGCACGAATCGCCGTCACATAACCGCCAGGGCCACCGCCGATGATCAGCAGCGTGGTGTTTAAAGTTTGCATGCCTGCTCCACTAAAAATTAGTCCACAAACAAGGTTGCGGGTTGTTCGAGCAAGCCACGAATGGCCTGGATGAATTGCGCCGCGTCCATGCCATCGACCACGCGGTGATCGAAGGAGCTGGAGAGGTTCATCATCTTGCGAATCACGATCTGGCCTTTGACGACCATCGGGCGTTCGACGATTTTGTTGACGCCCACGATCGCCACTTCCGGCAAGTTCAGCACCGGGGTGCTGACGATACCGCCCAAGGCGCCGAGGCTGGTCAGGGTGATGGTCGAACCGGACAATTCATCGCGGCTGGCCTTGCCATTGCGGGCAGCGGTAGCGAGGCGAGAAATTTCCTGAGCGCTGTCCCACAGGCTGCGGGTTTCGGCGTGACGGACCACTGGCACCATCAAACCGATGTCGGCTTGGGTGGCGATGCCCACATGCACCGCGCCGAGGCGGGTGATGACCTGGGCTTCGTCGTCGTAACGGGCGTTGACTTGCGGGAAGTCGCGCAGGGCAACGACCAACGCGCGGACCAGGAACGGCAGCAAGGTCAGCTTGCCGCGGGTCGCGCCGTGTTTTTCGTTCAGATGAGCGCGCAGTTCTTCAACGGCGGTGACGTCGATTTCTTCGACGTAACTGAAGTGAGCGGCGCGCTGAGTGGCGTCCTGCATGCGCTGGGCGATCTTGCGGCGCATGCCGATGACCGGGATTTGTTCTTCGTCGTTGCGCTGGGCGTAAGCGGCGGCAGCGGTGGATTGCGGCTGCTGACCCTGGGCCAGATAGGCATCGAGGTCTTCGTGCAGCACCCGACCTGCAGGGCCGGTGCCACGCACCAGGCGCAACTGGATACCGAGGTCCAGCGCATGTTTGCGCACGGCCGGTGAGGCCAGCGGACGTTCATCCGCTTCGCGAGCAACCATTGGGCCCTGGCATACGGCAGCTCCCGGCGCTGCAGCGGCAACCGGTTTGCTTTCAACTGCGACGGCAACTTTCGGTGCCGCAACCGGCACTTCTTTTACAGGTGCAGGCTGAGCCGACTCTTTAACGTTGCCCGCGCCTTCGACTTCAATGCTGATCAGGATGCTGCCAACCGCCATGACTTCGCCGGGCACACCGCCCAGCGCAATCACTTTGCCGTTCACCGGCGAAGGAATGTCGACCATCGCCTTGTCGGTCATGACATCGGCGAGTACCTGATCTTCGACGACCATGTCGCCGACTTTGACGTGCCAAACCGACAATTCAACTTCTGCAATGCCTTCACCAATGTCCGGCATTTTAATAACGTGCGTGCCCATTCAGACCTCCATAACCCGATGCAAAGCCGCGCCCACTCGGGACGGACCAGGGAAATACGCCCACTCTTGTGCGTGCGGGTAGGGAGTGTCCCAACCGGTGACGCGTTCGATAGGCGCTTCCAGGTAGTGGAAGCAGTGCTCTTGCACCAGGGCGACCAGTTCGGCGCCGAAGCCGCAGGTGCGGGTCGCTTCGTGAACGATCACGCAGCGGCCGGTTTTCTTCACCGACTTGACGATGGTCTCCAGATCCAGCGGCCACAAGCTGCGCAGGTCGATGACTTCAGCGTCGATGCCGGTTTCTTCAGCCGCCACTTGCGACACGTAAACGGTGGTGCCGTAAGTCAGGATGGTCACGTCCTTGCCCGGACGGGTGATGGCGGCGACGTCCAGCGGCACGGTGTAGTAACCGTCCGGTACTTGCGCGGCCGGGTGTTTCGACCACGGCGTTACAGGGCGGTCGTGGTGGCCGTCGAACGGGCCGTTGTACAGGCGTTTTGGCTCGAGGAAGATCACCGGGTCATCGTTTTCGATGGAGGCGATCAGCAGGCCTTTGGCGTCGTAAGGGTTGGACGGCATAACCGTGCGCAAGCCGCAGACCTGGGTAAACATCGCCTCGATACTTTGACTATGGGTCTGGCCGCCGTAGATGCCGCCGCCGCAAGGCATGCGCAAGGTCATCGGGGCAGTGAACTCGCCGGCCGAGCGATAACGCAGGCGGGCGGCTTCGGAAATGATCTGGTCCGACGCCGGGTAAACGTAGTCGGCGAACTGGATCTCGGCCACCGGGCGCAGACCGTAGGCACCCATGCCCACGGCAACGCCGACGATGCCGCTTTCGGAGATCGGCGCATCGAACACCCGGGAGGTGCCGTACTTGGTCTGCAGGCCTTCGGTGCAACGGAACACGCCGCCGAAGTAGCCGACGTCCTGGCCGAACACCACGACGTTGTCGTCACGCTCAAGCATCACATCCATGGCCGAGCGCAGGGCCTGGATCATGGTCATGGTGGTCGTGGTCATGGCGGTTTCCAACTCGATTTTGTTGTTGTGATCGTTCATGTCAGATCCCCAACTCTTGACGCTGGCGCTTCAAGTGCTCCGGCATCTCTTTATAGACGTCTTCGAACATGGTCGCGGCGCTTGGAATCTGGCCGCCGGCGAGGGTGCCGTACTGCTCGGCTTCTTTCTGCGCGGCAATCACTTCGGCTTCCAGTTCGGCGCTGACGGCGACGTGTTCCTCTTCGGACCACTGACCGATTTTCACCAGGTGCTGCTTCAGGCGCGCAATCGGGTCGCCCAGCGGGAAGTAGCTCCAGTCGTCGGCAGGACGGTATTTGGACGGATCATCAGAAGTTGAGTGCGGACCGGCGCGGTAGGTGACCCATTCGATCATGGTCGGGCCGAGGTTGCGGCGGGCGCGTTCGGCGGCCCAGGCAGAGGCGGCGTAGACCGCGACGAAATCGTTGCCATCGACCCGCAGGGAGGCAATGCCGCAACCGACGCCACGACCGGCAAAGGTAGTCGCTTCACCACCGGCAATCGCCTGGAACGTGGAGATTGCCCACTGGTTGTTGACCACGTTGAGGATCACTGGCGCACGGTAAACGTGGGCGAAGGTGAGGGCGGTATGGAAGTCGGATTCAGCGGTAGCGCCGTCGCCGATCCAGGCCGAGGCGATTTTGGTGTCGCCCTTGATCGCCGAGGCCATGCCCCAGCCCACGCCTTGTACAAATTGGGTGGCGAGGTTGCCGGAAATAGTGAAGAAGCCGAAGTCTTTGACCGAATACATGATTGGCAGCTGACGTCCCTTGAGCGGATCACGCTCGTTGGACAGCAGCTGGCAGATCAGGTCCACCAGCGGCACTTCCCGCGCCATCAGGATGCTTTGCTGGCGGTACGTCGGGAAGCACATGTCATCGACGTTCAGCGCCAGGGCCTGGCCGCTGCCGATGGCTTCTTCGCCAAGGCTCTGCATGTAGAACGACATTTTTTTCTGACGCTGGGCGACCACCATGCGGTTGTCGTAGATCCGCGTCTTGAGCATGGCGCGCATGCCTTTACGCAGGATCTCGGCCGGCACGCCTTCCGCCCATGGACCGAGGGCATTGCCCTCGTCATCGAGCACGCGAATCAGGCCCTTGGCCAGATCAGCGGTGTCGGCCGGTTCAACGTCAATTGGGGGTTTGCGCACCGTGCCGGCGTCGGTCAGACGCAGGTAGGAAAAGTCGGTTTTGCAGCCAGGACGGCCCGATGGTTCGGGAACGTGCAGATGCAGCGGTTCGTACGCTTGGTTCATGGCTTCTACGCTCGATCTTGTGAATTTCTTGTAGTGAGCTGACGGTCATTCTTCGATGAAAGAAATCTTGTCCTACAACAATCATAGGCCGGGCCAAGAAGAATATTTCTCTCTGTTTCGTTGCGTTGGCGATCATTTGAGGATAAAAAATCTGCATAAACATAAAAAACAGGTGGTTTTGTCTCATGCGCAAACTGGACCGTACCGATATCGGCATTTTGAACAGCCTTCAGGAGAACGCGCGCATCACCAACGCCGACCTCGCACGCTCGGTCAACCTGTCGCCAACCCCGTGCTTCAACCGGGTCAAGGCGATGGAAGAATTGGGCCTGATTCGTGAGCAAGTGACGCTGCTGGATGCCGAGCTGCTGGGGCTGCATGTGAACGTGTTCATTCATGTCAGCCTGGAAAAACAGGTGGAGGAAGCGTTACAGCATTTCGAGGAAGCGATCTCGGATCGCCCGGAGGTGATGGAGTGCTACCTGATGGCCGGCGACCCGGACTATTTGATCCGGGTGCTGGTGCCGACCATTCAGTCGCTGGAGCGCTTCATGATGGACTTCCTCACCAAAGTCCCCGGCGTCGCCAACATCCGCTCGAGCTTTGCGCTCAAGCAGGTGCGCTATAAAACGGCGCTGCCGTTGCCGGCCAACGGCCTGACCCTCGCCTAGGGCAGATTGATCGTTCCCGCGCTCCGCGTGGGAATGCCGCCAGGGACGCTCCGCGTTCCGCTTCGGGAAGTGACGCAGAGCGTCAGGGGATGCATTCCCACGCGGAGCGTGGGAACGATCAAACGTTAGAGTTTATTCAGAGGGATTTTCAGGTAGGTGACGCCATTGTCCTCGGCCGGCGGCAAATTCCCCGCCCGCACATTCACTTGAATCGCCGGCAGCAACAGCGTCGGCATACCCAACCCGGCATCGCGCCCGGTGCGCATGGCGACGAATGCGGCTTCGTCGATACCGTCATGGATGTGAATGTTGCTTTTGCGCTGCTCGCCCACTGTGCTCATGCACTGATGTTCGCGGTCTGCGGGCGGGTAATCGTGGCAGACGTAAAGTCGGACACTGGCCGGGAAGGCCAGCAGTTTGTGGATCGAGGCAAACATCTGGTTGGCGTTGCCGCCGGGAAAGTCGCAGCGCGCGGTGCCCACGTCCGGCATGAACAGCGTATCGCCCACCAGAATCACATCGCTGTCGATCAGATAGGCCATGTCCGCTGGCGTGTGGCCGGGAACATGCAGGGCCGTGGCCTTGAGGTTGCCGATCATGAACGATTCGTCCGGCGCGAACAGATGGTCGAACTGCGAACCGTCACTGCGAAATTCCGGCTCAAGGTTGAACAGGGCCTTGAACACGCCCTGAACCTTGCTGATCGACTGACCAATCGCAATCTTCCCGCCCAGTTCCCGACGCAGATACGGTGCGGCGGACAGGTGATCGGCATGGGCGTGGGTTTCCAGCAGCCATTGCACCTGCAGCTGATGTTGGCGAACGAAGGCGATGATCTTGTCGGCCTGGGTGGTGGCGGTTCGCCCGGCAGCGGGGTCGTAGTCGAGCACCGGGTCGACGATGGCGCAGTGCCCGCCATCGTGCTCGTAGATGACGTAGCTGAAGGTCGACGAGGCAGGGTCTAAAAAAGCTTCAATCAAGGCGGACATGGTGGCCGTTTCTTTCTGGACAAGTCATGAGGGTAGTTTCATTTTCCCTGCGCTGGCCAGCCCGATTCAATTCAAAGAAGGAAAAAAGCTGCGCGAGCTCTATCCTGTCAGTCATCGATACCGGGCGTTCCCGGCTTTTTTCGCAGATCACGAGTGTTTTATGTTGCTGGCGAGTTTTTTTGGCGTGGTGATGGGGTTGGTACTCGGTTTGACCGGAGCCGGTGGCGGCATTCTTGCGGTGCCGGCGTTGGTGTTGGGGTTGGGCTGGACCATGACGCAAGCCGCGCCGGTCGCACTGTTCGCGGTGGGCAGTGCGGCGGCTGTCGGCGCCATTGACGGGTTGCGCCATGGCCTGGTGCGCTACCGCGCAGCGTTGCTGATCGCCCTGCTGGGGGCGATTTTTTCGCCGATCGGCATCTACTTCGCCCATCAGTTGCCGGAAAAAATCCTGATGATTCTGTTCAGCCTGCTGATGGTCATGGTGGCCTGGCGGATGCTGCGTCGTGAGCGCCAGGACGAAGGTCCAAGCGACCACGGCCACGCCAACTGGGGCCAGAAGAACTGCATGCTCGATCAGCAGACCGGACGCTTTTCCTGGACCGCCAAGTGCACCGCGACCCTCGCGGCTCTGGGCGCTGTGACCGGTGTGGTCTCCGGGCTGCTCGGGGTCGGTGGCGGCTTCCTGATCGTCCCGGCGTTCAAGCAACTGACCGATGTGCAGATGCGCGGAATCGTCGCCACGTCGTTGATGGTGATCAGCCTGATTTCCGCCATCGGTGTGATCGGCGCGTTTCACGCCGGGGTGCGAATCGACGGTTTGGGCGTGGCGTTTATCGTCGCGAGCATCGTCGGCATGATCATTGGCCGAAAGCTTTGCGCGCGAGTCCCGGCCCGAGGATTGCAAATCAGCTTCGCCAGCATCTGTGTTGTGGTCGCCGCTTACATGCTGTTTAGAGCGGGCGTCTAACGAGTACCGGTTCCTGTGGACGCCAGTCCGTTCCACAGGCGTACACCCTAAGTTCCGGGCCTCGTCGACGGACGGTCTTACACCCAACTTGCCGCGCATCACCGGCCACTCCAAAGCACCTGACATCCGCCTCCAAGGCAGCGTATGACGCCGCCGGTCAGCTTTCGATAATCGCCTCCGACATCCAGTCCCCCCGCTGCGGAGCGCGTCATGCACAACAATAAGAACTTCAAGCATCGTTTCTTGCCTGCCTTCATCGCCAGCCTCTCGACCCTCGGTTTGAGCACGATGGCCGAAGCCGAGATCGTGCTGTACGACAAGGATCAGACCACGTTTTCCACCGACGGCTACATCAACGCCTTCTATGTGAACAGCAAAGTGGACCGTGCCGGCGACCAGTTCGACCGGCGACAGGCGCGGGTGAAGATGGGTTTTCTGCCCAACTATCTGGGCTTCAACATGAGCAAGCAGGTCGATGACCTCAAGCTCGGCGCCCGGTCCTCCTTCTGGGTGACCATCAACGACAGCGAAACCAACGGCACCGACACCGCCATCGACGTGCGGCAGTTCTACGGCACCGTGGCCAACCCGGAGTGGGGCGAGGTGCTGATCGGCAAGGACTTCGGCCTGTTCGCCCGCTCCAACATTCTGCTGGATGAAATGCTCGCCGGTTACGGCCAGGTCAGCGATACCCTGGGGCTGGTGGACGGTGGCGGGGTGTCGTTCGGCAACATCGGCACGGGCTATCCGTATCCGTTCCCGACTTCACAGATCACCTACCGCACGCCGGTGATGGAGGGATTGCGGGTGGCCGTGGGGATCATGGACCCGGTGGACACCAACGACAGCAGTCCGACAGGCAAGGCTTACCAGGAAAACCCGCGTACCGAGAGCGAGATCACCTATCAGTTCGACCTCGCCGGGGCAAAGATCTATAGCTGGGTCAACGGCAGCTACCAGACGTCGGACAATACCGATTCCACCGTCCAGTCCGTCACCTCCAAAGGCGTCGGCTATGGCGTGCAGGCGAAGATGGGTGGGCTGTCGCTGACCGGCTCCGGCTTCCAGGCCAAGGGCATCAACCCGTTCTTTACCAACAACGCCGGCGAGCCGGTCCTGCGCAATGTCGACAGTGACGGTTACCTGCTGCAGGGCTCCTACAAACTGGGCAAGAACCGCCTGGCGTTGTCTTACGGCAAGACCAACGACGACGGCAACGGCGTGGTCGGCAGCGGCGCGGACTACGAGACCCGCGGCATTGCGCTGTTCCATGACGTCAACGACAACCTCAAGCTGGTGGCCGAGTACAACCAGTTCGCAATCAACGGCCACGATACCAATGCCCAGGACGAAGACACCGACACCTTTGCGGTGGGGGCGGTGCTGACCTGGTAAGTCCATCGTGCTGAGTGAGCTCGTAGCCGCTTTTGAAGCCTAAGCTCGGCTCCGTAGCAGCTGTCGAGCCTGCGAGGCTGCGTTCGGCTGCGCAGCAGTCGTGAAATCAGACAATGCGGTGTTTCAGGAAAACCTCGCACTCAGGTTTTGCGACTGCTGCGCAGCCGAACGCAGCCTCGCAGGCTCGACAGCTGCTACGGAGTGTGGATCGCGCCTGAATGGTTATCCGACTCTCATCCCATCGAAGCGGCTACCCGCTACCCAAGTAGCATACGTCGCAGCTCACAGGCTTCGTACACTCGAACCTCATACAGGCGCACCTGCGGGAGGCGATAATGCAGCAGGTCCAGAGTGAAGGTGTGGTCAGTGCAATGTCCCTGGCCACCGATGCCCAGCAAGTGGCTCAGGAGCTGGCGCGACAGTTGTTGCATCCGCACTTGGGCTTCGTGCTGTTTTTCTGTTCCGCCGAGTACGACTTGCAGGCGCTGGGTCAGGCCTTGCAACAAAGCTTCGGCGGTATTCGTTTGGTGGGCTGCACCAGCGCCGGGGAAATCACACCCCTGGGCTACGGTCGCAATTGCGTGACTGCGGTGGGCTTCGACCACCGGCATTTTTCCATCGACGCCGAACTGATCTGCGAGATGGAGCGTTTCAGCCTGATCGACGCCCAGCAAATGGTCGAGCGCCTGGTCAGTGGCTGTCGCAGCAACACCCTGGCACCGATCAAGGGCAACAGCTTTGCCCTGACCTTGCTCGATGGCCTGTCCAGTCGCGAAGAAATGGTCCTTGCCGCCCTGAGCGCGGCACTGGGCGATATCCCGCATTTCGGCGGCTCGGCTGGTGACGACAACCGGCTGACCCACACCCACGTCTATTTTAATGGCGAGTTTCACAGCGGCGCGGCGGTGGTGGTGCTGGTCAACACCTGGCTCGACTTCGAAGTCTTCACCACTCACCACATCCTGCCTCGGGCGGAAAAACTGGTGGTCACCGGGGCCGACAGCGCCTCGCGCCGGGTCTTTGAACTCAATGCCGAGCCGGCCGCCGAGGAGTACGCCCGGCACATCGGTGTGCCGGTGGCTGAGCTCGATCATCGGATCTTCGCCGCGCACCCCTTGGCCGTGCGGATCAACGATCAGTATTACGTACGGGCAATTCAGCAGGTTCATCCCGACCTGAGCCTGAGTTTCTACTGCGCGGTGGAAAACGGCATCGTCCTCACCGTCATGACGCCAGGCCCGATGCTGCCGAATCTGCAAACCCTGTTCGAAGGCTTGCAGGAGCGCCTCGGCGATCTATTACTGACCATCGGCTGCGACTGCTTTCTCAGGCGTCTGGAACTGGAAGACGGCGGCAGTCTGGAGCAGATCGGAACGTTTTTGCGTGACCAACGGGTGATGGGTTTCAACACCTACGGAGAACAGTTCAATGGCATGCACATCAACCAGACCTTCACCGGGGTTGCCATTGCCCGAGGCCGGTCCCCTGGACATCGCTGAGCTTCAGGCGCAAATCGCCAGCCTGCGCCACGACAACCACAAATTGCAGCGCATCAATGGCGCGCTGATCGAGCGGATCGAGTCCGGCATCACCCGCGGCAATGACCCGTACGCGGCGTTCCAGCATTCGGTGGTGCTGGCCGAACAGGTGCGCGAACGCACCGACGCCCTGAACCAGGCCATGGCCGAACTCAAGTCAGGCAACCACTTGCTCAGCGAAGCGCGGCTGCGGGCGGAAACTGCGCACCAACACTTGATCGATGCCATCGAGAGCATTTCCGACGCTTTTGTGCTGTTCGATGCCGATCAGCGAATCGTGCTGTTCAACAGCCGTTTCAAGGCGTTCTGGGGCAATAGCCGGGTGCGGATTAACGCCGGCATGCGCCTGGCCGAGGTCAAGCGGCTGATGTCCGCCACCGGGCTGTTCACTGAAGAGCCCCGTGGGCATGCCGACGAAAACCTGCTCTATCGCCTGCAGGACGGTCGCTGGTTGCAGGTCAGCGAGCGGCCGACCCAGGAAGGCGGGCGGGTGATCCTGTTCACCGACATTACCGACGTCAAACTCAGCGAAACCGTGCGCCGCGAGCAGGCCGTGGCGCAGAAATCGCATTTGTTGCAACGGGCGGTCGACAACCTGTCCCAAGGCGTGGCCATGGTCAACGCAGAGGGCATTCTGGAGTTGTGGAACCGGCGTTTCCTCGAGCTCAGCGGCCTGGCCCCGGTGGCGGCCCATCGTCCGTTTGCCGAAGTGATCGGCGACAGCGAGTTGAATCTGCTGACCCCGGCCAGTCGGGATCTGAACGGGCGGCACGTGCAGGAATGCGAGCAGCGCCTCTACGATGGCCGGGTGCTGGAAATCCGCACCCATCCGTTGCCCACCGGTGGTTTCGTCAACACCTTCACCGACATCACCGAACGCTACCAACACGCCGAAGCGCTGAGTGAAAGCGAGCGCTGGATTCGCCTGATCACCGACCATGTGCCAGCGCTGATTGCCTACCTGAATGCCGATCTGGTCTACGAGTTCACCAACAAGGTGTATGAAGAATGGTATTGCTGGCCTCGGGGCGTGATGCTTGGGCAGAGCCTGCGCGAAGTCCACAGCGAACAGCATTACCAGCGCCTGGAAGCCTACGTGGCCCGGGCCCTGGCCGGTGAGAGCGTGACGTTCGAGGTCGCTGAAACCAACATCAACAACCAGGAGCGCTACATGCTGCGCTCCTACGTACCCAATCGCCTGGCCACCGGGGAAGTGGTGGGGATTTTCGTGCTGATCCGCGACATCACCGAACGCCGCCGCACCGCCGAAGCGCTGCACCAGGCCTATCAGAATCTTGAGTTGCGGGTGCGCGAACGCACGGCGGAACTGACCACGCTCAATGACCAGTTGCTGCGTGAGATCGATGAGCGTCGGCGGGCGGAATCTCGCCTGCGTGAAGCCAAACTCGAAGCCGAACAGGCCAACCTGTCGAAGACCAAGTTTCTCGCTGCCGTCAGTCATGACCTGCTGCAACCGCTTAACGCTGCGCGGCTGTTCACCAGCGCGTTGCTCGAACGGCGGGAGCCGGTGGCCAATGCCATTTTGGTGCGCAATGTCAGCAACTCCCTGGAAGACGTGGAGAACCTGCTGGGTACGCTGGTGGACATTTCCAAACTGGATGCCGGGGTGATCAAGGCCGACATTGCGCCGTTTGCCCTGAGCGAACTGCTGGAAAACCTCGCGGCCGAGTACACCCAGGTGGCTCGCAGTGAAGGCCTGGAGCTGCATTTCATCCCCTGTTCGGCACTGGTGCGCAGCGACATTCAGTTGCTGGCGCGGATTCTTCGAAATCTGTTGAGCAACGCCATTCGCTACACCTACAGCGGTCGTGTAGTGCTCGGTTGTCGGCGTCATCACCAGCGCCTGTCGATTGAGGTCTGGGACAGCGGCATGGGCATTGCCGAAAACCGCCTCGAAGAGATTTTTCAGGAATTCAAGCGTGGTGATGTGCAGCGTCCGGATCAGGATCGCGGGTTAGGTCTGGGCCTGGCGATCGTGGAAAAGATTGCCGGGATTCTCGGTCACCGCATTCATGTGCGTTCATGGCCGGGCAAAGGCTCGATGTTCTCGGTTGAAGTGCCGCTCAGCGCCACCGCACCCAAGGCGCTACCGAGCCTGCTGATGAGTGAGCCGATGCTTGAACGTCTGCGTGGGGCGCGGGTGTGGGTGCTGGATAACGACGCGGCCATTTGCGCCGGCATGCGCACGTTGCTCGAAGGGTGGGGGTGTCTGGTGGTGACGGCACTGTCGGAGCAGGACCTGGCGCGGCAAGTGGACAACTATCACGAAGAAGCCGATTTGCTGATCGCCGACTATCACCTGAATGACGATCAGAACGGCGTCGATGCCGTGGCCCGGATTAACGCCCGACGCGGTTCGGCGATTCCGGCAATGATGATCACCGCCAACTACAGCAACGAACTCAAACAGCAGATCCGCGAACTGGGCCACACCCTGATGCACAAACCGGTGCGGCCGATGAAGCTCAAGACGGCAATGAGTCATTTGCTCGGCAGGCCTTGATTTCACTGGCGTCTGCTCGCGAAAGGGGCGACTCGGTTTCAGCGGCGTAAGTAAGACCCGAAATCAATGTCGCCCGCACTCAAGATCGCCTGCACCCGGTTGTGCACATTGAGTTTGCGCAGGATCGCCGAGACGTGGGCCTTGACCGTGGTTTCGGCGATTTCCAGGGTGTAGGCGATCTGTTTGTTCGACTCGCCCTTGGTCATGCGTTCGAGCACCAGCAACTGTTTGCGGGTCAAGGCCTGGAGCAGTTCAGGTGGGAAGCTCGGGGCATCGTTCATGCGCCTTGTACCGCATTTTTGCGTGCGGATGATGTCCGGCGGCAAGTAGACATTGCCATTGAGGATCTGCTGGATGGCTTCGGTCATCTGCACCCGTGGCGAGGATTTGGTGATGAAACCCACCGCGCCGTAAGTGATGGCTTGCAGCACGACTTGTTTGTCCTGTTCGGCCGAGACGATCACCACCGGAATGGTCGGCGCCTCGTTACGCAGGTTGATCAGGCCGTTGAGGCCGTGCATGCCGGGCATGTTCAGGTCGAGCAGGATCAGGTCCAGGTCGTCGTGTTCCTGTGTCAGCACCAGAGCGCTGTCGAGGTCGGCGGTTTCCATCACCTCGCTGCCCGGAAAACCATCGCTGATGACGTTATGAATGGCTTCGCGAAACAGCGGGTGATCGTCGGCAATCAGAATTTTGTACATAGCCTTTCACCTCATTATTTTGATTAGGGTGTGGCAACAACTCGCACGCATAAAGGTCAGGGGAAGGGCTCGGGCTGGGCGGGCGTTACGGGCAGGTTGGCGGCCTGCCAGGCGTCCAGGCCGTCGCGATACCAATACAGAGTCTTATAGCCCATGGCGGCGGCGCGCTTCACGGCGTTCCAGCTCAGCCAACAATCGGAGCGGCAGTAGAAGACCAGCGGTTGCGCGAGATCACCTGCGGTCAATGTGCTCAGCTTACGCGCAAAATAGTCCTGCCAGTCGGGCGTCAGGTCACCGTCGCCGGTATTGGCCAGCCAATGGCTGCCGGGGAGGTTTTCGTGGGGCTGGTCCTCGATGAAACGTCCTTGCAACCACTGCCGGCGGTAGACGTCGATCAGCACCGGACGCGGTGTCTGGGTCAGCAGGGTCTGCAGGGCCGCGGTATCGATGATGCCGGCGCCCTGGACTTGATTCGGGGTCGGGCTGCGGTACAGGCCGATGCGATAACCGTCGGTGGAGAACAGCGGTGTTTCGGCCTGCGCGGCGCCCAGGAACAGGCTCAGCGACAGCGCAACGAGAGAAGGGCGTAGCAGACGACGTCGGGCACGCGGCATGGGGTTCAATCCTTATAGTTATGAACCTATTACATGCCAGTCTCGGTGCGATTGGAATGCGACGATAGACAGGGAAACCAGTACTAAAGTAGTAATTTCGGACTGTTCAACACAAATCCCCCTGTGGGAGCGAGCCTGCTCGCGAAGAGGCCATCACATCCAGCATTGATGTCGACTGACACTCCGCTTTCGCGAGCAGGCTCGCTCCCACATTGGAACTGTGTTGTCAGTTGGTTTTGCGTAGGGCTGCGTGTTGCGGGTTGAAGGTGAGTACGGCGAGCAGGGCAAACACCAGCGTCAGCCCGACGCACACCGCCAGCGCCAACGGATTGAAGCGTTCATACAAGGCAAACCGCACCAGTTCCACCGCATGGGTGAACGGGTTCAGGGCGCACAACCAGTACAACCACTCGCTGGACTCGCGCATCTTCCACAGCGGATACAGCGCCGACGACAGGAAAAACAGCGGGAAGATCACGAAATTCATCACCCCGGCAAAGTTCTCCAGCTGACGGATCGCGTTGGACAGCAACAGGCCCAGCGCGCTGAGCATCAACGCCACCAGCAGCAACGCCGGCAAGGCGATCAACAGCCCCATGGCCGGTGGCTGCACGCCGTACACCCAGGCAATTGCCAGAAAGGCATACACCTGCAACAGCGAGATCAGCGAAGTGGCCAACAACTTGCTGCACAGCAAGAAGGTTCGGGGCAGGGGGCTGGTCAGCAGCACGCGCATGCTGCCCATTTCCCGGTCGTAGACCATCGACAGCGAACCTTGCATGCCGTTGAACAGCAGGATCATGCAGGCAAGGCCAGGAATGATGTAGACCTCGTAGGGAATGTAGGTGTCGTAGGGCTCGATGATCGCGATCCCGAGGGCCGCACGAAAACCGGCGGCGAACACCAGCAGCCACAGCAACGGCCGCACCAGCGCACTGAGAAACCGCGTGCGCTGCAACACAAAGCGCAGCCATTCACGCAGCACGATGCCGCTGAAACACTGCCAGTAGGCATTCATTGCGCGGCTCCTGAGGTCGTCAGTCGAGTGAAGGCTGAACCCAGGTCACCACCGTGCTCCAGGCTCAGGGCGTCGGCTTGGCCGCTGGCGACGAGCCGGCCCTGATGCAGGATCAACAAGTCGTCGCTCGGCTGTACTTCATCGAGTAAGTGAGTGGTCCAAAGCACACTGATACCTTGCTCGCGGCACAAACTGCGAATGTGTTGATTGAGCGCCAGCCGACTGGCCGGGTCGAGGCCAACGCTGGCTTCGTCGAGCAGCAGCAGGCGTGGCTCATGCAGCAACGCGCGGGCGATTTCCACCCGGCGACGGTGCCCGCCATTGAGTTCGCGGACCCGCTCGCGACGGCGTTCGGTCAAGGCTTGGCGGGCCAGTTCGGCGTCGACCCGCAGGCCGGTCTGGCGGCGGGACATTCCATGCAGCGCGGCGTGATAACGCAGGTTTTGCTCGACGCTGAGGTCCAGGTCCAACGTGCTTTGCTGAAACACCACGCCCAATTGCTTGAGCGCCGGGCGCGCTGCGTTGCGCAGTGAACAACCACCGATGCGGATGTCACCGCGCTGCACATCGTAGAGCCTTGTGAGCAGGGCAATCAGCGTCGATTTGCCCGCGCCGTTCGGCCCCAGCAGTGCCGCGAAACGGCCGGGCGCCAAGCTGAAATTCACCTGACGCAATGCCTCTTTCGCACCATAAGCGAAACTCAGCTCGCTGACTTCGAGTGCGTTCATGGGGTCACCACCACGCCCCACGGATAACGCCCGACCTTGATAGACTTGGTGACCTTGAGGCTGTCGACGTCGATCACCGACACATCGCCGCTGACGCCGTTGGTGGCCAGCAGTTGTTTTTGATCCGGGGTGAACGACATCTGCCAGACACGCCGGCCGACCAGCAGGTAATCAAGAATTTCGAAGGTCTTGGCGTCGATCACCGCCACATGATTGGCCGGGCCGAGGGCGACGAAACCGTACTTGCCGTCGGCACTGAGTTTGATGCCCACCGGTTGAACCTTATCCGGGTGCACGCCCTTGATCTGGAAGGTCAGGGTCTTGAGGATCTTGCGGGTGGCGACGTCGAGAATCGTCACCGTGCCGCCGATTTCCGCCGAAGCCCAGAGCTTCGAGCCATCGGGTGTGAACTCGACGAAGCGCGGGCGCTGATCCACCAGGGTGCTATCGGCCAGGGTCTGGGTGCTGGTGTCGATCCAGTGCAGCATATTCGTGGTTTCGCTGGTGTTCACCGCCCACTTGCCGTCGGGGCTGACGGCCATGCCTTCGGGTTCGACGCCGACGTTGATCTGGCTCAGCACCTTGGAGGTTTCGGTGTCGATCACCGTCACCAGCGCATCGTCTTCGTTGGAAACGTACAGCCAGCGATTATTCGGGTGCAGGGCGAACTGTTCAGGATCTTTGCCCGAGGGCAGTTCCTTGATGATCTTGCGCGTGGCCACGTCCATCACCTGGACCCGGTCCGAGTCGCTGGCGCAGATGTACAGCAGCTTGTTGTCGTGGGACAACAGCAGACCGCGGGGGCGCTGGCCGACGGGCAGGGTGTCGGTGACTTGCAGCGTTTGCAGGTCGATCAGGCTCAGGCTGTTGTCCTTTTCGTTGGAGACCCAGGCGGTGCTGGCAGCGGCGTGCCCGGCGGCGAGCAGCAGGGCGCAGGAAAGCAGGGTGCGGCGCATGGCAGATTCCTTGTTGTTTTAATTATCGGGTCAGGGAAAACGGCAGGTGACTTCGGCCTTGTCGTAACCGAGGCTGTCCATTTCGTTGAAGGGGTGCAGGAAGCCGTCTTGCGGCGACGTGCTGACTAACGCCCGGGGCTGCACGATGGGAATGGGTTGGCGCAACTGGCCGTTCCACGGCCGATAACTGAGCTTGCGACCCTTGAAGCCGTCCAGCGGTAATTGATCGCTGATCTCAAGCGTACGGATCGCCACCGGATCGACCTGACGCAGTTTGCTCACGGCACTGGCGATGCTGCGCACGGCGATCCAGGCCGCAAAATCGCGGTCATTCATCCAGCGTCCGGTCAGGGCTTCGAAACGTTTCTGCAACTGGGCGGCGCCGTAGGTCTCCACGGTTTTGTGCCAGCCCACCGGGGTCAGACCCTGAGTGCCGGCGACCGGCCGTGGGTACCAGGTCTGGTAGGGCACGTATTCGCCGAAATCGCCCCGTTCATCCGCCACCAGCACCACGTCGTACTCGGCGGTCTGGGTGAACAGCGGCATGTCGGCCTGGGCGCTGCGGCGCTGATCGTTGTCGAAACTCCAGGCTTTTTCCGCGACCAGTTTCAGGCCGAAGCGTTTGGCGGCGCGGCGCAGGGCGGCCGCATAGGCTTGATCGTCCGGGGTCGGGCCGACGATCAGCAGCGCCCGTTGCCATTTGCGCACCACCAGAAATTGCGCCAGCGCATCGGCGAGCATCGCCCGGCTCGGCAGGCTGTGCAGCACGTTCGGCAGGCAGTCGGTGGTGCGCAGGCTGTCGTCTGGGCTGCCGGCGTTGAATAGCAAACTGTCGGGTAGCACGGCGCTGAGTTGGCGCAGGCTGGCGGCCGGTGCGTTGACGACAAACAGGCGCAGACCTTGTTCATGTAGAGCCTTGGCCGCTTCGACCAAGGCATCCGGATTGTCAACGTTGGCGCTGACCAGGTTGTAGCTCTGGTTCAGGAAACGCCCGGTGCTGTTGCTGTCAGTGATTGCCAGTTCGGCGCCACGCAACCCGGCATCGACCGGCTCGGGAATGACGTTCGACAGCAACGGGCCCGGGTCAGGGCGATAGCCCAGGTAGCCGATCTGCACTTGCAACGGCGCGTCGGCGGCCTGGCTCTGGGTCGCCAACCCGGCGGCGCAGGCAATCGCCAACAGATAGATCAGGGCGTAAGGGGCAAGCTGGCGCATAAGGCACTCCATTACAGGTAGCGCCAGCATAGGAACGCTGTGAGGCAGAAGGAAATATGCAGAAAGTACCAGTGAGCCAGTACCAAGGTAGTAACTCGCCCGGGGTGGCGCGGTTTTAGCATGGACAACAACGGCCATCACTCTGGAGGCGATCGATCATGCGAATTCTCAAAGCGCTGCTCCTGCCGTTGCTGTTGATCCTGACCCTGATCGGCGTCGACAAGCTCCACGGCCCGCGTCCCGCGCCGTTGCTGGTCTTGCCCATGACACCGGGGCGCTAGGCGTGTCGGCCCCGTGGCGGATCACGCTCTGGGTTGTTGCAGTGGCACGACTGTCGTCAATCAGCCCACTGCGCAGAACCTGCGCTCGGCCTCTCGAGGGGCGGTGCGTCAACATCAAAAGCTGCAGGCGAGCTAACGCTCGGCCTGTTGAGTGGTCGGTGTACACCGATCAACTGTAGGAGCTGCCGAAGGCTGCGATCTTTTGATCTGTCTGCTTCTTTCGGCCGGGAAGAATTCCCTCAGGCACTTGATTCGGATATGCACCACAAGCCCTACTACCAAGGAACTAGACCGCGCCCACCAAAGCAGCATGGGGCTTGCGCGAAGCCCTTCCTAAGATGGGGGTCATAGCCTCTTCGAAGAGGTTTTGCGTGCAACCAAGAGGGCATAACAATGACAACAAAACGCAACGCCTTACTCGTTGCCGGTCTGCTGGCCGGCTTTATCAGCGCAGGTTCCGTCTGGGCTCACGGCAACGTGGTGCCGCAAGCGGTGGAAACTCCGGGCCTGACCCCAATCAAGGACGCCGGCGTATCGGTCGATGCCGATGGTTGGGCATCGGTGAACCCTTACCGCACCTCCCCGGAACACGATAAGGCCCTGGAAATCGGCTCCTCGGCGTACAACCAGAACTGTGCGGCCTGTCATGGCCTGGAAGCCAAATCCGGTGGCATCGCCCCCGATTTGCGCTTGCTCGATGTCGCTGATGCCGGTGATGAATGGTTCGTCGAACGGGTGCGCCACGGCGCTGTGCGTGACGGCCGGGTGTACATGCCGAAGATGGCCGACTACCTGAGCCAGGAAGCCTTGTGGGCGGTACGTACTTATCTGGACAGCGTTCACGTCGAGGAGTAACCCATGCGCCTGCTCGCTGTGTTGATCAGCGCTGTGTTGCTGTGCTGCCAGGCAGTGCAGGCGCAGGTCCGTACCTATGACGAAATGATCGCCGCCGGGGAGCTGAAAGTGGCGGTCTACAAGGACTTCGCCCCCTACAGTTTTGAAGACGCCGGCCAGGCCCGTGGCGTGGATGTCGAACTCGCCGAGGCATTGGCCAAGGCCCTCGGCGTGCGGCTCACTTTGATTTGGGCGCCGGCCGGCGAGAAGCTCGATGACGACCTGCGCGATTACATCTGGCGTGCCAGTCAGTTGCACGACCTGCAATTGGCCGACCTGATGATGCGCGTGCCGTACGACCGCGACTACGCGCAGAAACGCAATGAGCTGGGTGAGCTGGAAAACGGCCATGTGGTGATGTTCGGGCCGTACCAGAACGAACAATGGCAGGTTGCCTATGACCGCCGCCGGCTGGACAAAGTCGGTAGCGTCGCCGTGTTCGAGCACCACCCGATCGGCGTCGAAGTCGACAGTGTGCCGTCGTTCTACCTGACCTCGGTGTTCAACGGCATGCTTGCCGGCAAAACCCACCACTATCCCGGCGTGCCCCAGGCATTTGCCGCCATGAAGGCCGGTGAAGTCGACGCCGTCATGGCCATGCGCGGCGAGATCGACTGGCAAGTGCATGAAGCGGCGGACCCGCAAGTGGCGCTGGCAGAAAACGCCTACCCGAACATGGGCAAGCAGCTTTGGGAGATCGGCATGGCGGTGCATGAAAGCAACCGTCAACTAGCCTATGCCGTGGAAGAGGCACTGGAAGTCTTGATCCGCGAGGGCTCGGTCAAGACCATTTATGGTCATTACGGCCTGCGCTATGACGTGCCCGAGATGTATCAATAGTGAACTGGCGAGTGGGTTGTCTGTTGGCCTGTTGGTTACCCATCGCCGAGCACGCCGTGGACATCGACCCGGGCAAAGACCCGGTGCCCTCGGTGATGTGGGCCTTCTATCACAAGCAAATGCTCGGCGATGCGCCGTTCGTTTTCGACGAGCGGGTCAAGCTGCTGGCGCCTCCGTTCGCCGAAGACGCCCGGCAAGTGCCACTGGAAATCGACGCGCGCTCGTTCAAAGGCGAAGTGGTGAAAATCCTCGCCTGGGCAGAGCTCAACCCTTTGCCGAAAATTGTCGATTTCCAGCCGCTGGACCGGGTGCTGCCCTGGCTGTCGATCCGCATCCGTATCGAACAGGCCACGCCGTTGCGCGCGGCGGTGCTGACCCGTGACGGGTTGTGGCATGTCGGCTCGACGCTGATCGACGCGGCCGGCGGCGGTTGCACGGCGCCGAGTGTGGTGCGTACCCAGCCAGGTTGGGAGGACCACATCGGCGAAGTGCTGGGCGGTCGTTATCCCCGTGGCGAATTCAGTCGCGTGCGTTTGCAGGTGGCGCATCCGATGGACAACGGCATGGTCAGTGGCATCCCGGAATTCTTCATCAACCATGCCGAACTGCGGGATCAGAACGATCAACTGCTGGCGCGTCTTGAGCTGTTTCCTGCTGTCAGCGAAAACCCCAACCTGGCCTTCGACATCGAAGGGGCGGGGCAGACGCGCCTGATGCTGCGCGACAACAGCGGCAACCAATTCGATGCGGCCATACCCTGACCCAAAGGAGCGCGCGATGCGCTGGATGCTGCTGTTGTTCATCGGTCTGAGCCTGCCGGCCTTGGCCGATCTTGAATACACACTCAAGCCCCGACAGATCGCCGAAGACACCTGGCTGCTGGAAGGCAGCACCGACAATTTCGCCAAGGCCAATGGCGGCAACATCGTCAACACCGCGTTCATCGTTACTGAGCAGGGTGTGGTGGTGATCGACACCGGGCCGTCGAAACGCTACGGCGAAGCGATGCGCAAGGCGATTGCTGCGACCACCGACAAACCGGTGATCGAGGTGCTGCTGACCCATCATCATCCTGATCATGTACTCGGCAACCAGGCCTTCAGTGACGTGCCGATTGGGGCGCTGGCCGGCACTACTGAGCTGCTGCACCAGCAGGGCGATGCCATGGCCGAGAACATGTATCGCCTGGTGGGCGACTGGATGCGCGGCACCGAGGTGGTGTTGCCGACCCGGACGCTGACACCCGGTGTGCGAAGTTTTGGGAATCACGATCTGCGTCTGCTGGGCCTGGGTGGGCACACGGGCGCGGATCTGGCTATTCTCGACCAGAAAACCGGCGTGCTGTTTGCCGGGGACCTGGTGTTTTACCAACGGGCGCTGACCACGCCCAACAGTCCGGGTTTGGCGGTGTGGCTGGCGGACATCGCCACGCTTCAAGGCTTGCCGTGGACGCTGATCGTCCCCGGCCATGGGCCGGTGGCCAGCAATCAACAACCGTTCGAGCAAATGCGCGACTACCTGACCTGGCTCGACCAGCTCATGCGCGATGGCGCCGCCAACGGCAGCGACATGGCCGAGATGATCCGCAGTCCCATTCCCGAACGTTTCGCCGGGATCAGCCTGAGTCGTTACGAGCTGATCCGCAGCGTCAGCCATTTGTATCCGCGTTACGAGCGCGGGCAGATGACCCGTGTCGATTCCGCCGCGCACAAATGATCAACACAAAACCCCTGTGGGAGCGAGCCTGCTCGCGATGGCGGTGTATCAGCCGACATCAATGCTGAATGTGAGGGCCTCGTCGCGAGCAGGCTCGCTCCCACAGGGGACTAGTGTCGATCTATAGGTGTTCATCTCATCCGACCCGGTACTAAGGAACTAGCAATCTCAGCACTGCGGGCAATTGTCCCAAGGGCGGCGGCGCCCAAGAATCTGCACCAGACCGGGAAAATTTCCCGGGTATAACAAAAAACTGCAGAGGTAGCCGTCATGACCCAACCCGCACGTCGCCAACCCTTCGTCTTGAGCGTGCTGCTCAGTGCCATGCTGTTGTCCGGCACCGCACTGGCCGGCGTCACCGATCAAGACATTCTCCAGGACCCCAAGAACCCGGAGCAGATCGTCACCAACGGTCTGGGCGTCCAGGGTCAGCGCTACAGTCCGCTGGACACGCTCAACGTCAACAACGTGAAGGACTTGCGGCCGGTCTGGGCGTTCTCCTTCGGCGGTGAAAAACAACGCGGTCAGCAAGCACAGCCGATGATCAAGGACGGCGTGATGTACATGACCGGCTCCTACTCGCGGGTGTTTGCGGTGGACGCGCGCACCGGCAAGAAGCTCTGGCAATACGATGCGCGCCTGCCCGATGACATCCGCCCTTGCTGCGACGTGATCAACCGTGGTGTCGCGCTGTACGGCGATTTGGTGATCTTCGGCACCCTCGACGCCAAGCTTGTGGCCTTGAACAAGGACACCGGCAAAGTCGTCTGGAGCAAGAAAGTCGCCGACCACAAGGAAGGCTATTCCATCAGCGCCGCGCCGTTGGTGATCAACGGCAAACTGATCACGGGTGTCGCCGGTGGCGAGTTCGGGGTGGTTGGTAAAATCGAAGCCTACGACCCGAAAAACGGCGACCTGCTGTGGACCCGTCCCACCGTTGAAGGCCACATGGGCTACGTCTACAAGGACGGCAAAGCGGTAGAAAACGGCATCTCCGGCGGTGAAGCCGGCAAGACCTGGCCCGGCGATCTGTGGAAAACCGGTGGCGCTGCCCCTTGGCTCGGCGGTTACTACGACCCGGAAACCAATCTGCTGCTGTTCGGCACTGGCAACCCGGCGCCATGGAACTCGCACCTGCGTCCTGGCGACAACCTCTACTCGTCGTCGCGTCTGGCGCTCAACCCGGACGACGGCACCATCAAGTGGCACTTCCAGAGCACGCCTCACGACGGCTGGGACTATGACGGCGTAAACGAGCTGGTCTCGTTCAACTACACCGAAGGCGGCAAAGAGATCAAAGCCGCGGCGACCGCTGACCGTAACGGCTTTTTCTACGTGCTGGATCGCACCAACGGCAAATTCATTCGCGGCTTCCCGTTCGTGGACAAGATCACCTGGGCGACCGGCCTGGATAAAGACGGTCGGCCGATCTACAACGAAGCCAGCCGTCCAGGCGCGCCCGGCACCGAAGCCAAAGGCAGTTCGGTATTCGTAGCCCCAGCGTTCCTCGGCGCGAAAAACTGGATGCCGATGGCCTACAACAAGGACACCGGGCTGTTCTACGTGCCGTCCAACGAATGGGGCATGGACATCTGGAACGAAGGCATCGCCTACAAGAAAGGCGCGGCGTTCCTGGGTGCCGGTTTTACCATCAAGCCATTGAATGAAGACTACATCGGCGTGCTGCGCGCCATCGACCCGAAAACCGGCAAGGAAGTGTGGCGTCACAAGAACTACGCGCCGCTGTGGGGCGGAGTGCTGACCACCAAGGGCAACCTGGTATTCACCGGCACGCCGGAAGGTTTCCTGCAGGCGTTCAATGCCAAGACCGGCGAGAAAGTCTGGGAATTCCAGACCGGCTCCGGCGTACTCGGCTCGCCTGTGACCTGGGAAATGGACGGCGAACAGTACGTCTCGGTCCTCTCCGGTTGGGGTGGCGCCGTACCGCTGTGGGGCGGCGAAGTGGCCAAGCGCATCAAGGACTTCAACCAGGGCGGCATGCTCTGGACCTTCAAGTTGCCGAAAGACCTGGTCGCCAAGCACTAACTTCAAATCCACCGCATAACCCCTGTGGGAGTGAGCCTGCTCGCGATAGCGGTCCATCAGCCAACATCTATGTTGAATGTAATGGCCCCATCGCGAGCAGGCTCGCTCCCACAGTGGGATTGGCGCGAATCTACTACCAAATAACGAGAGTCCTCCTGCCAACGGCGCATTCGTCTGACGCGTGGGGCTCTCTACTATCGGTTCATCGCCTGTTTGCCCGACAGGCATCGACCCAGACAGAGGCCCACCATGATCTACGCACAACCTGGTACACCTGGCGCCGTCGTTACGTTTAAACCGCGCTACGGCAATTTCATCGGCGGCGAGTTCGTCCCGCCGGTCAATGGTGAGTACTTCACCAATTCTTCGCCGGTCACCGGTGAAGTGATCGCCGAGTTCCCGCGCTCCAGCGCCGCCGACATCGAAAAAGCTCTCGACGCAGCGCATGCCGCCGCCGACGCCTGGGGCAAGACCTCGGCGCAGGACCGCTCGCTGGTGCTGCTGAGAATCGCCGACCGCATCGAACAGAACCTGGAAATCCTCGCCGTCACCGAAACCTGGGACAACGGCAAAGCCGTGCGCGAAACCCTGAATGCCGACGTGCCACTGGCCGCCGACCATTTCCGTTACTTCGCCGGTTGCATCCGCGCTCAAGAGGGCGGTGCCGCCGAGATCAACGAGCTGACCACCGCCTATCACTTCCACGAGCCATTGGGCGTGGTCGGGCAGATCATTCCGTGGAACTTCCCGCTGCTGATGGCCGCCTGGAAACTCGCCCCGGCCCTGGCCGCCGGTAACTGCGTGGTACTTAAACCTGCCGAGCAGACGCCGCTGTCGATCATGGTCTTCGCTGAGCTGATCGCCGATTTGCTGCCGGCCGGTGTGCTGAACATCGTCCAGGGCTTCGGTCGCGAAGCGGGTGAGGCGCTGGCCACCAGCAAGCGCATCGCCAAGATCGCCTTCACCGGTTCCACCCCGATTGGCGCGCACATCATGAAATGCGCGGCCGAGAACATCATTCCGAGCACGGTCGAACTGGGCGGCAAGTCGCCGAACATCTTCTTCGAAGACATCATGCAAGCCGAGCCACAGTTCATCGAGAAGGCCGCCGAAGGTTTGGTGCTGGCGTTCTTCAACCAGGGCGAAGTCTGCACCTGTCCATCGCGAGCGCTGGTGCAGGAGTCGATCTACGACGACTTCATGAAAGTGGTGATGCAGAAGATCGTCAAGATCAAGCGCGGCAACCCGCTGGACACTGAAACCATGGTCGGCGCCCAGGCGTCCGAGCAGCAATACGACAAGATTCTCTCGTACCTGAAAATTGCTCAGGAGGAGGGCGCCGAGCTGCTCACCGGCGGCGCGGCCGAGCGTCTTGAGGGCGATTTGTCGACGGGTTATTACATCCAGCCGACCCTGCTCAAGGGACACAACAAAATGCGCGTGTTCCAGGAAGAAATCTTCGGCCCGGTGGTGGGTATCACCACCTTCAAGGACGAAGCCGAAGCCCTGGCGATTGCCAACGACAGCGAGTTCGGCCTCGGCGCCGGTCTATGGACCCGCGACATCAACCGTGCCTACCGCATGGGCCGGGCGATCAAGGCCGGGCGTGTCTGGACCAACTGCTACCACCTGTACCCGGCCCACGCCGCGTTCGGGGGCTACAAGAAATCCGGTGTCGGCCGTGAAAACCACAAGATGATGCTCGACCATTATCAGCAGACCAAAAACCTGCTGGTGAGCTACGACATCAATCCGATGGGGTTCTTCTAATCTAGCAAGCACCACACACCCCCTGTGGGAGCGAGCCTGCTCGCGAAGAGGCCAGCACATTCAACATTGATGTTGAATGTCATGCCGCCTTCGCGAGCAGGCTCGCTCCCACATTGGTTTTGTGTGTACTAAAAAACCCCGCAACACCCCCTACCAATGCACGCCGCCACCTCGTTCGAAAGTAGCATTCGGGTGCCTGGCCCCCCGTGCATTAATGGCTTTACCGGAATCGTCCGGCATAAGAAGAGGATTGACCCATGTGGACTAAACCCGCGTTTACCGATCTGCGCATTGGCTTCGAAGTGACGATGTATTTCGCCAACCGCTGATTGTTCACCCGGCCAGCTGTTGCGTTGGCCGGGCCTGCCTTCTGGAGCATTGCCCATGCACATTCGCGTTCTCGGATCCGCCGCTGGCGGTGGTTTTCCGCAATGGAATTGCAACTGCCGCCAGTGCGCCGCGATGCGCAATGGCAGCCTGCGGGCCCAACGGCGCACCCAGTCCTCGATTGCCCTGAGCGACAACGGTGTGGATTGGGTGCTGTGCAATGCTTCACCGGACATTCGCGCGCAACTCGAGAGTTTCGCGCCGCTGCAACCGGCGCGCCGGGTGCGTGATACCGCGATCGCTGGCGTCGTCCTGCTGGACAGCCAGATCGACCACTGCACCGGCCTGCTGAGTCTGCGCGAGGGTTGCCCGCATTCGGTCTGGTGCACCGAACGGGTCCATGAAGACCTGAGCAGCGGCTTCCCGTTGTTCACCATGCTCAAGCACTGGAACGGTGGGTTGCAGTGGCAACCGGTCGGGCTCGATCGCGAGCCGTTCAGCATCTCCGCTTGCGCACATCTGCGATTTCGCGCGATCCCCTTGGTCAGCAACGCACCACCGTATTCGCCCAATCGCGGCAATCCGCAGCCGGGCGACACCATCGGTTTGTTTATCGAAGACCGGCGCAGCGGTGCTTCGCTGTTCTACGCGCCTGGCCTGGGACAGGTCGACGACGAGGTTCTGAGCTGGATGCAACGCGCCGATTGCCTGTTGCTGGACGGCACCTTGTGGCGCGACGACGAGATGCGAGTCTGCGAAGTCGGCCAGAACCTGGGCAGTGAAATGGGTCACCTGTCGCAAAGCGGCCCTGGCGGCATGCTCGAGATCCTTGAAGGCTTCACCCGCCAGCGCAAGGTGCTGATCCACATTAACAACACCAACCCGATCCTCGATGAAGACTCGGCCGAGCGGGCGCTGCTGGAGCGGCGCGGGATCGAAGTGGCGTTTGACGGCATGAGTATCGAGCTGTAGCGGATGGCCTCATCGCGAGCAGGCTCGCTCCCACAGTTGATCGGTGTGAACACAGATTTTGTGTACACCACAATCCCAATGTGGGAGCGAGCCTGCTCGCGATGGGGCCAGTCCAGACACCGCAGAATCCAACGGTTGTTCCCCGGAGAACCGCAATGACTGACAAAGCAATGACCCCCACCGAATTCGAAGCGGCCCTGCGCGCCAAAGGCGCCTATTACCACATCCACCATCCATTCCACCAAGCCATGTACGCCGGCCGATCAACCCGCGAGCAGATTCAAGGCTGGGTCGCCAATCGCTTCTATTACCAGGTGAACATCCCCCTGAAAGACGCGGCGATTCTCGCCAACTGCCCGGACCGCGACGTGCGCCGGGAATGGCTGCAACGGATACTCGATCACGACGGTGCACCCGGCAGCGAAGGCGGGATCGAAGCCTGGCTGCGGCTGGGCGAAGCGGTGGGACTGGATCGCGAGCAAATCCTTTCACAGGAATTGGTGCTGCCCGGTGTCCGTTTCGCCGTGGACGCCTACGTCAATTTCGCCCGTCGCGCCTGTTGGCAGGAAGCCGCCAGCAGTTCGCTGACCGAGCTGTTTGCGCCACAGATCCACCAATCCCGGCTCGATATCTGGCCGGCCCATTACCCGTGGATCGACGTCGGCGGTTACGACTATTTCCGTACTCGCCTGAGTCAGGCGCGACGGGATGTCGAGCATGGTTTGCGCATCACCCTGGCGCACTACGTCACGGTCGAAGGCCAGCAACGCATGCTGGAAATCCTGCAATTCAAGCTCGACGTGCTGTGGAGCATGCTCGATGCCATGAGCATGGCCTACGAGCTGGAGCGCCCGCCATATCACACCGTCACCCACTCGAACGTCTGGCACCGGGGGATTGCCCTGTGAGCCTGATCAACCGCGAGCAATCACCGTCGCTGCGTCAGGGTTTTCGCCTGCAATGGGAACCTCGGCAAGACTGTCACGTGCTGCTGTATCCCGAAGGCATGATCAAACTCAATGCCAGTGCCGGGCAGATCCTCGATCTGATGGACGGCCAGCGCAGCGTCGCGGCGATCATTGATTTACTGTCTGCGAATTTCCCCGGCGTACCGGGGATCGACGAAGATGTGCTGGCGTTTCTGGAGGTGGCCCATGCTCAATTCTGGATCGAATGACTCGCGTCCGGGGCCACCGCTGTGGCTGTTGGCGGAGCTGACCTACCGTTGCCCGCTGCAATGCCCGTATTGCTCCAACCCGCTGGACTTTGCCCAATCAGGCGAAGAGTTGAGCACCGAAGAATGGATCCGGGTGTTCCGCGAGGCCCGGGAGATGGGCGCCGCGCAGCTGGGTTTTTCCGGCGGTGAACCGTTGGTTCGTCAAGACCTGGCCGAACTGATAAAAGCCGCCCGGGACATGGGTTACTACACCAACCTGATCACCTCGGGCATCGGCCTGACCGAACAGAAAGTACGCGATTTCAAGGTCGCGGGGCTGGACCATATTCAGATCAGCTTCCAGGCTGCCGACGAAGCGGTGAACAACATGCTCGCCGGTTCGCGCAAGGCCTTCGCCCAGAAACTCGCCATGGCCCGCGCGGTAAAGGCCCAGGGCTACCCGATGGTGCTGAACTTCGTCACCCATCGGCACAACATCGACCAGATCGCGCAGATCATCGACTTGTGCCTGGAACTGGAAGCGGATTTCGTCGAATTGGCGACGTGTCAGTTCTACGGCTGGGCCGAACTCAACCGGGTTGGCCTGTTGCCCACGCGCGAACAATTGCAGCGTGCCGAGCGCATCACCAACGAATACCGCGAGCGTCTTGAAGCGCAGGGCCACCCGTGCAAGCTGATCTTCGTCACCCCGGATTACTACGAGGAACGCCCCAAGACCTGCATGAACGGTTGGGCCAATCTGTTTCTCGACATCACCCCGGACGGCACGGCGTTGCCTTGCCACAGCGCCCGACAGTTGCCGGTGCAGTTTCCCAATGTGCGCGAGCACAGTATCGAGCACATCTGGACTGATTCTTTCGGTTTCAATCGCTTTCGTGGCGATGACTGGATGAAGGAACCGTGCCGCTCCTGCGATGAAAAGCACAAGGATCTGGGCGGCTGCCGCTGCCAGGCATTCATGCTGACCGGCGACGCCGCCAACACTGACCCGGTGTGCAGCAAGTCACCGCATCACGGTGTGATTCTCAAGGCTCGCGAGGAAGCCGACGCACCGGGGCTGGGCATGGAACACCTGACGTTGCGTAACGAGAAGGCTTCGCGACTGATCTACCGCGGATGAATCAAACGGCACAAAACCCCTGTGGGAGCGAGCCTGCTCGCGAAGGCGGTGGGGCAGGCGATGCATATGTTGAATGTGCCGGCCTCTTCGCGAGCAGGCTCGCTCCCACAGGGATCTGCGGGGATACAGGATCTTGCTACCCATTGGTCTGATTGCATTCACAGCCGGATGCTTTAGTGTGGACGTTACCTTCCAAAACAATAAAAACAGGCTTTCCAATGAGCCAGAGTCTCAGCCAGCTGCGTAAATTCGTTTCACCTGAAATCATCTTTGGCGCGGGCTGCCGGCACAACGTCGGCAATTGCGCCAAAACCTTTGGTGCCCGCAAGGTGCTGCTGGTCAGCGATCCCGGTGTGATTGCTGCCGGCTGGGTCGCCGATGTCGAGGCCAGCCTGCAAGCCCAGGGCATTGAGTATTTCCTGTACAGCGCAGTCTCGCCCAACCCGCGGGTCGAAGAAGTGATGCTCGGCGCCGATCTGTACCGGGAAAATCATTGCGATGTGATCGTGGCCGTCGGTGGCGGCAGCCCGATGGATTGCGGCAAAGGCATCGGCATTGTCGTCGCCCATGGGCGCAGCATCCTCGAATTCGAAGGTGTGGACACCATCCGCGTCCCCAGCCCGCCGCTGATCCTGATTCCGACCACTGCCGGCACCTCGGCCGATGTCTCGCAATTCGTGATCATCTCCAACCAGCAAGAACGCATGAAGTTCTCCATCGTCAGTAAGGCGGTGGTCCCGGACGTGTCGCTGATCGACCCGGAAACCACCCTGAGCATGGACCCGTTCCTGTCGGCCTGTACCGGCATCGATGCGTTGGTGCATGCCATCGAAGCGTTTGTGTCCACCGGGCACGGGCCGTTGACCGATCCCCACGCACTCGAGGCGATGCGCCTGATCAACGGCAATCTGGTGCAAATGATCGCCAACCCGAACGACATTGCCCTGCGCGAGAAAATCATGCTCGGCAGCATGCAGGCCGGGCTGGCGTTCTCCAACGCGATCCTCGGCGCGGTGCATGCCATGTCCCACAGCCTGGGCGGCTTTCTCGACTTGCCTCATGGCTTGTGCAACGCGGTGCTGGTGGAACACGTGGTGGCGTTCAACTACAGCTCGGCGCCCGAGCGCTTCAAGGTGATCGCCGAGACCTTTGGCATCGATTGCCGTGGCTTGAATCACCGGCAGATTTGCGGGCGTCTGGTCGAGCACCTGATTGCGTTGAAACACGCCATCGGCTTCCACGAAACCCTCGGATTGCACGGGGTCAGCATGGCTGACATTCCGTTCCTGTCGCAACACGCCATGCACGACCCGTGCATCCTGACCAACCCGCGCGAGTCCAGTCAGCGTGATGTCGAGGTCGTCTATGGCGAAGCCCTCTGACGAACAGCAACGGGCGCTGGCGGGGTTACTGGGATTAGGCAGCCACTCGGCGCGCAAGAGTCATTACCCGGAACTGGCTGCGCGCCTCGACGAGCTGGAAGCCGAGCGCAATCGCTACAAATGGCTGTTCGAAAACGCGGTCCACGGGATCTTTCAGGCCAGCCTCCTGGAAGGCATGCGCGCCGCCAACCCGGCACTGGCGCGGATGCTCGGTTACGACAATCCCCAGGAGGTGCTGTTTTCCTTGGCAGATCTGGCGAGCAACCTGTTTATCGGTGGTGCACAGGAGTTGGAGAATATCGGCGAAATCCTCAGGCACCAGGGCAGCCTGCACGGCTATGAAACCCAGTTGCGACGCAAGGACGGCAGCAGCCTCGACGTGCTGATGAACCTGTTGCTCAAGCCCGATCAGGAAGGGCTGGTGGAAGGTTTTGTCGCCGACATCACCGAACGCAAACTCGCCCAGCAGCGCCTGCAGCAACTCAACGACGAACTGGAACAGCGCGTCACCGCGCGCACCGACGAGTTGCTGGAAGCCAACCGCAACCTGCAACAGCAGATCACCCAGCGTAAACAGATCGCCCAAGCCTTGCGGGACGCCCGGGACGCCGCCGAGGCCGCCAATCGCAGCAAGGACAAATACCTCGCCGCCGCCAGCCATGACCTGCTGCAGCCGCTCAACGCCGCGCGTTTGCTGATCTCGACCCTGCGCGAGCGCAAACTGCCCGACGTCGAACAGGTGCTGGTGGAGCGTACGCATCAAGCGCTGGAAGGGGCGGAGGATTTGCTCACCGACTTGCTGGACATTTCCCGGCTCGATCAGGCAGCGGTGAAACCGGACATTGCGCTGTACCGTCTCGATGAATTGCTCGCGCCGTTGGTGTCGGAATTCCAGTCAGTGGCCCAAGCCGAAGGGTTGAATCTGCGGGTGCACATGGGCGATTACGCCATCAGCACTGACTTGCGCCTGATGACGCGGATCTTGCGCAACTTCCTGAGCAACGCCTGCCGCTACACCGACGAGGGCAGCATCCTGCTGGGGGCCAGACGCCGGGGTGAAATGCTGCGCCTGGAAGTCTGGGACACCGGGCGCGGGATCGCGGCGGACCGACTGGATTCGATTTTCCTCGAGTTCAACCAACTGGACGTCGGCCGCGCCTCCGACCGCAAGGGTGTGGGCTTGGGGCTGGCCATCGTTGAGCGCATCGCCAAGATCCTCGGCTATAAAGTCGGGGTTCATTCGTTGCCGGGGCGCGGTTCGATGTTCAGCATCGACGTGCCGATTTCCCATGAGGTTCCGCTGCCGATCAGTCTGGCGGCACCACAACCCGGCACCGGCAATCCATTGCCGGGCCGGCGTTTGCTGGTGCTGGACAACGAAGTGAGCATTCTCGAAAGCATGAGCGCGCTGCTCGGGCAGTGGGGCTGCGAGGTGGTCACGGCCACTGATGAATTCTCCGCATTGGCCGCCTTGCAGGGGCGACCGCCGGAACTGATTCTGGCGGACTACCACCTCGATCACGGGGTGGTGGGCTGTGATGTGGTCAGGCATTTGCGTGAGCATTACCACCAGGTAATTCCGGCGGTCATCATCACTGCCGACCGCACGGATCAGTGTCGGCTCTCATTGCAGAGACTCGACGCACCGCTGCTGAACAAACCGGTGAAACCCGGCAAGTTGCGCGCGGTGCTGAGTCAGTTGCTGGGGTAGCGATAGTGCAGGCTGAAACCGAGCTCGGCTGACTCGCCTTGCTCAAGCAGTCGCAACCCCGGCCGACCGGGCAGGTGATGCGCGTTGACCGGGTGACTCACCGGCTCGATACAGAAAAAATCCAGGCCCACCGGGCAGTAGAGCAGGAAGTAATCGCTGCCGGTGGCCCGGCATTCCAGCTCATAGCCCAGCGCTGGCTGGCGGATCAGGCAGTGACCATCCCATTCGCAGAAGCCGTTGTCGACCAATGTGTCGGGCAGCGCCTTGAGCGACTGGAAATCCCATTCGGCCGGCAACGCGCTGAGCTGTGTCGGCAGTTTTGTCCCGTCACACAACCAGACGTGCCGGGCTTGCGCCTGCAGCTGGGTGCCCGTGGTACGCGGAAAGTAGGGATGCAAACCGAGCCCATGCCAGGCAGGGCGTTCGGCCAGATGGGTGACCTTTAATTCAATGCTCAGCTTGCCTTCGCTCAGATGGAATCTTTGCCGGGCGCGATAGGCGAAGGGCGTGGTGCTGTCGAGTTGCAGGACGACTTCATCGTGCGTCTGCGAAACCACCTGCCACGGCTGTTGCCAGGCGCTGCCGTGAATCGGCAGGGGATCGGTGAGGCTGTTGGGTGTCAGGGCCAGCCAGCCCTCGGGGCATTCAAAGCCGCCTTCGGAAATTCGGTTCGACCACGGTGCCAAGGGAAAGCAGCCAAGCTTACCGGGCAGGGCGGTGTTCAGCGCGTGTGCGTCACTGTGGCGCAACAGCGGCAGCCCCGTGCCGCGCACGCTCCAGTTGACGATGCTGCCACCGAGTTGCGGGGCGAGGGTGAGGTGGGTGAATTCGTCTTCGAGTTCAAGCAATGTCGGAGTCATATCGCTTTCGGCTCCGGCAAACCTTTCACCCCGGGATTGAGGGCGAACACACCGCCGGCCAGAGACTGTTCGTCATGGTCGCCGCCGGGGCGGATCGAGGTCACGAACAGGGTGTCCAGGCGACTGCCGCCGAAGGCGCACATGCTCGGTTTTTTTACCGGTACGGCGAGGGAGCGGTCCAGTCGGCCGTCGGGAGTGAAACGGTGAATCAGCCCGGCGTCATTGGCGCAAATCCAGTAGCAGCCTTCGGCATCGACCGCCGCCCCGTCGGGACGACCAAGGAATTGATGCATATCGACAAACAGCCGGCGGTTGGACGGCGTGCCGCTGTCGATGTCGTAATCAAAGGCCCAGATTTGCTGGACCAGAGGATGAGAGTCAGACAGGTACATCGTTCGCCCGTCGGGGCTGAAACCCAAACCGTTGGGCACGATAAACCCGCTGAGTTGCGCCTCGAGTGGCCCGCGTTGACCGGCGCTGTAGCGATAAAGCGTGCCGTCGGCCGCGTTGGCGCCCATGTTCAGCACCATGCTGCCAGCCCAGAAACGCCCCTGACGATCGCAGCGACCGTCGTTCAGGCGCATGTCTGTGCGGGCGTGTTCGACCGGGGCCAGGAGGTTGCTGTCGAGGCTGCCGTCGTTGTGGGGGTGCAGATGAAAGAACCCGCTTTCCATCCCGGCAACCCAGCCGCCGTTGCTGTGACGTGCAATGCAGGCGAGCATCTCCGGTGCTGTCCAGGCATGGACATGGCCGGTTTCGGCGCTCCAGCGCTGAAGTCCGCCAGCAGGAATATCGACCCAATACAGGGCGTTTTCCTCAGGCACCCAGACCGGGCATTCACCGACTGCGTTGCGGGAATCGACAATCAATTCGGCTTGCATGACAACTCATTCCCTCGGGTTTTTGTTGTTGGGATCAAGTGGTGTGCGCGGGTTCAGTCGCCGAACGGCCCGGACGCGACAAACGCACCACCCTGGTAGACCCGAGCCGGGTCATCAGCGGCCGGCATCGGTTGGGATTCGACTTTTTCGCGGAACACTTCGGAGCTGTCCTGAGGTTCATAACCCAGGCAGGAGGCAAAACGGTTGTCCCACCAGACGTTCTTGTTGTCGGACATGCCGTAGACCACGGTGTGGCCGACATTAGGGGCGTACAGCGCGCATTCGAGCAATTGAGTCAGGTCGCCGAAGCTCAACCAGGTGCTCATCATTCGGCGGTTCAGCGGCTCCGGGAACGAGGAGCCGATGCGCACGCTGACGGTCTCGATGCCGTAGCGATCGAAGTAGAAACTGGCCATGTCTTCGCCGTAGGACTTGGACAAGCCGTAGTAGCTGTCCGGGCGGCGAGGGGAGTGGGCGTCGATGACTTCATCCTGCTTATAGAAGCCGATCACGTGGTTGGAACTGGCAAAAATCACGCGCTTCACACCATGGCGGCGAGCGGCTTCGTAGATGTGGAATACGCCACAGATGTTGGCGCCGAGGATCTCTTCGAACGAGTGCTCCGTCGAGACGCCACCGAAGTGCAGGATCGCGTCCACGCCTTCAACCAACTGATGGACTGCTTGCTTGTCTGCCAGGTCGCAGGGCACGACTTCTTCACGGTCATCGATGGCCGGGGCGATGTCAGCGATGTCCGACAGGCGAATCACATTGGCGTAGGGCCGCAGGCTTTCGCGCAGGACTTTGCCGAGGCCACCGGCGGCACCGGTCAGGAGGAGACGATTGAAAGGAGCGCGGGCTTGAGTAGTGATGGTCATGGGAGTCCCTGAACAAGCAGTCATTGTTATTGAATTTGTTGTAGGTTGTCGTACGACTAGGTCGAAGTATCGTTAGGGTTTCAGGTCGTTGTCAACGCGTCATCGGTTGAAATTGACGGAGGGTCTGGTCGCCCCGCGATCGATGTAGCAGCTGGCGGAGCCTGCGTTCGACTGCGAAGCAGTCGTAAACCCTGCGCACGTGATTTTCCTGATGCACCGCGTCGGCTGATTTTACGACTGCTCCGCAGTCGAACGCAGGCTTCGCCAGCTGCTACAAAGATCCGACTTACAGCAACGAAATCGGGTAGTTGATGATAATGCGGTTTTCGTCGAATTCATTGGTGCTGAAGTCCTTGCGGATCGACGCATTACGCCATTTGACGTTGAGGTTCTTCAGCGCACCGCTCTGCACGGTGTAAGCCAGTTCTGACTCGCGGCCCCATTCCTTGCCGTCGGTGATGGTGCCGGTGTGCACGTTATCGCCGCTGATGTAGCGGTTCATCATTGTCAGGCCGGGAATGCCGAGCGCCACAAAATTGTAGTCGTGGCGCAGCTGCCAGGATCTTTCCTTGGCGTTGTCGTAGCTGGAGTTGTAGCTGTCGTTGGCCAGGGTGCCGCCGCTGGTGCCGTTGACCCGCATCCAGACATCGTCGCCGGTGAGTTTTTGCAGACCGACAAAGAAGGTGCTGCCGCCGTATTTGGCCGAGAGCATGGCGAACGCGGTTTTGTTGTCGAGGTCGCCGGCGAGGGCGCTGCCGTCTTCCTTGCCGATGAAGTAGCCGAGGTTGGCGCCGAGGGTCCAGTCACCGATGGGCTGGCTGTGGCTCAGGTTGAAATACTGCTGCTGATAAATGTCGCTGAGTTGCGCGTACCAGACGCCGACCTGGGTGCGCTTCTCGTTGAACGTATATTCACCGCCGCCAAAGTTGAAACGGTCCGAGGTGAAGGCCGCCGATTTGCCGTTCATGAACATGTCTTCCATGCTCGCATCGTTGCGCGGGCTGTTGGCGCGGAACTGGCCGCCGTAGAGCGTCAGGCCACTGATCTCGGTGGACGTCACCTGTCCACCGCGGAAGGTTTGCGGCAGGGACCGGCCGTCGTCGGAGCGCAGGATCGGCAACACCGGCATCCATTCGCCGACCTTCAATTCGGTTTTCGAGACTTTACCTTTCAGCGCCACACCCAGGCGCCCGAAATTATCGGCCGGGCGGCCGTCGTCATGAATCGGCAGCAACGAGGTGCCACCCGTGCCTTTGCCACCGTCGAGTTTTTCCGAGTAAAGGCCCAGCACATCCATGCCGAAACCGACGGGACCCTGGGTGAATCCGGATTTGGCATCGAGGATGAAGCTTTGGGTCCACTCTTCAGCCTTGCCCTGCGGGTAGGCCGGGTTCGTGAAGTTGCGGTTGATGTAGAAGTTGCGCAAGTTCAGCGTGGCTTTGGCGTCATCGACGAAGCCTTCGGCATGACTGGTCATGGGCAGCGCGAGGGCCAGGCTGCTGCAACCGATCAGGCTCAGGGTGTGACGGAGTGCGAAGGTTGGGCGAGGGGTGCAGACGGAGGAATTGCGGACGAGCTTGCTCACAGTGACGCTCCCGTGTTTCTTGTTGTTTTTATTTTTTGTTATACGTCGTCGTACAACATCGGGGCGGATTATTTGCAAGTGTTACGGGGAATGTCAATCAGAAGTTGTACGATGACTTGGTGCGATTTTGTGGTATGTCGAAGAACCCCTGTGGGAGCGAGCTTGCTCGCGATAGCGGTCTGACATTCACTGCAGTGGTGTCTGTTCTACCGCCATCGCGAGCAAGCTCGCTCCCACATTGGATTGTGTTTAGCTCACGATCATCGGGGGCATGGTGCCCAGAAGTGAAACGGCAGCCACCGCTCCCATCCCCAGCAACCATTCGAAGATGACGCTGCTTTTCAGAGCAGTCAGGCGCTGCTCGCAGTCGTTGATCCGCAGCCGATTGAACAACGCCAGACCCAGCATCGCGGCGACCAGCACAACCTTGATCAACAGAATCAGCGCAAACCCGGACAGCAACGGCGTCGGCCAGAATTGCCCGGTCAGTACACGAACGTTGATCAGCCCGGTCATCACCAACCCCGCCACCAATACGTAACCCACGCCGCTGAAGCGTTGCAAGGTCGCTTTGATGGAATGCGCTGTCGGCTGCCGCAGGATCATCACCAACAACATCAATCCGCCGAGCCAGGCGCCGACGCAGGTCAGGTGAATGATTTGATTGAGGATCAGCAATTGGCCATTGAGGCCGTCGAGCATGGCGCCGTGGCCGACCGGGGCGAGGGTGGCCAGCAGCAGGCTGGCGAGGCCGATTCGCAGGGGCCGGTTTGAACGCAAGGGCGTCATCAGCAGCGCGACCAACAACGCATTGAGCAGCAAGTGCCAGCGCCAGACCTGGCCGAAAAATGTATTGCCGAGCACCAGTCGCAAGGTCGGAGGATCGAATGCCGCGTCCCACGAACCGGCCATGCTGGCGGTGATCAGCAGCAACCAGCTAACGCCAGTGATCAACGCCACCGCCGCCAGCCAGCGGCTTGTTTTCATCAGTCGCCGATCCAGATTTCCTGCGTCGCCATTGACCAGCAGAGGCTTGAAGACCCACGCCCCGAACAGCATCAGCACGACAGTGAAATGCAGAAAGCGGCACAGCACCATCGCGCTCGCCATGAATTACTGGCCAACCTTGAAGCTATAGGCGCCTTCGCTTTTGTGGGTATCGACCGACACCGCGTGCCATTCGACTTTGTAGGCACCCGCTGCCAACGGTGCGGCCGGGGTGACGATCAGGGTTTTCTTGTCGCTGCCTTCGGTGGCGAGGCTCTTCACCGGAACGTTGCTGCCGTCCTTGCTGATCGTGACTTTGGAAAAGGTCGCTTCAACACCTTCGGAAAACACCAGGCGCAGCACCGACGGCGCGCTCACCGTGCTGTCGGCGGCCGGGGTCTGCTCTTTCAGATGGGCATGGGCAAACACCGATGAAGCGGCGAACAACGAGCCGAGCAGGGCGACGGTGGTCAGGGTTTTCTTGAGCAGCATCGTGGAATACCTCTGAGGCGGGTTCGAAAAGGCGGTCAGTTTACCTGCGAGAAGCTGGGTGTACGAAGTTTCGTTTTCCCTTGTCGCCGCGAGGTAGAGCGGATGCTAGTCTTGAGCAACGCTGTTGTCAGGGAGCCCTCATGGGCAATCACAAGATCGAGATTCGTCGCAGTAACGTCGAGAAAATTCTGTTGGGGGCCGAAAAGGTTTTCGCCGAAAAAGGTTTCGGCGGCACCGCCATGGCCGACATCGCCGCCGAGGTGCAACTGCCGCGCTCCAACCTGCATTACTACTTCAGCACCAAGAGTGAACTGTACAGCGCCGTGCTGTTGGGTTTGCTGGAAGTGTGGAAACAGGACGCGCTGTGCTTCGAGATGTTCGACGACCCGCGCGTGGTGCTCAGCAGCTACATCCGCGCCAAGATGAACCACTCCCGCAGCCGGCCTTATGGCTCCAAAGTCTGGGCCAACGAAATCATCCATGGGGCGCCGACGCTGGGTGAGAAACTGGACGTCAGTCTGTACGACTGGGCCAAGATGAAAGAAGCGAAAATTCGCCAGTGGGTGGATGATAAACGCATCCTGCCGGTGGAACCTTCGAGCCTGCTGTACATGATCTGGGCGTCGACCCAGCACTACGCCGACTTTGATCATCAGGTGAATATTCTGAATGATCATCAGCCGTTGTCGGACATGCAGTTTGAGCGGGCGGTGCAGACGGTGACGAGTGTGATCTTGCGGGGGATTGGGTTGGAGCCTTGAGGTTTGCGGTGTGGCTGCCGGCCCCTTCGCGAGCAGGCTCGCTCCCACATTTGAAATGCATTCCAATGTGGGAGCGAGCCTGCTCGCGAAAGCGTCAGTTCAGGCGCCGCTGAGCTCAAGGGCTGACATGGTAGGGATTGCGCGGATCATGATTCCAATCCAGAAACGGCTTCCCGTTCTCCATCGGCACCATCTCAATACAATCCTGCACCGGACACGTGATCTGACACAGGTTGCACCCCACGCACTCATCGTCAATCACTTCATATTTGTGCGTGCCGTCCGCCTGCTTAAGGCTCGCAACCGCCTGGTGCGAAGTGTCTTCGCAAGCAATGTGGCAACGACCGCAACCAATGCACGCCTCCTGGTCAATCCTGGCAATCACTTGATAGTTGATGTCCAGGTACTTCCAGTCCGTGGTGTTGCCCACCGCACGCCCGGAAAACTCTGACACGCTGGCGTAGCCCTGACTGTCCATCCAGCGCGATAAACCATCCTTCATCTCCTCGACAATCCGGAAACCATGCAGCATCGCCGCCGTGCACACCTGCACCGAGCCGCTGCCCAGGGCAATGAATTCCGCCGCGTCGCGCCAGCTGCTAATGCCGCCAATGCCAGAGATCGGCAGGCCTTGGGTCTGTGGATCGCGGGCGATTTCGGCGACCATGTTCAGGGCAATCGGCTTCACCGCCGAACCGCAATAACCACCGTGGGTGCTTTGGCTGCCCACGGCGGGATTGGCGACCATGCGCTCCAGGTTGACGCTGGTGATCGAGTTGATCGTGTTGATCAGCGACACCGCATCGGCACCGCCGCGATGGGCCGCACGGGCGGCGACGCGAATGTCGGTGATATTTGGCGTGAGTTTGACGATCACCGGCAGCGAGCAGTACGTCTTGCACCAACGGGTGACCTGCTCGACATACTCCGGCACCTGGCCGACCGCCGCGCCCATGCCGCGCTCCGGCATACCGTGCGGGCAACCGAAGTTCAGCTCGATGCCGTCAGCGCCGGTGGCTTCCACCAGCGGCAGGATGAATTTCCAGGATTCTTCAACGCAGGGCACCATCAGCGACACGATCAGCGCGCGGTCCGGCCAGTCCTTTTTGACCTGGGTGATTTCCCGCAGGTTGATCTCCAGTGAGCGATCAGTGATCAGCTCAATGTTGTTGAAGCCCACCACTTCGCGGTTGGCACCAAAGTGCGCCGAGTAACGTGACGACACGTTGACCGCCGCCGGGTCTTCACCCAGGGTTTTCCAGACCACGCCACCCCAGCCGGCCTCGAAGGCGCGAACCACGTTGTAGGCCTTGTCGGTCGGTGGCGCGGAGGCCAGCCAGAACGGATTGGGGGCTTTGATGCCGGCGAAGACAATCGAGAGATCGGCCATTTACGCAGCCTCCACGTTGAGCATGAGTTGGGCGTTGATCGCCTCGGCGGCCCGTTTGCCGTGCTGCACGGCCTGCACGGTGAGGTCTTGATCGAGACTGGTGCAGTCGCCGCCGGCGTACACGCCGGGGATGCTGGTGCGCAGGTTTTCGTCCACTTGAATCCGCTCACCCTGACGCTTGAGCTCGCGTGCCAGCGGATCGGCGAGGGCGCTGGCGTCGAAGGCCTGGCCGATGGCTTTGAAGATCGCGTCAGCGGCCAGTTCGAAGGTTTCGCCGGTGGTTTGCAGGCGACCGTCTACCAAGTGGGTGCGGGCGAAGCGCATGCCGCGCACGTTGCCTTGATCATCGAGTAACACTTCTTCAGGTTGTGCCCAGGTCAACAGTCGCACCTGATTGGCCTTGGCGATGTCCTGTTCGTGACCTGTCGCGCCCATTTCCTCGACACCGCGGCGGTACACCAGATTGACGTCGCGTGCCCCGAGGCGAGCCATTTGCACGGCCATGTCGATGGCGGTGTTGCCGGCGCCCAGCACGATGCAATGATCAGCCAGTGGCAGTTGAGTCAGGTCATCGGCCTGGCGCAGTTCGCGGATGTAGTCGGTGGCGGCGAGCAGGCCGGGCGCCTCTTCGTGGGCCAGGCCCAGTTGTTTACTGGCGTTCAAGCCAAGGCCAAGGAACACCGCATCGAATTGCTGATGCAGTTCGCTTAAGGTCAGGTTCTCTCCAAGTTTCTGCCCGTGGCGGATTTCGATCCCGCCGATTTCCAATAGGAATTCAAGCTCCTTCTGCGCGTAATCGTCCACCAGTTTGTACTTGGCGATCCCGTATTCGTTGAGACCACCAGCCTTTTCCCGGGCCTCGAAAATCACCACGTCATGACCATGCATGGCACTGCGGTGAGCGCAGGACAAACCGGCCGGACCGGCGCCAACCACGGCGATGCGCTTGCCGGTTGATGCCGCACGCGTGAAGGGGTGTTCGCTGAAGTGTGCGTTGTCGACGGCGTAACGCTGCAACAGGCCGATCAGCACCGGTGCGCATTCATGGTCGTTGTTGCGCACGCAGGCTTGCTGGCAAAGCACTTCCGTCGGGCACACCCGGGCGCAACTGCCGCCGAGGATGTTTGCCGAGAGAATTTTCTGCGCGGCGCCCTGAACGTTTTCCTGGTGGATATTGCGGATGAACGACGGAATGTCGATCTCGCTCGGACAGGCATTCACGCAGGGTGCGTCGTAGCAATACAGACAGCGCGAGGCTTCCAGATGGGCCTGGCGGTCGTTGAGCGGTGGCGCCAGATCGGTGAAATGGCCGGCGAGGGCGGCCGCATTCTCGTGCGGATGCGGGAGGTGGTTCAGAGTCTTGATCACGGTGTTGGCCTCACGGTTATTGAGGTACTGCCTCTGATGGGCATTGAGTTTTTCGTCGTCAGGGCTACCGCCTTCGCGACCAGGCTCGCTCCCACAGGGGAACGCGTTTCAAATGTGGGAGCGAGCCTGCTCGCGATAGGCCGAAGGCCGCTTTCAGCGTTTCACAGCTGTCGGCTTGTTCAACTCAGCCCGCTTGCTCAGCAAATCAAACACCGCCGGATACGCCGGCCGTTCGACATACCGCCCGGCACCACGCTCGGCGCGCAAATCACCATCGGCCCATACCACCCGGCCCTGGCTGACGGTGTGGCTCGGAACACCGCGCACGGTCTTGCCTTCGAAGATGTTGAAGTCCACTTGCTGATGGTGAGTCTTCGCCGAAATCGTCCGAGTACCTTCCGGATCCCACAGCACCAGATCCGCGTCCGCACCCACACGAATCGCCCCTTTGCGCGGGTAGAGGTTGAAGATTTTCGCGGTGTTGGTGGAGGTGAGTGCCACGAAGTGCTGCATCGACAAACGCCCGGTGTTCACCCCTTCATCCCAGAGCACCGCCATGCGGTCTTCGATACCGGCCGTGCCATTGGGAATCTTGCTGAAATCGTCACGGCCGGCGGCTTTTTGTTCGGCGCAGAAACAGCAGTGGTCGGTGGCGGTGGTGTGCAGGTTGCCCGATTGCAGACCGTGCCAAAGCGCTTCCTGATGGCCGCGTGGACGGAAGGGCGGGCTCATCACATAACCGGCGGCGGTCTGCCAGTCCGGGTGTTGGTAGACGCTGTCGTCCAGCAGCAAATGCCCGGCCAGGACTTCGCCGTAGACTTGTTGACCCTTGCTGCGGGCGTAGGTGATTTCGTCGAGGGCTTCCTTGGTCGAGACATGCACCAGATACAGCGGCGTGCCCAGGGTTTCGGCGATGCGGATCGCCCGACTGGCCGCTTCACCTTCCACCTGCGAAGGGCGCGACAACGGATGCGCTTCAGGGCCGGTCATGCCCTGGGCCATCAACTTGCGTTGCAGGTGATAGACCAGCTCACCGTTTTCCGCATGCACGGTCGGCACCGCGCCCAATTCCAGGCAACGCTCGAAACTCGCTACCAGGGTGTCGTCGGCGGCCATGATCGCGTTCTTGTAGGCCATGAAGTGCTTGAAGCTGTTGACCCCGTGCTGGCTGACCAGTTCGGCCATTTCCTCGCGCACCTGTTCGCTCCACCAGGTGATCGCGACATGGAAACCGTAATCCGACGCCGACTTCTCAGCCCAGCCGCGCCACTGATGAAAGGCTTCCATCAAGGATTGCTGCGGATTGGGAATCACAAAGTCGATGATCGACGTCGTACCACCGGCAAGTCCTGCCGCGGTGCCGCTGAAGAAGTCTTCACTGGCCACCGTGCCCATGAAGGGCAGTTGCATGTGCGTGTGCGGATCGATACCGCCGGGCATCAGGTATTGGCCGCTGCCGTCGAGCACTTCGGCACCCGCCGGAACGTCAAGATTTTCGCCGATGGCTTTGATCACGCCGTCGGCGCAATAGACGTCGGCGCGATAACTTTCATCATGGGTAATAACGGTGGCGCCACGGATCAACAGAGACATTCCGAGTTCCTCGCAGGCAATGACCGACTTGTGCCGGTTCTAAATGTTTTATATGAAGCCGGCGCAAACAGGTGTATTCCTGTCAGCGCTGTCAGGAATAGAAACTAGTCTGAGTTTATGGAATGAGCAAGAATATTTTTTATAAGCTTATTACTGTTTTAACACATTGATAAATAACGATTAAAACTGAAAATCACCAAAATGGTGTGGCCTCGAACCATTTTGACGCACTTGACAGGTTCTCAAAATGAACGAGATTTCTTATGTGAAATCAGCTGCTTGAGGATGGTCTATGGTTGATGCGCAACTTTGAAAAAAAAGACCCATGCACCAGATTGAGTCCTGACGGTTCGGACAACTTGCCTGGCATTCGGCCTGAGTGAACAGGCAAGTAACCGGGGACTGATCGGAGCGATATATAAAAACTGATAAATATCAGTGAGTTGCAATGTTTTTGTGGAACTGCCCGATGCGCAGACGGGGTGCCCGGCACGCTTATTGATGCCGCCAGCCCCTGATGAGCAAAAAAATAATTCAAAGAACAGTGGAGCGGCCATGCAACAGATCAGATCGCAAGTGACCGAGCGCGACGGCTTGTTTGAGCTCGAAGCCGGCAGTGACGTCCTCGACAGCCCCCGTTACAACCACGACATGGCACCGACCAAGGTGCACGAACGAACCTGGAACAAATGGCACATCACCGCCTTGTGGGTCGGCATGGCGATCTGCGTGCCGACCTACACCCTCGGCGGCGTGCTCACCGCGTATTTCGGCCTGAGCGTCGGCGAAGCGCTGCTGGCGATTCTGTTCGCCAACATCATCGTACTGATCCCGTTGACCCTGAACGCCTTTCCCGGCACCAAGTACGGCATTCCGTTTCCGGTGTTGTTGCGTTCGTCCTTCGGCATCCTCGGCTCCAACATTCCGTGCCTGATCCGGGCGCTGGTGGCGTGTGGCTGGTTCGGCATTCAGACGATGTTCGGCGGACTGGCCATTCACCTGTTTCTGGGCTCGGTGTTCGACGGTTGGAAATCCCTCGGCGGTACCGGTGAAGTGATCGGGTTCATGGTGTTCTGGGCCTTGAACCTGTGGGTGGTGATTCGCGGTGCGGACTCGATCAAATGGCTGGAAACCCTCTCGGCGCCGTTGTTGATATTGGTGGGTGTGGGCCTGTTGGCATGGGCGATGCCGAACGTGTCGATGACCGAGTTGCTGGCGATCCCGGCCAAACGTCCGGAAGGCGCGAGCGTGGTCAGTTACTTTGCCGCCGGGCTGACCGCCATGGTCGGGTTCTGGGCCACCTTGTCCCTGAACATTCCGGATTTCAGCCGCTATGCGAAAAGCCAGAAGGATCAGATCGTCGGGCAGATTATCGGCTTGCCCCTGACCATGTTCCTGTTTGCTTCCCTTGGCGTAGTGATGACGGCCGCCTCGGTAAAACTGGTGGGCGTCACCGTCTCCGATCCGGTCACCCTGATTGGCCATATCCAGAGTCCGGTCTGGGTTGCACTGGCCATGGCGCTGATCATCATCGCCACGCTGTCTACCAACACCGCGGCCAATATCGTTTCGCCGACCAACGACTTCCAGAACGTCGCCCCCAAGTACATCAACCGCACCACAGCGGTGATGCTCACCGGCCTGGTCGGCTTGGCGCTGATGGCCCATGAGCTGTTGAAGAAGCTCGGTTTGATCGTCTCGGATTTAAGCCTGGAGACGGTGTATTCCAACTGGTTGCTGGGCTATTCGAGCCTGTTGGGCCCGATCGCCGGGATCATGGTGGTGGACTATTTCCTGATCAAGAAACAGCAACTGGACCTGGCCGGCCTCTATCGCGACGACGTTTACCCGGCGTGGAACTGGTTTGGGTTTATCGCCTTCGGCGTGCCGGTGATGCTGACGGTGCTGTCGCTCGGCAGCGATGCGTTCAGCTGGTTCTACAGCTATGGCTGGTTCACCGGCTCGGCACTGGGCGGGCTGATTTATTACGGGTTGTGCTCGATGCGCCCCAGCCCGTCTGTTGCGAAATCTCCGGTGTGAGGGATGGTCTCATCGCGAGCTTGCTCGCTCCCACTGGGGTAATGCATTCCAAATGTGGGAGCGAGCCGGCTCCGGGCGGCGTTCCGACGAAGACGGCCGCCAAGACACCCAAGAAATGCCTGAAGAAACCTACAACAACTGCCTGAGGAGATCATCATGAACGCTGCCGTAGACGTTCTGCAGTCCAACCATCAGCACATCAATCGCGACCGCTTGTGGCAGTCGCTCATGGACCTGGCCAAGCTCGGCGCCACGGTCAAGGGCGGCGTCTGTCGCCTGGCCCTGACCGATCTCGACCGCCAGGCCCGGGACATTTTCGTCAACTGGTGCGAGGAGGCCGGTTGCACCGTCAGCATCGACGCTGTGGGTAACATCTTCGCCCGTCGTCCCGGCCGCAACCCCAACCTGCCACCGGTGATGACCGGCAGCCACATCGACACCCAACCCACCGGCGGCAAGTTCGACGGCTGCTTCGGCGTACTGGCCGGCGTCGAAGTGCTGCGCACCCTCAATGACCTGGGCGTGGAAACCGAAGCGCCGCTGGAAGTTGTCGTCTGGACCAACGAGGAAGGTTCACGCTTCGCCCCCTGCATGATGGGCTCCGGTGTATTCGCAGAAAAATTCACCCTCGAAGAAACCCTGGCCAAGGTCGATGCCGAGGGCGTCACCGTTGGTGAAGCCTTGAACGCCATTGGCTATGCTGGCGAGCGCAAGGTCAGTGGTCATGCCGTCGGCGCCTATTTCGAGGCCCATATCGAGCAAGGCCCGATCCTCGAAGACGAACGCAAAACCATCGGTGTGGTGATGGGCGCTCTCGGACAGAAATGGTTCGACCTGAAATTGCGCGGCGTCGAAGCCCACGCTGGCCCGACGCCGATGCACCTGCGCAAGGACGCCCTGGTCGGCGCCTCGGTGATCGTCGGTGCAGTCAACCGCGCTGCCCTCGGTCATCAGCCCCACGCCTGCGGCACCGTCGGCTGTCTGCAAGCCTATCCCGGCTCACGCAACGTCATCCCCGGCGAAGTGCGCATGACCCTGGACTTCCGTCATCTGGAACCGGCACGGCTGGACTCAATGATTGCCGAAGTCCGCGAAGTCATCGAAACCACCTGCGAGGAACACGGCCTGACCTTCGAACTGACACCCACTGCGGACTTCCCGCCGCTGTACTTCGACAAAGGTTGCGTCGAAGCGGTACGCGGCGCGGCCCAAGGCTTGGGCCTGTCGCACATGGACATCGTCAGCGGAGCAGGGCACGACGCAATCTTCCTCGCCGAACTTGGCCCGGCCGGGATGATCTTCGTACCGTGCGAAGGTGGCATCAGCCACAACGAAATTGAAAACGCCGCGCCGGATGACCTGGCGGCCGGGTGTGCGGTGTTGTTGCGGGCAATGCTGGCGGCTTCGGCGGCGATTGCCAGCGGAGAATTGGCGGCCTGAAACGCAAAAAATCGTAGCCTTCGGCAATGACTGCGCGGCCGAAAGCTACGATCTCTAGACATTGACTTGGCGAGGCGACTTAACGACGCGCTTGCAACCTGCTGAATATCAACATCCCCGCCAGCATCGCGATCGCAAACACCCACGCCTGCCAATGCCCCGTCGGCAACAGCACCAGCGCCGGCCCGGGGCAGATGCCCGCAATGCCCCAACCGACTCCGAACAGCAGGCTGCCACCGATCAAGCGTCGATCCAGTTCACGACTGACCGGCAACTGCATCGGCGCCCCCAGCAACGACGTGGATTGTTTCATGGCCCAGTGAAACGGCACCCAGGCCACGGCAATCGCCCCGATCATGACCAACGCCAAAGAGGGGTCCCACATACCGGTTATATCGAGAAACCCCAGCACTTTGGCCGGGTTGGCCATGCCGGCCAACAGCAGGCCGACGCCGAACAACAGGCCGGCAAGGAACGCCGTGAGTTTTTTCATGTTCAAAACCCCAACAGATGGCGTAGGACAAACACGGTCACAAAGCCTGCGAACATGAAGCTCAACGTCGCGACGATGGAGCGTGGTGACAGCCGCGAAATACCGCACACCCCGTGGCCACTGGTGCAACCAGAGCCATAACGGGTGCCGATCCCGACACACAATCCGGCGATGATCAGCCCCACCGTACCGGTCTTGAATTCAATGGTCGGCCACACCTGAAACAGCGCCCACAACAGGGGGGCCGCCAGCAGTCCGAGGATGAATAAGGCTTTTTCGCCTCGCCCCGAATCACCTGGCGCTAGCAGACTGCCGAGTAATCCGCTTATCCCGGCGACCCGCCCATTGGCTACGACCATCACGCTGGCCGCCAAGCCGATCAACGCACCGCCTGCCAACGCGGACCAAGGCGTGAAATGCAGCGTATCCAGCATCATGGCAACTCTCCTGGCAGGTAAGGGACAGCATAAATCACTCTTCGACTTGAGCTTAGGGCAGCCGCCGCGAGATGGTGATACGACCAAAAGATCAAAGCCTTTGTCGGCGCGTCACAAACCATAACGCTGGATCGTCATTTTGTTGAATCCCCCAAACAGTGGAGCCACACGATGTCGTCCAACACCCAACCGATCAACCTGCTGCAATCCATTCCTCACGTCTTCGAAAGCCTGACTCAGGTGCATGTCACCCTCGACCATCACGACCTGCCTGCAAGCCTGAAGCATCTGATCCACCTGCGCGCCTCACAGATCAACCAATGCGGTTTCTGCGTGAAGATGCACACCCGCGAGGCCCGTGAAGCGAATGAAACCAACGAGCGGCTGGACCGCCTGATTGTCTGGCGCCACGTCAGCGATTTCAGCGCCTGCGAACGCGCCGCCCTGGCCTGGACCGAAGCCCTGACCGTACTCGATGAAAAGACCGATTACGCCAGCCTGCGCGGTGACTTGCGCGAGCACTTCAATGACGCGCAAATCGGTGCCTTGACGGCCGAGATCGGCCTGATCAACCTGTGGAATCGTTTGCAGGTGTCGAGGCACTGATTGATGAACTCCGCTGAAAACGCCGCCGCTGTGTTCGAGCAGCGCCGGCCCTTTTTGCTTGGTCTGGCGTATCGCATCCTCGGCTCCCGCGCCGAAGCCGAGGATGTCGTGCAAGAGCTGTTCATCAAATGGCTGGAGGCTGACCGCGCCGCCATTGCCACGCCGGCCGCCTGGCTGACCACGGCGTGCACGCGGCACTGCATCGATCTGCTGCGTTCGGCTCACAAGTCGCGGGTTGATTACATCGGCACCTGGCTGCCGGAACCGATTCACACCACCCATCAGGATTCACCCGAACACAGGCATGAACTGGCCTCATCGCTGTCCACCGCGTTCCTGTTGCTGCTGGAGCGGTTAACCCCCAAGGAACGCGCCGCCTACCTGCTCTACGAAATTTTCGACATGGATTACGCGCAGGTCGCGGATACGGTCGGCGTTCAAGAGGCGGCGTGCCGCAAACTGGTGTCCCGGGCCAAAGCCAGCCTGGGCAACGGACAAACGCGCTTTCAGCCGAAACCGGCGCGTCAGGACCAATTGCTCAGCGCTTTCCATAGCGCCATCGCCAGCGGCTCGACCGCTTCCTTGACCGCGATGCTGAGTGAAGACGTCGAACTCTGCGCCGACAGCGGCGGCAAGGCCTCGGCCATTCGTGAGACGTTGTCGGGCATTTCCAGCGTGCTGGATTTCATTGGCCAGTCGTTGCACGTCTATTGGCAGACGTGCGAATGGCTGCCCAGCGAAATCAATGGGGCACAAGGCGTGATTATCAAGGCGGACGGGGTCATCACTGCATCGATGACGTTTGGTTTTGATGACGCGGGGCGGGTGAGCCGGATTTTCATCATGCGTAACCCGGAGAAGTTGGCGGGGTTGCGGGGTTTGTTGGATGTGCAGTGACTCAGTGCAGCATCGTTGTGCGCCAAAGCGATGGGACTTGCAACGAGGAGCAGTCGATATAAAGACGCCCGGTGAGTCAATGAAACTCGGGGCAAATTACTGGGTATCCGCGTAATTACTTAGTGAGGTCGAGTACTAAGTAGTCGCTAAATATTGAAGGTATACGGTGAGCTCCAATTAATGCCATTGACACTTTATTTCCTGCCACTGATCGTCTGACAGCCACTTATCTGCCACCGGAAAGAAAATATTTTCCTCTGAGTCCATATGATCGAAATATTTTTTGATGAAGTCCTCGACAGTGTCAGCAATGACTTTCGTTTCCTGAGTTGTGTCCTCCAACATCTTCAACTGTCCAGCAATGCGTCCAAATGCTTGATGATCTCGCTCGATATCCTTGACCCGTTGGTGGATCGGAGCCTCAGTCGCTAGCAAGGCCAGCCGAATTAGTTCTTCATTTTCATGGTGGTGTCGCTCTGCATCACCGTGCATGGCTTCCAGCATCTTGAACAACAGCTTGCAGTCTTCAGCACCATCGGATTCATGTCTCATTTTCCTCAGCAACTCTTTGATCTGAGTGATTTTTATAGCCACCTCATGATGATAGGCCTGAAGTTCTTTCAACAAGACGTTCATATCAAATCCTCGTCACGACACCAAACCATCACAGAGAAATGCTTTTTAACCAGCAACCTCCAAGGCTACACATACCTTTAAATTTCCATATTTATCAATTCTTTGCTAATCGCACTCACTCGCACTATTCAACTTTTTAGTATAGGCGAGCACAAAGATCTCACCCCGGGAAATTTTCCGCCCTCGCCTCCGGCCGTGTGCACTTGGGCGCTCGAACTGGCTATTTTCGGGCTCGCTACGCAGTGGCAAACGTGCGGCTGCGATCATGAGCCTGATCCCGTCAGCGCGACCCAACGCAAGCAAGCCCCCTCGCCACAGGGGATCGCGTTCGCAAGGCCCGGCAGGGTGAGCCATCTGCACTATCCCACCCCCCCGCGGTCGTAATCTTCACAGGGCGGCGCATGAATGCACCGCCGTACGCGTGGAGAGCCAATGAGCCAGGATGTCCTGACCACCGAAACCAATCGCCGTCAGTTGCAGCAGATCATCGCCGGCCTGTCCGATGGGGTGATTCTGCTGGAGCTCGACCAGACCCTTCTCTGGGCCAATGACGCCGCGTTGGCCATGCACGGCGTCGGGCAACTCAGCGAACTGGGGGCGAATGCCAGGGAGTACGCCAAGCGCTTCGCCTTGCGTTATCGCAATAATCATCCGGTTCAGGTCGACAATTATCCGATCAGCCGCGTCGCTCGAGGCGAGTCCTTCAGTGATGTGTTGGTTGAGGTGACCCCGGCGGACGACGAACAGCGCACCTGGGTTCACAGCGTGCGCAGCATGGTGTTGGCCGACAGCGCTGGCGAGCCGGAGTCGCTGGTGCTGATCATGAACGATGTCACGGAGTGGGCCAGCGCCGAACAGCGTTTCGAAAAAACCTTCAATGCCAACCCGGCCCCGGCGGTGATCTGTCGCCTCAGTGATTTGCGCTACATCAAAGTCAACCCAGGCTTCCTGGAGATGACTGGCTATGCCCGTGATCAGGTGATCGGCCATTCGACTTATGAACTGGACGTGCTGGAGGGCGCCGAAAACAAAGACCTGGCCAAGCAGCGGTTGCGCGAAGGGGCGACCATTCCGCAAATGCAGGCTCAGCTGCAGTTACACGAAGGGGGCAGCAAACAGGTGATCGTCGCCGGCCAGCCCCTTGAGCTGAACGACGAAGCCTGCATGCTGTTTTCCTTCGTCGACATCGAGCCTCGGCATAAGGCCGAAGTCGCACTGCGCCAGAGCGAGGAACGTTTTGCCAAGGCTTTTCGACTGACCCCGGTGCCGATCCTGGTGTGCAACGCCGGCGATCAGGTGGTGATGGACGTCAATGAAGCCTTCCTCGATACGCTCGCGTATTCCAGTGAAGAAGTGCTTGGCAAATCGGTAACGCAGATCGATTTTATCGATGACACAGGTGCCCGCGCGCGACTGATTGCGGCACTGGAAAAAACCGGAAGCGTGGATCGTGTCGATGTTCGGGTACGCAAGAAAGGCGCCGGGCTGATCGATTGCGCGGTCTCGGCCGACACCGTGAACATTCAGGACAGTCCCTGCTACCTGCTGGTGTTTATGGACATCACCGAGCGTAAACGCACAGAGCTGGAGTTGGTGTCGGCGATCGAAGAGGTCATGAAGGACGCCTCCTGGTTCAGCCGCACGCTCATCGAGAAACTCGCTAACGTGAAAAACGTCAACTCGCCGCAGTTGCCTAGTGTGTCTTTCACCGACCTGACTGCCCGCGAGCGCGATGTGCTTGGCCTGATCTGCGAAGGCCTGGCCGACAAGGAAATCGCCGCGCGGCTCAAACTCGCGCCGAACACGGTGCGCAACCATGTCTCGACGGTGTATTCCAAACTCGACGTTCACAGTCGTAGCGAGGCGATTGTCTGGGCTCGCGAGCGCGGTTTGTTCTCCAGCGAGTGGCGGCCCAAGGCCCAGCGTTAGGTGCAAATGCACTACTCGAAGGGGTGCAAATTCATGTTCTGGCCGAACACGGCAGTTCTTAGGCTGTAAGGGTGCGATACAGGTCTTCGGGTATCGCGTCCCTTTCAAAACAGCGACAGGAACCGCGGGATGATTTATGTGGCGCAATTGCGTATGCAACTGGAGCGGAGCTTTTCGCCGTTGGCCTGTGACTGCAGTGTTACCGGTGATCATTCACTGACGGTGAAGCTCTATCATCCTGTGTCGGGTCAGGTGGATCTGGTGGTCAGTGGGTTGAGCGTGACCAAGCTCAGAACGCCGGAGGCGGTGGCAGCGTTGATCGAAGAGCTGCGCTATGAACTTGAGAGCAACACATTGCATTGTCGCGAGACGTCCTAGGAACTGTCAGGTTTTGCCGGCGGTCGTATAAAGAATACGAGAGTATTTTTTCTGTGACCGGTCCGCGGGTTCGCGGTGAGGCAGTTGGGTCGCGGAAATATGTCGATCACTTACCGCGGGTCAACCTATGAAAAGTCTTGGGAAACGCATTTTTGCAACACTGTCGTTCGCACTCTGGCTAGCGATTCTGGGTGGTTGTGCGAGTCCTCCACCGCCACCTCCCGCCGCGCCGCCTCCACCGCCTGTGCGCACCTGCCAGACCACTGAAAACACCGATGTGCAAGGCGATATGCGGGCTGAGGGGCAGGTGACCCGGGAAACGACGCTGACTCGTTGCGTCACTCAGTAAGGGGCGATGGGCTCACGTTGAACCGCCAGCAGCAGCTGTGCTGCTGGCGGGTATTCGTGCGTTTCGCTCAGACCTCTTCGATCCTGACCCACCGCGATTCCTGCGCTGCCAGTCGAATGGCCGTCGCCAGGCGTTCGACTTCCCACGCCTGCTCGAAATCCGTTCCACCCTGAGATAAGCCTGCCAGCGCCATCACCAGATCATGGACTTCCAGCGTCTTGAGTTCGTTGTAACCCAACTGATGCCCTGCGGCTGGACTGAACGCCGCATAGCCCGGCAGATTCGGCCCTGCCAGCAAGCGCTGGAAGCCGTCCTGACCGGCACGAAACAGACGCAGCTCATTCAGGCGTTCCTGATCGAACACCAACGTCCCTCGGGTGCCGCTGATTTCAAAGCTCAGGTGATTCTTGTAGCCGTGCTTGAGCCAACTGCTGCTGAACGTGCCCCGGGCGCCATTCGCAAACCGCAACAAGGCATGGACCTGATCGTCGACGGCGATACTGCGGTGTTCCGGGCTGCCAGCCGTGGCGGGACGTTGCCGGTGCACGGTCTGGGTGTCGGCGCTCACCGCCTCGACATCGCCCACCAGATAACGGGCCATGGCCAACAAATGACTGCCCAGATCGGCCAGTGCGCCACCGGCATGATCGGCATCGCAACGCCAGGACCAGGGCGACGCGGGATCGGCCATGAAGTCTTCGCTGAATTCACCCTGGAAACTGATGATCTGACCCAAGTCGCCGTTTTCAATCAGCTGCCGCGCGAGCGCGATCATCGGGTTGTGCTGATAGTTGTAACCCACCCGCGTCACCACGCCTGCCGCTTTGGCCGCCAGTCGCATGGCGTCGGCCTGTTCCAGATTCACCGCCAACGGCTTTTCGCAATACACCGGTTTGCCGGCGGCGAGGGCGGCCATGGCCATGGGGTAATGCAGGTGATTGGGCGTGGTGATAGCGATCAGATTGACCTTGGGGTCATCGATCAGTTGTTGCCAGTCGCTATGAGCGGAGTCGAAGCCCCAGGCATCGGCGCAGTGGCGGGCACGCTGCGGATCGGCGTCGGCCAGGGCGGCGAGTTTGAGCTTGAGGGGCAGTTCGAAAACCGCACTGACGTTGCGAAACGCCAAGGCATGGGCGCGGCCCATGAAACCTGTGCCGATGAGTCCGATACCGAGTTCGCGCATAGCCGGGGTCCTTTTGGGATTTTGTTTTCAGGAAGGCTATTAATGGAATAAATATTCCTTATTTGCAAATTATGGAATTAAAATTCGTCATCGTCATCGTTCCCACGCAGTGGGAACGATCAATTAGGGCAAAAAAGAAGGCAGCCCTAAGGCTAATGCCAATCAGTTAAGGAGCGACACAATTCGTAGCAGCTGGCGAAGCCTGCGTTCGGCTGCGAAGCAGTCGTAAAACCTGAGTTTGCGGTCTTCCTGAAACACCGCATCGTCTGATTTCACGACTGCTTCGCAGCCGAACGCAGGCTTCGCCAGCTGCTACGGATCGCGTTTTGGCTTAACTGATCGGTATTAGCCCGAAGGCTGCCTCTTGTTCATCCGGTAAATCGGATCAGGACAAGAACCCACCATCCACATTCAACGAAACCCCAGTGGTGTAACTCGACGCATCACTGGCCAGATACAACACCGCTCCCGCCATCTCGCTCGGATCCGCCACACGCTTGAGCGGAATCTGTTGCAACGCGGTGTTCAAAATAGCCTCGTTTTTCACCAATGCCGAAGCAAACTTGGTGTCGGTCAGACCCGGCAGCAGAGCGTTGCAGCGGATGCCGAACTGCGCGCATTCCTTGGCGAACACTTTGGTCATGTTGATGACCGCCGCTTTGGTCACCGAGTAGATGCCCTGGAAGATCCCCGGCGAGATGCCGTTGATCGAGGCGACGTTGATGATGCTGCCGCCGCCGTTTTCGCGCATCAGCTTGCCGGCTTCCACCGACATGAAGAAGTAGCCGCGGATGTTCACGTCGACGGTTTTCTGGAAAGCGCTGAGGTCGGTGTCCAGTACGTTGCAGAACTGCGGGTTGGTCGCCGCGTTGTTGACCAGGATGTCCAGTCGCCCGAACTGTTCGCGGATGCCGGCGAAGACCTGGCTGATCTGTTCCATTTCACCGATATGGCAAGCAACGGCAGTGGCTTTACCGCCGGCGGCGATGATCGCGTCGGCCACGTGCTGACAGCCGTCGAGTTTGCGGCTCGAGACGATCACGTGGGCGCCTTGTTGGGCCAGCAGTTTGGCGATGGCTTCGCCGATGCCGCGGCTGGCGCCGGATACGAATGCGATTTTGCCGTCGAGGTCGAACAACTGAGTCTTGGACATGGTTTTTCCTTGTTATTGGGGCCAGGGAATGTAATCAGAGCCGGGCGATCAGAGGCTGGATTTGGAAATGACTTGCAGGCTCATCTGCTCCAGCAGTTTGTTCATGTGAATGAACTGCGCAAAGCGTTTGTCCTGGGTCTGACCATGGAAGAAGCGGTAGTAGATCTGCTGCACGATGCCGGCCAGGCGGAACAGGCCGTAGGTGTAGTAGAAGTCGAAGTTGTCGATCTGGATGCCTGAACGCTCGGCGTAGTAATCGACGAACTCGCGGCGGGTCAGCATGCCCGGTGCGTGGCTCGGCTGGCGGCGCATCAATTGCACCGGGGCCGGGTCGCCGGCTTCGATCCAGTAGGCGAGGGTGTTGCCCAGGTCCATCAGCGGGTCGCCGAGGGTGGTCAGTTCCCAGTCGAGCACGCCGATGATGTCCATCGGGTTGTTCGGGTCGAGGATCACGTTGTCGAAGCGGTAATCGTTGTGGACGATGCTGGAGGTCGGGTGATCGGCCGGCATCTTGTCGTTGAGCCAGGCTTTGACCGCTTCCCACTTCGGCGCGTCCGGGGTCAGGGCTTTTTCATAGCGATCGCTCCAGCCTTTGATCTGCCGCGCGACATAGCCTTCGGGTTTGCCAAGGTCGCCCAAGCCATAGGCGTTGTAGTCGACCCGGTGCAGTTCAACGAATTTGTCGATGAAGCTCTTGCACAGCGTTTCGGTTTTCGCCGAATCCAGACCCAGTTCCGGCGGCAGTTCGGAGCGCAGGATGATCCCCTTGACCCGTTCCATCACATAGAACTCGGCGCCGATCACCGATTCATCGGTGCAGTGCACGTAGGCTTTCGGACAGTACGGAAAACCCTCACGGAGCTGATTGAGGATGCGAAATTCGCGGCCCATGTCGTGAGCGGACTTGGCCTTGTGGCCAAAGGGCGGGCGACGCAGGACGAACTCCTGTTCGGGGTATTCCAGCAAGTAGGTGAGGTTCGACGCACCGCCTGGAAACTGGCTGATCTGCGGCAAACCACTCAGGCCCGGAATGTGGGCCTTGAGGTACGGATCGATCAGGCTGGCATCGAGTTCTTCGCCGGTGCGGATACGGGTGGACTGGTCAGTAAGCGCCATGCTTATCCCTTCTGCTTATTCTGGAGGCCTGAGACTATTGGCTAATCTAATGCGCACACCCAACACCCACAACCACGAAACGCCCTTATAGGTGAGCGTGTTGCCGGGCAATCATTGTTTTTGATACACCTGTTTGAATGGTCGTCAGGTCATGCTCATCGACGTTGGCAGGGCAATCGGGGTCAATACCGGATTGCCGGAGAAGAACGCCACCAGATTGCGACCTACCAGCTCCACGGTGCCTTGAGTGGCTTCCGGGGACAAGCCGGCGACATGCGGGGTGAGGATCACATTGGCCAACGCCTTGAAGGCATTGGGTACTTGGGGTTCTGCGTCGAAGACATCCAGCGCAGCGCCGGCAATCCTGCGCTGCTCAAGCGAGCTGATCAGGTCGGCGGTGACGATCACACTGGCTCGGGCGATGTTGACGATGAACCCCTGGGGGCCCAAGGCGTCGAGTACTTGTCGGTTGATCAAGTGTTTGGTGCCCAGCCCGCCAGGGGTGGCGACGACCAAAAAGTCTGATTCCCGCGCCAGCTCCGTGGGCGTCGAGCGGAAGCTGTACGGCACATCGCTGCGATGCTGGCGGTTGTGGTAACTGACCGTCATGTCGAAGCCGTGGGCGGCGCGTTTGGCGATGGCCATCCCGACCGCGCCGAGCCCCAGGATGCCCAGGTGCTTGCCCGCCAGGGAAGGGCGCATGATTTTCGGCCACTCACCCCGGCGCACGGCGGCATCGCAACGGGGGATGTCACGTACCAGAGACAGCAGCATCGCCATGGCATGGTCGGCGACTGAAGAGGCATTGACGCCGGCGCCATTGGTGACCGTAATGCCCCGGTTGGCGGCGGCTTGCAGGTCGACGTGTTCGTAGCCGGCGCCGATCACGCAGATGATCTTGAGATTGGGCAGGGCGGCGATTTCGTCGGCATACAGGCCCAATGGGCCGCGGGTCAGCACCGCATCGATCTGCGCGCCATGCCGTGTGATGGCATCGGCGCGCTCGGCAGGTGTGGGAGCCAGAATCAGGTGAAAACCCTGACGTTCGAGAATCGGCAGGTAATCATTGATGGTTTCAACCAGTACCAGAACGGTCGCGGGCATGCTGGGCTCCTGTGGGCATCGGAAAGTCGGGGCTCGAACGTAGCTTTAAAACGTTGCTTCAAATTGCTGATTCCGCAACGGTTTAGCCATTACTAAAGATAGCAGGCTTATTGCCTGCAACCTCAGTGTAGGAGCGTTCCGTAGCGCTTACATATCCACGGTGTTCAACACCTTTGCGAAGGCACCGTTCAACGTCGCGTTATGGTGATCGATGATCGACCGGGCCGGCAGCGCCGGTGTGTCCATGCAGGTATGCGCATCGGCCACGAGTATGGGGTTGAACCCCAGTTCAGCCGCTGCCCGGCAAGTACTGTCGATGCAATATTGGGTTTTCATTCCGGCAATGAGCACGTCAATGATCCCGCTAGCCCGCAGTTGCTCCGCCAGCGCGGTGGCGTAAAAGGCGTTGGGTCGGGTTTTGTCGAACAGGATGTCGGTGCTGGCATCCAGATCCAGTGCGGGCAATAGCTGCCAGAAGGGGCTACCGACTTCAATGGGCGAACCTTGAGGGCCGGTATGGCGCACCGCGAAGATCGGCACGTTGCGCGCCCTGGCCTGACGAATGAGTTGCTGGATGTTCGCCAGTACCCGTTCACCGTCGTAGGGTTTTTCCGGGCCGTGGAACAGACCGACCTGCATATCGATGATCAACAGCGCTGATGACATGGGTGTTTCTCCTTGGTGTCGTACGAAAAGTGCCGAACGGAGGGGAGAAACAACAAGGCCCCGTCCATTGCTGGCGGGGCCTTGGGGTCACTGCGCTGTGTTTATCTCAGCCAGCCACCGCACGACCCGCCGGAAGCGGTCGTGGTGGTGCGGGTGAGGTTCAGCGCAGGAATATTCATGTGGCCGATCATGCAGTCGGCGTCACGGGAGTGTCAACGGCGGTGTCCGAGGTGAGAAAAGTCCGGGCTGCGTCGAGAATTTCATCGGACAAGGCGTCACCCCGGGTTGCACGGGCCAGGGTCAGGGCACCGACCATCAGCGAATAGTCCACCAACGCTTTTTGCCGATTGGTTTCGGGCTGATCCGCGCCCATCAGCGGGGTCAGCATCTGCAGCAATGCCTCCAGCCCTTGGGTGTAGGTCTGGTGCAATCCGCTTTCAGCGGTTTCATGGCACATGTCGCCGGCAAACGCGGTGACCGGGCAGCTTTCACCCGGATTATCGCGATTGGCCGCGGACAGGTAGGGCGCGATGATGCTCTCTCGGGCCGAGAGGCTGTCGTCGTTATCCTCTATTTTCTGCTTCCAGCGCTCCATGGATTGGTTGAACGCCCGGGTGCACGCCTCTTTTGCCAGCGCTTCCTTGGATTCGAAGTGACCATAAAACCCGCCATGGGTGAGGCCGGCCGCGCCCATCACATCGACGACACTGATCCCGTGCAGGCCACGTTCGCGAAACAGACGCGTGGCGGCCTCGACGATGATCTCGCGGTTGAGTTCGGCTTGTTTGCGGGAAACTCGGGGCATTGGCGGCTCACAGGTATATAGAAGGTAGAAATCAGCTGGCGTATTGAGCAATGCCGTTGCCAAACGACCAGTTCTCTTTCTTGACCTCCACCAGATTGATGAACACATCTTCCAGGCGCACCGCCAGTTCCGCGTTGAGGCTCTCGGCGATGGTTTTGTAGAGGAGTTTTTTCTGCTCGATGGTGCGGCCTTCGCTCAAGGTGATCTGAATCACCACCAGATTATCGGTGCGATCGATGCCCAGGTATCCCGGGTCAAAGATGAAATGCTGTTCATCGTGCTCGGCAAGAATCTGGAAATTATCGTTCTCCGGCACGCCAATGGCGCTGTGCATGGCGGCGTAGATCAATTGCCCGACACGTTTTGCGTAAGTCGGGTCTTGATGCTTCTTGATGTCGACGCGAACGAGTGGCATGAGAGGGCTCCTCAAGTAAGGGCTGCCAGTCAGCAGTGAGTATCGAAATTACATGACAGCAATCCTTTATTGAATAGATTTATTTAAACATCTATTTAGTAAAGGGCGGCAATGGATCTGACCCGCACAACCACTCCTCAGCTAAGTCTTTGCTTCTGCTCATTAATCCCGGACAATCGCGCCCCTGTTTCGGCCAGGGCGCTGCCTGTCGGATTTTTCCGACTCGTCCTGACCGGGTAGCAACTGACCGGAATGCGGAGATCCCACCGGATGAATGATCAGGCCAATAGCGTCGACGAACGCTATGTATCGGCGACACCAGCGACGCTTGAGAGCTGGAATCGCCATGACACCACCTGGATGCTGGGCCTGTTTGGCACGGCCATCGGGGCCGGCACGCTGTTTTTGCCGATCAACGCAGGTCTGGGCGGCTTCTGGCCGTTGCTGGTCCTGGCGGTGCTGGCGTTCCCCATGACGTTTTACGCACACCGTGGCCTGACACGTTTTGTGTTGTCCGGACGCGAAGGCGCGGACATCACTAAAGTCGTGGAAGAGCACTTCGGGATCAAGGCTGGCGCGCTGATCACCTTGCTGTACTTCTTCGCGATCTTCCCGATCCTGTTGATCTACAGCGTGGCCCTGACCAACACCGTGGGCAGTTTCCTCGAGCATCAACTGCACATCATGCCGCCACCGCGCGCTGTGCTGTCGCTCGTGCTGATCCTCGGCCTGTTGGCGGTGGTGCGCTGCGGCGAGCAAGCGATCATCAAGGCCATGAGCCTGATGGTTTATCCGTTCATTGTTGCGTTGCTGTTCCTCGCGGTGTTCCTGATTCCTCACTGGAACGGCGGCATCCTCGCCACCGCGTCGACGCTGCCAGAACCGTCGGCACTGCTGCACACGCTGTGGCTGGCGATTCCGGTGATGGTGTTCTCGTTCAACCATTCGCCGATCATTTCGGCGTTCGCGGTGGACCAGAAGCGTCGTTATGGCGATCACGCCGAAGAGCGCAGTTCGCAGATCCTGTCCCGCGCCCACGCCTTGATGGTGGTGATGGTGCTGTTCTTCGTGTTCAGTTGCGTGCTGACCCTGTCGCCAGCGCAATTGGCTGAAGCCAAGGCGCAGAACCTGTCGATCCTGTCGTACCTGGCCAACCACTTCAGCAACCCGACCATCGCCTTCGCGGCGCCGTTGATTGCGTTTGTGGCCATTTCCAAGTCGTTCCTGGGCCACTACATCGGCGCCAGCGAAGGTCTTAAAGGTCTGATCGTGAAGAGTGGCAAGCGCCCGGCACCGAAGACCCTGGATCGCATGACTGCCGCCTTCATGCTGGTGGTCTGCTGGATCGTTGCCACGCTGAACCCGAGCATTCTCGGGATGATCGAAACCCTCGGTGGCCCGATCATCGCCGCGATCCTGTTCCTGATGCCGATGTACGCGATCCGCAAGGTTCCGGCCATGGCGCGTTATCGCGGTCAGGCTTCCAACGTCTTCGTGACGGCGGTGGGCCTGGTGGCGATTTCGGCGTTGATCTATTCGCTGACGGCCTGACCTCCACTCTGATCGTTCCCACGCTCTGCGTGGGAACGATCAGGGGGCAGGCATAAAAAAACGCCGCTCATCTCACGATGGGCGGCGTTTTTTATTGCGTTGAAAACGCTTAACACCTGACCCAGAGCCGACATTCCGCGCGCTTAGCGATTAAGCTTGAGGTGGCATAAACGCGTCATAGAGCGTTTGCCGAGGACTTTCCCCGGCCAGTCTATCTTTCTCTGGAGACGCTTCATGGCTCGTGACCACGGCGCATTGGCACAACCCCGTGCCGACAGGCCAAACCGCTGGCTGGACGTTTTGGCCGGGTTGTCGATTGCCGGTTTGTTGTTGCCCGAGGCGGTCGCCTATTCAAGCATTGCCGCGTTGCCGCCACAGGCGGGTGTCATTGCGTTATTTGCTGGTCTGCTGTGCTACGGGCTGTTCGGCACCAGTCGCTTTGCCATCGTTTCCGCGACGTCCTCTTCGGCGGCGGTTCTGGCCGCCGCCACAGCCACGTTGGCCAATGGTGACTCGGGCCTGCGCATGGCCCTGGCGATCGGTCTGGTGCTGGTGACGGGCGGATTTTTCCTGCTGGCCGGGTTGTTCAAACTCGGCAGCGTGACGTCGTTTATTGCCAAACCGGTGCTGCGAGGCTTTGCCTTCGGCCTCGCAGTGACGATCATCCTCAAGCAAGTAGCGAGCATCGTCGATGTGCACTTGAGCAATGGCAACCTGATCCGTTTCGTGCCGCAACTGCTTGAGCAATTACCGCAGTGGAACCGGGTCGGCGCCCTCGTGGCGGCGGTGTCCTTGCTGGTGCTGTGGCTGTGCGCGCGGGTCAGGCGTTTGCCGGGAGGTTTGCTGGTGGTGGCGCTCGGCATCGCGGCCGGCCAATGGCTGAACTTGCCAGCCTATGGGGTGAAACTGATCGGCGTGATCGATCTGAGCCTGGAAGTGCCTCGTCTTCCCGAGTTGCCGTTTGCCGACTGGCTGCGCCTGGGCGAACTGGCGTTCGCCATGGTGATGATTCTGTATGCCGAGTCTTACGGATCGATCACCTCGTTTGCGCTCAAGCACGGCGACCGTGTGTCCTCGAACCGCGATCTGCTGGCACTCGGTGCGGCCAATCTGCTGTCGGGCCTGTTCCATGGCATGCCGGCGGGCGCCGGTTACTCTGCGACCGCAGCCAATGAGGCGGCGGGTGCTGGATCGCGTCTGGCGGGCGCGGTCGCGGCGGGGGTGGTGTTGCTCATTGTCTTGACGGTGTTGCCCTGGATCGCCCTGACCCCCGAGCCGGTGCTGGCGGCCATCGTCATTTATGCGTTGGCGCGCGGCTTGAGCCTGCAGCCCTTGGGCCGTTATTTCATTTGGCGCCGTGACCGTCTGCTGGTGATCTGCGCCGTGGCGGCGGTGCTGGTGCTGGGAGTACTGGACGGTTTGTTGGTGGCGGTGGTGATCAGTGTGGTGCTGATGTTGAAACAGATGTCATCGGCAGATATTCAAGTGCTGGGGCAAATGGGCGGCGGTCATGATTTTGTTGACGTACAACGCCATCCCCAAGCCAGCGAGATTCCCGGTGTGTTAATCGTCAGGCCGAGCGAGGCGCTGTTTTTTGCAAACGTGGAGCGCATTCTGGGTGGCGCACTGCGCCTGGCCCGACATGCATCCCCACCGATTCATACGATCATTCTCAGTCTGGAGGAGTCTCCCGACCTGGATGGCACCAGCATCGAGGCGCTGGAAGCGTTCTTTATGCAAGTGAGAGCCGAGGACAAACTGCTGATTCTGGCGCGGCTCAAACACCAGGCCAAGGCGGTTCTCGCACAGTTACCGCCGCAGGAACTCGCGCAGGTGATACTCAGTGGCTTAAGCGTCGACGGCGCTGTGCAACAAGCGCTTCAAGCAAACGGGCATCTTTCGCCGGCATAAAAAAACGCCGCTCATCTCACGATGGGCGGCGTTTTTTATTGCGTTGCAGCGTTAGGCTTGAACGACCGGGATGTTGGCGTTCGCAGCAGCTTCACGGAACTCGGCGATCTGGTCGAAGGACAGGTAGCGGTAAACATCGGCCGCCATGCTGTCGATCTTGCCAGCGTATTCCATGTACTCCTCGACGGTCGGCAGGCGACCCAGGATGGAAGCAACAGACGCCAGCTCGGCCGAAGCCAGGTAGACGTTCGCGCCGTCACCCAGACGGTTCGGGAAGTTACGGGTCGACGTCGACACAACAGTCGAGTTCGGCTCTACACGTGCCTGGTTACCCATGCACAGCGAGCAGCCCGGCATTTCCATGCGCGCGCCGGCCTTGCCGTAGATGCCGTAGTAGCCTTCTTCGGTCAGCTGGTGAGCGTCCATTTTGGTCGGCGGCGACAGCCACAGACGGGTTGGAAGCTGACCTTTGACCTGTTCCAGCAACTTGCCGGCAGCGCGGAAGTGACCGATGTTGGTCATGCACGAACCGATGAACACTTCGTCGATCTTCTCGCCAGCAACGCTGGACAGCAGACGGGCGTCGTCCGGATCGTTTGGCGCGCAGAGCACAGGCTCTTTGATGTCGGCCAGGTCGATTTCGATGATTTCAGCGTATTCGGCGTCAGCATCGGCAACCATCAACTCAGGGTTGGCGATCCAGGCTTCCATCGCTTGAGCACGACGTTCCAGGGTACGCGCATCGCCGTAGCCTTCGCCGATCATCCAGCGCAGCAGAGTGACGTTGGAGCTCAGGTACTCGGTGATCGACTCTTTCGACAGCTTGATGGTGCAACCGGCAGCCGAACGTTCGGCCGAGGCGTCAGACAGCTCGAACGCTTGCTCGATGCTCAGGTTGTCCAGGCCTTCGATTTCCAGGATGCGGCCGGAGAAGGCGTTCTTCTTGCCTTTCTTCTCGACGGTCAGCAGGCCAGCCTGAATCGCGAAGTAAGGAATGGCGTGAACCAGGTCACGCAGGGTGACGCCTGGTTGCATTTTGCCTTTGAAGCGCACCAGGATCGATTCCGGCATGTCCAGCGGCATAACGCCAGTGGCTGCGGCAAACGCTACCAGGCCGGAACCGGCCGGGAACGAAATGCCCATCGGGAAACGGGTGTGCGAGTCACCACCGGTACCGACGGTGTCCGGCAGCAGCATGCGGTTCAGCCAGCTGTGGATGATGCCGTCGCCCGGACGCAGGGAAACGCCGCCGCGGGTCATGATGAAGTCTGGCAGGGTGTGGTGGGTGGTCACGTCGATCGGCTTAGGGTAAGCCGCGGTGTGGCAGAAGGACTGCATTACCAGATCGGTCGAGAAGCCCAGGCACGCCAGGTCTTTCAGTTCATCACGGGTCATAGGACCGGTGGTGTCCTGGGAGCCGACGGTGGTCATTTTCGGTTCGCAGTAAGTACCTGGACGAACGCCTTTGCCTTCTGGCAGGCCACAAGCCTTGCCGACCATTTTCTGCGCCAGGGTGAAGCCCTTGCCGGTGTCGACAGGTGCTTCAGGCAGCTTGAACAGGTCGGTAGGGCCCAGGCCCAATTCGGCACGGGCCTTGTCGGTCAGGCCGCGGCCGATGATCAGCGGGATACGGCCGCCAGCACGAACTTCGTCCAACAGCACCGGGGTCTTCATTTCGAAGGTGGTCAGGACTTCGTCAGTGCCGTGCTTGCAGACTTTGCCAGCATGCGGGTACAGGTCGATCACGTCGCCCATGTTCATGTTGGTAACGTCGAATTCGATCGGCAGTGCGCCAGCGTCTTCCATGGTGTTGTAGAAGATCGGAGCGATTTTGCTGCCGAAGCAGAAACCGCCGGCACGCTTGTTCGGCACGTAAGGAACGTCGTCGCCGAAGAACCACAGCACCGAGTTGGTCGCCGATTTACGCGAAGAACCGGTACCGACCACGTCGCCAACGTAGGCGATCGGGAAGCCGGCGTTGCGCATCTCTTCGATCTGCTTCATCGGACCGGTGACGCCCTGGGCGTCAGGCACGATGCCTTCACGGGCCATTTTCAGCATGGCGAGGGCGTGCAGCGGGATGTCCGGGCGGGACCAGGCGTCCGGAGCAGGGGACAGGTCGTCGGTGTTGGTTTCGCCGGTGACCTTGAACACGCGCAGGCTGATCTTGTCGGCCAGTACAGGACGGTTTTTGAACCACTCGCCGTCAGCCCAGGATTGCAGCACGCCTTTAGCGTGAACGTTGCCGTTCTTGGCTTTTTCAGCGACGTCGTGGAAAGCGTCGAACATCAGCAGGGTGTGCTTGAGTTCTTTGGCGGCGACTGGCGCCAGTTCGGCGTCGTCCAGCAGATTAACCAGCGTCACGATGTTGTAGCCGCCCTGCATGGTGCCGAGCAGTTCAACAGCGCGTTTCTTGTCGATCAGAGGGGATTTTGCTTCGCCTTTAGCGAGGGCAGACAGGAAACCGGCCTTTACATAGGCTGCTTCGTCCACACCTGGCGGAATGCGATTGGTGATCAGGTCAACGAGGAAAGCTTCTTCGCCAGCCGGGGGATTCTTCAGCAGCTCGACCAGGCCTGCAGTTTGTTCGGCGTTTAGCGGCTGGGGAACGATACCCAGTGCTGCACGCTCTTCGATATGTTTGCGGTAGGCTTCAAGCACAGTTATTACCCTCATCAGTGGTCCCAAATGGGTGTCCGGGACGCTCATCCCGAAATTGCCGTACTCATGCGCTGCGTGGCGTTGTGGGCCACTTAGCCAGAATTACCGACAATTCCTTACAGAAGCTGCTTTCAAAGTTTTACGCCTGCAGAACGGGGAGCTGATGAGGGTTGGCGTTGGGCTTTTCCCCGCTGGAAAAACCCTTCGCCAACACCGCTCTGAAGGAACGACTGTGCTCGTGACGCTTTGAAAACAGCTTCTAACGGACATTGGCGCCTTAAAAGGCTGGCTGATTCTACGGCAAAAAAAAATTAAAGGTAAGTTAGGCCCTCAAGATTGAGGGGTGATCAATGTTAGACAAAGGGCTAACATGCCGACCTGTTCTGCTTTCCCGTGCTCTCCCAACCTATGCCCAATCAGACCATCAAGACCCCCTGCGTCGGCCTCTGCTCCACTGTTTACGGTGATTTGGTGTGCCGTGGCTGCAAGCGTTTCCACCATGAAGTGATCAACTGGAATGGTTACAACGAGGAGGAAAAACGCGCGGTGTGGCTGCGTCTTGAGCTGCTGCTGTCCCAAGTGATGGCCAGCAAGCTGGAGATTTTCGATCCCCAGCGCCTGCGTCTGCAGCTGGAGCAGCGCAAGATCCGTTTTGTGCCGCATCAGTCGGAATATTGCTGGGCTTATCAGCTGATCGCCCGTGGGGCGCGGGTCATCAACAACCTGGAAGCTTACGGGATGGTGCTGATGCCGGAGTTTCGCGACTGGAACCTGCCGGAACTGCGAGATGCCATTGATCGGGAGTTCTTTTTGCTCTCCGAGGCGCATTACCAGCGCTACATTGCGCCGGGTTTTCTCAAGGACGCGTTCGGCGGCTGATTGTTAAAGTCAAAAGATCGCAGCCTTCGGCAGCTCCTACAGAGGGATGCGATTCATGTAGGAGCTGCCGAAGGCTGCGATCTTTTGATCTTGCTTAATGCTGGGTCACGATCTCCTCCAGATGATCCATGATCGTATCCGGCTTCAGCACCAGTACATCGCTCTCCACCGCATCCAGCACCACCTCCGCCGTATTCCCGATCAACGCCCCTGACAACCCGGACCGAGCCACGGTACCGATTACCGTCACCGCCGCTTGCAGCTTGTGGACCATGAACGGAATCAACACATCCGCTGGACCTTCCTCGATATGCAGGTGCTCGTCATCAATGTCGAACTCGGCCTGAAACGATTTGCACTGTTCGCGATAGCGCGCCTCGATGGTTTCGCTGAGCTGCAACGTCGGGTCGGCCGACGACAGCATTGGCGACGGATGGGCGCTGACTACGTGCAAATGGGCCTTGGCCAGGCTGGCAATGTCGTAACCGTGATCGACAATACAAGCGTGCAAGGTGCGGTGTTCACCATCGGTATTACCGACATCGATCGCCGCCAGAATGACGCCGCCAGTCCAGGGTTTCGAGGTTTTGACCAGCAGCACCGGTGTCGGGCAGTAACGCAGCAGCTTCCAGTCCGCCGGGGTCAGCAGGGCTTTTTTCAGCGGACTGTCGGGGTAATGCTGCTTGACCACCAGTCCGCAGCCTTCAGCCTGCTGCACATCGACAATGGTTTCGTGCAGGCTTTCGTTCCAGGCCTGCTCGGTGGTGACGCTGTAGCCGTCCTCGATCAGCGCGGCCTTGAGCACGCCCAACATGCCGCTGTGGTCATGCTTGCGGTCGCAGACCAGCAGATGCAGATGAGCCTGGGTCACGCCAGCAATCAGTTTGGCCCGTTTGAGCGCCAGGCTTTCCGAGTGTTCAGGTTCGAGGACCACCAGAATGCTGCGAATGGCTTGCATGATCGGGATCTCCATGAAGTAAAAAATACTGCGTTGGACAACTATAGTTGCTGGCTGGTTATTCGGGACTTGATGTATATCAACGGTCGCGACTGGTGGTCTGCCGGCAGGCCGGTATAATCGGCGCCCTTCGATTTCAACCTCTTATCCGTGAGCCCCATGATCCTTCCCGAAATTCACGAGTTCCTCGGCTGCCGCACCCCCGATGGCTGGGTTCAGGCCGCGCTGGCTGATCAGGAAACCCTGCTGATCGATCACAAGAACTGTGAATTCAAGGCGGCCAGTACTGCGTTGAGCCTGATTGCCAAGTATCACTCCCACGTCGATCTGATCAACCTGATGTCGCGTCTGGCCCGGGAAGAGTTGGTGCACCACGAACAAGTCATGCGCCTGATGAAAAAGCGCAAGATCGAGCTGCGTCAGCTGTCCGCCGGGCGCTACGCTTCGGGCCTGCGCAAAGTGGTGCGCAGCCACGAGCCGGTAAAGCTGGTGGACACCCTGGTGGTCGGCGCCTTTATCGAAGCTCGTAGCTGCGAGCGTTTTGAAGCGCTGGTGCCGCATCTGGACGAAGAGCTGGGCAAGTTCTACTTCGGTCTGCTGAAAAGCGAGGCCCGACATTTCCAGGGTTACCTGAAACTGGCCTACCAGTACGGAGACGCCAAGGACATCGCCCAAGTGATCGACAAGGTCCGCGCCGCTGAGCAAGAGCTGATCGAGTCGCCGGACGTGGAGTTTCGTTTCCACAGCGGTGTGCCGGCAGCGGCGTGAAGATCAAAACGTCTGAATTGTTAAAAACTCTTAAAAGAATGAAACATCTTCGAAAACCGGCCCCCGTGGCCGGTTTTTGCTGCCTGCGATAACCGTCCGGTCACCGATTGGCGCCATAATGCCGACCACTTCACACAAGGGTTGGCAGACGGGCGTTATGGATAACCTGGGTTTTGGCAAAGTACTGCTGGTGGAAGACGACGAGAAGCTCGCCGGGCTGATTGCGCATTTCCTGTCGCAACATGGCTTTGAGGTCCGGCAGGTGCATCGCGGCGACCTCGCATTGGCGGCGTTCCTCGAATTCAAACCGAAAATCGTCGTGCTCGACCTGATGCTGCCGGGCCAGAGCGGCCTGCACGTGTGCCGCGAGATCCGCAGCGTCTCCGACACGCCGATCGTCATTCTTACCGCCAAGGAAGACGACCTTGATCACATCCTCGGGCTGGAGTCCGGCGCCGATGACTACGTGATCAAACCGATCAAACCGCCGGTTCTGCTGGCCCGGTTACGCGCCTTGCAACGTCGCCAGACGCCGGAGAGCGGCGTGTGCAGCGCTCTGGAATTCGGCCATCTGAGCATCGACCGCAGCTGCCGGGAAGTGCGGCTGGCGGGCGAGGGCATCGAACTGACCACCATGGAATTTGAACTGCTGTGGTTGCTGGCCAGCACCGCCGGCAAGATCCTGTCCCGCGACGACATCCTCAACCGCCTGCGTGGCATTGCGTTCGACGGTCTCAACCGCAGCGTTGACGTCTACATCAGCAAGCTTCGAGGCAAACTCAAGGACAACCCGCGCGAACCGGTGTGCATCAAGACCATCTGGGGCAAGGGTTACCTGTTCAATCCGTTTGCGTGGGAGTTGTAAATGCTGCGGTTATTTTTAGGGTTGTTTCTGGTGATGACGGTGGGCCTGGTTCTGGGGCTGCAAACCGTCGAACGCACGTTCGATGCGCTGCTCGACGGTCAGATGCAGAGCTACAACCGAGAGGCGGTGCGTGGCCAGGCCTGGTCGCTGGCCGAGCAGTTGCGCGGTCTGGACGGTTCGGCCCGGGAGCGCCAACTGGAAGCGGTACGCCCCCACTACGGCTTGGGCCTGAGCCTGGTCGAGACCGACCCATTGTCCCTGACCGAGCAGGAGAAAGCCGAGTTGGCCCAGGGCCTGCTGGTGATTCGCGACAAATACACGCAGTTCATCTCGCGCATTGACGACGGTTCGCAACTGCTCAGCATCAAGCTGCCGGCCGAACCGAGTCTGATGCCGTTCTACATTGCCGCGGCTTATCTGATGATCGCGGTGATGATCGGTTTCGTGTTGCTTTTCTGGGTACGGCCGCATTGGCGCGATCTGGAAAAGCTGCGTCTGGCGGCCGAGCGTTTTGGCGATAACGATCTGTCGTCGCGGATCCAGCTGTCCAAGCGCTCGAACATTCGTGACCTGGCCGAACACTTCAACCTGATGGCGGCGCGCATCGAAGGCCTGATTGCCAATCAGCGCGAACTGACCAACGCGGTGTCCCATGAACTGCGCACGCCGATTGCCCGGCTGTCGTTCGAACTCGATCAACTCAAGCAGCAATCCGATCCGGCCCAGAACCGTGAACTGATTGCCGACATGTACGCCGACCTCGGCGAACTGGAAGAGATGGTGTCCGAGCTGCTCACCTATGCCAGCCTCGAGCGCGGCGCCACGGTGATCACTCGGGAAAACATTCAGGCCAGCAGTTGGCTCGACAGCGTGGTCGGCAGCGTCGCGCTGGAAGCTGAAGCCGCCGGCGTGCAATTGCTGATTGTCGAGTGTCAGGTCGATCAGGTCCGCATCGAACCGCGTTTCATGGCCCGGGCGGTGATCAACCTGCTGCGCAATGCCATTCGTTATGCCGATGAGCGGGTGGAAGTATCGTTGGTGCGCAACGGTGATGACTACGAAGTGCGGGTCAACGACGACGGGCCCGGCGTGCCGGTGGACGGGCGGGAAAAGATCTTCGAGCCGTTCTCGCGCCTGGACGCCAGCCGCGACCGCCGCACCGGTGGCTTCGGCCTGGGCCTGGCGCTGGTGCGGCGGGTGTCGCAATCCCATGGCGGGCAAGTGGAAGTGGCGGATTCGCCGTGGGGCGGGGCGTCGTTTAGCATGACCTGGGCGCACCTCGACTGACAGATGATGATCGTTCCCACGCGGAGCGTGGGAACGATCTTAAAACCGGCTTAGCGGCTTAAACCCAGGCGCTCATGCCACTCGGCGATGGATTCTTCGGGATAGACGTCGAACTGCTGATCCCCAGGATTTGCCTCGACTTCCACCCACGGCGCCTTGGAACCGAGCATCAAGTGCGTGTGCTCCGGCGGCACCGGCAGCGGGGTGTCGATGACAGAGGCAAACGGGTGAATCAGCTCCGGCCATTCGGGGCTGAACAGCCACAAGCCTGAACCACACAGAGAACAGAAATGCCGCTCGGCGGTGCTGCTGTGGGCGCGTTTATCGCCTTCGTCCTTGAGTCGTGCGTGATAAATCGCGATGTGCGTGCGACCGCGCACCTTAAGGCTGCCGGCATCGCCACCCAGGTTGATCGCATAGCCGCCACCGCCCTGAGTCTTGCGACAGATCGAGCAGTAACAACGCTGATACGGGTAGGGGTGGGCGCTGGTCAAACTGAACGATACCGCGCCGCAATGGCAGGAGCCTTCGAGCTGCATGGGAACCTCCGACGGGTCTTGGGCTTATCCAGACAGCCTAGACCGGAACCAGAATCGCATCGCCGGTCGCCACCCGTTTCAGTTGATCGCCGGTTTGCGCGAACAACTCGGCGCGGGTGACTTCGAAACCGGCCCAGCGGTTAAAGGCCGAGGTTGAGTTGATCTGTTTGAGCGCGTTGAGCATGGCGAATCCCTCCGGTTGAGGGGGCAACATGCGCCGGGTTTTGGGGGAAGTCATTGCCCATAAGTGAGTGTGATGGCGCTGGATATGCGGTGGCTGTGCAGGCCCCCTCGTCGGAACGCCGCCCGGAGCCGGCTCGCTCCCACATTTGAAATGCATTCCCCTGTGGGAGCGAGCCTGCTCGCGAAGAACGATAACGCGGTCCCGCTGGACGCCCACCCATGGCCGGGGCAGCATGGGCGCCTTCCTATTGGAGCCTTTGCCATGCGACGACTGCCTTCTCTGGCCGCACTCAGAACCTTCGAATGCGCCGCCCGTCACGCCCATTTCGGCCGGGCGGCGGCGGAGTTGTGCGTCACTGACAGCGCAGTCAGCCATCAGATTCGCCAGCTCGAAGAACAATTGGGCGTGACGTTGTTCATCCGTGAGGGCCGGCAGATTCGCCCGACGATGGCCGCCGGGCGCCTGATGCAAAGCCTGCAGCAAGCCTTCGAGCTGATCGGCGATGCCTGCGATGAACTGCGTGACCCGTCATCGCTGGCGGTGTTGCGCCTGGCGGTGACTGCCGAGCTGGCGCAAAAGTGGTTGATGAGTCGCCTGACGGATTTCTACGCGCGCTATCCGCACATCACCTTGCACCTCTACGAACAACCGATCGACGCCACGGCGCCAGGGGAAGACATCGACCTGGCGATCACTTACGGCACCGGCCCGGTGGACAGCAGCGCGTACTTTGTCCGGCCGTTGCCGGCCTTGCAGTTCTTCCCGGTGTGCAGCCCCGGCCTGTTCAACCAGGGCACCTTGAAAACCCCGAAGGATCTGACACGTCACTGCCTGCTGCACGACGATCAGGACGGCAAGACCTGGACCGCCTGGCTCACCAGCCATGCCGGCGATCAGCGCCCCGAACGGCAGCTGTATTTCGCTCACGCGGGTTTGGCGCTGGAAGCGGCAGCCCAAGGCCAGGGTGTGGCCATGGGCGATAACTTGACCGCGCAGGAGGATTTGCTCAGCGGTCGTCTGGTCCGGCCGTTCACTTCAAGCATGACTGCACTCGGCCAATATGCGCTGGTGTGTGAGCGGGTGAGGCTGGAGCGCCCGGCCGTGGCGCAGATGCTGGAATGGTTCAACGATCAGCTGATCGATTGATGAGTTGAATTCAAGTATTCCGAAATAATCATCGTTGGCGAGGAGGGCGCTGGCGACCGTAGCCTGTGGTCATTCCAATCCCCGCTGATGAGGTTTGACCATGGCACGTTTGCTCGACTCCACCCCCAAACTCGATGGTTTCCGTTTACCCGGCGAGTTCGAAACCAAGTCCGGTTGCTGGCTCGGCTGGCCGGAGCGTACCGACGTCTGGCGCAATGGCGCCAAGCCTGCGCAGAAAGTCTGGGTGCAGATCGTCACCGCCATCTCCCGGAGCGAACCGGTCACCGTGTGCGCCTCCGCCGCGCAGTTCGCCACCGCTCGCCGCCAATTGCCGCCTCAAGTGCGGGTGGTGGAAATGACCTGCAACGACGCCTGGTTCCGTGACAGTGGCCCGTGCTTTGTGGTCAACGACGACAGCGGTGAGGTGCGTGGCGTGGACTTCGAGTTCAACGCATACGGCGGTCTCGACGGCGGCTTGTACTACCCGTGGGACAAGGACGATCAAATCGCCAGCAAAATCCTTGAAATCGAACGGTTCGACCGCTACCGCGCGCCGCTGATTGCCGAACTGGGTGGTATCCAGAGCGACGGCCAGGGCTGCATTCTCACCACTGAGCAATGCCTGCTCAACCGCAACCGTAACCAGCACCTGGGCAAGGCCGAAGTCACCCGGCGATTGACCGATTACCTTGGCGCCGAGCAAATCATCTGGCTGCCACGGGGCTGCAAATTCGACGAAACCGACGGCCATGTCGACGACCTCGCGTGCTTCGTGCGTCCCGGTGAAGTGGTGCTGCAATGGACCGATAATCGCGATGATCCGCAATGGGAAATCTACCAGGAGGCCTACGACATTCTGCGCAGCACCCGCGACAGCCGTGGCCGCGAGCTGAAAGTGCACAAGCTGCCACAACCGGATGTGCTGGAATGGACCGCCGAGGAAGCCGAAGGCCTGGATCAGCAAGACAGCACGCACACCCGTCAGGCCGGGACCAAAATCTGTGCGTCGTACATCAACTACTACGCCGGCAACACCTCGATCGTCGTGCCGCTGTTTGGCGATCGCAACGATCAGGCAGCAATGGCGACCCTCGCCGAACTGTTCCCGCGACACAAAATCGTCGGTATCGAAAACTCCCGGGAAATCCTCCTCGGCGGCGGTAACGTCGCCTGTATCACCATGCCGCAGTACGCAGGCAGTGCCTGCAACAAAAAGGGAGTTTGAAAAATGGGCCTGCACAACCTGACCCAAGCATTACTGCTGGTGCTCGCACCCCTGTGTGTGCAGGCCGCCGACACCGCCAAACCGGTGGTCAATCTGTACATCTGGGGCGAGTACCTGGCCCCGGACACCCTGAGCAATTTCGAGAAGAAAACCGGCATCCACGTGGTAGCCGACCACTTCGACTCCCTGGAAACCGTAGAGACCAAACTGCTCACCGGCCGCAGCGGCTATGACCTGGTGCTGACCGCCGGCCAGCATTTGTCCCGGGCGATCCAGAGCGGTGCGATTCAAACGCTAAACCCGCAACAGCTGCCGCATTTTGCTGGCGTGGGTGATGAGTTCCGCCAGCACATGGCCGTGTTCGATCCGGGCAATCGCTACGCCGGGATCTACGCCTGGGGCACCACCGGCGTCGGCTACCAGGAAGAGGCGATCAAGCAGCGCCTGCCCGACGCACCACGGGACAGTTGGGCCATGCTGTTCGACCCGGCAGTGGTGTCGAAATTTGCCGATTGCGGGGTCAGTTTGCTCAATGATCCCAACGAAGTGTTCGCCGCGGTCATGAAGTACATGGGCCTGGACATCAACCGCCAGAACCTCGATGACCTGAAACGGGCCGAACAGCAACTGGCCAGGATTCGGCCCTATATCCGCTACTTCGACAATGACCTGAACATCAGCGACCTCGCCAATGGCAACACCTGCGTCGCGATGTCGTGGAACGGCAATGTGGCCATTGCCGCGGGACAGGCCGAGGCTGCGAACAAGCCGTTCAAGCTGAGTTATCGCATACCGAAGGAGGGCACGTTGATCTGGTTCGACGCGATGGTCATTCCCAAGGATGCGCCTCATCCTCAGGCGGGACTGGCGTTGATGGATTATCTGATGACACCGGAGGTGATTGCGCCAATCACGGACACCATCCATTACGCCAATGCGATTACGGCGGCGGACGGCTTGATTGATCCGGCGATTCGCAATGATCCGGGGACGTATCCGTCGGCCGAGGTGAGGGCTTCGTTGTATAGCAAGAATGACAATGGCAAGGCGTTTAACCGGGCTTTGATTCGGGCGTTCAGTCGGTTGAAGTCGGGGCTTTGAAATCGACCCCTCACCCCAACCCTTTACCCCCTCGGGCGGTCCGACGTTTCGGGAGGGTTGGGGTGAGGGGTGGTTTCGGCACCCGCCACAAATACCACGCCGCCACCGTCCGAAACGGACGCCACCCCAGCCCGATCTCAATCATCTGCTTGCGCGTCGGCTGCACCTCTAGCCCCTTGAGTCGCCGATACCCCTCACGCACGCCAAAGTCATCGGCCGGCAAAATATCCGGCCGTTCCAGGCTGTAAATCAGCAACATCTCAACCGTCCAGCGTCCAACCCCACGCAAGGTAATCAACCGCTCGATCAGCGCCTCATCCTCCATGGCCAGTGCCGTGGCGTAATCCGGCACCACTCCGTCCAGCGCCGCTTGGGCAATGCCCTGAATGGTCGCGATCTTGCTGGCGGAAAAGCCGCAACTGCGCAGTTGATCGAAGTCAGTCGCGACAATCTGTTCAGGCCTCGGGAAGGCGCCCGTCCCAAACAATGCCAGCAGCCGACCGACAATCGCATCCCCGGCCTTTGCATGCAGTTGCTGATAGGCAATCGCCCGCACCAGCGACTCATAAGGATCGCGAGCCGCATGGGGCTGATGCAGGCAAGGGCCGATGGCGGCGATGTGGCGGCGCCAATCCTCATCGATGGACGATAGAAACTCGGTGGCGGGCAGATAGGCGTCGGGCATGGAGGTCAAGCTTTCCCGGACGGCGCCAACAGGGCGTTCACTTCGCCATAGGTGAAGGCCTTAAGATCACGGCTATCGAGTGTTCCTGTTTCCAGAAAGCTCTTGGCCAGTGCGCTCATGGCGCCATAAAGAAACTCGGCGATGCGTGAACCCGCGCTCAAGCGGCGTACGCCGAGGGCTTTCAGCTCTTCAGGCGATGGCAGTCCGGGGAGCCCGAGCACGTTCAACGGCAGCGGGGTGCCCTGGCAGAGTGCAGCGATTTCGTACTCTGCGGTAACGCCAGCTGCGAACAACCCATCGGCACCGGCCGCCTGATACAACGCGGCGCGCTTGAGCGTCTCTGCCACGCGATCTTCGGCGGGCACCAGGCTCTTGAGGTACACATCGGTCCGGGCATTGATGAACAGCTTCACATTTCGGCGACTGGCAACCTGCCGAGCGATTTCGATCTTGCGCACCAGCAGCTCGGGCGGGGACGCACCGTCCTCGATATTGATCCCGACGGCCCCGGCGGCAATCACCGCATCGATGAGGTCGGCCACCCGCGTCAGGTCATCGGAGTAGCCGGCCTCGATGTCCACGGTCAACGGCACCGAGATCACCCGGGCGATGGACTCGACTGTCGATACCAGGCGTTCGAGGGGCAGGGCGTTACCGTCCGGATAACCGTGAGCCCAGGCGACTGCCGCGCTGCTGGTGGCGACGGCTTTACAGCCCAACTGTTCCACGATGCGCGCCCCGGCGGCATCGGCGACATTGGTGAGGATCAGCAAGCCGTCGTGGTGGAACTGATGAAATTGATTGTCGAGCGTGTCCATCGAATGTCCTTCCTTATGACTTTTGAGAAACCTGCAAATGATCAGAATGCGAGTTGTTGCGTGATCTGCACCGCCGCTTTTTCCAGCCTTAGCAAGAATGCCTTGCGCGGTTGTCCTCCACCATAGCCGGTCAGCGAGCCGTCTGCGCCGATCACCCGGTGACAGGGCACAACAATCGAGAGACGGTTATGCCCGTTGGCCAGGCCCACGGCGCGACTGGCGCCGGGCTTGCCCAATAACGCCGCAATGGTGCCGTAGGTGCTGGTCTGGCCGTACGGGATCTTCGCCAGTTCGGCCCAGACCTGTCGGGCGAAATCACTGCCCGGCAAGTGTAGTGCAACGTTGAAGTCAGTGAGTTTGCCGGCGAAATACTGCGTCAGTTCGGCTTCAATCTGCTGCAAATGCGCGTTATGTCCTGGCGCGACGGCATAGCCGTATCGATTCTGCAATGCTTCGACTTCCTTGGTCAGCGCTGGCCGATCAAGAAACTCCAGCAGCACCAGCCCGCGTCGTTCGGCCATGGCGATCATCGGCCCCAGCGGTGTGGTCAGGCGAGTGAACAGCAGTGGCTCGCTGTTGGCGGCGCGGCCGGGCGTGATCTTGAAGGACTTTTGAAACGCATCACGAAACCCGCTCAGGGACTCGTAGCCCGAGTCAAATGCGGCGTTGTCGATGGAATCGCCCTGTTTGATCCCGCCCAACGCCATGCCGAGGCGTCGGGTGCGCAACCAGGCGTGAAAGGTCATGCCGAAATGCTGCTTGAACCAGCGGCGCAGTTTCAGCGGTTCGATGCCTTCGGCCAGCAACTGGGCATCGGTCCAGCGCTGGTCGGGGTCGGCGTCCACCGATTTGAGCAGCTGCTGCACCCAGTCCGGGGCGATGGCCGCCGCGTCCAGAGGTTTGCAGCGCAGGCAAGCGCGGTAGCCGGCCGACATGCACTCATCGGCATGGGCGAAGAACTCGACGTTCTCCGGTTTCGGCTTGCGCGCCGTGCAACTGGGGCGACAGAAGATGCCGGTGGTTTTGACCGCGGTAAAGAACACCCCCTCGTAGGCGGTGTCTCGTTCGAGCATGGCGCGAACCATCTCGGCGTGGGGCGGAAGCAAAGCGTTTTGTAGGTTCATGAGGTGAGCATAAGACGCGTCGCCCAACGCCTCCACCGGAAAATCGACAGAGAATTCCAGTCATTCGTCATGAGGATTGTTTAATGCTTATGTCGGTGATGGATGTCCGGAAAATGTGGATGGCTGTGGTGCAGCGGCGTGTGTTCATGTTCGTGACTGTGGGGCTCGGTACCGTCCCACTGGAACGAATGTTCATGTTGATGGTGCTCGTCATGCACGTGGCGATGACCATGCTTGAGCGCCTCATGTTGATGCTCATGGGCATGACTTTCCTTGAGATGAATCCAGACTCCAAGGCCCATCAACAGTGAAGCGGCCCAAAACGTCAGCGTGACGGGTTCACCCAGCAGCAGGATGGCGATTGCCGCGCCGAGGAAAGGTGCCGTGGAAAAGTAAGCGCCGGTGCGCGCAGTGCCCAGGCCACGAAGCGCCAGAATGAACAACACCAGGCTGATGCCATACCCCAGGAAACCAACGATCAACGTAGGCCCCAGCACCGTCAGGTGTGGCAGTGTCGCGCCGAGCAACAGCGCCAGGGAACAGTTCACCACTCCGGCGACCAACCCCTTGATGCCGGCAATAAACAGCGCATCCGAGGCCGACACTTTGCGCGTCAGGTTGTTATCGATCGCCCAGCAGACGCAGGCCAGCGCTACCGCCAACGGTCCGATCCAGCCCTGTGACTGCGCCGGGTTCTGCGGCCAGGCCAGCAGCAAGCCACCGGCGACGATGGCCAGCATTCCGGCGACGATGCGCCGGTCAGCGTTCTCCTTGAAGACCACCCAGGCCAGCACGGCGGTCAATACCGATTCGAGGTTGAGCATCAACGAGGCCGTGGCGCCAGAGGTCAGGGTCAAACCGAACATCAGCGCCACCGGCCCGAGCACGCCGCCAAACGCGATGGCACCGATCAGCCAGGGCCACTCTGACGATTTCAGTCCGCTGGACTGCCAGCCCCGGTCACGCAACAGTCTGATGAGCGTCAGGCCCAGTCCGCTGCCCAGGTACAACAACCCGGCCAGCAGGACCGGCGAAAGGTTCAGGCCCAGCAACTTGGCCAATGGTGTACTCGCGCCAAAAAGAGCGGCAGCGCCAAGGGCGTAGACAATGTTCAGGTTCATTCACGGCTCGTCGGATATTGATACGGGATGTCACGCAGTGTGAACCTGCGTTGCATCCCGTCAATCCATAACTTCAGGCCCGCCGCGCCATCAGCAACACTGAAGCCGCCGCCGACAACAATCCCGCGCAGCACCGATTGAATATCCGCTTGCCCCGGGGTTCGGCGAACCAGCGGCGCATGTGCAGGCCCATGTAGGCGTAGGCACCGATGGCGATCCATTCCAGCATCAGGAACAACGCACCCAACACGGCGAATTGCGGCGATACGGCGTGGGTCGAGTCGACGAACTGGGGCAGGAACGCGGTGAAGATCAGGATCGCTTTCGGATTGCCGGCCGCCACCAGGAACTCCTGCCGCGCCAACGCCAGCATCCCCACCGGCGCGCCCGCTACCACGTTTTCCGTCCCGGGATCGGCGCGCCACAATTGCCAGGCGAGGTAGAGCAGATACGCCGCCCCCAGAATCTTGATCCCGTAGAACAACAATTCCGAGGTTTGCAGCACCACCGCCAGCCCCGCCGACGCGAGGGCGATCATGCCGGCGAACGCGAGCAGCCGACCGATCCCGGCGATACAGGCGATGCGATAGCCGTAGCGGGTCGAGTTGCTGACCGACAACAGGTTGTTCGGCCCGGGCGCCATGTTCAGGGCGAAGCAGGCCGGAAGAAACAAGGTGAGGGTGGCGAGGTCCATGGCGGGGCTCCAAAAGCAGGAACGGCATTTTTATCACAGGCTTGGGGTGGCTTGACCCATACAGTGGTGGACAGCGGGCGCGGTACAGCTGAGGGGTGTTTTGTTCAATACAGCCATCAGGTCGCTCTTTACCTTGAGGCCTCGTTCAACTGAATTGAAGAAGGTCTGTGATGAATCTGATGATCTCGATGGCGGCGTTTGCACTGGTGGCCTCGATAACGCCAGGGCCGGTGAATATCGTGGCGTTGAGTTCCGGCGCGCAGTTTGGTTTTCGCGCCAGTCAACGGCATGTGGCCGGGGCGACACTGGGTTTCGTTCTTTTGTTGGTGTTGATGGGATTAGGCCTGCATGAGGTGTTGCAGCGTTGGCCAGTGCTGACGCAGGGGGTGCAATGGGCGGGTGTGGCGTTCCTGTTGTACATGGCCTTCAAGTTGGCCGCCGACAAAGGGCATCTGGATGCGAAGGAGTCAGGCCGGGCGCCGTCGATGCTGTATGGCGCGGTGATGCAGTGGCTCAACCCGAAAGCCTGGCTGGCCTGCGTGGCCGGCATGGGCGCTTTTGTGGCGGATGGCGAGGCGCGACTGGTCTGGCAGTTTGCGGCGGTGTATCTGGTGATTTGCTACGTGTCGGTCGGCTGTTGGGCCTATGCCGGGACGTTTTTGCGCGGGTATTTGAGCAACGCCAAAGGCATGCGGTTGTTTAACCGAAGCATGGCGTTGCTCTTGGTGGTGTGCGCGGGATATTTGATTCGGACTTAGGCGCTGCGCATCAACCCAGACCGCTCAGTGCATTTTCTACCGGTAGCGGCAGGGCGTTGAACCGATTGGCTCGTAGTTCCGTGATGGCATAGAGGGCGCGCGCCGTGCGGCCATTTCCGTCGACAAAACTGTGGTAGCCCAGGAATGCACCCAGCATCTGTTTGCCGAAGTGCTCATGAGCCGAATCCAGGGCTGCCAGGTGTTTTTCCAGCATCGCTGCGCCCGAAACGTTGGACGGGTAACGCGCTTGAGCAGTAGGGCTGCGCAAGGCATCTGTAGCTTCGGGCACCAGACGCCGATGCAGTTCTTTGTAAACGGCAGGGTCGGTCAGGGACTTGCCATTACCGCTGAACTCGCGAAGCAAGGTCCTGATGTTATCAACCTCGTTTCGAGAGCTCGACGCTTTGAGAATCCAGGCAGCGGCTCGATCAGTGTTGTCGGTCAAATGGTCCGGGTTAAAGGACACATCGTCGAGAAAGGCGCTGTAAGGTGCTTTGCCAAGGTCCGAAGCGAGTAATGTTTTTTGATGTTGATTCATGGCCGTCAGGTTTTTGTACTCCACCTCCAGAAGGTCGTTGAACAGCTCCGGCAGCGTCGTGTGATCCTTGAACTGTTGCAGGTTATCCAGGGAAAACTTTTGCGCTTGCTGGCGTATCAACGAATCGACAACGTCCGAATCCAGGACCTTCTTCAGCGATTGAGCAGTGTCAGACTGGCGTGCAAGGTCGGTCAACGAGCCTTCAAACAAATGCTGAAGCTCCGTTTGGGGAACGTTCTTGAGCAACTTTGCATCATTGGCTTGCAGGTGCTTGAGCACATGTTCCGCGGTTTCGAGCCCATCGCTTTTAAACAGCGCCCGCGCATGCGCTACGGTGTCGAGGCTCATGCGGATCCGTGCGGCCGCACCGGTGTGGTCGAGGGCGCGCAGCAGGTTGTAGGAATGGGCGCCTGTCAGGCGATACAGCTGCGCCCTGACGATATGCACCGCAGCGGCAGTATGGCCGGCGAGTTTTATCGCGCCTCTGCCCATCAGTTTTACTCCGCCCGTGAGCAGGGTCGGTATTCCGTCCAGCGGGTTCAACAGGGAAACGACGGTGCGCGTGCCAATCCGGGACGCGGACAACAACTTTGTGGCCAATGACGCGCTCTTTCCAACGGCCTTGCCCACTTGCGCCGGCACGCTGGCAAAGACAAAGGCAACAAGCGCCGCGTCCATCACGCAACTGGCGATCGCGCCCCGCTGCCTGGCCGGAACACCGGAAGACAAACCCTCGATGCATTCCTTGAACGGAATGATCAAATTCAACAGCGAATTAAAGATGACATCGAACTTTTCCGCCGCCAGTTCCTGTTCCGTGCTGTCACGGCCCATGTCCGCCAGTTCACTTTCGGCCAGGAAGGGATGCTGTTCAGCGATCAGGTCGCTGATGGCTTTTATGCGCTCGGCGTTGAAGTAAGCCATCGGTTTATTGGAGTGGGTCGGGTGCGACGCACTGTCGAATTCACCTATCTTGCGCACGAATACCGAAGACTTCGTATCACTGCGCGGCGCAACGTTTTCAAAGTAGGCATCCAGATCCAGTGGCGCATCCACAAGGCCGTTGTCTTTGACAAAGTTGCCCCGTGTGCCGTCCTGTTCATAAGTAAACAGGTATTGACCGACTTTCTCCCTGAGTTCCGGCGTGCTCCGGCATTCAGAGCGCAACGGGAACAGCTCGAAGCAGCGAACCAGCGTGCCTTGATATTCCGCACAAATAATCACGCCGTAACGGCCCGTTCGCTCCCGTGTCGCCTCGGGTATTGATCCTGCGAAAAGATGCTGTTTGTAGGCTTCTACGCGGTAGATAGCCAATCGCCCATGTTCGATAAATCTTTTATCGGATTTCTCCATCTGTGAAAACACATAGCGAATCGTGGTCGACAGGCCGGATATCAGGCCGTTGTAGTGATCGTGCACGGCTGTTTCATATAGGTCGGCAACCGGGTACAGCTGCTTGAGCCTGGGAAATTCCTGATAAATATCGCGGCCCCTGATACGCCCCCAGTCTTGCGTGTGAAGTTGGTCGCTCATGTACAAGTCCAACACCGATACTTTGCTTGCGCCACCGCCACCGGAGCCCCGGTGTTTGACCAGCCGTTCATGAGGGTCGCAGGCCGGTACGTTCGATGTCAGCTCTTTCAATGCGAGGGCTTTGCGCCGGGGAATTGGCTTGTTGATCGCGTTAAGCGCGGTAGACAGCGTCTCGACATGCTCGTTATAGGCCTCGATGCCTTTATTGATCGTTTCGAGGCTCAGGTTGCCGTCCGCGTCGCGTTGGACCAGTCCATTCATCAATGCCCACGTAACGACCGGGTCAATCCCCGCCATGGCGTGCAAATCGTTGAGTTGCGGGGTGAGCCCCGAGATCGGGCTAAAGCCCAGCAAGTGTTCATAGGTCAGGCGCCGGGAGCAACCGGGAACAATGCTTTCAGCCAGGCCCACGGCTTGGCAGAGGATGACCCAGCCCGGGGTTCCGACCTTCAACGACGGGGGTAGTTCGCGCACCAGATACTCCGGTGCCATACCCGCCAATGCCAGTTCGGCCACCAGGGGGGCGATGAGTTTATCGAGCTTGAAGCGCCGAATCAGATGCGCTTCCAGGTCGTTGCGGACATCGCAAGGCTGGCGCTGAACCTGAGCTGAGGAGTAAAGGTTGAACCCTGCAAGCGTCGTGTTGGCCGTGTCTACCTCGGGATCGAGGTCCAGCAGCATGGCGGCGATCAGCAACTGTTCGATAAATTGTTTCGACGCCTTGGGGCCTGACTCGTCGGTGAACCAACCCAGCGCATCAATGTAGTTTTGCCCTGTTTCATCCAGCAGGCTCGCGTCGCTGATCAGCCGTTGCAAGCGGTACTCGAGGCTCTGCGGCTGCTTGTCCGATCCTGCGTTTTCCAACACCAGCGCTGCGCCAAAGTATTCGGCCAAGGGCATTTCGTTGCCGGTCAGTTGCGTGGTGATGTCACGAATGATCGCGCGTTTGCTCTTGGTTAACTCGAAGGGCGAATCCTCTGGAGCGTCCAGCAGCGCCCAGTAGTTAGCGGTGTCCGGCAGGTCCGGCATAACGGCGAAGTTGAGCAGGTCAATCAGCGCTTTGGTACTTTCTTCATCGGTGGGCAGTGGCAAGTTGTGAAAACGCAGCCATTGGCCAACGGCAATTCGATCATTGGAAGTTATGAAACCGCCCGTGAGCCTGGCCATCTTTGCCAGTAACGCCAGATTCTGTTTGAACTCGGCAACGTCGGTAATATGAGAGGTAATATCGACGCGCGCGAAGAAGTGGTTGGTGGCCTGTTCAGCAGCATCGCCAGGGCGGCCGAAAGAGCTGATGTCTTCCCGGACGTAATAGAGACGGCCTTCTTGGTCAATATGGAAACTGGCGTGTTCGGGGATAAATTGTTCGGCGCGGATGTTGAGGAAGTCGGGCTGTCGAATCATTTGCGACAAAAGAACGGCGCTGCTGTGATGAACGTCATGGAAGGCGGAGTTGGGCACGCAGGAAACGGCCAGTCGATCCCACGGCCACGCCAAGGTCTGGTGAATGTCCTCATCCCCCATGGCGTTGGTGAGCGCTTGGGTAATCGCCATTCGTTGGCGTTCATCGCCGGAAGCCAGGTTGGCCTGTTCTTGCAATTGCATGATTTAAGTTCCATCTTCGAGTAAGTGAGTAAGTTTCCTGGCTGGAGGGAACTTGCCCATTACGCTAATTGAACTGATGCGCGTTGTCGTTTTAGCTATATATCCATATATGTATGAAACAGACGCGGGGTGAGCGAAGTGTCGGGTGACGTGGTAAATATCTTAGTGGGGCGATGTATTGCAGTATGTATATGCGAAAGTTTGCCGCGGGTTCTTTTAATGATGACGTCTGATGTCAATTCCGATATTGCCCCGGCGTCGCCGCCAAATGCTGTTTAAATACCCGTTGAAAGTGCGCTTGATCGGCAAACCCGGCTTCAAGTGCCACATCGGCAATCAATTTGCCGCTACGCAACTGCTCCCGGGCGAACTGGATTCGCTGGTTGAGCACAAACGCGTGGGGCGTCATGCCGTAATGCTGCTTGAACGCGCGGATCAGGTAGGAAGGCGACAACTGTGCGGCCGCGCAAATGTCTTCGAGCTTGAGCAGTTGCGTGCAGTTGTCGCGGATGTACTCGGCGGCCCGTTCCAGTTTGAAATTGGGCTCGCGCAGTGGTTGATCACCAGGGTTGAGGCGCTGTTGCACATCGGTGAAAAACTCCACCGCGGCGCTGTGTTTGCGCAGGATGTCGTGCTGATCATCGACCAACACTTCATACAAACCCTTGAGCCCGGCAAACAGATCGGCGTCGTGCAAGTGAGTGATGGAAAACCGCCGAAACGCCTGGTCCTGGCCAAACCCCAACTGATGCTGCAAATCGGTCAGCCAGGGTGTCTCGACGTACAGCATCAGGTACGACCACGGCTGGTCATCGATGGGATTGCAGGCGTGGACATCACCGGGATTCATCAGCACCACGGTGCCGGCACTGACCTGAAACTCCGAATGCTCGTGGAGGTAGGTACTGCGCCCGGCCGTGATCGCACCGATGGAAAAGTGCTCGTGGGAATGCCGGATGTAACAGACCTCGCGGCCGTCGGCGATGGAGCGGGCTTCGATGAAGGGCAGGGCGTCGTCGCGCCAGAAGCGCGGGGCTTTGTCAGCGTCTTTGGCAACGGCGGGCTTCATGGTCAGCGTCCTCGGCAGGTCAGCGTCGAAGTGTATTAGCTCTCGCCGTCAAAGGCTCGTTGCAGTGCTGCGATGTCGAGTTTTTTCATCTGCAACATCGCTGTCATGGCGCGTTGGGATTTTGCTGTATCAGGGTCTTTCATCATGTCCATCAGGGCCACTGGCACGATCTGCCAGGACACGCCGAATTTGTCCTTGAGCCAGCCGCATTGCTGGGCCTCAACGGGCCCGCCCGCGGACAGGCGCCCCCAGAAGTGGTCGACTTCTTCCTGAGTATGGCAATTGACCTGAAACGAAACTGCTTCATTGAACTTGAATATAGGGCCGCCGTTGAGGCCGGTAAAACTCTGTCCGTCCAGTTCGAAACTGACCGTCATCACCGAGCCTTCGGGCCTGCCGTGAATCTCCTGACCGGCCTTGCCGTAGTGGGTGGTGGCGCTGATTTTCGAATGATCGAAGATCGCACAGTAGAACTTCGCGGCCTCCTCGGCCTGATTGTCGAACCACAGGCAGGGCGTGAGTTTTTGAACGCGGTGCATGGTGTAGCTCCTCTACGGATTACTCAGGCTGGACTTTCAGCGTAGCCAGCCTCGGGTCGTCTGGCCGTACCGTAGATCGACAAGTAGAAAGAGTTTCCTGTCGACGGAATCAACGATGTCGGCATGACCCGATAGCCGCTAGACTTGTCGACCTGGTTTGCCGCAAGGACGCTCTGCATCATGGTTGCCCATCGTTTATTGGCTGTTTCCTGCCTGCTGGTTGCCGCTGCCGTAAGCGCCGAACCGCTGACGTATCACCTCACGGACCCTGCGCAGAAATACGTCATCGACGTGCTGTTTGCACAGCCGCCCACCCAGACTTTCGACGGTGCTCCTGCGCTGATTACGTTGCGCGAAAGGACCGGCGGGCAGGTGCTGCAGCGCATCGAGTCAGCCGAAGCGTTCGCCCTGTTCAAACCAGGCCGCAAAGCTTCGGAGTTCGACCGCAACCTGGCGTATGCCGATCAAAGTCTGCTGTTGTTCGGCGATTTCAATTTCGACGGGCAACAAGATCTTGCCGTACGCAATGGCAATGAAGCGGGCTATGGCGGTCCTTCCTACGACATCTATCTGTTCGATCCCGAGAGCCCGACGCTCGTGTTGAGCACGTCCTTTTCCGCTCTGACCCGTGGCGCAAATCTGGGTATGTTCGATATCGACCCGGTTACCAAAAGCCTGCATACCCAGTCCAAAAGCGGCTGCTGCTGGCGCCAGAGCGCGACCTGGCAAATACAGGACAACCGTCCTGTGAAGGTGGCCGAGAAAACGGAGGTGGTGCAAAAGCCGTCGGAAGCCAACCCGTTCATGCCTGATGGCTATGTGGACGTCACCGATCGTGAACTGAAATCCGGCCAGTGGACGGAGCGTCGTCGCCTTGAGGGACCCGTCGGTGAAGCGCCCGTCATGTTACGCGGCACCCTCGATGACAAGATCCCCGTTGAGCTGTGGTGGCAACGTCAGGGTGATGTCTACGTCGGGGAAGTTCGCTACAGCAAGACCGGCAGCGGTCAACCGATCCGGCTGGTGGGCAATACCTACGAGGATGGCGGTATTGTTCTGCGTGAACTGGACGACGACGGTCAGATGATCGGCAACTGGTTCGTCGAAGGCACGCCGAACGAGCAGGGCAGCCAGACCGGCACGTGGATCAACGGCTCTCGTCAATTAAGCATCAATGTGAGGCCGACTGCGTTCAAAGTCGCCGCGCAAAAACTTGAGCGGGTAGCAGACAGTCAGCGAGAAGGGCGCTACCTCGTGAGCAATGTCCAGGATCGGCGTATCGGCGAGTTGACCCTCAGAGTATTGCCAGGGATCGACAACGGCCCCGAGATGGCGGATATCAACCTGAGCATTTTTCAGCTCAAGGACCCGCCTGTCGAAGTCCATCATCAGTACCCATTGCTTGCCGGCAACCTCGTCATCGCAGTGGACCCTGAGGGCGATCCACTGTTTCGCCTGCAGTTGCTCAATGGCGCCGCAGAAGTGACCGGTTTTGGTGAGTATCAGAAGTACAGCGCGGCTTACGTGAAACAACCCTGATGTAGTCGTAATGACTTTTTGTAGGGTCGATATGACTGTTTTTGAATGCAGTCATACTGTGAAGACGACGGTTCAGCGACGACCCAGGCCTCCTTTTTCAGCGATCCAGCGGGTGGCCAAATCAATAAAGGCCCGCAGTTTTGGCTGGGTCTGAGTGCGGCTGGGAAAGTACAGGTACAACGCCGAGCTGAGCGGTACGAAGGGTTGCAGCACCCGTTCGAGGCGTCCATCCGCCAACTCGTCGGCAATCTCCAGATCACAGGCGTAGGCCAGGCCTGAATCGCTACGAGCGGCCGCCACCAACAACCGGCGATCATTGACGATCACGCCACCCTCGACGCCCACGGTGAAGTCCCGCCCCTCGCGGCGAAACTCCCAGCGATGCGCGCTGCCGGAGGTCGAGAAGCGAAAGCCGATGCATTCATGTCGGGTCAGGTCTTCCGGGATGACCGGTTTTCCCGCCTTGGCGAAGTAGGCCGGGGAGCCCACCACCGACCATTGCAGGTCAGGTGTCAGGCGTACCGCGATCATGTCTTTTTCAATCGACTCTCCCAAGCGAATCCCGGCATCGAAGCCGCCGGCCATCAGGTCGACCGTAGCGTCGTCCAGGGAAATATCGAGGGTGACTTGCGGGTAGGCCTCGCGGAACAGCGGAATCAGCGGCTCCATCAACAAGGCCCCGGACAATCGTGGGGCCGTGAGTCGCAGCGTGCCCATGGGCTGATCGCGGAAACCGCTGAGCACCGCCAGCGCTTCATCGATTTCACTGGCCGCCGGACGCAAGCGGGCAAACAGACTGGCGCCGGCTTCGGTCAGCGCCACTCGGCGTGTGGTGCGCTGAAACAGCAACACGCCGGTGCGCCGTTCCAGCAGTTTGATCGCATGGCTGACGGCGGTGGGCGTAACGGCTAGCCGAGTCGCGGCCAGAGTGAAGCTTTTATGCTCGGCGACGGCGAGAAACTCGGTCAAACCATCAAACGGGTCGTGATTCATATCGGCGTCATTATGAAAGAGAGTTTCATAGTGCTTGTAACACGAGGGCATTTTTCAGACCAATGTTCCTGCGTACCTTGTGCTTACCCCAACTGCCTACAAGGATTCGCCATCATGACCACTTCCCAAAACTTCAAACGTGTCTGGCTCATCACCGGTGCTTCTCGCGGTATCGGCGCCAAGATTGCTGCCGCCGCGCTGGCCAATGGCGACGCCGTAGTCGCCACCGCTCGTGACGCCAGTAGCATCACCCAGCGTTTTGGCGAGCAGCCGGGTTTGTTGGCCGCGACCCTTGATGTGACCAACGAAGCCCAAGGCGTTGCGGTTGCCAAGGCGGCCATTGAGCACTTCGGGCGCATCAATGTGCTGGTCAACAACGCCGGTTTCGGCGTACTCGGTGCGGTGGAAGAAGCTAGCGCCGATGAAGTGCGACGCGTGTACGAAACCAACGTCTTCGGCTTGCTGAATGTCACGCGCGCCGTTCTGCCGCACATGCGCGCTGCTCGCCGTGGACATGTGATCAATCTCTCATCGGTGGGCGGCTACAGGTCGGGGCCAGGCTTTGGCGTCTACTGCTCGACCAAATTTGCCGTCGAAGGCTTGAGCGAGGCGCTGCACGCCGAGTTGGCACCGCTGGGTATCAACGTGACCATTGTCGAGCCGGGTTACTTCCGCACCGAATTCCTCGAAGGCAATTCGCTGGTTGAATCCCCGGCTTCGATTGCCGAATACGACACCACAGCGGGTGAGGTGCGCAAAATCGCCAAGGCTGTAACCCTGAATCAGCCTGGCGATCCGGACAAGCTCGCCCAGGCCATGATCACCCTGGTGCAAGCGCAAAAAGCCCCGCTGCGCTTACCGCTGGGCAGCGACTGTGTCGCGGCGATCGAAGCCAAGAACGCCTTCGTCGCTGATGAATTGCAGACGTGGCGCGAAGTGTCGGTGTCCACCGACTTCTAAGCCCCCAACCGCTCTGTGTAGCAGCTGCCGAGCCTGCGAGGCTGCGTTCGGCGACGAAGTCGTCGTGAAGTCAGGCTCTGCGGTGTGTCAGGAAAACTGCGTTTGCAGGGTTTACGACGACTTCGTCGCCGAACGCAGCCTCGCGGGCTCGGCAGCTGCTACAGAGCGATCCTGTTCTCCTTCATCGTGTGACCGGTGGTCGATGAACCGGTCTCGCCCGGCAATTTGCGCTTAGCTGTAGGGATAACCGGAGGTTCCCGAGAGCCCCTTCAGAACACCGTGAGTCTGAGGACATTCGCAATGTTGACCCTCAACATCAATGGCAAGGACCAGGCGCTGGATGTCCCCGCAGACATGCCGCTCCTGTGGGTCCTGCGCGATGTCGCGCACCTGACCGGCACCAAATTCGGTTGCGGCATCGCCCAGTGCGGGGCCTGCACCGTGCACGTCGACGGCGCGCCGCTGCGCTCCTGCATCACCCCCGCCATGGCGGTGGCCAATGGGCAAAAAATCCTCACCATCGAAGGTCTGTCTACCGACGGTTCGCACCCGGTGCAACAAGCCTGGGCGGAGCTCGATGTAGTCCAGTGCGGTTACTGCCAGTCCGGGCAGATCATGTCGGCCGCCGCGTTGCTGGCGAAAATTCCCAAGCCCACCGACAGCGACATCGATCAGGCGCTCTCCGGCAACATCTGTCGCTGCGGCACCTACCCAAGGATCCGCGCAGCGGTCAAACGCGCCGCCGAGATCGGTTGATGCCACGTTGAAGGGAGTCTGAGCAATGAACAGCCTCAATCCTCTGTCACGCCGCGGTTTCCTCAAGGGCAGCGCGGTGCTGGGCGGTGGTCTGGTGGTGGCGTTTGTCATCCCCGGTGGTCATCGCTTTGCCATGGGCGCCGAGAATCAAGGCAATGTTTTCGCGCCCAACGCGTTTTTACGGATCGGCAATGACAACAGCGTCACCATACTGCTCGGCCATTCGGAAATGGGCCAGGGCATCTGGACCGGCCTGACCATGCTGATCGCCGAAGAACTGGACGCCGACTGGTCGAAGATCCGTGTCGAACATGCACCGGCTTCGGCCGCCGAGTATGGCCTGGCCGGGTTTGGCGGGATGCAAATCACTGGCGGGTCCACCTCGACCTGGATGGAGTTCGACCGCTACCGGCAGGCCGGTGCAGCGGCGCGTTTGATGTTGATCGACGCGGCGGCCAAGCGCTTCAACGTCGCGCCCTCCGGGATTCGCACCGAATCGGGTGTGGTGATTGCCGGCGACCAACGCGCCACCTACGGCGAACTGGCCGATGACGCCGGCAAGCTGCCGGTGCCGGATCCGGCGTCGATCAAGCTCAAGGAGTCCAAGGACTGGAAAATCATCGGCAAACCGACCAAGCGCCTGGACACTCCGGAGAAAATCACTGGCCGCGCCAAGTTCGGCATGGACGTGCAGTTCGACGGGCTGATGACCGCCATGGTCGCGCGCTCGCCGGTGTTCGGTGGCAGCGTCAAATCCTTCGAAGGCGCCGAAGCGCTGGCGATCCCTGGCGTGCAAAAAGTGGTGCAGGTGCCCACCGGGGTGGCGGTGATTGCCGATCATTACTGGGCGGCGAAGCTGGGGCGCGATGCGTTGAAGATTGATTGGGACCTGGGGCCGAACACCGGGCTCGACAGTCAGACACTGCTGGAAAGCTTCCGCAAACTCGCCGCCACCCCTGGCGCGTCGGCCAGTCAGGCCGGTGATGTCGCGGCAGGTCTGGGGAAAGCGGCGAAGACCATCGATGTCGAATACAGCGTGCCATACCTGGCCCACGCGCCGATGGAGCCGCTCAACTGCACGGTGAAAATCACTCAGGACAAATGTGAAATCTGGACCGGCACCCAGTTCCAGACCCTGGATCAAATGGTCGCCGGGAAAATCACCGGGCTCAAACCCGAGCAGGTGGAGATTCATACCGAGTTTCTGGGCGGCGGTTTCGGTCGCCGGGCCAATCCGACCTCGGACTTTGTCGCTGAGGCCGTGGAAGTCGCCAAGGCGGCGGGCGCACCGGTGAAAACCGTCTGGTCCCGGGAGGACGACATTCGCGGTGGCTACTACCGCTCGGCATTCCTCCATCAGGCCCGTATCGGCCTCGATGCCGGAGGCCTGCCGATCGCCTGGAAGCATGTGATGGTCGGGCAGTCGATCATGGCGGGCACGTCATTCGAGGCGACCATGGTCAAGAATGGCATCGACAAGACGTCTGTCGAAGGCGTCGCCGACAGTCCGTACCTTGAGGGGTTGGCGAATCACCAGGTTGATCTGCATTCGCCGCAAACCGGCATTCGCGTGCTCTGGCTGCGCTCGGTGGGGCACACCCACACCGCGTTCGTGATGGAGTCGCTGATCGACGAACTGGCAGAGGCGGCCGGCAAGGATCCGGTCGAGTACCGACGAACCTTGCTCAAGGAGCATCCGCGGCATCTTGGCGTGCTGAACCTGGCCGTCGAGAAAGCCAACTGGAAGGCGCCACTGCCGGACGGCCATGCGTTGGGTGTCGCGGTGCATGAGTCTTTCGGCAGTTATGTTGCCCAGGTGGCCGAGGTGTCCGAGGACAACCTGGCGATCCGCGTGCACCGGGTGGTGTGTGCGGTGGATTGCGGGATTGCGGTCAATCCGATGAGCATCGCGGCGCAAATGGAATCGGCCATCACGTTCGGCCTCGGGTTTACCTTGCACAGCAAACTGACCTTCAAGAACGGGCAAGTGGTGCAGTCCAATTACCACGACTATCAAGTGCTGCGGCTCAACGAAATGCCGGTAGTGGAAGTGCATATCTTGCCCAGCAGCGACAAACCCGGCGGCATCGGCGAGGCCGGTGTGCCGCCCACGGCGCCGGCAGTGGCCAACGCGGTGTTCGCCCTGACCGGCCAACGCTTGCGGGAACTGCCACTGCAACTGTCGGGGGTGTGAGATGAGACGACATCTGATTCTTGGCGCGGTGGTGTTGGTCGGCCTGATCGGCTACGCCGAGGACCTGTTCGCTGATGATAAGGAGGCCATCAAGGCGTTCGATACCGTGCAAAAGGTCTTTCAGAGCCCGCGCTGCCAGAACTGCCATATCCCCGGCGATTCGCCGTTGCAATTCGACGCCGGGATTACTCACGCAATGAACGTCGTGCGGGGCATGGACGGCAAGGGTGCGGCGGGTTTGCCCTGCGCTACCTGCCACGCCGAGAGTAATCCGCCAGCCAGTTACGGCGCTCACGCACCGCCAGGGGCGCCGCACTGGAGCTTGCCGCCAGCCGCGCACAAAATGGCCTGGATCGGTCTGCCGGCCGACCAGTTGTGCGCAATGATCAAGGACCGTTCCAGCAACGGTGACCGCGATTTCGCCGCGCTGATCAAGCATGTCAGCGACGACAAACTGGTGCTCTGGGGTTGGAATCCGGGTCAGGGAAGGGCGCCGGTACCGGTGCCGCACGACATTTTCGTCACCCAGTTCAAGCGCTGGGCAGACGCTGGGGGGCCATGTCCGGTCGTGGGTAGTTGACCGGCGGTCCGTTAACAGGGAGCCAAACCGGGTATGGACGACTCTAAGAAATATACCCGCCAATGGAGTGAGTAATGCTGATCCCAGGCAAACCGGTAAAACCAGGCGCGTGCGCCGACCCGTTGCGCACGCCACTGCAGGAGCGCGAGCTGCTGCGTGACCTGGCCCGCAAGGCCGAGGAGGAGTTGATGGGCGTGCAGATGGCGAGCATGGACGAGTTGACGCTGCTCTCCAACCGACACGGTTTTACAGCGCTGGCCCAACAAGGGCTGGATGTCTGCCATCAGCTGAAAAAGCCAGCAACGCTGCTGCTTTTCAATATTGATGACTTCAAACACATCAACTATCTCTATGGTCGTGCCGAGGGCGACAACGCCCTGAAAACCTTCGCTGATGTGCTGCGAATTGCCTTTCGCGAGAGCGATGTGATCGGCCGGTTGGGCAGTGACAAATTCGTCGCGTTGCTGACCGGCTCAAGCGTTGTGGAGATTCCCGCGATCAGGGCGCGACTCGAAGAAATACTCAAAGAGCGCAATGCCACGGTGCATCGCGGTTATGACATCCACTTCAGCATTGGACAAATCGAGTGCAACCCTCAGCTTCCCGGCTCGATCGAGGAGCTGATGGCACAGGCCGATGCGTTCACTTGGCAAACAGCTGAGCCACATCCTTGAATGCCTTGAACTCAAGCGCGTTGCCGCACGGATCGAAGAGAAACATCGTCGCTTGCTCACCCACCAAGCCCTGAAAGCGAATGCCCGGTTCGATCACGAATCGGGTGTCGAGGGCTTTCAACCGCTCGGCCAGCGCCTCCCATTCGTTCATCCCCAACACCACGCCGAAATGCGGCACCGGTACGTCATGACCGTCGACAGCATTGGTGTGCGCGGCTTCTTGAGAGGCATTTTTCGGCGCCAGGTGAATGACCAGCTGATGGCCGAAAAAATTGAAATCGACCCAATGATCGCTTGAGCGACCTTCTTCCAGGCCGAACACTTCGCCATAAAAATTGCGCGCGGCGGTCAGGTCGTAAACCGGGATGGCCAAGTGAAAAGGGGAGAGTTGCATCGGATGTGCCTCGACTGTCTGGATTCAGACTGAGTTTAGCCCTGTGCTTTTTGATTAAAAGACGATAATTTTTGCATCGAGCTCAAATTATTTCGATCAATCGAGTACGCCATGCTGCGGGAACTGAAAACCTTCATCGCCGTGACGCGCTACGGCACGTTTGCCGCCGCCGGGATGCACATCGGCCTGACCCAGTCGGCCGTCAGCGCGCAGATTCGCAATCTGGAACAGGCTCTGGGTATTCGTTTGTTCGATCGCACCGGACGTCAGGCGCTGCTCAATGCGGCGGGCCAGCGGGCATTGCCGATGGCCAGGGAAATGCTGGAAACCTTCAGCCGCATGGCGGTCAGCGATGACGTCAGTGAGTATCGCGGCGAGTTGAAAATAGGCGCGGTGGCTACGGCCCAGACCGGACTGCTGCCCCAGGCGTTGCTTCGACTGAGGCAACAGGCGCCGTTGCTGGAACCGAAACTGGTGCCCGGTGTGTCGCTGAACCTGTTAAGTCAGGTGGACACCGGTGAGGTGGATCTGGCGATCCTGATCAAGCCGCCGTTCGAGTTGCCCAAAGAACTGTCAGCGCAGGTCATCCGCAAGGAGCCGTTTGTATTGATCGTGCCAGTGGACCTTGAAGGGGATGAGCCGTTGCAGATCCTCGCGAGCCATCCGCATGTGCGCTACGACCGCAACTCGTTCGGTGGCAGATTGGTGACGCGGTTTTTGCGCGAGCAGCAGATTGATGTGCAGGTGGCTTTGGAGCTGGATGAGCTGGAAGCCATCGTGAAGATGGTTGAATGCGGGTTGGGGGTGTCGCTGCTACCCGAGGCGGGGCTCTGGCTTGAGTACGGGGCGAAGGTTCGGATCATCCCGCTGGGGGCGTTGACGTTCTACCGCGAGATCGTCCTGTTGCAGCGCTATAGCCAGCGCACACAGCCGATCCAGCAGCTATTTGCCAGTTGCCTGACACACATTTCCGGCTAAACACAAATCCCACAAGGGTTTGCATCAGGCCTGGAATAGCAGGCACAAAAAACCCGCCTGAAGAGGCGGGTTTTTTAGTTGGCCGACTGAAGATTACTCTTCAAGGCTGCCCATGGCCGTGGTGTTGAAGCCACCGTCCACGTACATGATTTCGCCGCTGATGCCGGACGCCAGGTCCGAGCACAGGAAGGCGCCGGCGTTGCCGACTTCGTCGATGGTGACGTTGCGACGCAGCGGAGTTTGCGCTTCGTTGGCGGCCAGCATCTTGCGGAAGTTCTTGATGCCGGAAGCGGCGAGGGTGCGGATCGGGCCAGCCGATACGCAGTTGACGCGGGTGCCGTCCGGGCCCAGGGAGCCGGCCAGGTAACGAACGCCAGCTTCCAGGGAAGCCTTGGCCATGCCCATTACGTTGTAGTTCGGCATGGTGCGCTCGGCGCCCAGGTACGACAGGGTCAGCAGGCTGCCGTTGCGGCCTTTCATCATTTCGCGGCCAGCTTTGGCCAGGGCCACGAAGCTGTAGGCGCTGATGTCGTGAGCGATGCGGAAACCTTCACGGGTGGTGGCTTCGGTGAAGTCGCCATCCAGTTGGTCGCCCGGGGCGAAGCCGACGGAGTGCACGATGCAGTCCAGGCCGTCCCACTTCTTGCCCAGCTCAACGAAGACCTTGGCGATTTCTTCATCGCTGGCCACGTCGCACGGGAAGCACAGATCAGGGTTGGAACCCCAGCTTTGTGCGAACTCTTCGACACGACCCTTGAGTTTGTCGTTCTGATAAGTGAAGGCAAGCTCAGCGCCCTCGCGATGCATGGCGGCAGCGATGCCGGATGCGATGGACAGCTTGCTGGCGACACCGACGATCAGTACGCGCTTACCGGCGAGAAAACCCATGTGTTGCTCCTCTCTTTCAGGTTATTGCGCAGTGGCCGGGGCCAGGAAAGCGGCTTCCAGCAACTGCTGTGTATACGGATGTTTGGGGGCCGCAAAAATACTTTGCGCGTCTCCCTGTTCGACCACTTGGCCTTGCTTGACCACCATCAGCTGGTGGCTCAGCGCTTTGACGACAGCCAGGTCATGGCTGATAAACAGATACGTCAGGTTGTACTTGGTTTGCAGTGAACGCAAAAGCTCCACCACTTGGCGTTGCACTGTCCGGTCGAGGGCCGATGTCGGCTCGTCCAGCAGAATCAACGCCGGTTTTAGCACTAATGCCCGGGCAATGGCGATTCTCTGCCGTTGCCCACCGGAAAATTCGTGGGGGTAGCGATTCCGGGTTTCCGGGTCCAGACCTACCTCCTTGAGTGCCGCAATAATCGCTTGTTCCTGTTCTGCCTCGGTGCCCATCTTGTGGATCCGCAGGCCTTCGCCGACGATCTGGCTCACGCACATCCGTGGACTCAGGCTGCCGAACGGGTCCTGAAACACCACCTGCATCTGCCGACGCAGCGGTCGAACCTGTTGCTGCGTCAGGCAGTCTAGCTGCTTGCCTTCAAAACGGATGGCACCTTTGCTGCCGATCAGCCGCAAAATCGCCAAACCCAGTGTCGACTTGCCCGAGCCGCTTTCTCCCACAATCCCCAGAGTCTGGCCCTGAGGCAGGCTGAAATTGATTCCGTCCACCGCTTTGATGTGGTCGACGGTCTTTTTCAGAAAGCCTTTCTTGATCGGGAACCAGACTTTCAGGTCCTCGACCTGCAGCAACGGCGGGCCGATTACATTGGTCGCCGGTTTGCCGCTGGGCTCCGCTGCCAGCAGTTCCCGAGTGTACGGATGCTGCGGTGCGCGGAACAACTCTTCGCACGATGCCTGTTCGACGATGCAACCGCGCTGCATGACACATACGCGATGCGCAATTCTTCGTACAAGATTCAAATCGTGACTGATCAGTAGCAGCGCCATGCCCAACCGGGCCTGTAATTCCTTGAGCAATTCGAGAATTTTCAGTTGAACGGTCACGTCCAGCGCGGTGGTCGGCTCGTCGGCGATCAGCAGTTCCGGCTCGTTGGCCAGGGCCATGGCAATCATCACCCGCTGCCGTTGGCCGCCAGACAGTTCGTGGGGCAGGGCCTTGAGGCGCTTCTCGGGCTCCGGGATGCCGACCATCTCCAGCAGCTCCAGGGTGCGCTTGGTCGCGACTTTGCCGATCAGCCCTTTGTGGGTGCTCAACACCTCGTTGATCTGCTTCTCGATCGAGTGCAGCGGATTGAGCGAGGTCATCGGCTCCTGGAAGATCATCGCTATCCGGTTGCCGCGGATGTGGCGAATGGTTTTCTCTTTCAGGCTCAGCAAGTTCTGCCCGGAGTACTCGATAGTGCCGGACGGATGTCGGGCGAGCGGGTAGGGCAGCAGCCGCAGGATCGAGTGGGCGGTCACCGATTTGCCGGAGCCACTTTCGCCCACCAGCGCCAGGGTTTCGCCGCGCTTGATATCGAAGCTCACGCCTTCGACCACTCGTTGAACGCGCTCGCCGACGACAAATTCGACGGCCAGGTCGCGCACTTCGATCAGATTGTCCTGATTCATTTCACTTCCTCGGGTCGAAGGCATCGCGAGCGGACTCGCCGATGAACACCAGCAGACTCAACATCAACGCCAGCACGGCAAACGCGCTCATGCCGAGCCACGGCGCTTGCAGGTTGGATTTGCCCTGGGCCACCAGCTCACCCAGGGACGGTGCGCCAGGCGGCAGACCGAAGCCCAGAAAATCGAGAGCGGTCAGGGTGCCGATGGCGCCGGTCAGGATGAACGGCATGAAGGTCATCGTCGAGACCATGGCGTTGGGCAGGATGTGGCGGAACATGATCGCTCCGTTTTGCATCCCCAACGCCCGCGCGGCGCGCACGTATTCCAGATTACGCCCTCGCAGGAATTCGGCGCGGACCACGTCCACCAGGCTCATCCACGAGAACAACAGCATGATCCCCAGCAGCCACCAGAAGTTCGGCTGGACGAAACTGGCGAGAATGATCAGCAGGTACAGCACCGGCAGCCCGGACCAGATCTCCAGAAAGCGCTGCCCGGCCAAATCCACCCAGCCGCCGTAGAAACCCTGCAAGGCCCCGGCAATCACCCCGATGATCGAGCTGAGAATGGTCAGCGTCAGGGCGAACAGCACCGAAATCCGGAAGCCATAAATCACCCGCGCCAACACGTCGCGACCCTGATCGTCCGTGCCCAGCAGGTTGTCGGTCGAGGGCGGTGCGGGTGCCGGGACTTTCAGATCGTAATTGATGCTTTGATAGCTGTAGGGAATCGGCGCCCACAGCACCCAGGCGTCTTTGGCCTTGAGCAGTTCGCGGATGTACGGGCTCTTGTAATTGGCTTCCAGCGGGAATTCGCCGCCGAAGGTGGTTTCCGGGTAACGCTTGAGCGCCGGGAAGTACCAACCGTTGTCGTAATGCACCACCAGCGGTTTGTCGTTGGCGATCAACTCGGCGCCGAGGCTCAGCCCAAACAGCAGCAGAAACAGCCACAGCGACCACCAGCCACGCTTGTTGGCCTTGAACAGTTCGAAGCGTCGGCGATTGAGAGGGGACAGATTCATCTCAATGCTCCCGGCTTTCGAAGTCGATGCGCGGATCGACAAAGGTGTACGTGAGGTCGCCGATGAGTTTCACCACCAATCCCAACAGGGTGAAGATGAACAGCGTGCCAAACACTACTGGGTAATCGCGGTTGATCGCCGCCTCAAAACTCATCAGCCCGAGACCGTCGAGGGAGAAGATCACTTCCACCAGCAACGAGCCAGTGAAGAAGATGCCGATAAACGCCGACGGGAACCCGGCGATGACCAACAGCATGGCGTTGCGGAACACGTGGCCGTAGAGCACGCGGTGATTGGTCAGGCCCTTGGCCTTGGCGGTGACCACGTACTGCTTGTTGATTTCGTCGAGAAAACTGTTCTTGGTCAGCAAGGTCATGGTCGCGAAGTTGCCGATCACCAGCGCCGTCACCGGCAATGCCAAGTGCCAGAAGTAATCGAGCACCTTGCCGCCCATGCTCAACTCATCGAAGTTGTTGGAGGTCAGCCCTCTGAGCGGGAACCAGTCGAAATAGCTGCCGCCGGCGAACACCACGATCAGCAGGATGGCGAACAGGAACGCCGGAATCGCGTAACCGACGATGATCGCCGAACTGGTCCAGACGTCGAAGTGGCTGCCGTGTCGCGTCGCCTTGGCGATCCCCAGCGGGATCGACACCAGGTACATGATCAGCGTGCTCCACAGCCCGAGGGAGATCGACACTGGCATCTTTTCCTTGATCAAGTCGATGACCTTGGCGTCGCGGAAGAAGCTGTCGCCGAAATCCAGGGTGGCGTAGTTCTTGATCATGATCCACAGCCGTTCCGGCGCCGATTTGTCGAAGCCGTACATGTGCTCGATTTCCTTGACCAGCGTAGGGTCCAGGCCCTGGGCGCCGCGATAGGCGGAACCCGCCACCGAGACTTCGGCACCGCCGCCGGCGATGCGGCTGGTGGCGCCTTCGAAGCCTTCGAGCTTGGCGATCATCTGCTCCACCGGCCCGCCGGGGGCGGCCTGGATGATCACAAAGTTGATCAGCAAAATGCCGAGCAAGGTCGGGATGATCAGCAGCAGTCGCCGAAAAATATACGCCAGCATCTGATTACTCCGTGCCCGCAGGGTCGGCTTGCAGTTTGGTTTCGACTTCTACCGCAGGTTTGGCATCGGGCTTGATCCACCAGGTGTTAATGCCGATGTCGTACTTGGGTGAGATTTTCGGGTGGCCGATGTGGTTCCAGTACGCCACGCGCCAGGTTTTGATGTGCCAGTTGGGGATCACGTAATAGCCCCATTGCAGCACGCGGTCCAGCGCGCGGGCATGGGCCACCAGACTTTTGCGCGAATCGGCGTTGATCAGTTGCTCGACCAGTTGGTCCACCACCGGGTCTTTGAGGCCCATGGAGTTGCGACTGCCGGGTTTGTCGGCGGCGGCAGACATCCAGAACTCACGCTGTTCATTGCCCGGTGAATTGGACTGGGGGAAGCTGCCGACGATCATGTCGAAGTCCCGTGAACGCACGCGATTGATGTACTGCGAGACATCGACCCGGCGGATGACCAGGTCAATCCCCAAGTCGCTCAGGTTGCGCTTGAACGGCAGCAGCACCCGCTCGAACTCGGTCTGGGCCAGCAGGAACTCGATGGTCACCGGTTTGCCATGGGTGTCGACCATCTTGTCATCGACGATCCGCCAGCCCGCCTCTTGCAGCAGTTGATAAGCTTTGCGCTGTTGGGCGCGGATCATGCCGCTGGCGTCGGTCACCGGGTTCTGGAACGCCTCGCTGAATACCTGCTCGGGAATCTTGCCGCGGAACGGGTCGAGGATCGCCAATTGATCGGCGTCCGGCAGGTCGCTGGCCGCCATTTCCGAATTCTCGAAATAACTGCGGGTGCGCACATAGGCGCCATTGAACAGTTGTTTGTTGGTCCACTCGAAATCCAGCAACAGCGTCAAGGCCTGACGTACACGTACGTCCTGGAAAACCGGGCGGCGCAGGTTAAACACAAAACCCTGCATGCCGGTGGGGTTGCCGTTCGGGATCTGTTCCTTGATCAACCGGCCCTCGGTGACGGCCGGAATGTTGTAGGCGTTGGCCCAGTTCTTTGCTGCCATTTCGAGCCAGTAATCGAACTGCCCGGCCTTGAGCGCTTCCAGGGCCACGGTGTTGTCGCGGTAGTAGTCGGTGGTCATCACGTCGAAGTTGTAGAACCCGCGGTTGGCTGGCAGGTCCTTGCCCCAGTAATCCTTGACCCGTTCATAGCGCACCGACCGCCCGGCCTTCACTTCGCTGACCTTGTACGGGCCGCTGCCCAACGGCATTTCCAGGTTGCCCTTGGTGAAATCGCGCGTCGCCCACCAATGCTTGGGCAACACCGGCAACTGGCCGAGGATCAACGGCAGCTCACGGTTGTTGTTGTGTTTGAACTTGAACAGCACCGTCAGCGGATCTTCAGCGACCACTTCCTCGACATCGCTGTAGTAACCGCGGTACAGCGGCGCGCCGTCTTTGATCAGGGTCTGGAAGCTGAACACCACGTCCTCGGCGCGCATCGGATGCCCGTCGTGGAAGCGCGCTTCGGGGCGCAGGTAGAAACGCACCCAGCTGTTGTCCGGGGCTTTTTCGATCTTGCCGGCGACCAGGCCGTACTCGGTGAACGGTTCATCCAGGCCCTGTTTGGCCAGGGTGTCGTAGATCATGCTGATGTCGTCGGCCGCGACACCCTTGTTGATGAAAGGGTTGAGGCTGTCAAAGCCGCCGAAACCGGCCTGACGGAAGATCCCGCCCTTGGGCGCGTCGGGGTTCACGTAATCGAAATGTTTGAAATCGGCCGGGTATTTCGGCGGCTCGTTGTACAGGGTCAGGGCATGTTGCGGGGCGGCACAGGCCAGCCCGGCGAACAACAGACCGCTGGCCTGCAAGAGCAGGGTGCGTACGGGTTTCATCGATCTTTCTCCGAAGATTTCAGCCACCAGGCGCTCAGGCCCAATGTGTAGGGCGGCGTGGTGACGAAGGCGAACCGGTTGCGGTAGGCCAGGCGGTGATAATTGAGGTACCAGTTGGGAATGATGTAGTGCTGCCACAGCAACACCCGGTCCAGGGCCTTGCCGGCGGCGACCTGTTCATCCTGGGTCTGGGCGGCGAGCAATTGTTCGAGTAAATGGTCGACCGCCGGATTGGCAATACCGGCGTAGTTTTTGCTGCCCTTGACCCCGACCTGACTGGAATGGAAGTACTGCCATTGTTCCAGGCCCGGACTGAGCGTCTGGTTGAGGGTCATCAGGATCATGTCGAAGTCGAACTGATCAAGGCGTTGCTTGTACTGGGCGCGATCGACTGTGCGCAGCCGAGCGTCGATGCCGATGCTGGCGAGGTTCTCGACGTAAGGCTGAAGGATGCGCTCCAGGTTCGGGTTGACCAGCAGGATCTCCAAACGCAACGGTTGGCCGGCAGCGTTCTGTACGTGTTGGCCACTGAGCTTCCAGCCGGCCTCAGAGAGCAGGCTCAGGGCCTTGCGCATGGTTTCCCGGGGGATGCCGCGCCCTTGGGTCTGCGGCAGGCTGAACGGCTCGGTGAAGAGCTTGGCGGGCAACTGCTCGCGATACGGCGTGAGCATCAGCCATTCATGGCCGACCGGAAGGCCGGTCGCGGAGAACTCGCTGTTGGGGTAGTAACTCAAGGCGCGCTTGTAAGCGCCGCTGAACAGGGTGCGGTTGGTCCACTCGAAGTCGAACATCAGGCCCAGCGCTTCACGGACTTTGGTCTCGGAGAAGGCGGGGCGTCGGGAGTTCATGAACAGACCCTGGCTCTGGGTCGGGATCTGATGCGGGATTTGCGCCTTGATGACGTCGCCGCGTTGCACCGCCGGGAAGCTGTAGCCGTTTTCCCAGTTCTTCGCCTGGTGCTCGATATAGATGTCGAATTCGCCGGCCTTGAAGGCTTCGAACGCGACGTCGCTGTCGCGGTAGAACTCGACTTCCATACGGTCGAAGTTGTATTTGCCGCGATTGACCGGCAGGTCCTTGCCCCAGTAATCCTTGACCCGTTCGAAAACAATCCGGCGCCCAGGCTCTACCGAGGTGATGCGATACGGCCCGCTACCCAGTGGCGGTTCGAAGGTGGTGGCCTTGAAATCGCGACCTTTCCAGTAATGCTGGGGCAGCACCGGCAATTCGCCCAGGCGCAGGATCAGCAACGGATTGCCGGCGCGCTTGAAGACGAAACGAATGCGCTGCGGATTGAGGATGTCAACCCGGGACACTTCCTGAAGGTTGGTGCGGTATTGCGGATGGCCTTCCTTGAGCAGCAAGCGGTAGGAAAACGCCACGTCATAGGCGGTAATCGGCGTGCCATCGTGGAAACGCGCTTCCGGACGCAGGTTGAACACCACCCAGCTGCGGTCTTCGCTGTATTCCACCGATTGGGCGATCAGGCCATAGCTGGAGGTCGGCTCATCGCCGGACGGCGCGTACTGGCCGGTGCCGACCATCAACGGTTCGTTGAGCTCGTTGATGCCGTATTGCAGGAAATTCGGCGTAGAAACCGGACTTGAACCCTTGAAGGTGTAGGGGTTGAGCGTATCGAAGGTGCCAAACGCCATCACCCGCAACGTACCGCCCTTGGGCGCTTGCGGGTTGACCCAGTCGAAGTGGGTAAATCTGGCCGGGTACTTGAGCGTGCCGAACTGCGCATAACCATGGCTTTCGCTGATCGTCGCGCTTGCGGGGGAGCTTAAGGCCAGGCTGATCAGGAGCAGGAGGAGGGGACGCTTCAAGTCAGGGATCCGATCCAGGCGGCTTGGGCTTTGTGGCCGGTACAGTAACAGCTTGTATCGACAGGAAAAAGACGGGTGCTGAAAGCGGTGTAGGGGCACAAAAAAAGATCGCAGCCTTCGGCAGCTCCTACCTGCGTTTACATGCGTAGGAGCTGCCGAAGGCTGCGATCTTTTTCGGTTTCACATCAATCAGCGTGGGGAAGCCACCGTCAGCATCTGACCAGGCTTCAGCGCCTGGCCAACACGTGGGTTCCAGCGCTTGAGGTGCTGCATTTCAACGTTGAAACGCTTGGCTACCATGTACAGCGAGTCGCCTTGCTTGACCTTGTACTGGGTCTGCTGTTTGTCAGCTTTACTGTTTGCTTTGCTGTTCGCCGCCACGACGGTGTTGACGCGACCGCTGCTGCGCTTGTTGGTGTCCTGCATAACCAGTGTCTGGCCAACCTTGAGGTTTTTGCCGGTCAGTTTGTTCCAGCGCTGCAGGTCCTTGATGTCGACCTTGTTGGCCTTGGCGATGGTGCCGAGGTTGTCGCCGCGTTTAACGCGGTAACCGCGTTTGAGACTGGCGAGTTCGGAGTCGTCCGAGCCTTCGAATACTGGCTGGAGCGGCTTCTTGCTGATCAACTCTTCAGGACGCATGGTCGACAGGCTGGCGGTCAGCAGCTGCGCCTTGGACGTCGGCACCAGCAAATGCTGGGGGCCATCGATGGTGGTGCGCTGCTTGAAGGCCGGGTTGAGCTGGAACAGTTCGTCTTCGTCGATGTTAGCCACCGCGGCGACCTTGGACAGGTCCATGCGCTGGTTGATTTCGACGACCTGGAAGTACGGTTCGTTGGCGATCGGGTTCAGGTTCACGCCGTAGGCTTCAGGTGCCAGCACCACTTGCGACAGGGCCAGCAGCTTTGGCACGTAGGCCTGGGTTTCGGCCGGCAGCGGCAAGTTCCAGTAATCGGTCGGCAAACCGAGCTTTTCGTTGCGCTCGATGGCCCGGCTGACCGTGCCTTCGCCGGCGTTGTACGCCGCCAGGGCCAGCAGCCAGTCGCCGTTGAACATGTCGTGCAGGCGGGTCAGGTAATCCATGGCCGCGGTGGTCGAGGCGGTGATATCGCGACGGCCATCATAGAAACGGGTTTGACGCAGGTTGAAGTAACGCCCGGTGGACGGGATGAATTGCCACAAGCCAACCGCGTCGGCCCGGGAATAGGCCATTGGGTTGTAGGCGCTTTCAATCACTGGCAGCAGCGCCAGTTCCAGCGGCATGTTGCGTTCTTCAAGGCGTTCGACGATGTAGTGAATGTAGAGGCTGCCGCGTTCGCCGGCGTTTTCGAGGAAGGACGGGTTGCTGGCGAACCACAGGCGCTGTTGCTCGATGCGCGGGTTTACGCCCAGGTTGTCCTGTAACTGGAAGCCCTGGCGCATGCGCTCCCAGACATCTTGTGGAATTTGTGGAGTCGGTTTTTCACTGAGCCAGATAGGTTTCTGTTTGGCTCGAGCGGCGATGTTCGGAGTGTGTGTCGCGTCGGTCTGCGGCACATGGCTTGAGCAGCCCGCCAGAGTGGCGGACACAGCCACCGCGATGGCTTGAGCCAAGCGGGTCAATGCGTCTGAATTGATGGCTTTACGAATAGATGACGACATTGGCTGGAAGTAAGTTCCGGGCAAAAATGTCGGGCGATTCTAGAAAGCGCACCCCCTGCGGTCAACCATTCAGAATTTTTGTACCAACGTGATGGCTACTTAGAACTTATCTTTCCAAGCACGCAGAGCAGCAAAAACCGCACTCGGAGCCCGGTTTTTGGTTCCATTCCGTTCGTCCACTTTTTCTTTAACGGATGTTTCGTGGACACGCAAAAACGGGTTGGTAAGCTTTTCAAGCGCCAGAGTAGAGGGCAGCGTCATGATTCCGGCCTCGCGCTGAGCGGTGACTTTTTCCAGACGTGTGGCGGTGTCCGGATTGCCCGGTTCGACCGCTGCGGCAAACTTCAGGTTGCTCAAGGTGTATTCGTGAGTGCAGTAGACCAGCGTATCTTCAGGCAGCGCCGCGAGGCGCGTCAGTGAGGTATGCATTTGCTCCGGGGTGCCTTCGAACAAGCGCCCGCAACCGGCCGCGAACAGGGTGTCACCGCAGAACAGCAAACCATGATGGTAATAGGCGATATGCCCCAAGGTGTGGCCGGGGACGGCATAGACATCGAAGTCCCAGCCCAGCACGCTGACGCGGTCGTTGTCCTTGAGGGCCACGTCCCGCAGCGGGATGGTTTCGCTGGCCGGACCGTAGACTGTCGCGTCTGTCGCTTTTTTGAGCTGCTCGACGCCGCCGACGTGGTCATGATGATGGTGAGTGATCAAAATATCACTCAACACCCAACCCGGATGCGCGGCGAGCCAGGCCTGCACCGGCGCGGCATCGCCCGGATCAACCACCGCGCAGCGCTGGGTGCGGTGGTCTTGTAATAACCAGATGTAGTTGTCGGTGAAGGCGGGCAGGGCACTGATCTGTATCATCGTCGGATTCGCCAAGCGGAAAACAATGGCGCATCTTAGAACTTCCTGGCGCGTTGGAGAATGCAATGACCGATAAAGCGTTCGCTCAGGCTGATCCTGAATGGCTGACATTGATCAGCGCGGCCCGTGAATGGCTGTCCGGCCCCATCGGGCAATTTTTGCTGGACGAAGAACGTCGCATGCTCGAAGACGAGCTGGGACGGTTCTTCGGTGGCTACCTGGTGCATTACGGCCCGTCGGCCCAAACGCCGCCGTCGGCGCCGCAAGTCCAGCGTAATGTGCGGCTCGGCGCGCCGTTGCCGGGTGTCGAGATCGTCTGCGAAGAGCAGGCGTGGCCTTTGAGCGAGCATGCCGCCGATGTGGTGGTGTTGCAGCATGGGCTGGATTTCTGCCTGTCGCCCCACGGTTTGCTGCGTGAAGCGGCGAGCAGCGTGCGGCCCGGCGGGCATCTGCTGATCGTCGGGATCAACCCCTGGAGCACTTGGGGCTTGCGTCACGTTTTTGCTCACGACGCCTTGCGCAAGGCTCGCTGCATCTCCCCGTCGCGAGTCGGTGACTGGCTGAACCTGCTGGGCTTCGCACTGGAGAAACGCCGCTTCGGGTGCTATCGTCCGCCGCTTGCGTCACCCGCCTGGCAGGCTCGCCTGGCCGGATGGGAGCGCAAGGCCGGTGACTGGCAACTGTCGGGTGGCGGCTTCTATTTATTGGTTGCGCGCAAGATCGTGGTGGGCCTGCGGCCCGTCCGTCAGGAGCGGCGCGAACCGATGGGCAAGCTGATTCCATTGCCGATGGCCAAGGTCAATCGTCGCCGCATCGATCCGTAATACACTTTTTATTTTCCCGGCCGGTTTTGCCCCGGCCTCGGGCATCGTCGATCACCGATCGGCGAGCCACCGCATTTTCTGGATAGATTGGCATGAGCGATAGCGTAGAAATCTTCACTGACGGCGCCTGTAAAGGCAACCCTGGCCCTGGTGGCTGGGGCGCTTTGCTGGTGTGCAAGGGCATTGAAAAAGAACTGTGGGGCGGCGAAGCCAACACCACCAACAACCGCATGGAGCTGATGGGTGCGATCCGTGGTCTTGAAGAACTCAAGCGCTCCTGCGACGTGCTGCTGGTCACCGACTCTCAGTATGTGATGAAAGGCATCAACGAGTGGATGGACAACTGGAAGAAGCGCGGCTGGAAAACCGCTGCGAAAGAACCGGTAAAAAACGCTGATCTGTGGAAGTTGCTGGATGAGCAGGTCAATCGCCACAACGTCACCTGGAAATGGGTACGCGGGCACATTGGCCATCATGGCAACGAACGCGCCGACCAACTGGCCAATCGTGGCGTGGATGAAGTGCGCGGTTACAAACAGGCTTGATTCCGGTTCTACCGACGTACCCGTCGTAGCCAATCGCGAGCAGGCTCACTCCCACATTTGATCTTCGTTGAGCACAAATTCTGTGAACCCCCGAATTCAATGTGGGAGCGAGCCTGCTCGCGATGGGTGCAACACGGTGTATCTGAAAGACCCCGGCGGGCGTGTTAACATCGCCGCTTTTGCACGAATGACCCGTTGAGAGCTGAGCACTGATGGCCACCAGATCCGTTGTACTCGATACCGAAACCACCGGCATGCCGGTGACCGACGGCCACCGGATTATCGAAATCGGTTGTGTCGAGTTGATCGGTCGGCGCCTGACGGGCCGGCATTTCCACGTTTACCTGCAACCGGACCGCGAGAGTGATGAAGGCGCCATTGGCGTCCACGGCATCACCAACGAATTTTTGGTCGGCAAGCCGCGCTTCACTGAAGTGGCCGATGAATTCTTTGAATTCATCAAGGGTGCGCAGCTGATCATCCATAACGCGGCGTTCGACGTTGGCTTCATCAACAACGAATTCGCCCTGATGGGCCAGCACGATCGTGCGGACATCACGCAGCACTGCTCGATCCTCGACACCCTGATGATGGCCCGGGAACGTCACCCGGGGCAGCGCAACAGCCTCGACGCCTTGTGCAAACGCTATGGCGTCGACAACTCCGGTCGTGAACTGCACGGCGCCTTGCTCGACTCCGAGATCCTCGCCGACGTTTACCTGACCATGACGGGCGGCCAGACCAGCCTGTCCCTGGCCGGTAATGCTTCGGACGGCAACGGTTCCGGGGAAGGTGCGGACAATTCCGCCACCGAGATCCGCCGCCTGCCGATCGATCGTCAACCGACGCGTATCATCCGTGCCAGCGAAGATGACCTGGCCCAACACGTGGCACGCCTGGAAACCATCGCCAAATCCGCCGGCGCCCCTTCGCTCTGGCAACAACTGGCCGAGGCCAAGGCTCAAGCCTGATTTTTTCGCCACACAATGGTGCGCCCGATGACCTCCTTCGGGGCGCCGCACTCGCCACATGCGCTCGAACCCTCTACCCTGAGGTGATTGGCGGACCACGGTCTGCCGCCTCAGGACACTGAGCCCCATGTATAAAGATTTGAAATTCCCGGTCCTGATCGTCCATCGCGACATCAAGGCCGACACCGTCGCCGGTGATCGCGTGCGTGGCATCGCCCGGGAGCTGGAGCAGGAAGGCTTCAGCATTGTCTCGGCGGTGGATTACACCGAAGGGCGTCTGGTTGCCTCGACCCATCACGGTCTTTCCTGCATGTTGATTGCGGCCGAAGACGCCAGCACCCACTCTCATCTATTGCACAACATGGCCGAGCTGATCGGCCTGGCGCGGGTGCGTGCGCCCGACTTGCCGATCTTCGCGCTGGGTGAGCAGGTGACCCTTGAGAGCGCTCCTGCCGACGCCATGGCCGAACTCAATCAGCTGCGCGGGATTCTTTATCTGTTCGAAGACACCGTGCCTTTTCTGGCCAGGCAGGTCGCTCGAGCGGCCCGCAAATATCTGGATGGTCTGCTGCCGCCGTTTTTCAAAGCGCTGGTGCAGCACACGGCCGATTCCAATTATTCCTGGCACACGCCCGGCCATGGCGGCGGTGTGGCGTACCACAAGAGCCCGGTGGGTCAGGCGTTTCACCAGTTCTTTGGGGAAAATACCCTGCGATCCGATTTATCGGTGTCGGTGCCGGAACTCGGTTCTTTGCTCGATCACACCGGTCCGCTGGCAGAAGCCGAGGCCCGTGCTGCCCGCAATTTCGGCGCCGATCACACTTTCTTTGTGATCAATGGCACCTCGACCGCCAACAAAATCGTCTGGCATTCGATGGTCGCTCGCGATGACTTGGTGTTGGTGGATCGCAACTGCCACAAGTCGATATTGCACTCGATCATCATGACCGGCGCCATTCCGCTGTACCTGTGCCCGGAACGCAATGAGCTGGGGATCATCGGCCCGATTCCATTAAGCGAATTCAGTCGCGAATCGATTCAGGCCAAGATCGACGCCAGCCCGCTGACCAAGGGCCGGGCGCCCAAGGTCAAGCTGGCGGTGGTGACCAACTCGACGTACGACGGCCTCTGTTACAACGCTGAGCTGATCAAGCAGCAACTGGGCAACAGTGTCGAGGTCTTGCACTTCGATGAAGCCTGGTACGCCTACGCGGCGTTTCACGAGTTCTTCGCCGGACGCTACGGCATGGGCACTTCCCGCAGTGAAGGCGGCCCCCTGGTGTTCACCACCCATTCCACTCACAAACTGCTGGCGGCGTTCAGTCAGGCGTCGATGATTCACGTCCAGGACGGCGGCGCGCGGCAGCTGGATCGGGATCGCTTCAATGAAGCGTTCATGATGCACATCTCGACCTCGCCGCAGTACAGCATCATCGCTTCGCTGGATGTGGCGTCGGCCATGATGGAAGGCCCGGCCGGGCGATCGCTGTTGCAGGAAATGTTCGACGAAGCGCTGAGTTTCCGCCGGGCGCTGGCCAATTTGCGTCAGCACATCGCCGCTGACGATTGGTGGTTTTCCATCTGGCAGCCGCCGTCCGTGGAAGGCATTGACCGCGTGATCACCGACGACTGGCTGCTGCAACCCGACGCCGACTGGCACGGCTTTGGCGGCGTGACTGACGACTACGTGCTGCTTGATCCGATCAAGGTCACGTTGGTGATGCCGGGCCTGACGGCAGGCGGCGCCCTTAGCCAGCGAGGGATTCCGGCGGCGGTGGTCAGCAAATTCCTTTGGGAACGTGGGTTGGTCGTTGAAAAGACCGGGCTGTATTCGTTCCTGGTGCTGTTCTCCATGGGCATCACCAAGGGCAAATGGAGCACGCTGCTGACCGAGTTGCTGGAGTTCAAGCGCAGCTACGATGCCAATGTCAGCCTCGCGACGTGCCTGCCGTGCGTGGCACAAGAGAATGTCACGCGCTATCAGGGCATGGGGTTGCGCGACCTGTGCGATCAACTGCACGCCTGCTATCGCAGCAATGCCACGGCCAAACACCTCAAACGCATGTACACAGTGCTGCCTGAAGTCGCCATGAAGCCGTCTGACGCCTATGATCAATTAGTGCGTGGCGAGGTTGAAGCAGTGTCGATCGATGCTCTGGATGGGCGGATCGCCGCGGTGATGCTGGTGCCATACCCGCCGGGAATTCCGTTGATCATGCCCGGCGAGCGTTTTACCGAGTCGACACGCTCGATCATCGATTACCTGGCGTTTGCCCGTACGTTCGACAGCAGCTTCCCGGGGTTTGTCGCTGATGTGCACGGCCTGCAACACGAAGACGAGGGCAATGGACGGCTGTATACCGTCGATTGCATCAAGGAATGAGGACCTTTCCCAGTATGCAACCGGTCATGAATCCGAAATACCCAGGGCTGTCGGTGCGCGTTGCCGACGATGGTTTTGCAGCCTACATCTGGGGCAGTGATTTCAGTTTTGAAGTCGCGGTCTACGGTGCCGCCGAAATCGGTAAACCGGTGGAGCAGTGGCCGGTGACGCCGATCACGCCCTATCGAAAGTGCTACGGCATTGATCCTGAAGAGTTCAGCAGTTTCCGCGATGCCGCTGACAGCGCGATCTTCATGGCTTATCTCGATGATGAGCCCGTGGGTCACCTGGTGGTCAGCACCAACTGGAACGGCTTTGCCCATATCGACGAGTTGGCGGTGCATGCGCCGGCGCGCCGTCATGGTGTGGCCAAGGCGTTGCTGGATGTGGCGCAGTTCTGGAGTCGTAAAAAGAAACTGCCGGGCATCATGCTTGAAACCCAGAACAACAACCTGGGAGCCTGCCGGCTTTATGAGCGCCGCGGTTACGTCTTGGGCGGAATCGATCATCTGCGCTATCGCGGGATCGACCCGAACACCGCCGAAGTGGCGCTGTTCTGGTATCGATTGTTCGATAATCCGCTGGAAACCCCGCTTAGTTCGCCAACATCGCCACGGCTTGTTCCGTGATGATGCCCAGCAATGCCTGAACCGCTGGCGATGGCTCCCCGTTCTTGAGGGTCAAGGCATACAGGCTGATCGGCACGGCCGGCGCCAGCGGGCAGGCATCCAGCCCGGCCGATTTCGCCCCGAGGGCGGTGAAAGGGTCGACGATGGCCAGACCTTCACCGGCCTCGACCATGCTGCGCATCATCTGGTGAGTCTGTACCCGGGTTTGAATGACCGGGGCAGGGCGCAGGGCATGCAGCTTGTTTTCCAGCGCCGGGCTCAGCGGATCATGACCTTCCAGGCCCACCATCGATTGGCCGGCCAGGTCCTGCAGCGAGATGTACTTTTGTTTGGGTTGCAACCAGCCGTGGGGTGCCAGCAGCTGAAGTTTGCCTTGGGCGATCACCTGGCAATGAATGTCGGCGTGATCGGGGTCATGCAGGCTCAGGCCCAGATCGCTTTCACGCAGCAGCAGGTTTCTGACGATCTCGCGGGTAGGTTGACTCAGAAGGGTGCAAGGCGCGTCAGGAAGGCGTCGGCGCAGGGCGGCAATGCTCTGTGGCAATAGCTGCTGTGCCAGGGGTGGTGTGCAGACGATCCGCAAGGGCGGAGCCTGATATTGCTTGAGGCTGTTGGCCAGCCGCTGAACCGGCTCGAGCGCTTCATAGACGTGGGCGATCTGGACCTGCAACTCCCGCGCCTCACGCGTGGCCTGCAAGCGTCCACGCACGCTGGAAAACAGCATGAAACCCAACTGATCCTCGGCGTCGCGCAGAATCCCTTCGACTTCAGCCACAGGCAACTGCAGCCATTCGGCGGCGGTGCCCAGGTGACCGGTCTGCAGGAGCGCCTGGATCACTTCGATATGACGTAAACGCATGCGTGAAGTCCATGTTCAGCAGGTGAGGGAGTCAGTGGCTGAATCCTAACTCAAGTGCGCGCATATGACTTCTGCTCATAACACGGGGTTATGAAGCGACGTTGGTTTCCGGCAGTTTGCCGACATAGGTGTCGGGTTCACGCACGATGGTCACGTCCGATTGCACCAGCAGAAATTGGTTGTCATCGAGCTTTTTGACGCGATCGCCAATGGCCAATTTGTAGGTGGTGACAGGCACCGAGCCAGTGAGACCGTCTGCCGACGGGGTGGATTCCTGGAACTCATGCACGGAATAAACGCGGCCTTCCGCGTCTCTTGCATGGAACTGACCGACGAGTACTGCTGCCATCTGCTTAGAACCTCTGGGGATAAATCACTCAATTTGCGGCTCTGTAGACCGTGGTTGGGCGAGGTAAGTTTTCCTACAGGAAAAAAATAGTCAGGGGCGGCGCTTTTCAGTCGCCCACTGCTTGAATCGTCATCTATAACTACAAGCTCTTTCCATCGACAGTCGAGAATCTTCCATGAGCAACGTCTATACGATCGCTGTACTGGTCGGCAGCTTGAGAAAGGAATCGATCAATCGCAAGGTGGCGCTGGCCCTGGCCGAGCTGGCGCCTGCCAATCTCAAACTGGTTATCGTCGAAATCGGCGATCTGCCGCTCTACAACGAGGACATCGATGGTGCTTCACCGCCGGCAGCCTACAGCACTTTCCGGCAACAAGTGAGCTCATCCGACGCGGTGCTGTTCGTGACCCCCGAATACAACCGTTCGGTGCCTGCGCCGATGAAGAACGCGATCGATGTGGGTTCGCGTCCCTATGGCAAGAGTGCCTGGAGCGGCAAGCCCGGAGCGGTGATCAGTGCTTCGCCGGGCGCTATCGGTGGTTTTGGCGCCAACCATCACCTGCGCCAGTCCATGGTGTTTCTGGATGTGCCGTGCATGCAGCAACCAGAAGCCTATCTGAGCGGTGCCGGTTCAGCGTTCGACGAGGCGGGTAACCTGTCCGAGTCGCTAAAACCGTTTTTGCAAAAATTCATCAATGCTTATGGTCTTTGGGTCGAACAACACAAGAAGATGTGACAAGTCCCGTAGGTTACGGGGTTCTGGTCAGTCGGCTACAGATCATTGCTTCCATTTCCGACAGCCACGCGGCGGTTTGCTCCGCCGCCGGTTGTGCAGTGACGCAATAACGACGGCCGCCCCAGGCCATGATTACCCAGGCATCAATGGTTGAGGGTGGCGGTTGAGCGGGCAAGTCCTCGCAGGAAGCGAAGGCTTCACGCCATTTTTGCGACAGCTCCTGGAATACCCGCCGGTGGTGTTTGGGTTCGGCGATTCGGTGCTCGATCGCCAACACATCATCATTGAACAGTGGTTGAAACGTATCGTTCGGGTCGCAGGTCAGGCGTATCAAGCGTTTGATCCGGGCTGGCCAGCTCAGCTCTTTCGCGTGCACGACGTGTTCATCAAGGCGCAGCAACAAGGCGTCCAGGCAATGTCGAATGTAGCCCGACAGCAAGGCTTCCTTGCTCGGGAAATAATCGTACAGCGTGCCAATGGCAACGCCCGCTTCCAACGCGACTGCGCGCGTGGTCAACCCCGACCAGCCGTCGCGCTGCCAAATCCGAACAAATGCTTCGTAAATTGCATCTACGGTGAAAATCGCCCGGGCCTGGCTCGGCCGTTTCAACGGTTTGGCGCGGGGATTGAGGGTGGGGGTGCTGCCCCTGGAATTTCCGAACCCGCTCTTCATCGGCTGCCACTACTCTGGTGCGACCCGCCACTGATGCGCAGCAGGAGTCTGAACAATGCAAAGTCCAAGCACGGTAACACGGCTGATTACCCGCAAAAACGCCCTTGACCAAAGTCGAATCGAACAGGAGCAACGTAGCCTGATTCCGGCGGCCGGTGAGGTGATTTTCAAGATCGACCGGTGCGCGTTGACCACCAACAACATTACCTACGCGGCCTATGGCAATTCGATGAGCTATTGGGAGTTCTTTCCTACAGGGTTGGCGGAATGGGGACACGTCCCGGCGTGGGGTTTTGCCGATGTCGTGGCGTCTGATGTGGCCGGCATCAAGGTCGGGGAACGCTTCTACGGGTACTTTCCGATTGCCAGCCATCTGTGGATGCGCCCGGAACGGATCACCGAGCGTGGTTTCTATGACGCCGCCGAGCATCGGCTGGCACTGACGTCGGCTTACAACCAATACACCCGTTGCAGTTGGGATTCGTACTACAGCCCTGAAACCGAAAACCTGCAGATTTTGCTCAAGCCACTGTTTCTGACGTCGTCGATGCTCGCGGACTTCCTTCAGGACAAGCAGTTCTTTGGCGCGACCCGGTTAGTGTTCTCCAGCGCTTCGAGCAAAACCGCGTACGGCACGGCGGTTTGCCTGGAAAATCATCCTGACCTGGAGCGGGTGGCGTTGACCTCGACCGGCAACAAGGCGTTTGTCGAGAAGCTCGGTTGTTACGAGCGAACCGTGACCTACGCAGAACTGACGAGCCTGGCCAATGACCGCCCTACGTTGTATGTAGATTTTTCCGGCGACCTGGATTTACGGGATCAGGTGCACCAGCATTTTTCCGGGCAGTTGGTTTACAGCTGCTTCGCCGGTTCTGCGCAAAGCACCGATGAGGCTCGATTGACGGCTATTGAGGGGCCGCAACCGGTGTTCTTTTTTGCGCCGATCCAGATCCGCAAGCGCAATGCCGAGTGGGGACCGGAAGGGGTCAGTCAGCATATTGGTGAGGGTTTGCAGCGTTTCTACCGGCAGTTGACGGCGACTGATAAACCGTTGCTGGAAGTGGTCGAGAACAAAGGCTATGAAGCCGCGCAGAGTGTGATTTCCCGGTTGTTTCATGGCCAGATCGCGCCGGTGGCGGGGCATGTGATCCGGCTATAGCACACCGATCTGTCGTAGCAGCTGCCGAGCAGCGCGAGGCTGCGTTCGGCGACGCAGTCGTCGTGAAATCAGGCACTGCGGTGTTCCAGGAATACCGCGTTCGCAGGGTTTACGACGACTGCGTCGCCGAACGCAGCCTCGCGCTGCTCGGCAGCTGCTACATCGATCCCGGTGCGTTTAGGAGCAGGGGAGCAAGTTGGGCTTTACTCCGATCGCGTGTTGCGGCTGAATCGCGGTTTGTTTTTCCGACAAGGCTGCACTGCATGCTGATCGCATCGTTGATTTTCCTGCTGACCATCACCTTGGTGATTTGGCAGCCAAAAGGCCTTGGCGTCGGTTGGAGTGCGGTATTCGGCGCGGTACTTGCGCTGATTTTCGGGGTCGTTCACCTGAGCGACATCCCGCTGGTGTGGCAGATTATCTGGAACGCCACCGGGACCTTTGTCGCGCTGATTGTCATCAGTCTGCTGCTGGACGAGGCGGGGTTCTTTGCCTGGGCGGCGCTGCATGTGGCTCGTTGGGGGAGGGGCAGCGGACGCAAGCTGTTTGCTTATATGGTGCTGCTCGGTGCGTTGGTGTCGGCGTTGTTCGCCAACGACGGGGCAGCGCTGATTCTCACCCCCATCGTGATTTCCATGCTTCTGGCGTTGCGCTTTTCCCCGGCGGCGACCCTGGCGTTCGTCATGGGCGCCGGCTTCATCGCCGACACGGCAAGCCTGCCGCTGGTGGTGTCGAACCTGGTGAACATCGTTTCCGCGGACTTCTTCCACATCAGTTTCAACCGTTACGCGGCGGTGATGATCCCTGTCAATCTGGTGAGCGTCGCGGCGACCCTGGCGATGCTGATGTGGTTTTTCCGTCGTGACATCCCCAAGGATTACGACCCCGAGCAACTGGCGCATCCGGCTTCTGCGATCCACGACAACGCCACGTTCTATGCCGGTTGGGCCGTGTTGGTGATTCTGCTGCTCGGCTGCTTCGCTCTGGAACCGCTGGGGATACCGATCAGCGCCATTTCTGCGGTGTGCGCGGCGCTGCTGCTGGCCATTGCCGCCCGTGGTCACAAGATTTCCACCCGCAAAGTCATCAAAGAAGCGCCCTGGCATATCGTGATTTTCTCGCTGGGCATGTACCTGGTGGTGTATGGGCTGCGCAATGCGGGGCTCACGGGGTATCTGGCCGGATGGCTGGATGGTTTTGCCGGTTACGGCGTGTGGGGTGCGGCCATGGGCACGGGCGTGCTGACGGCGCTGCTGTCGTCGATGATGAACAATCTGCCGACGGTGCTGATCGGTTTGCTGTCGATCGATGCCAGCCAGGCGACCGGGGTGGTTAAGGAGGCGATGATCTACGCCAACGTCATCGGCAGCGACCTGGGGCCGAAGATTACGCCGATCGGCAGTTTGGCGACGTTGCTGTGGTTGCATGTGCTGGAGCGCAAGAGTATCCGGATCGGCTGGGGGTATTACTTCAAGGTCGGGATTGTGCTGACGGTGCCGGTATTGTTGGTGACATTGGCGGCGCTGGCTTTGCGGTTATCCATCTGAACCGAGTTGGCCCTTTCGCGAGCAGGCTCGCTCCCACAGGGATCTTCGGCACAAGGAGATCAAATGTGGGAGCGAGCCTGCTCGCGAAGAGGCCATTGCAGTCACCACAAATCTCAGCCACTGCCAGGAACGTTCGGCCAAAGATCGGCCACCAGAAACAGCCGCTCGGCTTCTTCCCAATCGCCCTGGGCGTTTTCTGTGAGTCGCACCAGTAACTGCGCCGGGGCCAGTGGCTCAAGGTCGCTGAGCCAGGCATTCAGCTGTTCAGTGCTCCAGGTCTGCTCCTCCGGATAGTGCGCCGGCGCCAGCCAGGCATGGCGGGGCAGGGGTTGCCAGCGACCGAACGGGCGCTGTACGACAAAGTCTGCCCAGTCCTTCTGGTGCAGCCAGCTACCGCGTAAATGTTGGGGATGTGCACCATTCGGTGGCTCGGCCGGTCCCGGCCACGGATACAGCAAATAACCGCCCAGCCACAAATGCGCACTGAACTGCTGGATATCCAGCGCCGCCAATACTTCGCGGCTCTCCGGGCGCGCCGAAATCGGCAATTGATGCTGAGTCAGATGGGCCAGTTTGCGGTCCAGCCGATCATGGCAACCGGGGCCGAGCCACTGCGCCGTGTCGTGTCCGTCGCCATTTTGCGGGCCAAGGTAAAGTTTGATCGCCAGTTCCAGATGATGCACCCCGTCACTGTCGCGCAGCAGCATGTCCAGCTCGCCCAGCGTGTGGCCTTCGCGGCGGATCGGCATGTTGGCGGCAATCAGCTCGATACCCGGCGCGTGCCGCACGGCGTATTGCCAGAGGCGTTCGTAGTACAAGCCCAATCGCCGGGTTCGGGCCTGCGCCAGCCAGTGCAGCAAGTCATAACTGTCGTGATCGAGTTGCCGCAGCCACCGTTCCAGCCGCTCTGGCGCCTGCACCCAGTCACTCCCGGTCAGCGGGTGACGCTGCGGCCACGTCGTGACGCCAAGCATCGGCGGCGCGAGGATGACCCAAGCCAGGTCGCGCACTTCGGGGTGGCGCAACTGGTGGGGTAACTGCAGCAAATCGGGAAATAGGATCATCTTGCGAGCATAGCCTCAATCGTGAGTACACCGTTGTGGCTGAAAGGATTTTGTCTATCCTGCGCTTTCGCCCATAATCGTGTTTTTCGCCGCCGTAGACCTTAGGGGCCCCATGGAGCAATTTCGTAATATCGGCATCATCGGTCGCCTGGGCAGTTCGCAGGTGCTGGATACCGTTCGCCGACTTAAACGGTTTCTGCTCGATCGTCACCTGCACGTGATCCTCGAAGACACCATCGCCGAAGTGTTGCCGGGTCATGGCCTGCAAACCTCGTCGCGCAAGATGCTCGGCGAAGTATGTGACATGGTGATTGTGGTCGGCGGTGACGGCAGCTTGCTCGGTGCTGCACGTGCTTTGGCCAAGCACAATATTCCGGTGCTCGGCATCAACCGTGGCAGCCTGGGTTTCCTGACCGATATTCGCCCCGATGAGCTGGAAGTCAAAGTCGCCGAAGTGCTCGACGGCCACTATCTGGTGGAAAACCGCTTCCTGCTGCAAGCCGAAGTCCGCCGCCACGCCGAGGCCATCGGTCAGGGCGACGCGCTGAACGACGTGGTGCTGCACCCCGGCAAGTCGACGCGGATGATCGAGTTCGAGTTGTACATTGACGGCCAGTTCGTCTGCAGCCAGAAGGCCGACGGCCTGATCGTCGCCACGCCCACCGGTTCGACCGCCTACGCGCTGTCGGCGGGCGGGCCGATCATGCATCCCAAGCTCGACGCTATTGTGATTGTGCCGATGTACCCCCATACCTTGTCGGGCAGGCCGATTGTGGTCGATGGCAACAGTGAGCTGAAAATCGTCGTGTCCAAAGATATGCAGATTTACCCGCAAGTCTCCTGTGACGGGCAGAACCATTTCACCTGCGCGCCGGGTGACACCATCACCATCAGCAAGAAGGCCCAGAAGTTGCGGCTGATTCACCCACTAGACCACAACTACTATGAAGTCTGCCGGACCAAACTCGGCTGGGGCAGCAAGTTGGGTGGTGGAGGCGACTGATGCTCGATCCCGCGCGAAGCTACGACCTGATCGGTGACGTGCACGGTTGCGCTCTGACCCTTGAGCACTTGCTCGACCGGCTCGGTTATCAAAAACACGGTGGCGTCTGGCGGCATCCGTCGCGCATGGCGGTGTTCGTCGGCGACATCATCGACCGCGGTCCGCGGATTCGCGAAGCGCTGCACATCGTTCACGACATGGTCGAAGCCGGTCAGGCGCTGTGCATCATGGGCAACCATGAATTCAACGCCCTCGGCTGGAGCACGCCGGCGCCTCCGGGCAGCGGCAAGCAGTTTGTGCGTGAACACACCCCGCGCCATGCCCGTTTGCTGAACGAAACCCTGACCCAATTCGAAGACCATCCGGCTGACTGGCATGACTTCCTGCAATGGTTCTATGAGATGCCATTGTTCGTCGATGCCGGGCGTTTCCGCGTGGTGCATGCCTGCTGGGATGCGGGCCTGATCGAACCATTGCGCGCGCTATTCCCCAACGGTTGCGTCGATGAACATTTCCTCCAGGCCTCGGCCGTACCGGGCAGTTTCGCCTGCACCGTGTTCGACCGCCTGCTGCGCGGCACTGACATGCGCTTGCCTCATGGCCTGACAATGACCAGTGGCGATGGCCTGACGCGTTCGTTCTTCCGCACCAAATTCTGGGAAGACGACCCGCAAACCTATGGAGACATCGTGTTCCAGCCCGACGCCTTGCCCGAACCTGTGGCCCGGACGCCGCTGTCGTCCACTGAAAAAAACACCTTGCTGCGCTATGGCGTCGATGAGCCATTGTTGTTCGTGGGCCATTACTGGCGCAGCGGCAAACCGGTGCCGATCCGGCCGAACCTGGCCTGTCTGGATTACAGCGCGGTGCTCTACGGCAAACTGGTCGCCTACCGTCTGGACCAGGAAACCCGTCTCGACCCGCACAAATTTGTCTGGGTCGATGTCGAGCGGCCGGAGGTGCTGCGATGAGTGCCGTTGCTGTTTTACGGCTGCCGCTGGCGGTGGACTTGAGCGGGTTCGTCAAACTGTTGCAGCGCATGCAGGTGCCGCATCGGGTCAGCGAAGAGGCGGGCGAGCAAGTGCTTTGGGTGCCGGCCAACATCAGTGAAGACGTGCGCTCGTTGTACGAACGCTTCCCGGCCGGTGATCCCGATCAAAAGCTGGACATTCCGGTGGCGAAAACCATAAAGCGCCCAAGTTTCGTCGAGCAACTGCGCCACGCCAAGGCGACAGCGTTCGTGTTGCTGCTGAGCCTGCTTGTCGGCGCCGTGACGCTGCTGGGCGAAAACCTCGACACGATGCGCTGGCTGACCTTCCTTGATTTTCGCGTTGTCGGCGAGTACATCCATTTCGTGCCTTTGGCCGACAGCTTGGCGGCGGGGCAATGGTGGCGTCTGGTGACACCGATGCTGATCCACTTCGGCATCCTGCACCTGGCGATGAACGGCATGTGGTATTGGGAACTGGGGCGACGCATCGAGTCGCGCCAGGGCAGCATCAACCTGATCGGCCTGACCTTGCTCTTCAGTCTGGTGTCCAACTACGCCCAGTATTATTTCAGTGGCCCGACCCTGTTTGGCGGGTTGTCCGGCGTGCTCTACGGCCTGCTCGGGCATTGCTGGATTTTCCAGCTATTGTCGCCGAACCATGCTTATCGCCTGCCGCGCGGCGTGCTGGTGATGATGCTGGTGTGGCTATTGCTGTGCCTGTCCGGGCTGGTCTCGATGATCGGCTTCGGTGAAATTGCCAATGCGGCCCACGTCGGCGGGTTGCTCGTCGGATGCTTGACCGGCTTGTTGGGTGGTTTGTACAACCGCCGTAAACTGGCCGCCTAAAACAGTTATGTATTAAAGAGCGCGGAGCCCTTGATGTCCTCTTTTAACGAAATGATCAACAACATCACCCCTGATATCTACCAGAGCCTGAAACTGGCGGTGGAAATCGGTAAATGGTCCGACGGTGGCAAACTCACCGCCGAACAACGCGAACTGTCGCTGCAAGCGATGATCGCCTGGGAAATCCAGAACCTGCCCGAAGACCAGCGCACCGGTTATATGGGCGTGCAGGAGTGCGGCTCCAAGTCGATCGAAGTGCCGAATATCCTGTTCAAATCGGATGCCGTCCATTGATCGAGATTGGCCGCGGTGCAATCAGCAAAATGTCGGCTCGCCTTGACGGGCCGAACGTGCAGTACGCGTTTCGTCTGGACGACGTCGAGGTGCCGGTCAATCCATTGATCGGGACCACGGTGCGCCTGGAATACCTGGGGGCGATTCATTGCACCCATTGCGGACGCAAGACCAAAACCAGTTTCAGTCAGGGTTACTGCTACCCGTGCATGACCAAACTGGCCCAATGCGACATCTGCATCATGAGCCCGGAGCGTTGCCACTATGACGCTGGCACCTGCCGTGAGCCGGAGTGGGGCGAGAAGTTCTGCATGACGGATCACATTGTGTATCTGTCCAACTCTTCGGGGGTGAAGGTCGGGATTACCCGCGCCACTCAGCTGCCGACCCGCTGGATCGATCAGGGCGCCCGTCAGGCCTTGCCGATCATGCGGGTTTCGACCCGTCAGCAGTCGGGCTTCGTCGAAGACCTGTTTCGCAGTCAGGTGGCAGACAAGACCAACTGGCGTGCTTTACTCAAGGGCGACGCGGTGTCGGTCGACCTGGCGCAGGTTCGTGATCAGCTGTTCGACAGCTGCGCCGAAGGTTTGCAAGTTTTGCAGGAACGATTCGGCCTACAGGCGATCCAGACTATTGCCGATGTAGAAACGCTCGAAATCCGCTATCCGGTCGAGCAATACCCGGCCAAGATCGTCAGCTTCAACCTGGACAAGAATCCGATCGCCGAAGGCACGCTGTTGGGAATCAAGGGCCAGTACCTGATTTTCGACACCGGCGTAATCAATATTCGTAAATACACGGCCTACCAGCTCGCCGTGCATCAGTAAGGACTCCAGCATGCGCACCGAACAACCGAAGATGATCTACCTGAAGGACTATCAGGCGCCCGAGTACCTGATCGACGAGACGCACCTGACCTTCGAGTTGTACGAGGACCACAGCCTGGTCCATGCGCAACTGGTGATGCGCCGCAATCCTGAGCGTGGCCCGGGCCTGCCGCCGCTGGTGCTGGACGGTCAGCAACTCGACCTGCTGTCGGTGACGTTGGCCGACCGCGAACTGAGTGAAGCCGACTACCAGTTGACCGAGAATCACCTGACCCTGCACCCGACCAGCACCACTTTCACGGTCGACACCAGCGTCAGGATCCATCCGGAAACCAACACTGCGCTGGAAGGCCTGTACAAATCCGGCACGATGTTCTGCACCCAGTGCGAGGCCGAAGGTTTTCGCAAGATCACCTATTACCTCGACCGTCCGGACGTGATGAGTACCTTCACCACAACGGTAGTTGCCGAACAGCACAGCTATCCTGTGTTGCTGTCCAACGGCAACCCGATTGCCTCAGGTCCCGGCGAAGACGGCCGGCACTGGGCGACCTGGGAAGATCCGTTCAAGAAACCTGCCTACCTGTTCGCGCTGGTGGCCGGTGATTTGTGGTGCGTCGAAGACACCTTCACCACCATGACCGATCGCTCCGTGGCACTGCGCATTTATGTCGAGCCGGAAAACATCGACAAGTGCCAGCACGCCATGAACAGCCTGAAGAAATCCATGCGCTGGGACGAAGAGGTGTACGGTCGCGAGTACGACCTGGACATCTTCATGATCGTCGCGGTCAACGACTTCAACATGGGCGCCATGGAGAACAAGGGGCTCAACATCTTCAACTCCAGCGCCGTGCTGGCCCGCGCTGAAACCGCGACCGACGCCGCGCACCAGCGGGTCGAAGCGATTGTTGCCCACGAGTACTTCCACAACTGGTCGGGCAACCGCGTGACTTGCCGCGACTGGTTTCAGTTGTCGCTGAAGGAAGGCTTCACCGTGTTCCGTGATTCGGGCTTCTCCGCCGACATGAATTCGGCCACGGTCAAGCGTATCCAGGACGTGGCGTACCTGCGCACCCACCAGTTCGCCGAAGACGCCGGTCCCATGGCTCACGCCGTGCGCCCGGACAGCTTCATCGAGATTTCCAATTTCTACACCCTGACCGTGTACGAAAAGGGTTCGGAAGTGGTCGGAATGATTCACACCTTGCTCGGCGCCGAAGGCTTCCGCAAAGGCAGCGACCTGTACTTCGAACGCCATGACGGCCAGGCCGTGACGTGCGACGACTTTATCAAGGCCATGGAAGATGCCAACGGCGTCGACCTGACCCAGTTCAAGCGCTGGTACAGCCAGGCCGGCACACCGCGTTTGGCGGTCAGCGAGTCCTACGACGCGGCGGCGAAAACCTACAGCCTGACGTTCCGTCAAAGCTGCCCGGCAACCCCGGACAAGGTTGAGAAGTTGCCGTTTGTGATCCCGGTCGAATTGGGCCTGCTGGACTCCAAAGGCGCGGCCATCGCGTTGCGTCTTTCCGGTGAAGCCAGTGCTCAGGGCACCTCACGGGTCATTTCGGTGACCGAAGCCGAGCAGACATTCACCTTCATCGACATCGCGGAACAGCCATTGCCTTCGTTGCTGCGTGGCTTCTCGGCGCCGGTGAAACTGAGCTTCCCGTACAACCGCGACCAGCTGATGTTCCTGATGCAGCACGACAGCGACGGTTTCAACCGCTGGGATGCGGGTCAGCAATTGTCGGTTCAGGTGCTGCAAGAGCTGATTGCTCAGCAGCAAAAGGGCGAGAAACTGGTGCTGGATCAGCGTCTGGTATCTGCCTTGCGCACCGTGTTGTCGGACGAGACGCTGGATCAGGCGATGGTCGCGGAAATGCTCTCGCTGCCGGGCGAGGCGTACCTGACCGAGATCAGCGAAGTGGCTGACGTCGACGCCATTCACATCGCTCGCGAGTTTGCTCGTAAACAATTGGCAGAAGGTTTGTTCGAAGCGTTGTGGCTGCGTTATCAGGCCAATCGCGACTTGTCGAAGAAAACCCCGTATGTCGCCGAGGCCGAGCACTTCGCTCGTCGTGCATTGCAGAACATTGCGCTGTCGTACCTGATGCTCAGCGGTAAACCGCAAGTGTTGGCGGCGACGCTTGAGCAGTTCGAAACCAGCGACAACATGACCGAGCGCCTGACGGCACTGGCGGTACTGGTCAATTCGTCGTTCGAAGACGAAAAAGCCAAGGCCCTGGCCAGTTTTGCCGAGCATTTCATGGACAACCCTCTGGTCATGGATCAGTGGTTCAGCGTCCAGGCGGGCAGCGTGTTGCCCGGTGGCCTGGAGCGGGTCAAGGCGTTGATGCAGCATCCGGCATTCAACATCAAGAACCCGAACAAGGTTCGCGCACTGGTCGGGGCGTTTGCCGGGCAGAACCTGATTAATTTCCATGCGGCCGATGGTTCGGGGTATCGGTTCCTCGCGGATCTGGTGATCGAGCTGAACGGGTTCAACCCGCAGATCGCTTCTCGGCAGTTGGCACCGCTGACTCGCTGGCGCAAGTATGACGATGCGCGTCAGGCGTTGATGAAAGGTGAACTGGAGCGGATTCGCGCTTCGGGTCAGCTGTCGAGCGATGTGTTCGAGGTGGTCAGCAAAAGTCTGGCCTGACTTTGGGTTCGCTCCTACAGTGGTTCACCTGAACCCTGTAGGAGCTGAGCTTGCTCGCGATGGCGGCCTTAGAGCCGACCGGGATTTTGATGGTGTACATATCCATTTCTGCGGTAACGGCCACTTAGGGTTTCGCCCTTACGGCGACTCACTTTTTTTTCAAACGCCAAAAAAAAGTAAGCAAAAAAAGGCTCGCCCCGAGCGTCCGGCCCCTCGCTTAGGCTCGGCGTTCCTTCGTTCCGGCATTCATCTGGGGGCATCGCCTCCGGTTGGCTTCGCTTCAACCTCCTCTCGATGTGTTCGACTTCGTCGAACGGCGCTGCGCGCCTGCCCCCCAGATGAACACCTCCACTCAGCCTCCCGAAGGGGCGGGCAAAGCAAGATCAAGAGCTGCAGGCGAGCTAACGCTCGGCCTGTTGAGTGGTGAGAAGCGAAAAGCGAACACCAATCCCCTGTGGGGGCGGGCTTGCTCGCGAAGGCGGCCTGACAGCCGACCAATCTCTTACTGCCAAACATCCAATCCCTGTGGGAGCGAGCTTGCTCGCGAAGCTGTTGATCTTGCCGTTGCCGTTGCCGTTGCCGTTGCCGTTGCCGTTGCCGTTGCCGTTGCCGTTGCCGTTGCCGTTGGCTTTTGACGTTGATCTTGATCTTGATCTTTCGCCCCTTCGGCAGGCCGAGTGGAGGTGTTCATCAGGGGGTTAGGCGCGTAGCGCCGTGCGGCGAAGCCGCACACATCGAGAGGAGGTCGTCGCGAAGCAGACCGTAGGCGATGCCCCCTGATGGACACCGGAGCGAGGGAACACTGAGCTTTAGCGAAGTGCCGTACGCCGGGGCGAAGCCTTAATGAGATGGTCAGCCCGGTGAGAACCTCGGCGAGTCTAAACTTGCCGAGGTTCTCTCTTTACCGAAGGAGGATCTCTCATGAACACCGTGACGCTTCTGGGTATCGACATTGGCAAGAACACTTTCCACCTGCATGGCCAGGACGCCAGAGGCCATCAGGTGCTGCGCAAGAAGCTTAACCGCAACCAGTTGCTCCCCTATCTGGCGCAGATTCCGACCTGCAAAATTGCCATGGAGTCCTGCGGCGGATCGCAGTGGCTTGCCCGGAAAATCAAGGAGCAAGGCCATCAAGTGCAGTTGATTGCACCGCAACATGTGAAGGCCTATGTCACCGGCAACAAAAACGACTTCATTGATGCCGAGGCCATTTGTGAAGCGGCCTCGCGTCCTAGAACTCGCTCAGTCCAAGTCAAAACCGTAGAACAGCAGGTGTTGTGCACGGAGCACCGATTGCGCAAATCCTTGGTCAGTCGACGCACTGCGGTCATCAATCAGGTGCATGGGTTTCTGCTGGAGTTCGGCGTCATCTTTCCGGCCGGATACGCCGCCCTTGATCGGGTCTCGGGCTTGATGCAAAGCCGTGAACTGCCCATTCGCTTGATAAATGCCATTGAACGCATGCTTGGAGACATTCGGCAGCTGACCTGCGAGATCAAAAAACTTGATGTCGAGATCAAGCAAAACCTCGTCCAAAACGACGCCGGCCAACGCCTGCAAAGCATCCCCGGCATCGGCCCCCTCATCGCTAGCGCGCTGGTGGCCGATGTCGGCGACGCTTCGGTTTTCAAATCGTCCCGCGACTTCGCCGCCTCGTTGGGGTTGGTGCCGCGACAGTATTCAACAGGCGACGAAACTGTTCTGCTCGGCATCAGCAAACGGGGTGATAAATACCTGAGAAGCCTGCTTGTACAGGGCGCTCACGCCGTGTTGTGTCGAGTCGATCACCGAACCGACGCCCTCGGTATGTGGGCCAAAAACTTGCTCGCCCGCAAGCCTCTGAACAAAGTGGCCTGCGCCCTGGCAAACAAACTGGCCAGAATCGTCTGGGCATTGTTAACCAAGGGCGGCACCTACAGCTCACATCTCCAGGCTTGACCCGTACGCTTTACCACCGGCTTTTGCGACGTTAGTAGCTGATGACGATAAACGGCAGACATCCTGGCTGAAAACCTGAGAAGCAAAAGAGCTTTGGAGGCTGAAGCCTTTTTAAAGGACAGGCAGGAGCGACTACTCATCAAGGGCCGAGCGCTATCCGTGCTCACACTGAGCCCGGATACATTAGCGCAAGCTCGATTTACCGCTCATCAGTGCTGGGTGGCAGAAGATGGGCTGACCATACATTTGCTTACTTTTCGGCGTCTGGAAAAGTGAGTCGCCGTAAGGGCGAAACCCTAAGCGGCCGTTACCGCAGCAACGGATATGTACACCAAACCCAAAACCCAATCATCCCACCTGATACCGAATCATTCAGCACCCACCCATACCCCCCAGGTTAACAAAACATAACGTGGCGTCGATTGTCAGACCTTTCCAAACCCCGATAGGATAAGCCAGCTTCCGAAGGGGCTCTAGATTGCGTATTTCAGGACTATGCTCCAGAAAAGACAATCCCAAAGAGCAGCCCTTACGGCGCCCTGAAAGGTTGAACGACCTAACAATAATAATGGGGGAAGGTCTATGAGTGAGCCTGTCATGGGTGTGGGTATCTGCCGCCCGCCGGCACTACGCAAATTCGCGTTGCTGGCTACAGCGCTCTCGCTGTTGGGCTGTGCCGTGCTGTCGGCACCTGTGCTGGCCGCTGCTGCGCCAGCATCCGACATTGTCTATTCCGTTGAATCTGCCAAAGCCAGCAAGAGCCTGATGCTCGACGTCGTGCATGCCGGCAAGCGTCTGGTGGCGGTCGGGGATCGCGGGCACATTTTGTATTCAGATGACCAGGGCACGATCTGGACCCAAGCCAAGGTGCCGACCCGGCAACTGCTGACGTCGGTGTTTTTCGTCGACGACAAGCACGGTTGGGCCGTCGGCCATGATGCGCAGATCCTCGCGAGCGAGGACGGCGGCGTCACCTGGACCAAGCAATTCGAAGATCTGAAACGCGAATCGCCGCTGCTCGACGTCTGGTTCCAGGACGTTAATAGCGGCTTTGCCGTAGGCGCTTACGGCGCGTTACTGGCCACCACCGACGGCGGCAAGAACTGGGAAGATGTCAGCGATCGCCTCGACAACGAAGACCAGTACCACCTCAACGGCATCGCCGCGGTCAAGGACTCCGGTCTGTTCATCGTTGGTGAGCAGGGCAGCATGTTCCGCTCCGCCGACTGGGGCCAGACCTGGGAGAAGCTTGAAGGTCCCTATGAGGGCTCACTGTTTGGCGTGATCGGCACCGCTCAAGCCAATACGCTGCTGGCCTACGGGCTGCGGGGCAATCTGTTTCGCTCCACCGATTTCGGTACGACCTGGGAGCCGGTTGAGCTCCAGGCCACTCGCGGTGCGCTGGAGTTCGGTCTGTCCGGCGCGACGCTGCTCGACGACGGTTCCATCGTGATCGTCGGCAACGGCGGCTCCGTGATCCGCAGCAACGACAACGGCGAAACCTTCAGCGTGTTCAACCGTCCGGATCGCATTTCCGTTTCGGCAGTCACCGCAGCGGGCAACGGCAATCTGATTCTGGCAGGACAGGGTGGCGTTCGCGTCACTTCGCCAACCGGCGCAGAGAATGAAAAAAATGGGTCGTCCAAATGAGCCGGGCAAATAATAAGAAGGCGGGTCTATGACATCCTTGAGCACTCATCATCATGACAAGGCGACGTTTCTCGAACGCCTGATTTTCAACAACCGCCCGGCAGTGATCGTCATCTGCCTGCTGGTCAGTATTTTCCTGTTCTGGCAAGCGACGCTGATCCGGCCGTCCACCAGTTTCGAGAAAATGATCCCGCTCGAGCATCCGTTCATTCAAAAGATGATGGAGCATCGCAACGATCTGGCGAACCTGGGCAACACGGTGCGCATCTCGGTGGAAGCCACTGATGGCGACATCTTCTCCAAGGAGTACATGGAGACTCTGCGTCAGATCAATGACGAGGTGTTCTACATTTCCGGTGTTGACCGTTCCGGTCTCAAGTCGCTGTGGAGCCCGAGCGTACGCTGGACCGAAGTGACAGAGGAGGGCTTCGCCGGTGGTGAAGTGATTCCGCAGAGCTACAACGGCTCCCAGCAAAGCCTCGACCTGTTGCGCAACAACGTGCTCAAGTCCGGTCAGGTCGGGCGTCTGGTGGCCAACGACTTCAAGTCGAGCATTGTCGATATCCCGCTGCTGGAGTCCTACCCGGACCCGCAGGACCAAGGCAAGTTGCTGGCGCTGGACTATCGCAAGTTCTCTCACGAACTCGAAGACAAGATCCGCAATAAATTCGAAGCCCAGAACCCTAACGTTCAGATCCACATCGTCGGTTTCGCCAAGAAAGTCGGCGACCTGATCGATGGGCTGGTCATGGTGGTGATGTTCTTCGGCGTCGCCTTCATCATCACATTGATCCTGCTCTACTGGTTCACCAACTGCATGCGTAGCACCGTGGCGGTGTTGAGCACCACGTTGGTGGCGGTGGTCTGGCAACTCGGTTTGATGCACTTCTTTGGTTTCGGGCTCGATCCCTACTCGATGCTGGTGCCGTTCCTGATCTTCGCCATCGGTATTTCCCACGGTGTGCAGAAAATCAACGGTATTGCCTTGCAGTCCAGCGAGGCAGACAACGCCTTGACCGCGGCGCGGCGCACGTTCCGTCAGCTGTTCCTGCCGGGGATGATTGCGATCCTCGCGGATGCGGTGGGTTTCATCACGCTGCTGATCATCGACATCGGCGTAATTCGTGAACTGGCCATCGGCGCGTCTATCGGCGTGGCGGTCATTGTGTTCACCAACCTGATCCTGCTGCCGGTGGCGATTTCCTACGTCGGCATCAGCAAACGCGCGGTCGAACGCAGCAAGAAAGACGCGCACCGCGAACACCCGTTCTGGCGTTTGCTGTCGAATTTTGCCAGTCCGAAAGTGGCGCCGGTGTCGATTGTTTTGGCCTTGTTGGCCTTCAGCGGTGGCCTCTGGTACAGCCAGAACCTGAAAATCGGTGACCTGGATCAGGGCGCTCCGGAACTGCGTCCGGACTCGCGCTACAACAAGGACAACAACTTCATCATCAGCAATTACTCCACCAGTTCCGACGTGTTGGTGGTGATGGTCAAGACCAAGTCCGAAGGCTGCTCGCGCTACGAAGCCATGGCGCCGATCGACGAGCTGATGTGGAAGATGCAGAACACCGAGGGCGTGCAGTCGGCGATCTCGCTGGTGACCGTGTCCAAGCAGATGATCAAGGGCATGAACGAAGGCAACCTGAAATGGGAAACCTTGTCGCGTAACCCGGATGTGCTGAACAACTCGATCGCTCGGGCTGATGGTCTGTACAACAACAGTTGCTCCCTGGCGCCGGTGCTGGTGTTCCTCAACGATCACAAGGCCGCCACGCTGGATCGCGCCGTGCATGCGGTGCAAGACTTCGCCAAGGAGAACAACAAGGAAGGCCTGGAATTCATCCTTGCCGCCGGTAACGCCGGGATCGAGGCCGCCACCAACGAGGTGATCAAGGAATCCGAGCTGACCATCCTGATCCTGGTGTACCTCTGCGTGGCGACCATGTGCATGATCACCTTCCGTTCATGGGCGGCGACGTTGTGCATCGTGCTGCCGCTGGTATTGACTTCGGTGCTCGGTAACGCCCTGATGGCCTTCATGGGCATCGGCGTGAAAGTCGCAACCCTGCCGGTTGTGGCGCTCGGGGTGGGGATTGGCGTGGACTACGGCATCTACATCTACAGCCGCCTGGAAAGCTTCCTCCGTGCGGGTCTGCCGTTGCAAGAGGCGTACTACCAGACGCTGAAGTCCACCGGTAAAGCCGTACTGTTCACCGGCCTGTGCCTGGCGATCGGCGTGTGCACCTGGATCTTCTCGGCCATCAAGTTCCAGGCCGACATGGGCCTGATGCTGACTTTCATGCTGCTCTGGAACATGTTTGGTGCACTGTGGCTGTTGCCGGCGTTGGCGCGGTTCCTGATCAAACCGGAGAAACTGGCGGGGCAGAAGGGCAACTCGCTGTTTGCTCACTGACCGGTCGCTGAAACAACAAAGCCGCAACCATGGTTGCGGCTTTTTTACATCTCAAATTCCACACCAAATCCAATGTCGTTGTTTATGAGGGATCAGTGCCGAGCACTGCATTCAACGCACTACGCGCATCATCCAACTGCACCAATGTCGCATGTCGCGCACCCAGCGCATCTCGGTTCTCGATCGCCGTAAGAATCGCCTTGTGCCGGGGCAATGCCAGTTCATGCAGGTTCGGT